>JAATFV010000139.1 GCA_015655015.1 Chitinophagales bacterium | reverse complement strand
TCCGATCTTTTTAGGTGTGGAAAAATCCAGCGGAGTTCCGGAGAGCGGAAGAATGTTGCCGGTAGGGAGATTGTGCTCATTCTTTTCGGTGTACTCTTTCGCGTGGATCGTTAAAAGATGATCGGTGATCAGCGGATTGTCAAAGCCGGTCAGGTTGAAATAAGAATGATTGGAAAGATTTACCGGGGTCTTTTTGTCCGAAACAGCCCGATACTCCATCAGTAATTTATTCTCGGGGTCCAATACATATTTCACCTGTGCCTGCAGGTTGCCCGGATATCCTTCCTCTCCGTCCCGGCTGGTATAAGAGAAGACAACCCCAACTTTTCCTTCCCTGTGGATCACCTCTGTCAGATCCCATATTTTTTTATCGAATCCTTCGAAACCTCCGTGAAGGTGATTGCCACTGTCATTCTGCGACAGCTGAACAATGCGGCCGTCCAGGGTGAATTTTCCTCTTCCTATCCGGTTGATCGTCCTTCCCACGACGCAGCCAAAATAATAAGGGTTGTGCTCATAATCTCCCGGCTCCTCAAAACCCGCCACGATATTCTTTCGCACACCTTCCCTGTCCGGTGTAAGAATGGACGTAATAATGCACCCCAGATTGGTGATGCGGATAACGGTGTCCCCATTCCGGAGAGTGATCCAATAGACATCCTTACCCTTCCTATTGTCATAAAGGGTACTGGAATAAGAAGCGGAAGAAAGTTCCTGTGCAGATCTCAACATGCCAAATCCTGTTTAAACGCTACATTAAAGAAAGGGAACATATGTAAATAAATGGCGGCGCCCTGGTGATTGATATCCGACTGAATGACTTCCTTCAGCATTTTTTCCGCCGTAGTATAATCGCCCAGCCCCAGATACCCCAGGCCGATCAGGTAATTACAATGCGTTTTGTTACGTCCATTGATATCCTGGTCAAAGACCAGCATATCCGGGAGCGAGACAGCAAAATAATCGATGGTGATCCTGTCGTTCATATGCTGCCGGCCAAACTCAATAAACTTTTCGAAGATATCCCGGGCCTTCTCCGGCTCCCCGAGCTTCCACCAGGCCAGGGCCTGGTAGATAATTTTATCCGGTTGGGGATCATTGTAATAGATCGCCTGTACGGGCGTGCTATTCCCGGTGGTCGCTGCCCGGAACTTCTCCCGGGCTTTCTCCTGTTGGCCCCAGCCTTCATATACACAGCCTAGCAAATAATTAATATCATTTTCGGGCGCTCCGTAGAGCTTGCCTTCGCCCAGGTTGACCGGGTAGGACTGTGTGGCCGACAGCAGATCGAAGGCCTGTTGGAAATCGCGTTGTGCCAGGGCCTGTTTTGCCAGCTCAATATGGCAGAGCAGGTACTGGCCTACGACCTTCCCTTCGCCCCCTTCCCAGGGATGAAATTTCCGTGCCGCCAATAGCCCCTTCGCTGTTGCATATTGCTGAAGATTATTGTACAGGGTAACTCTTTCCAGGTAGAGATCGTCTCTTTCCGTGACCAGCAGCGGATATTTTTCCAACCGGTCCAATCTCTCTGCGAAAGGATGGCCGCTGATCTTATATAGCTGGTCCAGCTCCATCAATACGCGGGAGTCGGAGGGGTCGAGCCGGAAGGCCGTCTCCATATACTTCATCGACTGCTCTTTTTCACCCAGCTTGTTATAAGCCGCCAGGGAAAGATTGCGGAAAACGGTGGGAAAACGATCGTCCAGGCGGACAGACTCCTTCCAGCAGGCGATGGCCTCCGGATATTGTCTTTTATCATACCAGAAATTTCCCAGGTAGTAATGGGCTCTCGCATCTGCCGGGTTGAGCAACAGGGCGCTTTGCAGGATCAGGACTTCCTCTATTTTATTCGGGAAGCATAAGTCCGGGCTCTGCCGGGCGGCCTCCTTGTAGAAGGCCAGGGCGTCGTTGGTACGATTGTCCTTTACCGCAAACCATCCCTTGTAGTAAGGTATGAGGGTCGGCAATTGCTGTTTGCCTTCGCTGAAGATATCCAGCACCATTCCAGCCTCTTCATACATTCCTGCCTGGGCGTAGTCAAGTGACAGTTCCAGGTAGTTCTGCACGGAGTCCCGCATAATTAGTTTCATGGTTGATAATGCGGCCGCAGCGGAGGAAGTATCTTTTGGTTCTTTGTACAGCAGCCAGCTTTCGAAGAGACTGCCAAAATTGAACGGATCGATCTTCAGGGTCTCCTGCAGGAAGGCCAGGCGTATGCTGATGTTCGTTTGTGTGGAACCGGCGCCGGTATTTGCGGAGCCGGATCCTGCCGACGCTGAACAGGTCTTTCGCAATAAGGCTGCTTTCAGCTGGCGGGTCACAGGGCTATGATAGTTGCGGACCAGGGACTTTTCCGCCAGGGACAGCGCGTCTTTCCAATTCTTTTTCGCGGAGGCGATCCTGGCCAGGGCCAGAAATCCGCTATGTTGCCAGGCGTCGTTCCAGGTGGCTTTATAAAAAGCTGCGTACGCTTCGTCCATTTTGCCTTGAAGCTTCAACGACCATCCGAGATTGTAATAAGGTTCTCCGTCATAGGGGTTGGGATTGCGTTGCGTGAGGGTCTGAATAGCTTTCCGGAAATAGGGTTCGGCCTTTTCAAATTGTCCTCTCCGCAGCAGCAGCAGGCCCATGGCATTGTTGCAACGGACGTCCCCGGGACTTCTTCTCAGGGCCTCTTCATAATAGTCAACGGGATTAAAAGTAGCATGCCGGTATTGTTCGAGATGGAGTCCGTTGAGGTAGAGATCCTCTATTTGTTCGATCTCAGCGGGCAGCTTAGCGGCGGTAGCCGGAGAAGGGACCTCTTTTTTTAGTTCGGCATCGGGCCGATACCCTACCAGGATATTTCCATCGCTGTCTGTGACGACTACTTTCCAGTCTTCGGGTAATCCTTTTTCCCCGGGTGTCAGGGATTGATCGAAGACCTCATAGGGAGAGATCGTTGCCGCATATTCTTTTATCAGCTCATCTTTTTTAAACACGCTCACCCGGGCATCTTTGTATATGGCGGTGGCATACACTTTTATGATCAGCTTCTCTCCTTCCCATTCCAGGTTGAGCATTGCCTCTTTGGTGGCGTTCTTAACCAAACCCAGCTGTGTATAAGGCATAAAGTATTGCTCGAAGGTCTTTTCCTCGTTGGGTTGCAGCCAGGAGAAATCAGGCTGGTTGTCGGTGAAGACACCTGTCATCAGCTCGATGTAGGGGCCATCCTCATCTGTGAGATTGCGGTCCCAGGCCTGTCCGAAATCGCTGTTCCCCCAGGTCCATTGTTTCTTTCCCGGTGACACATGGTGATTGGCTACGTGCAGCATGCCTGCCCGGGTATCGTTCTCATAACAGCCCATGAAATCGTATTTCGATCGGATAGCCATATACGAAGTAGGTACGGGGATATTGGCATAACGGGAAATATCCGTACCGGGTGCATAATTCACTTTATAATAGGTGCCGGTAGCGATCGGGAAATCGGAGACATCTCTTTTACCGTGGTCGAAGACGGCATATACATCCGGGGGAAATACGGACTGGTAATCGTCATTTACTTTTACCGCCGGGTTGGCCCACCAGAGAAAGGTCTGGGGGAAAGGCGTGCGATTGAATAATTTTCCTTTGATCTCCAGGTAGGCCTTATCCGGGTACAGGGTAAATCCGGCCATTCCTTTTGTACGGAACATCAATTCTATTTCATTTACCCAGACCGTTTTGCTGCCATCGGCATTTTCTTCGATGGTGAAGTCAATGGGGCTGTAGGTGCTGGGCCGGTGATGCTGGGGCCAGTTAAATTCTATTCCCCCGGAGATCCAGGGACCGGCCAGGCCTACCAGGGCGGGCTTGATGACCTGGTTGTAATATACGAAGTCACGCTGCCTCACCTTATCATACGCCCGTTGTACCCTGCCGCCCAATTCCGGCAGGATCAGGATCTTCAGGTATTCATTCTCCAGGAATACGCCTGTATATTCCTGGCTGGTCTTTTCGTCGGCAATTTGTTCGATCACAGGATGCGGGTATACGACTCCGCTGCTGCCCTGGTAAACTCGTTTTTCCAGGAACATTGGGTTTTTCTCAGGGGCGCCGATCTTGTAGGTGGGAATGGATATTTTTTCCACCCATGCGTTTACTTCCATAGCTATTTATTTTCGTTGTTCATGGTGTCACAGGGATGATCTTCAACAAATAAGCGTCTTTTTCCGGAACCGTAAGGGAAAAAGAGTCCTGATCTTTTTCAATAGTGCCCAGCACCGTCCCGGTCATAAAGTCTTTCAACAGATATTTACCACTTGTCAGGCCCAGTGTCTCCAGGCGGAAAGACTTGCTGAATGTCGTCTTATTGCTGAAATTGAACAGGGCCAACATGGTCGGATGCAGCGGCGCCCCCTTGCCTGAATCAACGGAGACGACAGCATTGCCGGTAATGGGATTGATCCCAGGATTGTCCGCCTTAAAATCCGAATTATCCGCCTTTAAATAAAAAGCCAGCTGCTGGTCAAAGCTGTCTCCGTCGGCGAACTGCAGCGGAGTGAAAGCCCTGGGGTGGCTGAAAAAAGCGCATATGGATGGATTATCCAGGAATTTTTTAGCTCTTTCTGCGGCCAGCGGCTGGCGGAAATCCGATCCGTCTCCCAGGATGCTGCCCATTGCCATCATGGCATAGATCCTTACTTTGATCTCCTGTTCGCTGAGGTCGGGATTTTTCTGAAAGTTCTTCATGACGCATACATCCAGGTTGGTATAAGGCCAGAGAGTCCCCTGCACCCACCATATATGGGATCCTGTCGCCAGGCTGGCCTCTGTGCTGCCCCAGTTCGGAAACCCTTTCTCATCATCGCGGAGATGCGAATACACATCTGTCGAGACAAAGCGGGTATGTGCGTACTGATGAGGGAAGAGGGGTGATATCGCCTGGGTGATAAAGATATCCGATCCCAGGATGGAATCGATCAGATGTTTGAGCATCTTCATGCCCTGATTGTATGCCTGAATGCCGGAGCGTACCGAAGGATCGTAACGCGAGGAAGATTCCAGGGCGCCGGCCGTTAAGAAATCGATCTTGAGAAAAGTGGCGTTGATGGCTTTAGCCTTCAGCAATTCGCCGATGATCCGTTGGCGTGTGCCGGGATGGGTAGGGTCCAGGGGAAAGGCTCCCCAGTCGCCATCTTTGTAGGCGATCGGCTTATTGTCCCTGTCTTTCAGCACGACATCCGTCAGGTTATAGGGAGTGCCGGAAAGTTTTGCCTGATCCATTTGGTTCTTCCAGGTCCAGAGGGCGAAAGGAATGAAATAGAAACCCATCTGCTGGTGCTGTTTCTTTCCATATTTACTCAGAGAGGCCAGGAGCTCGGTGGTATAAATTCCCTGATCATAGGAATCGATGCTCAGAACGGGGGCTGCATATTTATTGAAATTGGACAGGGTATGAATAAAGTCGGAAGTTTTTCCTACGCCGGGCGGCATCATAACTTTCTCGTAGCCCAGCACGCCTTCTACGCCAAAACTATTCCAGTAGACAGGTGCATATCCTTTCCAGGAAAGCCGGCCGTTCAATTGCGCATTGGCCTCGCCATAACCTGTAAAGGCGGCCCGCACATCACTGCCGCCAGCCAGGTATATTACCGGTGACTGAACGGAAGCCCCTCGCTGTGTCCCATGGGGCATGTGATCATGCGTGCCATCCTGGCCTCCGTAGGCATGCGGCAGGGAGGGATCGTCCGGGGTGGCGACACCGCCAAAAACGGTGAAGGAATCGACCCATCCTTTGTCTGCTGCGGCCCGGTAGGCGATGCCCGTCTTCCAGAAATCGTGCGACAGGCTGCCGATAACAAGCCCGGACAGGGTAGTATTGTCGTATATGGAGGAAACCTCATAACTGATGCCCGAAACGCCAGCGGGTCCGGTTCCTTTCTGAGCAGCTTCGATTCCTTTCTGAGCAGGTCCGGCGCCATTCTGGGCAGCTCCGGTTACTGTCTGAGCAGTTCCGATTCCTCTCTGAGGCGGATCCACTCCCCATTTACGTTCCACGACGCCAACCCAGTCGTCATTATCGAAAGGCATATCCAGGATACGCGGTTCGGTGCCTGGTATGAACAAAGAGCCGCTCCGGGAAGGGAGCACGGCCAGCGGGGAAATATTCCGGGTTTCGACCGGGAGACTGTTCCCTCCTTTGCTGATAGCCTGTACATCCAATAAAATCAGGGGCCGGTCCCCGTATAGGGTGATCCGCTGCAGCAAAACAAAGCGGTGGGCGATATCCGTATGCTGTAGATTGATCCGCATACCCGTTCCAAACTCATCCTGTATGGATTCCGTGCTGAAGGGATGCTGGCTGAAATCGGCCGAGCAGATATATTCCCCGTTCAGATCCTGCATGTAAGCTACTGTATTGGAGATCGAGGTCCCGCCGGCAAAGCGGTAACCAACCTTACCGGTAGCATTATTTACAACAATGGTGGCATTACCGTTAGAGACGACCAGGCTATCGTTATACTCATGGGTCGTCTGCGCTTGCGACGGAGCCGGCAGCAGGCCGGGCAAGAACAGGAATGCAAGAAATGGAACAGGGCGAAAATGCATTTTTAATAATTTATTGGGGCTAGTAGCCGGGGTTCTGATCTGTCAAAGACAAGGCCTGGTTAGTCTGCAATTCAGCCAAAGGTATCGGATACAAATTATTCTGAGCTGAGATATTCTGTGCCGGATGAGCGTCACCCTCTCCATTGATGGGAACATAGTGAGCCCTTGGATTGTTGTGAAGCTGTACCCTTGCCACCAGCGTGCCGGTCCTTTTCAGGTCAAACCAGCGCCAGCCTTCTCCGCCCAATTCCCGGATCCGCTCGTCCAGCAATTCCGTCCTAAGCTCGGCCTGTGTCGGGGTTCTCCCCCATGCGACTTCCAGATTTTGCAGGCCGGCCCTGTTACGCACTTTATTAAGGGGCGCCAGGGCGGGAGCCGTTTGTCCCAGTTCATTCAATACTTCCGAATACATGAGGTAGACATCTGCCGCACGCAGATAGTACAGGTTCTTGCCGGAATTGGAGATATCGATATCCGAAGAGGTGATATCATATTTCTTAATAGTAGGCAAGCCCGGATCCACCCACCAGTCCATAGTAGCTCCGTTGCCATCATAACGGTGCGGCCAGATGGAAACCAGGTACCTTTTATCATTTGCCTGATCGAAGACGGTGTCGGAATAATAAGCGGTGGCCATGACCACGGTACCGCCATAACCAGGCGTATGGATCGTGAAAGCTTCGCCGGGGATGCCGGGCCCGGCATAGGAGCCAAAAAGATTTTGCAGGCCCTGGGTATTGTTGGGATCGGTCGAATACTGGATCTCGAACAGCGACTCGGCATTGTTCTCGTGCTGACCGTCGAACAGCTGGGAATAATCAGCGAGTAAAGTGACACTGTTGTTGTTGATGAGATCCTCGAAATTCGTTTTGGCATCGTTGTACTGCCCCATGGTAAGATAGACTTTCCCTAACAATGCCTTAGCTGCTTCCACGGTAGCCCTTCCGGCATCGGGCGTCTTGCTCTTAGCCCATAGATTGGCGATGGCGAATTGAAGGTCGCTGACAATTTGAGCATATACATCTGCAGCCGGAGTACGTTTGACCCCTGCGGAGAAGGGGGTTGTTTCAGTGCGCAACGGAATATCTCCGTACAGCTGCACCAGGTAAAAATAAAAGAGCGCCCGCATGAATTTTGACTCTCCCAGCAGCCGGCTTTTCACCGTGGGATCTGCGATGCTGGCTCCCGGAATGCCCAGGATGGCGGAATTCGCGTTGGCGATCCCCAGGTAGCAATCCGTCCAGAACCCCGATACCTGGTAGTTCTGGCTGCCGAATTTAAGATCGTATACATCCAGGCCGGTAATGTTCTGGTAATAATCGCCATACCCTTGCGACTGGTAAGTGCAACGTGCTTCATCGGTGCCTACGATACCGATCAGCGCGTAATCGGATTTCTTCAGGGTTTGCAGCTGCGTGTAGATGCCTGTTACGGCAGCCGTTGCGCCGGCCTGGTCCTTGAACACCTGGGTCTGACCGACGAACACTTCCGGCGTATAGTCCAATACTTTTTTGCAGCCGGCGGCAAAGAGCAGCAGGGCCGCGAGCGAAGCTACCAGACCTGCTTTTGATATATATAAGTTCGATTCTTTCATAACAATAATTTTAACGGTTATATCCCTAATTTAAAGCCGACCAGGAAGGTCCTGTATCTTGGGTAAGCCTCCAGCTGGGAGGGGTTGCCATTATCCGGATCCAGTCCTTTGTATTTGGTGAAGAGGAAGGGCTCGGTCGCCTGGAAGTACACATTCATATTTCTTCCCTTGAATTTTTGCGTCCAGCTTCCGGGAAGGTCATACCCCAGGGAAAGGCTCTTTATCCGGATATAGTCGCCATTCTGAATGGAATAGCTGGTGCCTTGTCCGGGTCCGCCCGGTATCGGCTTCAGGGAAGTGCCATAAATATTAGGACGGGGGATGTTGGTATGGGTATTGGTCGTTGTCCAGTAGTTGCCTCCTTCTTTTGTCACATTGCCCTGGGTGCCAAATCCCGAATTATAATAACTGAGGTTGGTGGCAGGCAGGTTGTTCAGCTGCTGTCCATACTCATAAGACGTGAGGACAGTGAGCACTACGGATTTGTAGCGGAAATAATTCCAGAATCCGCCCCATCCCTTTGGAATGGTATATCCGACGATCGTCTGGTCCTGCGGAGTGATCTTACCGTCATGATTAAGATCTTTTACCCGGACGTCTCCCGGCTTGCCATTGGGATTCAGGCTGAAGTCATCGCCTTCCTGGTAAAGCCCGTCATACACATAGTTGACCAATACGCCGCTCGGCGGCTGACCTACCCGTAAAGAAAGGCTGATAGAGTCCCGGCCGGGAAAGAGGGAAGTGATCTTGCTCTTATACTTCGACCAGTTGAAGGTCATCTGCCATTCGAAGTTCTTTGTCTTTATCGGGGTAGCCTGAAAATTGATATCGATGCCTTTTGTGTTCATGGCGGCCACGTTGATCTGCTCGTTGGAGAAGCCGGAGGATGGGGCCAGGGTGAAAGGCAGCAGCAGGCTGCTGATATTCTTGTTGTAAACGTCAACGCTCAGCGATACGCGGTTACTCAGAAAAGCTATGTCCATGCCCAGGTTGGTCTGATGCTGCCGTTCCCATTCCAGGGAAGGGTTGCCGGCTGTACCGCCGATCTGGTACCCGCTGGTGGCGTTGGCGCCATTGAAAGGATATTGGGCATTATTATACCGGGTATAAATGGCATCGTAAGGCAGGTTCTGGTTGCCGATGATGCCATAACTGGCCCTTAATTTCCAGTCGCTCAGCACTGTCTTGAGCTTATATCCCAGGAAAGGCTCTTCTATGATGCGCCATGCTACGCTGGCGGAGGGGAAGAAACCGTAACGGTTGTCGGGGCCAAAGCGGGAGGAGCCATCGCGTCTTCCGGTGAGGTTGAGAATATACCGCTGTTTGTATTTATAAATAGCTCTGGCCAGGAAGGACTGGACGGTCCATCCGTCATAATTGGTATTGTCCTGTGTTTTGATACCGGCGCTGCCCATGTTCTTGAACGTAAGCAGGTCGGTAGGGAATTGCTGGCCCTTCATGTCCATCGCGATGTTCTCCCGGCGTTCGTAGGTAGCTCCGCCGAGCAGGTTCAGGTCGTGATCGCCTTTTGAGAGTGTGTAGGTGGCTGTATTTTCCCAAAGTACATCGGTGGATTTGGTATTGTATACCTCAGCTGATCCATTGGTAAAAAAGCCTGCGCCTGTATTCCGCGGGTCATAGGTATCGTTCTCTCCGTTGTTCAGGTCGGCGCCGATGCTGCTGCGGAGCACGAGGTTCCGGATGGGGGTGATCTCCAGATAAAGGTTGCCAAAGGTCCTGGTAGCAGAATAGTTCGCTATGGAGTATAAGGCAGAGGTCATGGGATTGTTAATGGTCAATGTACCCGTACTATTGTCCGTGATCACCAGGGGAGCGCCTGTGGAATCGAAGATGGGCATGAGCGGGCTTTGCGTAAGCGACTGCAGATAAGTGCTGGCATTTACACCTTTCACCAGGTAATGGTCCATGTTCACGGTACCTCCTAATTTTATGCCTTGCCGGATGTCCGATTCAATGCTGAAATGGCCGTCGTATTTCGTATAGCCGGTGTTGATGATGATCCCGGCCTGGTTGAGGTAATTGCCGCTGAAATAGACTTTACTCTTACCTACACCGTTGCTGATGCCGATGGAGTAGTTCTGCATGGGTGCTGCCCGGCGCGTGACAGCTTTTGTCCAATCGTAGGTCTTGTAACCGTTGGCTATATTCTGCAGCTCATATTGATTGAAGATCTTTTTATCTGCCGTGTCCGTATTAAGCGGATAGGTGATGGGGTCTCCATCGAAGGAAGCTACCCTTCTCAGCTGGGCGTAGTTTTTTGAGTCCAGCATGTGATACGGCGAGTTCATCGTCTGAATGCCGTAATACATATTAAAGTCGATGGTAGCGACGCCTGCTTTCCCGTGTTTGGTAGTGACGATCACGACTCCGGCGGCGGCCCTTGAGCCATAGATGCCGGCAGCTGCCGCATCTTTAAGGATGTCGATGGATTCAATATCATTCGGGTTGATATCGCGGATATCTCCTGTGAGCGCCACTCCGTCCACTACGAAGAGCGGACCTTCACTTTGCGAGATAGAGTTGAGGCCGCGGATGTTAATGGAATTGCCGGAGCCGGGGGCATATCCCTCAGTATGCACTTCCACGCCCGGTGCGCGGGAAGCCATCGCGGCGGCTAAGTTAGTGACGGGCAGCTCATTGAGATCTTTGGAAGAAATGCTGGATACGGAGCTGGTCAGATCGGCTCTTTTTTCTTTGCCGTAGCCGATCACGACGATATCTCCCAGGTTGCTGGAACTTTCCAGCAGGATCGTAAAGGAGGCTGTGTCGTTCTTAACGGTGACCTGCCGGGACTTATAGCCGGCATAACTTACTTCCAGGACCGTGCCCGGAACAGCGGAAAAGGAAAATTTTCCTTTGCTGTCCGTTAATTTGGTGCTGGCGGGAACACCCGGCGCCTTAACGTTGATCGTTGCCAATGGAAGGGGATTGAGAGAAGCAGCATCCTCTACTACTCCCTGAATTTGCCGTTGCTGGGCTATTGTGTGTAGTGCGCAGCATGTACAGACCATGAATAGAATGAATAACTTTCTCATTTTGGTTGGGTTTTTAGCAGTTGATTGATCTTCTTCATATACAAGACATATTAAACGTTAGAATTAATTGACAAGTTGGCTGCAGATAATAATGCCGGATGGATAATGCTGCGTAATAAGCCGGGAGGACTGAAAAGATGATGGACAGGCATTTGTGACATAACAATCGTTTTGACTAAAGAAGTTATAAGATGGCGGAACTGGTTTAGAAGTTCAAAATTCGTCTTTGGCAACAGCAAAAAGAATAGTATTTCTTATGAAAACGATGGATTTTATTCTGCTTTTCTATATTTTGCATTATCATTATATATGAAAGAGAAAGTTTTCAGGAAGAAAGAGGGATTCGAGGGGCAGCGGCTGATCGTGCTCCCCAAAAAGATAACGACGGATTTTCTTATGAAGGATCCGGTGACCAGGCAGGTGTATATAACGGACATCGGATATTACCCCAAGGCCCGGTATCACTACATGGAGCGGTCTGGTGGTGTCAGCCAGTATATTCTTATCTATTGCGTGGAAGGGAGCGGCTGGATCGACATCCATAAGAAAAGAACGGAGATCACCCCTTCCCGGTTCGTTGTTATTCCTGCGGGCGTTCCGCACAAATATGCCGCCAATGAAAAGGACCCATGGACAATATACTGGATACATTTCAAAGGCGAACTTGCCGGGTATATCGTGGACCTGATCCTTCAGCATACAAAAAATTACAAGCCGGATCTCACGTATAATGAGAACCGGATCAAATTATTCGAGGAGATCTATACCAACCTGGAGAAGGGCTACAGCGGAGATAATCTACGTTATGTCAATATGATCTTTTATCATTTTCTCTCTTCGATCCTTTATGAAGAGAAGTTCAATTATGTGGAGAATAAGAAAGAGAACGATGTCATTGCGGGGACGATCGAGCTGATGCAGAAGAAGATCCATACGATCTTTACCTTACAGGAGTTCGCTGATTTTGCCAAGCTGTCCGTTTCGCATTTTTCGGCGGTGTTCCGGGAAAGGACCGGGTACTCTCCTATTGAATACTTCAATCATCTTAAAATACAGAAAGCCTGTCAATACCTGCTCTTTACGACGATGACCGTCAAGGAGATGGCGGCCAATCTGGGTGTCGATGACCAATATTATTTTTCGAGGATGTTCTCTAAACTGATGGGGGTTTCTCCGATCGAGTATCGGAAGAAGAATAAGTCGGGGAAGTAGGGGCCCTGCAATCAAATAAAGGTTTTATATTGGGTCGGCAGTATTTAATGGATTACGGGGACAAGGCCGGAAGCCCATGGCGGGGTCAAAACAGTTTTGAGCAGTACCGGGAATGGTAACAGGGTCTATTAAGGCCTGCATCACTTCGGACTCATCGGCAAATGCCTCATACCACAGGCTAAAGAATCCCGTAACTTTGGCTTGCAATGCTACTCTTTGAGCGGCAGCCACAGGATTAAAGGCTGGTAATGCCTTCAATTCATCATATTGCTCCTTATTGGCTTTTACGGCAACCATCGCATCTCTTCGTTTAATACTTCTTATATCAACGACATCATCTCTTTCATCAGTATTATCCAATTTAAGCAGATGAATGGTCCTCGCTGTCTTTAGTTGTTGATCAGGATTGAGACCTGATCTATTTCTTATTACAGCATGCTTGCCTCCATCGCCGGATAGATCAACAGTTTGGAATGGCATATGAGTATTATGGATATCAGGCAAATAAAACGTATTTGCATCTACAGGATTGTTACTTTTAGCATTATTACATGGACCACATGCCAAAAGCATATTGTTCCAGGCAATTGCATCGCCCGGTGTAAATCCGGCAGGAGGACTTTGGGGTATTACATGTTCAACCTGCAAACTATGACTTAATGGTTGATTACAATAAACGCAATAATATCCGATCCTATTCATTAGAGATTTCCTCCATTTTTTGTAATCGGTTGGGGTAATCGGATTACCGTCTTCGCCCAATGGTATATTCCCTTTATCCAGTGGTCTCATTTCCTTTTTGACATTTTTCTAAGTTCAAGAAAGGCCCGTACTGCCGGATCAGAAATTTCCTCTAAATCATTTTCAAGTTCCTCCATACTTTTTCCCTCCTCGAGATTGGAAATAAATGATTTACTCCTCTCGTACAGATCTTCATTTTCCTTTGAAAAGGAGCTTGACACACCCATAACTTCGGTTGCAATGGTATCCAGTTTTAAGTTATTGGGTGAAACGTCCATGATCTTATCCAAATTCCATATTTCATCACTTTTAAGCGATTGTACTATAAAAGGAGAATGTGTGGTAGCGACAAATTGAACTTTCGGAAAAGCCTCTTTCAAATCTTTTATCACATGTCTCTGCCAATTAGGATGGAGATGAAGATCAATTTCATCTATCATGACAATTCCTTTAGTTTCTTTTATCGCATTTTCATTCTGGTAGCCATTCAGTACTACGCACCTATAAGCTATTTCTGCTACCATTGCAGTAAAATAATGAATTCCATCACTTTGAAGGCTTAGAGGAAGCAAGTCGGTTGTATTCCCTTCAATATTAATTTTTACCCATAGTTCACCATTAATAAATTCTATTTGAGTGATATAGGGATTAGCCAGTTTCAAAGCATTATAGAACGCTTCTTTTGTCCGGTCGTACTCTTTATCTAAAGCAACCAAAGTATCATAGGTGCCAAGCCACTCTTCATAATGAAATTTTACAGCCTTCATTTCCTGCCAGTCCTGATAGCCGTCTTTGAATATCATTCTACCCATACGTTGAATGCGGCTGTTTGTTGTGACCCGACCTGCACCGAATGCACGGGAAATACCGAAAAATGCAACAATAGGGAGGTCGACCCGATCATTTGCTTCCCTTGTAATCTTTTGGAATTTCTCCGAGGCTAATCTCTTAATAAGGCCTACATCGGCGTTATTGAAAGTGCTGGAACTGCTTCCTTCAAGCCATTGCCTACGCCAAACGACAGGTTCATTTATGCCGGGGAATGTACCGGTTGCCTCTACTTTTACAGGAAATTGCTGAAGAAGCAATTTACCGGATTCAACAATTCTTATTTCATCCTTTTGTATATGCCGGGAAGGCACGTCCGGAATTGCCAAAAAATAAGCTCCGCAGGCTACTCGCAGAGCGTGAAGCATGGTAGATTTCCCTTTTCCATTAATACCAATAAAAACAGTAAAGTGAGGGTTTAGGAAAAAGGTTTTTTCTTCCCCTATATTCCTGAAATTTTTGACAGAAATCTTATCTATATTCATTGTTATAAATATTATCCATTTAACATCATTTCAGAGAAATTCATTTCTTTCCTTTAATTTTTCGTGAGACTGATTTGAGCGCTTCATCGGCCACACTCTCATCTTTGACAACATCAAACACCTGATCTGCCAGCCAAAGGGTAAGTAGCTCATCTTTATCAGTTTTAAATATTTCGGCCAACCTGATAGCTACCTCTTTTCTCGCAATTCGCTCTCCACGTTCTATTTTACTATATAAGGGGGTGTCTATTTCCAACAAAGATGCCACTTGTCTCTGCAATATTTGCTGTTGTTCCCGTAATTGCCTGATACGAGAGCCGAATTGAGTTTCCATTTATCTTTATTTGACTTGTCAAATTATGGTAAATGTACGATAAAAAGGAAAAAGCAACAGACAGAGGATTGAAAAATTATAAATTCCGATTTTTCATTACATCTTTATTTTTTCGATCTTCGTCGGGTGGCTAAGCTTATAGTCGAACTGGCTTTCGTCAATGCCCGCCTGCCTGTTGACATATCCTTTTTTATATTTCTTCACCCTTGCCTCAAATTGAATGATATCTCCCTGCCGGAGGGTGCCCAGCTTTTCAAAACCCTTTGTAAGATTGAACCATAAGTGATCGCAGATAAAGGCGCCATTCCCGTCGCAGATCTCCACCAGCAGCACGGTATCTGTGGACGGTCCTTTATAATTGGTCTTCCGTCCATATTTTGAAAAAAACCCCTTAAACAATTCCCGCTGTTCCTCTATCTTTTTCAGCTCCTTCCGCATTTGAAAAAATTATATTTATGTTATGTTTGCCAAATTCCGGGCTTTTGAAAGCCTCCTGTTGCGGCGACAAAATCCCGGATGGTGAAAAATAGCTATTTTACAAAAATATGCCTACTATTTCCTTTTTCGACAGAGATCTGAGCTGGCTGTCTTTTAATTACCGGGTATTGGAGGAAGGGGCCAAAGAGACCGTTCCTTTGCTGGATCGGATCAGCTTTCTTTCTATCTATTGCTCTAACCTGGATGAGTTTTACCGGGTGCGTATTCCGGCCCTCTCGGCGCTGCAGAAGATCAAAATAACGAAAGATTCATTATATACCTCGCCGGGAGGGAACTCCATTCTACAGGAGATAACGACTGCCGTCAACGGCCAGCTGGAGCATTTCGGTCAGGTGTTACATGGCCGGGTGCTGCCAGCCCTTGCCAGCCAGGGTATCCATTTCATCTATGGCCAGCCTATCCCGGAAGCGGTAAAAAAAGAGGCCGATGAATATTTTTTTACCCAATTGCTCGCTTTTCTTCAGCCGGTGCATCTATCCCGGGCAAAAGACAATTTTTTCCCCGGGAATGATAAGCTGTATTTTGCTGTTGTAACGGGAAAGGACAATAACCGGGAAATCAGTGGTCTGCGGATCGTAGGGGTGGAGAGTAAAGATCAGCCGATGGGCGGTCCGGGAGCGATCAGGGATGAGAGCAACGAGGAAGATATATATATCCTGAATATTCCCTCGGATGGCCTGCCCCGGTTCTACCGGGCAGAGGCTGACGGTACGCAAACCATCCTTTTTATAGACGATATTATCCGGGAAAACCTGCCATTTATTTTTCCAGGCCTCTCCATTAAAGGAGCCTATAGCATTAAGATCACCAGGGATGCCGAGCTCGACCTGGAAGACGAATACGATGGCGATCTTGCTGAAAAGATAGAGAAAAAGCTGGTTAAAAGGGATGCGGGACTGGCTACCCGGTTCCTGTATCAACCGGGTATCCCCTTTCCTATCCTGGAGTCCCTCATCAGCTCTCTTGGCCTGAACAAAGCCTCCATCGTGGAAGGGGGCAGGTATCACAATCTGAGGGACCTGTCTGCTTTTCCGGTAAAGGACGAGCGTTTGTCTTATCCGAAATGGCCTTCGCAAAAACGATCTTACGACGGGGTGGACCTGGCCGATAGCGGACATTCGGAGAAGAACGGAGGCGGATATTCAGACAGCATCGGAAGCGGGCATTCACGCGGGAATGGCGACCGTCTCTGCAGCCTGTTCGATCTTATTGCAGCAAGAGATATGCTGCTGCATGCCCCCTATGAAAGTTATGACCTCGTGCTGCGATTTTTTAATGAAGCGTCCATCGATCCCAGCGTGGAAGAGATCTATCTTACGATGTACCGGATAGCCAGGGATTCCAGGATCGCACATGCCCTGATCAGCGCCTCCCGGAATGGAAAGAAAGTCACCGTCTTCGTGGAATTGAAGGCCCGGTTCGACGAGGCCAACAATCTCCGGTGGGCGGAGCAAATGAAGGCAGCAGGCGTAAAGATCATTTACAGCATACCCGGACTGAAGGTCCATGCTAAAGTAGCATTGGTCAAAAAAAGAAGCCATCAACGGATGATCTATTATGGTCTGCTGGCCACCGGCAATCTGAATGAGAATACGGCGCGTTTCTATACAGATCATATCCTGCTGACCGGCAACCATGACCTGATGCGCGAGCTGGAGCTGCTCTTTATCTTTCTGGGTAAACATAAAGATCCCCGGGAATCGGTTAAAATACCCTTCCGGCATTTACTGGTGGCGCAATTCAATCTTCACCAGCGATTCCTTTCGCTGATAGACCGGGAGATCGAAAATGCCGGAAAAGGGCTGCCATCCTCTATTACTATTAAGCTGAACAACCTGGAAGAACAGGTATTGATCAGCAAGCTCTATGAAGCATCCAATGCCGGCGTGAAGATCAACCTGATCGTAAGAAGCATCTGCTGCCTCATTCCCGGGGTGCCGGGCATCAGTGAAAATATATCCGTTAAACGGATCGTCGACCGATACCTCGAACATGGCCGGGTATTCATCTTTCATAATAATGGAGAGGAGGAGATCTTCCTTGGCTCCGCTGACTGGATGAACAGGAATATTTACCGGCGGATCGAAGTATGTTTTCCCCTGTATGATGAACAGCTGAAACAGGAGATCCGGGAGATCATCCGGCTGCAGTGGCAGGACAATGTATCTGCCGTCACTCTCAATGCCTCGATGGATAATGTACCGGTGTCGGAAGACGGCAACCCGGTCCGCTCGCAGGAAGCTATTTATCAATATATAAAGCAGTGCCGGGAGGAAACTTACCGTAAGGACCGCAATGAGTATGGCCAAAGTGACTCGTCCGGGCATTAATCTCCGGGGAGAGATGCCGGAGGATCAGGAAGCGAGATGTTGGGTAAATCCCCAGCCGATCAGTCGTTCGTAGGCATCCCATACGTCGGCAGGGATCTCCTGGAAGATCTGAAAGCCTTTTTCAGGATAGATCTTGATCCGCTGCAGGTCTCCGACCATTATATTAATTACTTTTTCCATGGAAATCTCTTTATTGGGATATTCTTCAAAAGGGATCCCGGGAGAGGTGACGATCAGCTGTTTTTCCGGCCAGTGTCTGGCAAAGGTGGCAAAACTCCTTCTTTCCATATAGGGTTTCTGCACCAGCAGGAAGGATTGTGGGTCCAGTCCTTTTTCCTTCAGTAATCGTTGGGTGAACAAAATGTTCTCCCCGGTATTCGTGGATTGATTTTCGATAAAAATGGCTTCTGCCGGGACTCCTTTGTCCAGGGCGATCCGGGCGAACTGGTCGGCTTCGGGTTCGGTCCAAAGATCCCTGGTGAGGTTGCCGAGTCCGCCTGAAAAGATCAGGATCGGCGCCCATCCCTGCAAGTAGAGATCGGCTCCCCGGTCGGCTACGCGCAGGTCGTGGCTGCCCAGCACCAGGATGCAGTCAGATTTTACCGGGAGCTGATCCAGGTGATGATAGTCCCACAGCTTTTGGGCGGCCAGGAGTACTTCTTTGGTGATCATGCCGGCAAAGATACCGGGTATAAATCTGAAAATAAAATGGCTTATGATTCAATCATTCCTCCCAGGCGGCTGACCTGCCCGTCCCATTCTTCATTAAGTATTACAGATAAAATGTAATAGATATCACTGGGATTAACAGGTTTGCTTATAAAATGCACGGCTCCATTCTTTTTTAGCTCTGCTGCATCTTTAATATCCCTTGAAGTAGTATATATGAAAACAGGGATCCGGGATAACCTTTTATCTTTCCTGATCTCTTCCAAACACTTCCTGCCATTGATGCGGGGCATTCTCAAATCCAGAAAAATATAATCAGGTATTGAGGTATTTTCATCCTTCAAAAGCATTAATGCTTCCTGCCCGTCACTTGCGGCAATACAGATAATGTTCTTATCTATTTCTTTTACCGATTCGACAAATAATTGCTTATCGTCTTCATCATCGTCCGCAATGAATATCGTCATATTTTTTCCCATATTATTATTAGTTTTTAAGCGATTGGGTTAAAGGAAGCAGCACATAGAATGTCGCCCCGTTATTCTCACTGGCTTCTGCATATATTACTCCCTGATGATGCGTTACAATCTTCTGACATAATGCCAGGCCTATGCCAGTTCCGGAATATTGCTGTTGATTATTCAACCGTTCAAAAATGGAGAATATCTGTTCGGCAAATTCCTGTTCAAATCCAATACCATTGTCTTTAAAGCTGATCTCAGCATACGAAAGCTGCCCGTTTAAACCGGATCTCTTTTTAATCTCTTCCGGCAAAAGCATTTTTGCCGAAATAGTCAGGGCAGGGGGCGGCCCGTTTTTGGAAAATTTCAGCGCATTTCCCAGCAGGTTGTAAAAAAGCTGGTTCATCTGCAACGGGATTGCTTCCACAACGGGCAAATTCGCTCTGCTGATGGAAGCGTTCTTTTCAAGAATCAGCAAATCGAAATCTTCCAGGATATTGTTTAAGACCTGGTTCAGATCTGTTTTAACAAACATGTCTTCAGAATGAACTATCCGTGAAAAATTAAGGACATCCTTAATGAGCAAAGACATACGTTCTGAAGATACTTTAATTTTACCGATCAGCTCTTTTGCTCCGTCCGGCAGATCGTTATTAAAGCGGTCTTTAAGAAGGGATGTAAAGGTCCGGATCTTCCGCAATGGCTCCTGCAAATCATGGGAGGCGATGGAGGCAAATTGGTCCAGGCTCTTATTTAAATGTTCCAATTCAAGGTTCTTTTTCCGTAAAGTTTCCTCAATATGTTTCTTTTCCGAAAGGTCGGTAATGATCATTCCCACAGTATCCAACTGAGGTTGAAGGCTGGTGAGAGAAATATAAACAGGAATATTCCTGTTATTAACGAATAAAGAAATTTCTGTTTTACTACTGCTTTGAAGCGCTAAGGCAAAATGTTCCCGGAAATTGTCCCGGGATTCTCCGGAAACAAAATCATGAATATAGGAGCCGATCACTTTTTCATTAGGCGTATTTATCAGTTTGGAAAAATAACTGTTGCTATATACTATTAATCCTTTGGGAGTTAAGTTCAATGCGCCTTCACTGAATTTCTCTATCAAAACACGATAAGCATAATCCAGGCTTTGCAGGGTAAAGACTTCCGACCTGCCATCCTTTTTAATGGCAAAGGCATCTACCGATCCGCTCTTTATGGCGTCTATAGCATCATGCGCTTCCGAGAGGTGCGTTTTGAGATTCTCTATCTCCGACAACAAATCCTTTGAAATTACTGAGTGCATTTATTATTCTTTCAAGGTGATGCCTAAACCAAGGATTACTTTTTTTGTATCAGACAAGTCGCCAATCAATGTTCTTTTAGGTAAAGGGAGCTGCCTGATAAGGGAAGGGCTGAAAACGATCTTTTGCTCTTCGGCGACAGAGGGGTTCTTATAAATATCGATTATTTCAAGGTCAACGTGATCTTTGAGATATAAATCGCAGAATTGCGTAATATTCTGAATGGCACGCACTGAATTCTCCGACATGCCGGCAATATACAATTGAAGGATGATTTTTTCCCCGACAATAAATTCATGTTTTAGTTTATTTTCCATCAGTTATAATTGGGCGGATATTTAATCCCGTCAATACTTTTTCCTTATCAGACAAATCACCGATAATTCTTCTTAAAGGCTTGGGAACTCTTCTTACTAACGTCGGGATGGCAAAAATCTGATCATGTTCCGCCAATTCAGGACTTTTTAATAAGTCAATGACTTCGATAGTGTATTTCTTACCCTCGTCCCTGAGATATTCCTTACTATATTTTGTAATATTTTCCAGCGCGAGGACCGACTTAGGTGTTTGTCCTGCTATATATAACCAAAGTTCCCAAATTTCCTCCTTTCCCATAGTAGTCATCTTTAAAATTTATTTTTTGAGCCATTTCCTGAAAGTGCAATAACTTCCTCAGAGCCGTTGTGGCCGTGTTGCATCAGGGAATCAGCGTCCATTATTTTAATACCATGACCGGTAACAATAAAATCTCTTATTTCACTGGAATGTCCCATGCCGCGGGATTTCTCAATGTAAAGGCTGCGAACCCTGGTGCTTTTTCGTTCTTCGTTCCGCACCTTGATCCATGTATCTACCAGTGAGGATATAGCTTCTTCGGCTAACGCGTTAAAGCTGATCGGCTGCTCATGTGTCAGCGAAGTAAACAGCGCGCTGATCTGATGATTTTTAAGCATATCCATTAATCTGGCGAGCATTGCCCTTACTTCCCCTCTGCTGCCTATGGTAACGAGACTGCTGATAGGGTCAATAATAACCGTATGCGGTTTAAATTCGTTAATGTATTTGTAGAGTGACAACAGATGCATTTCAAGACCATGCAAGGAAGGGCGCGAGGAATGAATTAAGAGGATTTTTGATTTTATATACGGCTTAAGATTTATACCGACTGATAACATATTCCTGATTAGCTGATCGGGAGATTCTTCGAATGAAAAATAGAGCACCTTTTCTTTTTTCTTACAAGTGCTTAATGCGAAATAGGCTGCAAGAATCGTTTTTGCCGTACCGGCAGAACCGGTGATGAGCGTACTGTTCCCCCTGTAATAGCCACCTCCGCTGAACAGATCATCGAGTCCGGGAAGCCCCGTAGAAATTGTTTCAGCGGATGTTGTATGCTCAAGCTTTAATGAAGTGATGGGCAGCACGGAAATCCCATTTTCGTCGATTAAAAACGGGTATTCGTTGGTGCCGTGTGTGGAGCCCCTGTACTTAACGATCCTCAACCGTCTCGTGGCGATTTGTTCGATTACGCGGAAGTCCAGTAAAATGACACAATCGGAAACATATTCCTCCAGCCCCTGTCTTGTCAGGGTGGTATCTCCCCGTTCGCCGGTGATAATCGTAGTAACGCCTTTTTCCTTCAGCCATTGAAAAAGCCTCCGGATCTCTGACCGAAGGATGGCCGTATTATTCAGCCCGGAAAATAAAGATTCAATAGTGTCGAGCACTACCCGTTTGGCGCCGATTGAATCAATGGCATGATTTAACCGGATGAATAACCCTTCGAGATCGTATTCGCCTGTCTCCTGGATTTCCGATCTTTCGACCCGTACATAATCAATCTTCAGTTTTTTTTGCGCAATAGATTTTTCCAGATCAAAGCCAAGTGATCTTACATTTTGCGCTAAGTCTTTGGCAGATTCTTCGAAGCTCATGAATACGCCGGGTTCGTTGTATTCTGTAATTCCTTTTACAAGAAATTGCATTGCCAAAACTGTTTTACCGGATCCGGCGCTTCCGCAGATGAGGGTAGGGCGGCCCTGAGGAAATCCGCCTCCTGTTATTTCATCGAGACCGTCTATACCTGTCGGTGTTTTGGGGAATATAGTATGACCTTGTTTCATTAATGTATTTGATTCAGTTATGTGGGTTGAGAGGGTCGACTGCATTTGAGCCGGTAAGGTAACCAGAAGTAACTGCGGAAAATTGCAGAATTATTTTAAAAGGTTATATAATTCACACATTGCCGGGGAGGCAAGAGTGAATTATAATAAATGAGAAGGGAAAATATTGATTGACACAAAAGCTTTCATGAAAAAAGGGAAGTGACCCCAGGCCACTCCCCTTTTTCCAAAATGAAAATATAAATAAATTACATATATAATTACCGTTATATATGTACTTCTTGTTCCTTTAGTCCATTTGGCGTTGCCACCAGCAGGGTTCCCTGTACATAGTTTTCATCATGTTGGCTGGCATCCAGGCCTTCTTCTTCTTCTTCATGGCTAACGCGGATCGGCACGATGAAATAGATGAACTTAAAGATGAGCCAGGAAGCGGCAAAGCTGTATACTACTGCGATGGCCATTGCTTTCAGCTGGGTCAGGAAGAAGGCTGAATTTCCATAGGCCCAGCCATTATTGCCTGCTTTATTAACAGCCAGCGTAGCAAAAACGCCTGTCATCAGCATGCCCACCATACCGCCGATGCCATGGCAGGGGAACACATCCAGGGTATCGTCGAGGACGGTCCTGGTAGCCTTGAAATGTACGGCCAGGTTGGAAATGATAGCGGCGACCACTCCTATAAAGATGCTTTGGGGAACAGCGACGAAACCGGCTGCGGGTGTAATAGCTACCAGTCCAACCACGGCGCCTACGCAGAATCCTACCACAGAAGGCTTCTTACCTCTAAGTACATCGAAGAACATCCAGGAGAGTCCTGCTGCAGCGGCAGCGGTATTGGTGGTGGAAAAAGCAGAGACAGCCAGTGTATTGGCGGCGAGCGCGGAACCGGCATTGAAGCCAAACCAGCCAAACCATAACAGACCGGTGCCGATCAATACATAAGGTATATTCGCCGGTTTGCTTTCCAGTTTTGCAATATGTGATTTTCTCCGTTTTAAGACCAGGGCGCCTGCGAGGGCTGCGCAACCGGCGGAGATATGGACGACGGTGCCTCCGGCGAAATCAAGCGCTCCCATCTTAGCGAGAAAGCCATCCGGATGCCAGCTCCAGTGCGCCAGCGGAGCGTAGACCAGCAGGCTGAACAGCACTGTGAACAGGACATAGGCGGAGAAGCGCATGCGTTCAGCAATAGCGCCCACTACCAGGCCCGGGGTGATGATAGCAAACATCAGCTGGAACATGGAAAACAGGGCTTTCGGTATGGTCGGGGCGCCTACCCAGGGCTGACCCGAAAGAACTCCTCTATAAAACAGATGGGTGCCCGGATTACCGATAACCCCACCGATCGAATCGCCAAAACAGAGGCTATAACCCACCACGATCCATAATACGCCTACGACTCCCGCGGCCACGACGCTTTTCATCATGGTGGAGAGTACATTCTTACGGTTCACCATTCCTCCGTAGAAGAAGCCGAGGGCAGGCGTCATAATAAAGACCAGGGCCGTTGCGACCAGGATCCAGGTAGTATCAGCCGCGTTGTATTTCCCATCGTCAAAAATGGGCAGCGTGGGAACAAATACTGCGGCAACCGCTATGATGACCAGCATCAGAAAAGGCAAGGAACTCTTTAGAGTGATTTTTCTCATAATCTCTTTGATTTCATGTTATAAAAAACATTAATACATTTGTATCAGATGGAAAGTTATAAAAAAAATATAAAAAAGAATTTTCAAAACACATTATAATTATTTACATATCATGAAAATAAGCGATTATTTTACTCATTCATAATTACTTATGTCAAAATAACCTGAAATAGGTCAAAAAAATATTTATTAATTATGCAGAAAAAGGGGGGTCAAATTGCAAAATTTTCATCTCAACCCACCCCAAAGACGCCACGGGCGTTTTGCGCGAAGCGCCATTATTAGCCCCGAACGCCTGGAAGTTCATCTTCCGGACGTTTGCTTTTAGCAGAATCGGGAACTCGATTTGGCGAAACCGGGAGCTCGTTTTGGCAGAATCGGGAGCTCGTATTGGCAGAATCGGGAGCTCGTTTCAGCGAACCCAAAGAATAGGCAGGAAAACCAACGGATTTATGTTAATTCACCATCTTTTTACGTTATTGGGTATTGGATTTGCAACTATGCCCGTGGAGATAAGCAAAATTTTCAGCAGTACATTTCCGCACAAAGCACAAACATGATCGTCTATGCGTAAAGCCGTCCTTATTTTCTGGATCCTCTTTTTTTCCGGCGTGGCCGTAGTTACTACATTTATCATATTGATCGCAACGGGCAGCTTCGGCAAGCTGCCTTCTTTGCAGGAGCTGGAAAATCCTTCCCTGGTGCTGGCCTCCGAGGTCTATGGCGAGGATGGCAGTCTTATGGGAAAATATTATACGGATAAGGGGAATCGAAATCATGCAGACTATGCCGCGATATCCCCCAATGTCATTCACGCGCTGGTGGCCACGGAAGACGAACGTTTCTATGACCATTCCGGCATCGATGCGAAAGGCGTGCTGCGGGCTGTCCTGAAGTTTGGCAAAGCCGGCGGCGGCAGCACCATTACCCAGCAATTAGCCCTGAACATGTTCAATGGAGAAAGATCGCATAGCCGTATCCGCCGGGTCGTCCAGAAATTAAAAGAATGGATCATTGCCATCGAGCTGGAACGCAATTTTACTAAGGAAGAGATCCTCGCCTTATACCTCAATGACGTGTCATTCAGCGATAACGTATATGGTATCCGCAATGCCGCCAGGACTTTTTTCCAGAAAGAGCCGGCCGACCTCAGTGTAGACGAAGCCGCCTTATTGGTTGGAATGGTGAACAATCCAAGCATATTCAATCCCCGGACTAATCCCAAAGCGGCCCTGGAAAGGCGGAACCTGGTGATCAACCGGATGGCGACCAATCGTTTCATCACTGAGGCAGAAGCAGCCGGTCTGAAACAGCAGCCCGTTGACCTGGGGCATTACCGTAAGCTGGATGAGAACAATGGGGTAGCCCCTTATTTCCGGGATGTATTACGGGGAGATCTGAAGAAATGGTGCAAGGAGCATACGAATCCTGCTACGGGCAAACCCTATAATCTCTACCTCGATGGGCTGAAGATCTATACGACCATCAATCCCCGCATGCAGGCCTATGCCGATAGCGCGGTAGCCCGGGGAATGCCGCTCCTGCAAAAGATCCTGGACGCCCAGCCGGGTATCGTGAACGGAGATGTCTGGAAAGGGCATCTCAACATACTCGAAGCGGCTATGCACAATAGCGACCGCTGGAGGAACCTAAAAGACGATGGTCTGTCCGACGACGTTATCCGCAATAGCTTCCTGCAGCCGGTAAAGATGAAAGTCTTTGCCTGGAATGCCGCCCGGGAGAAGGATACGGTGATGACGCCTTTGGATTCGATCAAATATCACCGGCAGATGCTGCAGACAGGATTTATGGTGATGGACCCGATCACCGGCGCTGTAAAAGCCTGGGTGGGCGGCATCGATCCCAAGACCTATAAATTCGATCACGTCAATATCAATACAAAACGGCAGGTCGGCAGCACGATCAAACCCTTCCTTTACGGCCTGGCGATCGAGGATTTCAATTTCACGCCCCAGACGCAATGCGAGGCTGTGCAGCAATATTTCCCGGAGTATAATGCTTATGTTCCGGCCCGTGCCCGTCGTAAAGACACCGCCACCCGCAGCATGGCCGCCGGCCTGGCCTGGTCTGTCAATGAGGTGGCAGCCTATATCATGAAGCAATTCGGTCCCGAAGGGCCCAAACGTTTTGCCGAGTTTATTCACCAGCTCAATATCCCTACAGCGGTAGAGCCTTATCCTTCCCTGGCGCTGGGCGCCTGCGATCTTTCCCTTTATGAAATGTTATGGGGGTATTCGATCTTTCCTTCCGGCGGCTTCAGCACGCAGCCTTATTATATTGTGAGGATAGAAGACAAACATGGTAATGTCCTGGAGCAATTTGCCTCCGAACATAAGGAGGTCATCAGCCAGTCTACCGCCTATACGATGGCAAGGATGATGCAGGGACCGGTGGATTTCGGTACGGCTGCCGGTCTGAGGAAGCGGCTGGGTCTTGCCGAGATGGGCGGTAAGACAGGTACGACCAATGACAACTCCGACGCCTGGTTCATGGGCTATACCCCGCAGCTGCTGGCGGGCGTATGGGTGGGCTGTGATGACCGCTTCATCCACCTGAACAGCGGCGGAAGCCTGGGGGCGCAGGCAGCCCGTCCTGTTTGGGAATATTTCTTCAGCAAGGCGCTGGCGGATAATACCCTGGAACTGGATAAACAGGCCCGCTTTGCCCGGCCGGACAGTGTGCGTCCCGGAGAAATGTATGACTATCAGAACCTCATTGAAAAAACGCCGCCACCCGGTGCGGAAGGGACGGACCAGGGTAATGGGAATGCAGAGCAGTATATGGTGGATACGAGCGCGAAAGCCAGGGCGAATCAGTATTAACCGTCGAAATCCTGAAAAGGGCATTTTCCCTCCAATAGAATGTTTTCCATTTTTTAGAACACATGCTTAATAAACAATTTCGTAAATAGTTAAATATTAACTATTTGCCGAATGGCACTTAATTAGACTCTCTGTAGTAGATTTTAAATTAAGTACCATGAAAACTTTGTACACGCACTTTCTGAAAACTATTTTCCTCCTGATGAGCCTCTTGCTGCTGGCTTCCCAAAATGGTGCGGCTCAATCCTGTACGGCTCTTGGCGACCAGGCAAGCTATGGCACTGGTACCACCTGGATCGGTTATGTCTATCAGGGTAAGAATTTCGACACTTATAATGGTTATGTGAATGAGGGCTCGGCTTCCAGCTCCAATTTTGATGAGAGTTTTGGCGGCGCCTATGTGAATTATAATACCAATGGCTGTCCTGTCTCCACGGAAGGATTCAGTGTCCGGTATAAGCTTACGCAGAATTTTGCAAATGGCAATTATCTTTTTACCGTTGGCGGCGATGACGGATTCCGGCTGAGCCTCGACGGAGGCGCCACCTGGGCGATCAATAAATGGAATGATCAGGGTTATACCACGACCACTTATTCCGTAGCGCTCAACGGAGCGACGAATATGGTCCTTGAATATTATGAAAATGGAGGAGATAACCGCATCAGCTTTAACGTGACCCAGATCTGTATCGGAACCGGAGATCCCACGGTCTATGGCACCGGTAATATATGGAACGGATATATGTACCAGGGCGTGAATTTTGACCAGTATAAGGGCCAGGTATCCGAAGGATCGGCTGCCGCTTCCGATTTCGATGAGAATTTCGGGAATCCTTCCGGCAGTGTCGTGACCTACAATACCAATAGCTGTTCGATCCAGACCCAGCAGTTCAGCGCCCGTTACCGGCTTAACACGACGCTGCCTGCCAACACCTATACCTTTATCATCGGCGGCGATGACGGATACCGTCTGAGCCTGGATGGTGGCGCCACCTGGGTGATCAATAAATGGAATGATCAGTCTTATACCGTCAGCAGCTACAATGTTCCGCTCAGCGGCAACTACAATATGGTGCTGGAATATTACCAGGACGGAGGAGCGGACAGGATCAACTTCAGCATGACATCGACGATCCTGCCGGTCACCCTGGTCAGCTGGTCCGTGTCCGAACTTTCCGCCGATCAGGCCCAATTGAACTGGCAGACGACCAACGCCGTCAATTTTGATCATTTCAGCATTCAGCGGAGCACGGATGGCGAAACGTTCCAGGATGTACATACGACTCCTGCAGCCAATAATGGCAGTTCCATGCAGAACTATTCCTATATGGACCAATATGCCTATAACGGCACCGTATATTACCGCCTGGCGATGGTAGACAGGGACGGATCCGTTAATTATTCAAAGATCCTCACCCTGTCCTTACAGAGCAATCAGAACATTCGCATATACCCCACCGTAATCGAAAACAACTGCTTGTTCGTCGAATCCGCCCAATCCATTTCCGGGGCAAAGCTGGAATTATTCAATATGAACGGCAGTAAAGTCAATGAAAAGGACTGGAACGTCCTGGATGGCCGCCAGCAGGTATCCGTAACCAGTCAGGGAAACCTTCCGGCCGGCGCTTATATTGCCCGGTTGTCGGATGGTCGCACGATCCTCGCCAAACAGATCATTATCATTAAATAAGTTATCTTTCAGCACGTAATCTTTCAGCACGTAATCTTTCAACAAGTTATTTTTCAATAGGTATGAGAATGGGCCCGGCCTGACCGGGCTCATTCATTTAGCCGGGGATCAGCGCAGGCAGGCAATCATCAGTCATTCGGATTATAGATCTGGTCGGGTTCAAACTCATTGAAATCATCAAAAGTCGCGCTGCCTGTATAACCTGTTCCTACAAAGCTCTTTCCGCCGATCGTAAAGGCCGCAGCCCCATATCTTGGCTGGCGGGGATAAGCCGTCCTCCTGGACCACAGATCCTGACCGAAATCATACACCCAGGTACTTGTGACCATAGTGCCATTGCGGCCCAGCGTAAGATAAGCATTGTCTCCGTTGACAAAGGCAGAAGCATATTCCCGCTCAAGGTCCGTGTAGCCGTCATCAAAGCTCCCGGGATCCGTATTGGTAATATTATTGAGAGGTATCCATGGAGCAGTCCGCGAGGGATCGAATGCCCAGCCATCCCTTGCCATTCCGCCACTCGTAGAGCCCGTAAAAATGTATGCCCTGTTATTATAGACAAAGGATACGGCGCCCCTGCGTTTGGAGAAGTTGCCGGCAGTTCCCGGCATTTTTGCCCAGGAGTCCGTCTGCGGATCATACTGGTAAAAATCATTCAGCCAATACACATTAAAGCCTGTCCCGATATACCCTTTTCCCTGCAGCCCAAAGCCTACGGCATCATACCGGTCGCCGCCGGGAAAAGAATTTTTCGTGAACCATTTGTTAGCCACAGGATCATATTGATAAAAATCGTGAAAAACTTCATACCCATCTGTACCGGTGCCCACATACCCATAGTTATCTACGCTGAACCCCACCGCATTACTGCGGGGACGACCGGGAAACTCCGCTATCTGCTGCCAGCCGCTATCAAGGCTGAAAGACCAGAAATCAGTCAATCGCCCCCGCGTCGTTCCTCCTATCGTTTCATTAAGGCCAAGGCCCACATAGGCCTTGTTCCCAATGACAAAAGAAGAGGCCAGGGCCCTTGGATAGGCGCCGATGGAGGCAGCCTGCACCCAGTTGCCGTCCTGGGCCCAGGGCAGATTGGCTTTGTTGCTGCAGGATACATTAGTGAATGCGGTCAGAATAATTATGCCGATGAACGGCAGATGAATAGAACGAAACATAGTGGCAGATTTAGAAGTTTATAATAAAACGCATATACTATACTGTTATATTCATGACAAAAGATACCCGGCTCGCCCGGAAGAGGGAACGGGAAACGATCCGTTCCGCGCATAGGCAGATACACTTACACTACATGCGAATTGCCGAACGATATCCGAATTGCCGAGCGATGTTCGAATTGCCGAACGACATCTGAATTGCCGAACGGAGCTTTCTTCTAAGAGGAGAGAATGTCAGGCGCTGTTGCCTGACACTTGTTAATGTTTTCTATAAGAAATGTTAAGTGGAGACCAAAAAGATCAGCGGGCTGCAGTCGCTACAGCGCTCCAGTCTACCTGGTCTTTTCCAGCGGTTACCAGCTGCTGCATGTGCTCTTTCAACAGGGAAGCCAGGGGCATGACCTGGTTAACCGATCCGGCCTGCTGTAACACCAGGTTCATATCCTTTAGTCCAAGCTGTACCGTAAAGGCAGCGGGTTCGAATTTTTGCTGCAGAATGATCTTGCTGTAGTTATTATATAAGGGGGTGTTGAATAAGGTCTGACCGAACAGGTCCCACATGCGGGTAGGATCGACTCCGCTGCTATCGGCGAGGGCAACGCTCTCCCCGATGGCTTCCAGCGCAGCGGCAATTAAAAAATTACCGCAGAGCTTGACCGTATTGGCAGCGGTAATCTCTTCCCCGAAATCCCATACCCCTACCCCTCCGGAATCTTTCAGGAGGGGCTCCACCTTTTGTTTTAAAGCCCCTGCTCCTGCCACTACATAATTCAATTTCCGGGCAGCGGCGGCCTCCGGCCTTCCGAATACAGGAGAGGCCAGGTAAAACTGCTGATGCTGAAGATGCCTGTCAGCCAAAGTCTTTGCAGTTTCCGGAAGAATGGTGCTCAGTGAAACATGAATGCTGTCTGCGGCAAGATGCTGTAACAGTCCTTTTTCCCCTTCACAAATGCTTTTCAGGGCCGCGTCGTCCGAAACGATCGTGAAGACAATGCTGCATTGCTTTGCCAGGGCGGCTATACTATCACAGACAATAGCTCCTTTTTCGGCCAGCGGTGCAACTTTGGAAGCGGTTCGGTTGTAAACATATAGTTCATGGCCGCTTTCTACCAGGTTGAGGGCGATAGGCGTTCCAAGGCTGCCAAGACCAATAAATCCAAGTTTCATAAAAATTTAATTTAGGATTAAATCACTTCGGTAAAAATAAACAAACGATTATGAAAAAAGCAGGATCCTGCGTTGGCGTGAAAATTGCAATTTAAAAGGTCTCCTTGCTATTGGCTTGCCGGATGGAAATTAATTGGCATAAAATTACAAAAGATGATGCAGCGTAATCAAAGAATTCTGTTCTATCCGGCTTTGCTGATCCTGATCCTTCCATTCCTGGGCTCCAGCCTGGGGGTCCTGCCAAAAACAGCAACCGGCGGCATGGCTAAAAATGCCTACCCGTCTATCCCAGCGATCAGCCTCCGTACCTACCAACCGGTCAGCCTTCTTCCCGACCATCCTTTCAGCCTTCTTCCAGACCATGCGTTCAGCCTCCTTCCAGACCATGCGGTCAGCTTCCTTCCCGACCATGCGGTCCCGGCCCGACCTTTTCCGCAACATGCACCTTATCGTTCCGGCACCATATTGCCCAATCATGTCAGCCAGGCAGTGATGGATGATAGCGTCCGGTCATTTTACCGGCAGTGGAAAAAGCATTATGTCCTCACGGCCTGCGAGGAAGGCCAGGCTTATGTCTGGTTCGAGGGGACCAAAGGTACGCTTAAAAGCGTATCGGAGGGAATGGGGTATGGTATGATGATCGTGGCATTGATGGCGGGATCTGATTCTACGGCACAGGATACTTATGATCGTCTTTTCCGCTATTACCGGTCACATCCCACCCGGGGCAGCACCCACCTGATGGCGTGGGCGCAGGATAAAAACTGTCACAGCATCGATGGGACCTCCGCCACTGACGGAGACCTGGATATCGCCTATTCGCTTTTGTTGGCGGATGCGCAATGGGGCAGCGGAGGAGGGATCTCTTACCGGCAAGAGGCTATCGACATGATAAGCTCTATTCTTCAGCAGGAAATTAACCCGGTCACTTTTTACGTGATGCAGAGTAACGCCATCAACCAGCGAAGCAGGGATTATTTCGATGTGCGGTCTTCCGATTTCATGCCGGATCATTTCCGGGCCTTCGGGATCGCTACCGGTGATGGGCATTGGGATTCGGCCGTTGATAATAATTACCGGCTATTTCGTTACCTGGAGGACAGGTATAGCCCGGAAGCCGGCCTGGTACCGGACTTTATCAGAAATGCAGGTCCCGGCACGCCGATCTTTCCCGCACAGGCCCATTACCTGGAATCGGCGTATGACGGAGCGTATAACTTCAATGCGTGCCGGGTGCCCTGGCGTGTCGGCACGGACTTTCTGCTGTATGGCGATCAACGGGCTGATACGATCCTTAAAAAGATCAATCGCTGGATCCGCGGCACTACCAGGGATAATCCTGACAATATTTCCGCCGGCTACAGCCTGGGGGGAGACGACCTGAAAGGCCGTAATTATGAAGCGCTCTGCTTCATCGCTCCCTTTTCCATTGCCGCCATGACCAGTGCGGACAATCAGCCCTGGCTGAATAAGCTATGGGACTACATCCTGCATTTCCGGATGCATGATTTCGACTATTATGACAACAGCATCAAAATGATCAACATGATTATCCTCTCGGGGAATTACTGGGCCCCGCAGCCCAACCCCTAGCCTCCTAAAGGGGTGCCCCCCT
>JAATFV010000129.1 GCA_015655015.1 Chitinophagales bacterium | reverse complement strand
CTACCCATGGCTGGGAGCTGTTCCTGGGATGGACGGATCATATCGGCCGGAACTTCTCTTATTGGATCAACGGGAACTTGTCTGACAATACCAATAAGCTCACCAAGTATGAAGGTACGACCGTGGTCAATGCCGGGTCGAACAGCACGATCGTGGGTATGCCTGTCAATTCGATCTATGGTTACGTCGACCAGGGATATTTTAAGGATGCGCAGGACGTGAGCAGCAGCGCCTTTCAATATGCGAAGACCGGTCCCGGGGATATAAAATACAAGAATCTCGACGGGACGGCTCATGTCAATCCATCTGGGCAGGCTATCATCAATACGGGCGCCAATACGGTAGCCGACCACGGCGATCTTACCTACCTGGGTAATACGAGTCCCCGATATACATTCGGAATCAACCTGGGAGCAAGTTATAAGGGTTTCGATTTTTCGGCGATCCTGCAAGGGGTGGGCAAGGAAAAGATGCTGATCCCCCAGCGGACGATGGTGCCATTCGTTCAAACTTACCGGACCCCGTGGGCGGAGCAGCAAGACTACTGGACGCCGACCCATACCAATGCCAAATTCCCCCGCCTTTACTGGTATGGCTCCGATGCGGTGGCGACGGCTATGAACTCCGCCATTTCTTCGCATTGGATACAGAACGCCACCTACCTGAGCCTGAAGAATCTGCAGGTAGGATATACGCTGCCGCGTAGGATCACACAAAAGGCAAAGATCGAAAAAGTGCGGATCTTCTTTACCGGCCAGGATATATGGCGGACCACCGGTATGTGGTATAAGGCATTCGACGCGGAGAACCCGAATAACAATGCCTGGAATTATCCTTTCTTCCGGAGTTATGCCGCTGGTTTAAACGTTACTTTTTAATTATTGCGTACTCAAAAAATCATTTTACATGATACATCATATTAAGATACGTTCTGCTGAATTTTGTTCTGCTGGCATAGAGCTGGCTGAGATGCATCAGACTAAGATATACCAGGCTAACATACATACTGCCAAGATACCTCCGGCTGAGATCTCTCCTGCCCGGATTCATCCAACCAGCAAAGATCTTCACAGGTGGTTTGCCAGGGGCTTTTTTCCTCTCCTGATCGCGGGAATCGGGCTGATGATGGGAACCGGCTTGGCGGGCTGCACCAAACAATTGAATTCGCAGGAGCCGACCACTACGCTGGCGGACGCTAACTTCTGGCAGCAGCCAAGCGATCTGGCCCTTGCCTGCAATTATTTATATGCGTATTTGCCGGGGCTCAACTATCAGAGTGATCCGGTGTGGGGAGGAAATATTTCTTCGGCGCCGGGTGTGCCGCCGATGCAGGAGTTCCTGGGGACCGATGCCTTTGGTTCCAGCGTCAATGCGGTGAGTAACGGAACGTTGCTGACGCCGCCCAGCTGGGATGAGTGGACGAAGAATTATGCGCTGGTCCGTGCGGCCAACAATATATTGCAGCATTCCGTCACGGTTACTGGCGATACGGGGCAGATTCATAAATACCTCGGAGAAGCTCGCTTCTTCCGGGCCTGGGCTTATTTTAACCTGGTGGAAAGATTTGGAGATGTGCCTCTTCTCCTGCAGACGGTGAATGTGAACGACACCCTGTTATATACTGCGCGTACCAACCGGACGATCGTGATCGATTCGGTCTATGCCGACCTGGATTATGCTGCTTCCAAATGTCCTGCCGCCGCATCGCAGATAACGGCAGAATACGGCCGCATTACCCGGAGCGCGGCGCTGGCTTTTAAATCGCGGGTAGCATTGTTCGAAGGGACGCGGGAGAAAAATTTCAGTTACGGAAGCTATCAGAAGGACCTGCAGATCGCCATCGATGCCTGCAATACGATCATGACGGAGGGCCAGCATGGGTTATTCACGGTGAGCTCCGCTACTTCGGCCTCGACGGCTGTGGCCAAAGACAGCAGCTATTATTTCTTATTCCAGTATCAGGCCGAAGGGTATCCTGTGCCTTCCGCCGTTACGCTGACCGCACAGAGCGCTGCCTCCCCCGTGGCTGCCGCGCCTGCTACTTTGCCCGCCAGCATGTATGCGGCGAACAAGGAGGCCATCCTGGTCAAGCTGTATGGCGCGAACTCGCTGAATGGCATTCAGCAGCATAACTTTCCCGTAGGCATCAGCATCTCGACGAAACAACTGTATGTGACCAAACACCTGATGAACCAGTATTTATATGCAGATGGGCTGCCGGCGCCGCAATCACAGTATTATACGCCCGAGGTGAATACCCTGACCGAATTTACGAACCGGGATCCCCGGGCCAGCATGACTGTTTTCAATAAGAGTATTCCGACGGTGGCATCCGGTCCGCCTTACGGATATTTTACACCTATGCAATGGTATTTCTGCCGGAAATGGTATAGTGCGGCGGATAATTCTGCAAACAGGAGCTTCCTCGATTACATCTTGATCCGTTATGCCGAAGTACTGCTGAATTATGCGGAGGCCACCTATGAATTAAATGGCGCCATTAGTGACGCAGACCTGGCCCGTACGATCAACCTGCTGCGCGCCCGGGCGAATCCTTCGGGTACCCAGGTATCGCCTGATTTTCTCCACCTTACCAATGCCTTTGTATCTGCGCATGGCCTTAACATGCAGACGGAGATCCGCCGGGAGCGGGAGGTGGAGCTTGCGTTGGAAGGTGTACATTATTGGGACCTCCTGCGGTGGAAGACGGCGGAAACGGAAATGCCGAAGGATGCGCTGGGCCCCAAATATTTCCCGGCTGAAATGGGAACGCTCAACGTGAAGCTGAATGCCGACAGCTGCATTATTTATGAAACGGGAAGGACTTTCGATCCGTCGAAAAATTATCTCTGGCCGATCCCTAATCTGCAGATCGCTTTGTCCAATAATAAATACACGCAAAATCCAAACTGGTAAACGTGCCGGCGAAAAGAATGTTATTGCTCTTTATCCTTTGCCTGGCGGGCGGAGTGCTTTTCGCGCAGAGGATGCAGGATAGTGGTGATGATCTTTATACTATCAACTTGTCTTCACGGAGTGCGGCTCCGGCTCCGGGTATGCTCAAAATGGGAAGCGGGAGGTCGCCATCCGGGGAAACGCTGTCTTGTAACAGCGCCTACCTGCTAAAGGATGGACAGCCCTGGTACCCTATCATGGGGGAAATGCATTATTCCCGTTGCAGCGCCAGGGATTGGGAGTCATCGATCCTGAAGATGAGATCGGGAGGTATCCAGGTCATCTCCTGTTATATTATCTGGAACCATCATGAAGAGATAGAGGGCCGGTTCGACTGGTCCGGCGACAGGGATCTGCGGACTTTTCTTACCCTTTGTCAGCGGCACGGGATGTATGTCTGGCTCCGCATTGGGCCCTGGGTGCATGCGGAAGCCAGGAATGGGGGCTTTCCCGATTGGCTGCTGGCAAAAAAGATCCCGCTGCGGCAGAATGACAGTAGCTATTTGCATTATGCGCAGCGTTTCTTCGACGCATCTGCTGCCCAGTGTAAGGGTCTGCTGTATAAGGAGGGCGGTCCCGTGATCGGGGTCCAGCTGGAAAATGAGCTGGTGTTTAAACGGCCCGAAGTCTACCGCCATATGATCACGCTTAAAGAGATGGCGGTGCGGGCAGGGTATGACGTTCCGTATTACTCTGCCTTTGCGCAGGGACCGGAAGGGCAGGATGAATTCCTGATCCCGATGGGTGGTTATCCTGACAGTCCCTGGGGGACCACAACGAAAAAGATGTACAAGCCCGTGTATTTTATCCGTCCCCTGGAGAACGATAGCCAGATCGGGTCGGACCTGCTGGGGGGTATCGATGTGAAGGTGCGTAACACGCTGCCCAAACTATCGGCAGAGATCGGGTCGGGGATGCAGAAGACCTATCATCGAAGAGTAGATGTTTCGGCTGCGGATGTGGCAGCCGTCGCGCTGACGCGGGTGGCGAGCGGGCTGAATGGACTGGGCTATTTCATGTTTCATGGAGGGATGAACCCGGTCGGCCGCACTACATTGCAGGAATCGAGGGTTTCCGGTTATCCCAATGACATGCCTTATATCAATTATGATTTCCAGGCGCCAATCGGGGCTATGGGTATCATTTCGCCAGGTTACCGGGAGCTGCGCCTGCTCAACTCCTTTCTCCAGGACTATGGGTCTGCGTTATGTACCGAACCGGCTTTCTTTCCTGCGTCCAGGGCTGTTACCAATTTTTGCGCCGACACGGTGCAGGTATCCCTGCGGATGTTCAATAATAGCGGGTTTATTTTTCTTTCGAATTATCAACGAAATATACGGATGCCGGCGGTTGGCGGCTTCCAGCTGCGGTTGTCTACGGCTGAGGGGGTCGGGAGGGTGCCGGCGAAACCCGTTACGATCGCCGCAGATAGTTATGCCATCTGGCCTTATAACCTGGATATGCAGGGTGTCGTCCTGCACTATGCCACGGCTCAGCCTTTGTGCGTGCTGAATAATGCGGGCAGACGCAGTTATGTTTTTTTTTCGGATGGGCCATCTGAATTTATATTCAACGGACGGCATCTCCGCAGCGTAAAGGCGGTCAGCCATTGCCGTGCTGAGGCCGGGCATGCAGATAATATGGCTTCAGGAAGGAGAATCGTTACTGGCGGAAAGGCTGCTGCCGTGTTTGGCCTCGTCGATGAGAATGGTGATTCCACGACGGTGCTGGTCCTTACCCGCGAACAGGCCCTGGGTGCAGTGAAGTGGGAGGCGGGGGACAAAGAGATCCTGTTGGTGAGCGATGCGGATATCATTACAGACGGGTCGAAGGTCATTCTCGAATCGGTGACATCGGACGGGAAGGCAAAGCTGTCTCTGTTCCCGGGTGAGCTGTTCCCGGATAGGCCGTATCCGGATAAGTTGAATTCGGATAAGTTGAATTCGGATATGTTGAATTCGGATAAGCTGCATCCGGACGAGGCGCTGTATCCTTTATCGGGAGGGTTCGGGGTGGTGAAGGAGCCGGCTGAGTTCCCTTTCCTGGTCTATACAGTCCAGGCCCGGAAAAAACTGACCGGCCGGGTTATCATCAGCAAGGAAGGACCGGTTGCTGCCGGTAAATTGCAGGAGGACCGGCGTTATGAAGATTCGATCCTGGCGTGGTATGCTACCGCTCCCCGGTTCAACAGGAGACAGCCGGGACCGCTGTACCAATATCATTATCATCATTTGCCTGAGGACAGGGTTTACCGGGTAAGGGTAGTGGCCCCGACGGACAGTACGGTCGTCGATTGGATCGCGGATGCCCGATATACAGGTGATGTGCTGGCAATTTATAAGGATAACAAATTATTCTATGACGATTTCAACTGGGATGAGGACTGCAGGTTCAGGCTGTCTTACCTGGATGCCGTGCCGGGCAGGGACGTGCTGATGCAGATATTACCTTTTCATAAAGATTATGACGTGTATGTGGAGGACAAGATGTTACGACTTAAGGAAGAGAACTGGCCGCATGCGGAGCTGCAGGGAGTCGGGCTGACGCCGGTTTACCGGTTCGGGCTGCAGATACGGTAACCATGGTTGAGCCGGTGGCCGGGATTGAAAATTTAAAACCATTGCCATGCTGAAAATTTATACACGCAACTCCGGGAGAACCGGCCCGGGAAAGGGATGGCTGTCACGAGCCGTCTTTCTTTGCTGCCTGATGGCGTTTGCCACGCCGGGCAAAACTCAGTTCACGCTCTACCAGCGCATTTTCCAGACGGGAGTGCCTGGTAACCTGGCTCCTTACCTGCAGCCCTACATTATCGACTATGGAGCGGCGGTGACCACTACCGCCTGCAAGCCGAATGCCGCGAACTTGCAACAGTATGCAGCTACCGGGCTGGCGAATCCCGCGCAACCGGTGAGCTTCGACGTGGAGCTGCCCAGCTGGCCGGGTTATACGACGACGGCTTTCACTGATTCCCTGAATAATTATATTCAGATCGTAAATGATTTCAAGACCAATAATACCTTGTCTAAAGTAGGCTTCTACAGTCTTCCCCCCAAGCAGGTATTTGCGAGGATGAGCAATGTAAATAGCAGTTTTGCACCGACTTCGCAGGCCATGATCCCCCTGGCGAATGCCGTGGATTATTTTTCCCCCGATTTTTATAATTACAGTTCTACGGATACGGCAGACTGGAGGCAGGTAGTGGATACTACGCTGGCGGTGATCCGAAAATATTACGGGACCTCCAAGCCCATCTATCCGTATATCTCGGAGGATCCGCAGAGCATTGCCGTCATCGACAGCAGTGTCTGGCTCTATGACCTCAACTACCTGTATACGCGGACACAGGGTGCGTTGGTCTGGAGCGGCTATAGCCCCAACTGGGATCCGAATGCTCCGTGGTGGCGGTGTACCAAGATGTTCCTCGCCAATAAAGGGCTGGTACCGCCCTTTGTGCTGGATAACTTTTCTGTTTCCAACGTTGGAGCCGCCGGGATATCCGTCGCATGGACCACTTCCAGCGATACGATCTCTCGTTATTTCGTTCTTCAGCGGGGAACGGACAGCCTTCATTTCACGACGGTGAGCGGGCAGGTTAACAAGGCCGGGTATTCCTACAACCAAAACCAGTACCTGGTTACCGACAGCGCCGCCATGCCGGCTGGCGGGCAGACCCTCTATTATCGCCTTGCTATTACAGATGTACATAACAACGTAACGTATTCGCCGCTGCTGCCTTATACGAAGTATCTCTACCGCAGCCTTGGGGGAGGCGTGAAGGTCGACCTGCGTTCTGCCGCCAACTGGCTGCGATATGACGGATCGGCGTGGATAACGGCTCCGACAGCACCTTCGGATAACCTGGTCCGTGGGGATACCGTTATTATCCGGCCCGGGGATACGCTGCAGGCTCCCAGCCAATATACGACCGTTCCGTCAGGAGTGGTTTTGCTGGACAGCGGCCAGATAGGGACGCTGAGCTGGGGGTTTGGGAATTATGGCGCCATCGTCTTTACAGGCGCCGGTGCGCAGTCGGTTCCGGGAACGAAGATAGCTGAAGGAGCTACCTGGGGCAATCTCATCATCAATGATGCAGCGGGCGTCCGGATCACACAAGGTTCGGGCGATAACCTGCTGCATATCAATTCTCTCCTCCTGCAGACCGGGACCCTGACGGTGAATGCCGATTCGGGGCATGCAGTAGCGCTCTACCTGGATGGGGCGCTGTCCGGCTCCGGCGGACATCTGGCTGTCACCGCATCGGGGCCCAATGAGGGCGTGATCCTGGACGGGACCGTGGCACAAAGTATGCCCGGCGGCTTCTTTTTAAACAATACCGTTCCGACCTTGACGCTCAGCAATCCGCAGGGTGTTTCGTATGGAGGCCCGCTGACGGTCAGCCGCACCACGCGCCTGGCGAAACAGGCAGCTTTTTCGGTGGCCGGGGATTATACAATGGATTCCTTGTCTATCGATACGCTGGGCAGCTATTCGCCGGTGACGGTATCCGGCAAGGCCTTGCTCAATGGAGTGCTCACGATCAGGAATTTTGTCACCGGGCCTGTGGCCGGGCAGCAGTTCGTCATTTTGTCGGCGGATTCTATCGTCGGCCAGCTGGCTGTTACTCCTGTGCTGCCTGCAGGTTATGCGGGGACGGTAGCGACTGTCGGACATAGGGTGGTGCTGACGGTTGGGACGCCCTACACCTTTACAGACAGCTTGCTTACGACTGCCGATGCCTTTGTAAAGAGCGGTACGGGCAATGTCAATACCAATTTTGGAGCTGCCTCCTACCTGGGTGCGGAAACGGGGTTTTATGAGACTTACCTGCGGTTCAATACCGGCAGCATTACTGCGCCCGTCTCCAACGCGCAGCTGCGCCTGTACAATATGAATGCGCTTTCCACCACCTGGCAGCTGTATAAAGTCAATGCTTCCGGCAATGGCTGGACGGAAGGCGGCATCACCTGGAATAACAAACCCGCGGCGGATACTCTTTTAGGGAGTTATACTTCCCCGGCCGGTACGGGATTCGTGTACTGGGATATTACTTCCAGGCTGAACAGTCTTCTGCCTGCGGCTGAGGGAACGGTCTCTTTCAAGGTCGTCTCTACGAGCGAAAGTTATGATGCGTTCTCCTCTAAGGAAACGGCTGTTGGCGTGCAGCGGCCTTACCTGATGCTGAACAAGACTGTACCCCGTACTGACAGCATAGCGGCGATAGCGGATGCGTTCGTGAAAAGCTCGACGCCCACTACGAATTATGGCTTTAACAGTTACCTGGCGGCCTATAATGGTTTTTATGACACCTACCTGAAGTTCGACCTGCATGGGATCAGGGGTAGGGTAGTGGACGGGCAGCTGCGCTTGTACAGCCTGGCCGGTGCTGCCACGCAGTGGCAGGTGTATAAGGTGAATAACAACAGCTGGACGGAAAGCGGCCTCACCTGGAGCAACCAGCCTGGCGGAGACACCCTGCTGGCGACGAACGATGCTCCGGCTTCCGCCGGGTATGTATATTGGGATATCGCTGCTGCGCTGCACCATCTGGGAGCTGACAGTATACTTTCAGTCGAGGTGGTGGCTACGGCTGGTGTGTACAGCTCTTTCGGATCCAGGCAGGGAACGGCTGCACAAGCGCCTGTGCTGATCCTTATGACGGATACTTCGGGAAAAGCGGTCGGATCTATTACCGCCCGGAAGATCCCGGGGCAGGCTTTTTCTCCTGTGGTGGCGGACAGTGTGGGTCGGGCGTTCGCGGGATTGAGCATTTATCCGAACCCGGTGTCGGGAGCCTGCACTATTGTGTCTGCGCAAACGATCCGCCAGATCGCCGTGTATAATAATGCGGGGCGGATGGTCCATAAGGTGGAGGGAGTGGATACTTCCCGATACAACTTGAATTTGTCGGAGCTGCCCCCCGGGATGTACTACCTGCGGATCAATAAGGAGACGACGGGGAAATTGATGAAGGTTGAGTGATGAAGGTTGAGTGATGAAGATGAATTGATGAAGGTTGAGTGATGAAGATGAATTGATGAATATGGATTGATGAATATGGATTGATGAAGACGGATCGATGAATATGGATTAATGAAAGATGGGCTGGCGAAGTTGGATTGATGGAAGATTGACGGGCAAGTATTGACTGACGCAGATTGATTGATAATAAGATTGACCAGTGGAAGATAGATTAGCGGAAGATAGATTGGCGGAAGATTGAGTAATGGAAGATCGGGCAGTAAAAGGTCGGGTAATGGGAGATTGATTGGCGAGAGATAGATTCGGGAGATAGATTAATAATAGGATTGACAGATAATAGAATTGATTGACAATAAAATATAAGGATTCATGAAAAGATCATTGATGACGGGTATCGGCTTCGGGATCTGTATCTCGCTGGCGGCGCAGACTGCCGGGACTTCGGACGGCGCCCGGAATGACAGGGCGATGGACCGTGCGCAGACGGTTGGAATGAGGGACAGTACGCAGATTGCTGAAACGACGGAGCGAACGGAGGCGGACGGGACTTTGAATAGTGCGCGGAATCCCGCCGCGACAGACAGCACGAATCGCTGGCAGCTGGTATGGAGTGACGAGTTCGATTATACGGGACTGCCGGACCAGCGTAAGTGGTCTTATGAAGAGGGGTTCGTGCGCAATAAGGAGCCGCAATACTATACGGCGGGCAGACCGGAGAATGCCCGGGTGGAGAATGGAAATCTGGTCATCGAGGCGCGGAAAGAAAGCTATCCGAACGCTAAGTATAAACCCGGTTCAGATCAGCCCGCGCAAGCGCAGTATACCTCCGCCAGCCTCGTCACGTTGGGAAAGGAGAGCTTGCAATATGGCCGGGTAGAGGTAAGAGCGAAGGTTCCGGGCGGCGCAGGCGCCTGGCCGGCAGTCTGGTTGTTGGGAGAGGACAGGGGACACCTTGCCTGGCCTCTCTGTGGGGAGGTGGACATCATGGAATTCCTGGGTCGGGATTCGTCGAAGGTATACGGCACGGTACATTATGCCGATGGCGCCAGGTTATACAGGCATAAAGGAGGTATCCTGTCTTCGGTCCGCCCGACGGATGGCTACCATGTTTATGCGCTGCAATGGTATCCGGACCGGTTGGAGTTCTTTTTCGACGATAACAACTATTTTACGTTCGACATCAGCAAGGCCGATACCTACGATCATTTGTTCCAGAAAAAGTTTTACCTGTTGCTGAACCTGGCGCTTGGTCATACCGGCTCCTGGGCCGGTCCCTTCAAAGATGAGATCCTGCCGATGCGTTATTACATCGATTATGTCCGGGTCTACAAACAGACAGGTAATGGGGAACGATAGCCCAATAGCAGGACAATAGATAATAGCAGACTAATAGAGAAATAGCTGGCTAAAGGGAAATAGTAGGATAGCAGAGAGATAGTAGGATAGCAGAGAGATAGTAGGATAGCAGAGAGATAGTAGGATAGTAGAGAGATAGTAGGATAGCAGATAGACAATAGGATAGTAGAGAGATAGTAATAGTAAGTAGATAGCACGGTAATGATTAAATAGTAAGATAATGAACGGGAGGTTATTCTTGATGTTGGTTTTACAGCTGCTGATCGTTTTGGCAGGGAAGGCGCAGCGGCGGGTTATTTCTTTTAATGATGGCTGGCAATTTCATTTTGCTGCCGATGTGCGCAAAACGGCGGCGGTGGAATCCGTCACCTTGCCGCATACCTGGAATGCTTCCGAAGCGGGTAATGGGCAGGTAGGGTATACACGCACGGCGGGGGTCTATGAAAAGAGTTGGATGGCGGACCCTTCCTGGGCGCATAAGAGGGTATTTATTTATTTTGAAGGAGCTAATTCGGTGGCGTCGGTGTATATCAACCATTTGTTTGCCGGGGTGCATAAAGGCGGGTATACAGCCTTTTGTCTGGAGATCACGGGTTATCTCCGTGCGGGGCGGGAAAATACGGTTACCGTCCAGGTCAGCAATGCTTACCGGACCGATGTGCTGCCGCTGTCGGGTGACTTCAACGTATATGGGGGTATTCACCGGCCGGTATCGTTGATCGTTACGGCGGAAGATTGCATTAGTCTCCTGGATCATGCGTCACCGGGTGTATACCTGGTTCCGAAAAGTGTAAGTGAGGACAATGCGAAACTATCCGTGGTGACGAAGCTGTCCCTTCAGAATTCCGGCCGGCCGCTGGAACTGCGGACCCGGATCTGCGATGCGGAGGGACAGATGGTGAAAGAAGCCAGGACTACTATCAGGAGCGGCGATGACACGGGGTGGGGCAACAATGACACAGGCAGCAGCAACAATGACACAGGCAGCAGCAGTAAGGACACCATCAGCAGCAGTAAGGACACAGGCAGGTGTAGCCATGAACCTGTACAGCAACAGGAAATCAACATTGATAAACCACATCTTTGGAATGGAAGAAAGGATCCTTATCTGTATACTGTGACGGTGCAGTTGGTCAGTGACGATAGCGTGATCGACGAGGTGAAGCAGCCGCTTGGACTACGTTATTATCGGGTGAATCCTGATTCCGGATTTGTGCTGAATGGAAGTTATCTTGACCTGCATGGATTTGGCCGTCATGAGGATGTGCAGGGGAAGGGCTCTGCGCTGCTGAAAGCCGATGAAGAAAAAGATATATCGCTGATCCTGGACGCTGGCGCTACGGCTATGCGACTTACCCATTATCCGCATTCCGGCTGTTTCTATGATCTTGCGGACAAGGATGGGATCGTACTCTGGTCGGAAATACCGTTGGTCGGTCCGGGGGGATATACCGGTCCGGGATATGTCAATGATCCGGAGCTTCGGCAACAGGCCCGGCAGGTATTGGTGGAACTGATACGTCAGTATTATAATCATCCTTCCATCTTCTTCTGGGGACTGTTCAATGAATTAAAGCTCGATTACGACGACCCTACCCATTTCATTACTGAATTGAATACACTTGCTAAAGTAGAGGATCCGACAAGACTTACCACTTGTGCATCTTTTCTCGATGATGCGACATTTACAGAAGCTACCGATGTAATGGGATGGAACAAATATTATGGTTGGTATGGGGGGCAATTTTCAGGATTAGGAACCTGGGCGGATGCCGTACATAAAAGGTTCCCGGCCAAACCTATCGCCGTAAGCGAATATGGGGCGGGGGGCTGCATCGGCCAGCAACAGGAAATTTTGAGTCCGCCGGATCCGGGAGGAAAATTCCATCCGGAAGGGTGGCAGACTCTGTTTCATGAAAAGAGCTGGGAGGAACTAAACAAACGACGGTTCATATGGGGGAAATTTGTTTGGTGTTTAAGTGATTTCGGATCGTCGATCCGGGATGAAGGAGATCGGAAGGGTATAAATGACAAAGGACTGGTAACCTATGACCGCAGCACGAAAAAGGATGCCTTTTATTTTTATAAGGTGAACTGGAATCCTGAACCGATGATTTATTTAACGGACAAAAGAATGAAAGTTCGTTCTTTGAAGGAAGTATCCGTAAAAGTCTATTGTAATGCCGGGCCAGCAGAGCTGTTCATAAACGGAAGGTCTTTCGGAGTGCGAAGCGCTGATGACCTCAACAGGATCATATGGAGCCATATACAGCTGCCCGGACAAACTAACAGATTATCGGTCGTGACGAAAAAGGATGGTATTATTCTACAAGATAGCTGTGATTGGGAATATAAGGCGGAGCGTTGACATTTTCTTTCTGATCACCGGCCTCTTTCAATTATTCACATAAATATTCTTTACTTTTATAAAATACAACTCTTGAATTCCTTTGTAAAAATAGTATCATGGCAACTTATCCTTCTCCAAAAGAAAAAATAAATAGTACTGTTACAATGAGCATGCTCCTTGTTTTGCTTTTTGTATCGATGGGGGTATCTGCGCAACAGGCAATCGTTACCGGCGCACTTCCGGAATATTTTTTCGGCAAATCCATCAAACTTACCCTGATCGATTATGAAACCAGGAATGACAAAGTTGTGCAGGAAGCCAAAATCTCGCCGGATGGTAAATTTACGCTGACCATTCCGTTAAAAGAGCCTGAGATTTATGATCTGGGGGTAGATAATTCCAGTCTTGTTCAGGTATTGGTTAAACCTGGCGACAATATCCACCTTACCATCAGCAAAGATACTATTCAGGTTACGGGCTCCCCGGAAACACAATATCTTATTGATTATGAAGCGAACAGGAAAATGGTATTCAATAAGTATTTAAAGCGGACTTATGACTCCTCGGCAGTTGCGGTTAAGAGCGGTGACAAAGAAAGGATCGAATACTGGAATATGGAGCATGAAAAAGCTTCTCAGAATTATAAAGCAGAGCTGGCCAGATGGGTGGAACAGCCCTTTTTTATTAATTCGCTTGCCGCAGTACATCATAGTATACGCTGGAATTCTGAAACCGATACAGCACTGATGAATCAGATGGTATCGATCTTTCAGCAAAAATATCCAAATTATGATCTTACCCGGCAACTGGTGAATAAGGTCAATGCCACCAAACGAATTGCGATCGGCGCCATAGCGCCGGGTTTTGTTTCAACCGATACGGCAGGTAAGAAAATCGATCTTAAAGGCTATCGCGGCAAATACACGCTTATTGAGTTCTGGGCTTCCTGGTGCGCTCCATGCCGGGAAGAAAGCCCTACATTAGTCAGGTTATACAATGAATATAAGGATAAAGGATTTGCGCTGTTAAGCGTCTCCATTGATAAAAACACTACACAGTGGAAGAGCGCCATTCGCCAGGATGGGTATACCTGGAAAAATGTCTGCGATCTGAATGGTTACGGAGGCCCTGTCGCGGCGTTGTATACCGTAACCGCCATCCCGAATAGTTTCCTCCTGGATAAGAACGGAAGGATTATTGCTAAAAACCTTCGGGGTAAAGATCTGGAAGCCAAACTCGCAGAGCTAATGAACTAAACTGCAAGTCCGCAGGCAAAAAGGATTAATTCGCCATCCAGGTATTATCCTTCTCATTGGCGTCCATAAATATCCCACCCTCCAGTTTCAGCGATTTTACCGCTTTCCCGTTTTTAATATTGACAGATATTTTTTTTTGATTGCGCTCCCAGACTATTGGAGTTTGATGAAAGATTTCGTTTGACCCGTCATCATAAGTAGCGATCACGTCAAAGGGAACGGCAAATCCGCCAATGTTCTTAATGTCCAGCACATACCCTTTCCTGGTTTTGTCGACTTTAACCAGTGAGAGATCGATGTAGCCAGGAGTATAGAACCAATTATAAAAGAACCAGTCCAGATCCTTCCCCGAACCCTTTTCCATCGAATAAAAATAATCCCAGGGAATAGGGTGCTTGCCATTCCAGTTGTCCATATAGTAGTGCAAGGCCTTCTTAAATAGGTTGTCGCCAAGCAGATCCTTTAAAGCCAGATAGCTTAGCGATGGCTTGCCATAGGCATTATTGCCGGCGCCAAAGGTGACCTCGGGACTGGGAGTGATAATGGGATTCTCTTTCTCGTGCGGACCATGGATCCAGCGGGTCACCCGAAACTTTTTATAAAAATCATCGGCGGCCTGCTGGCCCCTCTCGGAAATACCGATCAGGTATTCAAAGGTGGTTGCCCATCCCTCGTCCATAAAGGCATAACGACTTTCATTGGTACCCATATAAAAAGGGAAGTAAGTATGCGCCTGTTCATGGTCCTGCACCAATTCGGCAAACACCGTATCGTCCGTATGACTGTCGTTCATCATCATCGGATATTCCATATCGGCGAATCCCTGAAATGCATTCGATTTCACATAAGGATAGGGAATTCCCGGCCAGTTATTCGAAAACCAGGCTAACGAATACCTGCCAAACTGCACGGAATGATGAAAATCTTCCGCCGAGTCCGCAAAGGCAGCCTGCATGCTGGTACGACGCTGCATTGTGTTATCCACAACAACACTCGCCGCATCCCAGTCGTAATGGTCGCTGATGCCGATGGCAACATCGCTCACATAGCTGGCCGACCATTTCCAGGTGTTCGTGGTATTTTGTATGGTTACCTTTTTATCGGCCATGTCCTGCCTGGTCGCCACATGAATGGTGGAATCGCTTGTCATCGATTGTTGCAACCGCCCGGCGAATTCCGGCTGCAGCACCTCGGAGGCATTTTCCAGTGCGCCGGTAGCCCATACAACGAAATTGGCGGGAACAGTGACGTTTACACGATAGTCATTAAAATCGTTATAAAACTCCAGGCCGCCCGTATGCGGTTGTGTGTCCCATCCCTGGTAATCATCATACACCGATACCCGCGGGTAAAAATAGGCGAGATAAAAGCTCGTCGAATCGATGACCCCTTCCCGCCCCGGCCGGTGCGACAGGTTATAATGCCAGGTAATGTCGAGCTTTATTGAATCATGGGGAAGCAACGGCTCTGGCAAGCTTACCATCTGGTTCGTAGTACTCGCTTCATTGTTGTCCCAGGGTAACTTCGCCCCGCGGATCATGATCTCGTCGACCCGGATGCCGGCCGATGTATCTCCGGACCCGCTCCGCCCGGCGCCACGGCGAACATTTTGGATCAATTTCATATTCAGGCTCTTCAGCGTGTCGGGACTATTATTGGAATAGACGATCTGCTCAACCCCGCTGATCACGTTGCCGGGCGGCATTGCCGTTAACGAAATAGTATACCGCCCGTGATTCGTCCAGAAATGCTGCCCGGGCTTACCATCGCGCGAGCGGGTGCCGTTATCATAAGTTTTTTGAATTTCCGGGGGCATTGTCAGCGTTTGAGCATCGGCCTGCAATAATCCCAGGAATAAAAAAGAGGAAAAAACGAATGATCTTATCATGTTCAATTATTAAAAAATGGAAAAGCGCAGTAAATATATTGATTTAAAGTGCTTTTTACCGTATTGATGAATTGTAAAATTTCGGTCAGCTGTTCGATAAGATTCCGATCAGCTGTTCGATAAAATCCCGATCAGCTGTTCGATAAGATTCCGGCTATCTCGATGAAATGATCCTATAACCGGGTGCTCTTTAGCGCCCAGGCGATCAGCAGGGGTTGGAAAGCAAGCCGGGCGAGGCGTTTGGAATCGGAATTAAGTCCAAATGCGTTACGGCGATGGGTATACTGCGCAATATTTCCAGGAAAGACGGCTGCGAAGAAAACAGCGGCTACTTTGCCGATCCGCCGGCGATTTTTGCCTTTGGCCAGGATGAGAGCGGTTCCTAAACCGATCTCCGCCAGGCCGGAATACACGACAGTATTGTCTTTTTCCAGCGGGACCCAATCTGGTACCTGTGCGCGGAACTCCTTGCGGGCCAAGGTCAAATGGCTGATTCCGGCAAAGACAAGACCAGCGCCTAATAGAAGTCGGGAAGCGATTTTTGTATTTGGACTGTTCATGGTATGCTTTACCATATAGTATGCAAAAACGGTTCCATCGCAGTTCAGCCTTTCTTTTGCCGGACATCGCATTGAAAATCTGCTGGATAATATCGCATTTTGTACCATCCGGTTAGAAAAGTCCCAATTGTCTACAACGCAGGAGATCGGCTACCAGGATTGATCATCGGCTTCGCCCTTGCACAGGCGGAAGGCGACCTTGATACCGTAAGCTCAGACCTCGCTATGCTGATAGGCAGGGAACCAGTGTCATTAAAAGCCTACCTCACGCGCGTCTATGGCCAATGCAGGCTACCGGGTGAGGACAACACTGCGTTCCTTAAATCGTGAAGCCGAGGTCAGCGCCATGTTGCTGGAAGGCGGCGGGGAAGCCGGTGAGCGTTTGACCTTTATCGGGGCTGACCTATCAGATAATGCGCATTTGCAGGAGATACCCTGTGTATATCTCAAATCAATCAGGCAGGATGAGTAAGTTACTGTTGGAAGAAGATACCCTTCAGCCAATCGCCTGCCTAAATACCGGTAAGGCAAAACGAAAGATGGTTCCTTTGCCAGGCTCGCTGATCACTTCAATGGTGGATTGATGCAGTTCAAGGATCTTACTGGCGATGGCAAGCCCGATACCCATTCCTTTTTTGACCGTTTCGTGCCTGCCTGGCTGTTTATACCGCTCGAAAATATAGACCTGGTCTTCCGGAGCGATACCCGAACCGGTATCGGCTACCTGTACGAGTACACCGGCGGAGGTTTCCGACAATTGTATGGTAATGTTGCCGTCTTCGGGCGTATATTTAAAGGCGTTGTCGATCAGGTTCTGAAAGAGCCTTTCGGTAAGGGCGATATCGGCAAATACCGGGAGGGTGGCCCCGGGGGCTTCCATCCGGAGATGGATATTTTTCTCATCGGCCTTCAATTGGTAGGCCATCAGAATATCGGAGACCAGCTCGCTGAGAAAAAACGGCTCTTTTTCCGGAATGACGAGATTGGCCTCCAGTTTTGCATATTGAAAGAGTTGTTCCACGAGTCCGGACAGCTTTTTTACGCTTTCATGTACGACAGAAAGATATTTTGCCTGGTCGGTTTCGGAGAGGTCGTCTTTTTTGATGATTAGCGTTTCCACATATCCCTGCATAAGGGAGAGAGGAGTACGCAGATCATGGGATACGTTGGCAATCAGTTCCTGCCGGAACCGGTCGATAGCCGTGATCTTATCGATGTTGTCCACGATGACGTCGGCCATCTCATTATAAGTGGTGCTGAGCATACCCAGGTCACCGCGGTCGTGTTCTTCGATCCGGGCGGTATAATCCCCCTCCTTGAATCTTCTGACCACTCCCGTGATCCGTGAAATACTTCCCGTGATTAACAGGAAGGTCACCACCCCTACGATAAAGGCGGCCAGGAGCGCCGCAAAGAACATATAACTGCTCAGACGGAGATAGAAATGGTCGCTGAGGGAATGGAGGACCTCCTGTTGCTTTTCACTGGCGAGTACGGCATAGACGTACCCCATGAGCGTATCTCCTTTGTATACTCTGGCTGCCGAAAAAATGCTAGGCTCGTCCGGGTGTTTGGGGTTGGTGCCCATCGGCCGATCGTTCCCGCGCGCCGAGAGCCATTTTCTGACCTTATCCATATCCACGTGACGAACCTGTACGGTCGTATCAGGAACGACATAGTCCGTAATATTGCCGGCGGAATCCAGGAGATACACCTCCACACTGGGATTGGCTACCATGGTGGAATGGATGATGTCGTGGGTAACAGCCGTGTCCGGTTTGCCATTTTTAAAAGGCTGGGTAAAGGTGGCCAGATGCCGGGCTATATCTCCGTACAAGGCCTGGTGTGCTGCCGTGAAATAGGCTGAAGAAAACCGGGAGGCGATCAGAACGAAGACGATTCCCAGGACGATAAGGAGCGCCGTAAAGACGGCCGTGATTTTCCAGAACAGCAGGTTTCCCCGGATAGTTTTTGCAGACATGTTAGGCGATATCTTCGTTGAACCTGTAGCCAACGCCCCAGGTGGTTAAAATAAAGATGGGATTGGCAACGTCCGCTTCGATTTTCCCGCGCAGACGGTTGATATGAGAGTTGACGGTATGCTCGTATCCCTCGAAATCATACCCCCAGACGAGGTTCAGCAGCCGTTTGCGGCTATAACTCTTTCCCGGATTGGAAGCCAGGAGTGTGATCAGGTCGAACTCCTTCGGGGATAGGTCAATGCGGACATTGTTCAGCATGACTTTTCGCTTATCGATATCGATCTCCAGACCGCTGGTCCGGATAACGGATAGAGGCGGGGATGTTTCCAGGGAGGGGCTGTAGTCTTCCTTTCTCCTGAAAATGACCTTTACCCGGGCGATAAACTCCCGGACACTGAACGGTTTGATCAGATAATCGTCGGCCCCTGTTTCGAGCCCCATGACCTTATCGATCTCTTCGGAGCGGGCGGTGAGCATCATGATAGGCGTACGCCGGTCCGTCTGCCGGATCCGCCGGCATAATTCCATACCGCTAAGACCGGGAAGCATAAGGTCCAGGATGATGAGATCGAAGGATTGCTCCCGGGCGATGGCAAGACCGCTCGCTCCATCGGCGGCCGACTGCACCATACAGCCCAGGTCGTGCAGGTGGATGGTTAGCAGTTCCACAATGTGTGCATCATCCTCTACGGTCAACACTTTCTTTTTTTCCATATGCCCAAATTTCGGTAAAAAAAGACAGGGAAACCGGCTGTGATACTTTTGTTACAATTCCGCAATGCCTTTGGGATAGCAACTTTGTTGTTTTGCTGTATAAAAGTTTAAATACAATGAAACAGCACATCCTGAAAACACTTGCGCTCTTTTCCGCCACGGCCCTTCTGGCCTCCTGTAGTAAAAGCAAAAACAAGGCTCCTTCCGCGGAAAGGACGATTTCGGTGGAAAACGTCCTTCAGTCCGATCCGCTCGTGGAATCCGGCGTATTTCAGGGGCAGGGTTCTCCGGCCCTGATCCAGCCAGGCCATTCCGTTTCCTTCCAGTTCTCGGCGGCCAGGGGGGAGGCAGTCACGTTTGCCACCATGTACGGCGCTTCCAACGATCTGTTCTTCGCACCTGTAAGCCCGGGGATACAGGTGTATGACGCGAGTGGTAATCCCATCGAAGGGGATGTCTCCTCCCAGGTCAAATTATGGGATAACGGAACGCGGATCAACCAGAAACCAGGGGCGGCGGTAACTCATCCGGGGACTGCAGAAACTATCGCGCGGAATATTGCCGAAGTTAGCGGAACGGACGCCCAGGGCAACACCTACCTGCCCGCTCCTTCGCTGATGGGCGTCTCGCTGAAGTACAACGGAAATTCGATGTTTACCCTGACAATTACAAACAATTCCGGCGGTACGGCCAACGAAACCCCTTTCAGCCCCGGAGTATGGGCGATCTCCTATATCGTCGGAGGGAACCTTTTAAATGCAAACCCGTTGTATGTTTCGGGTACACCGACAGCCAATGGGCTCACCAACCTCGCCGAAATGGGCGATAATACAGCGCTGGATACCTACATCAAGGGGATGACCGGCATTTTTACACCGCTATCCCCGGTATTGGTCGTCGTTTATAACGGCATCGACAATCCCATTTTCCAGTTAGGATCGAACGATCCCGGTAAAGGTCTAAAGGATCTGGCCCAAAAGGGCGATGCATCCGGTCTTGCCACTTATCTCCGGGGCGTAAAGGGAGTAAAGAATGTATATGTCCTTCCTGCGGCGGGCAGCACGGTCCTTTTACCGGTTATGTCCGATCAGGCGGGCAGTAGGGTGAGTCAGCAACTGTCTGTAGTCAAAGGAGATAAAATCGCTATTGCCACCATGTACGGATTCTCCAACGACTGGTTTTTTGCCAATGCGGACGGGGTGGATGCCACTGAGAGCGGGGATATTTCTTCTGCAGTAGCACTGTATGACGACGGAACGGCCATTGACCAGTTCCCCGGTGCGGGTATTACCCAGTTCAATCTGGCAGGAACACCGCTCGCGGACAACAAACCTATCATGGCGGTACCCAATCCCAATCCGTTTACGACGCTGCCCGCCATTACCGGCATCATCAAGGTAACGTTGCAATAAAGACAATCCTTTATCACATTGTTAGGTGAAGATTTAATCGTCTGTCCCGGGCCTTTGGTACCGGGACAGACGATATTTTGTAGGATGGAAATAGACAGGCCTGTGCAACGAGATGTTCACTTATACAGGTTCCGACTGACAACAGCTACTACCCAAAGGAGTAAATTATAATCCAGGTTCTCCCGCAATAAACGCAATGCCTTACGCATGTGCTGTTCCACCGTATTAATGGATATTCCCAGCAATTCGGCAATCTGCCGGTTGCTGTATTCTTCATGGCGGCTTAGTAAAAATACTTTTCGGCATTGTTCCGGCAGAGAGGCTACGGCAGCATCGATTTTTTTCTGTGTCTCTTTTAAAGAGAGCAAATCCACTGCTGAGGGATTGAGTTCCTGCAGATGGGTGTCCTCCAACTGGTCGAATAAATTTTTCAGCTGATCTCTTTTGTAATTAAAGACCTGGTTTCGGACGGCCCGGGAGAGATATGATCTTAAAGATGAGACTGTCTTCAGACTGTCTCTTTGCAGATAGAATTTCAGCATCACTTCCTGGACAATGTCTTTTGCTATGGCAACATCTTTAACTTTTGGGGCTGCAATATTTACCAGGTAAAATACATAACGTTCATACAGTGCCTCGAAGGCTCCTTCGTCTCCTTTTTGCCAAAGGGATTGTAATTCCGGATCATTAAATTAATCATAATCATGCATAGATTCCCTGAGTTCTCAAAGTTAGTATATTAACTAAATGTAATTATTTTTAAATAAAAATGATCCCGGAGTAACGGTTGGCCCTTTTTTTTGTGTACTTGTAGTAGACGACTGCTATCATTCTATGGAGGAAAAAAGATTATATTATCTCTTACAGCGAAATTCCGAAGGTACCATCACCTTTTCGGAAAGGGAGGAGCTTTACCAATGGTTCAGCAAGATTGAAGAAGATGAGCGTGCGTTTATGTTACCGGAAGAGGAAAAGCCGGCAATGACAGCGGAAATGCTGGAGGCCTTCCGGAGAAATTATATAAAAAAGGAGCCGGAGGGGAAAATAAAGGAGCCGGAAGGAAAAATAACGGCGTCATTGAAAAGGACCCGTCTTTATCCAGGACGTTGGGCTGCGGCAGCTGCAGTCATAGGTTTCACAGCCAGCCTGTTTCTCGTCCATAAAAAGGTCTCTATACCTGCTATGGCAGCAGCCGGTGCACACGAAAATAAAATAGCCAGGCACGCCATACTGACCTTGGGTGACGGACAAAAGATACAGCTTGACTCTCAAAAGACAGGTAAGTTAGCAGGCGGCAATGGCATGGAGATCGTCAAACTGGATAGTTCCAGTGTTGCCTACAAGGGGGTGACCAATGACAACAGCTATAATACATTGACGACGCCAAGAGGGGTGACGTATCAGGTGGTATTACCGGACGCCAGTAAAGTATGGCTGGATGCAGAAAGTTCACTGCGTTACCCGGTGAGCTTTAATGGATCTTCCAGGGAGGTCGAGCTGACAGGGGAAGGATACTTCGAGGTCAGGCGCGATCCTAAAAGACCTTTCATCGTCAGGGCCGGCAGACAGCTGATAGAAGACCTGGGGACGGCATTTAATATAAATGCCTATGGAGATGAGCCGGAAATGCAAACGACACTTATCAACGGAGCCGTAAGGATCGGCGGTAAGGTCTTAAAGCCTGGCCAGCAGGCTTTGTCGAAGGATGAAAATATCGTTGTCAAAGAGGCCGATATACAAAAAGTGCTGGCCTGGCAAAGAGGCGTTTTTGAATTTGATAATACCAGCCTTCAGGCCATTCTGAGACAGATAAGCCGATGGTATGACATAAAAATAGTATATGTCCATCCCGTTTCAGCTATGGAGCTGGGCGGAAGTATTCAAAAAAAGTCCTCTTTAGCTGACGTCCTGAAATTCCTGGAAGACAGCGGCGTAAATTTTAAAGTGGAGAGGGGGATCGTATATGTAAATCCCTGAAACCTTCAACAACACCTTTTCCTATACATCAATATTCATCGGGTACATTCCAATTAAAAAACAAAAGCCGGAAGTGCTGTGAACACTGCCGGCGGCGTTTTGAAATTTTTTAAACAACAACTGACGAAGTAATTATTTAAACCAAAACAACTGTAAGGTATGCAATTATCTGCATTTCCGCCTCTCCCGGTTTATGGGCGCAGGCGCTCCATCCTTAATATTATAAGGGTAATGAAACTAACATGCTTTTTTTGCTTCGCATTATGCCTCGGGATATCGGCAAAGACCCTCTCCCAGGGCGTATCTCTTGACGTAAAGTCTGCTTCATTAAAAACAATTTTCAGGGAAATTACCCGGCAGACCGGAGTCTCATTGATCTATAATGAAGACATCCTGAAACACACAGCTCCGGTGACCATAAGTGTAAAAAATGTGCCTGTAAAGGACGCGCTGGAAATTTGTCTGAAGGGCCAGGGACTTGACTTTGAAGTAACGGCTATCGGATTTAAGATAAAACAAAACAAGACCCCCGGCCCGGACGGCAATACCATCGGGACTTCTATTACCGACAGTGTTCCCGGATCGCAAAAGGTAAAAGGAAGAGTTGTCGACGCCCGGACCGGCAATCCCCTGGAAGGAGCCACCATTACCTTAAAGCGAACGGGCAAAGGAGCTATTTCGGATATAAAAGGCAGCTTCTCTTTAAATGATATCCGGCAGGGGGATGTCGTCAGCGCCAGCTTTATTGGTTATTCCAGGAAGAGTATACGTATTGAGAAAACCAGGGACCTGGTCTTTACGCTTTCGGCCGCCGACGACCAGCTGGATAAGCTGGAGATCCAGGGATATGGTACCACCAGCAAACGCCTGGCGACGGGAAGCATCGTAACCGTCACTGCCCAGCAGATCGAGTCGCAGCCAGTCCTGAATCCTGTCCTTGCGTTACGGGGACAGGTACCCGGGCTGATCATCACCCCAACCAGCGGATATGCCAGCAGTCCGGTGAAACTGCAGGTGAGAGGTGATAATAATATCAATCCACTGGTGAGCTCCGACCCGTTGATCGTCATCGATGGGATGCCCGTTACCAATATCAACATGGACGGGAGCAATCAAAAAAATGGTCAGAGTATCCTTCCTGTCGTCACGACATTCAATATAGGTGCTACCCCGACGGGAGGACAAAGTCCATTGTTTGGTATCAATCCCATGGACATCGAGAGTATCACCGTCTTAAAAGATGCGGATGCTACTGCCATTTATGGTTCGAGAGGCGCCAATGGGGTCATACTGGTGACGACCAAAAAAGGGAAGGGGGGGAATGTTGCTATCAATCTGAATGCGAGGCAGGGACTGAGCAAAGATGTCCGGCGGTACCAGCTGCTGGATATCTCGCAGTACGTCAAATTGCGCAAAGAGGCCCTGCAGAATGATGGATTGGGCTTGAATACCGCCAATGCCGCAGACCTTTTGACCTGGGATACTACCCAAAATGTCAATTGGCAGAAGACGTTGTGGAACGGGACCGGCAAAGTGACGAGCTTAAACCTGGATATTTCCGGGGGCAACGAATTCACCAGCTTCAGGATTGGCGGAGGGTATAATAAACAAGCAGAGATATTGACCGTATCGGGTGGGAATCAGGCAGGCAATCTCAATTTTAATATCAATAGTCAGTCCAAAGACAGAAAATTTTCAGTGGGTCTTCAGGGTATGTACAACTATACCTATACCAATGAGGTAAATCAGGCGGGGTTAGCCACCACACTGGCGCCCGATGCGCCGCCAATGTATGACTCCACGGGGACTTTGAATTATGCTGCATGGACGGCGGCGGGGTTGGGATCCTCCTTCCCATACGGGGGACTTTTACTCCGGTCGAAAACAAGTTCGAACAGCTTAAATTCCAACCTGCTCTTAAAGTATAAGATCCTCACCGGACTTGATATCTCAACCAGTTTCGGATACAACCTCAGCCTTACCGGCAATACCAATATCGATCCCATAGCTGCGAATAACCCCTATAACGGCATTACGACCGGGACCGCCACTTTTACTTCCGTCAATAATGGGGGATGGACCATTGAACCGCAGATCAACTACTCCAGGTTCATCGGGCCTGGAAAACTGAGTGTTATGCTGGGAGGGACACTGCAAAATTCGTATTCCAAATACACCATCAATTATGGCACGGGGTATACGAATGACGCGCTGATCAACTCAATAGTCAATGCGGGTGTACAGCAGGACTATGATAATTATGGGATCTACAAATACGTAGGTGTTTACGCCCGCCTGAACTATGATCTGTACAACAAGTATATTTTTAATTTCAATGCCCGTCGCGATGGTTCGTCCAGGTTTGGAGAAAGCAACATTTTCGGTGACTTCGGTTCGGCCGCGGGCGCGTGGATACTGTCCGAAGAAAAGTGGATGAAGAAGATCCTGCCTTCCTTTTTTGGTTTTCTGAAACTGAGAGGCAGTTATGGCTCGACGGGCGGTGATGGCGTACCGGATTATGCCTATCTGTCTCAATGGTCTTCGGTGTCCGGTACTTCGCTGGTACCCGGCTACGATGGTGTTTCCCGTCCCTTGTTGAGCGTCAATCCGGGGAATCAGAGATTTCGCTGGCAGACCAATAAGAAACTGGACGAGGCCATAGAGATCAGCTTGTTTAAAGACAATAGCCTGACCTTTTTGGTAGAACATTACAGGAACCGGAGCAGCAATCAACTTTTGCAGTATCCCATCCCATCCTTCACGGGCATCGGCGGTGTCACGGCAAACTGGCCGGCAACGGTCCAAAATACCGGATGGGAGTTCAGTTTGTCAGAAAGTAAAATAATACATACGAAAGATTTCAACTGGTCGGGAAATTTTAATATTTCCTTTAACAGGAATGTATTGCTCAAATATCCTGGCTTTGCCAGTTCTCCCTATGCCACCCAATATGTGGTAGGAAAGGCATTGAATACAGTATACCTGTACCACGTCACAGGCGTGGACCCCATGACGGGTCTGTACGTATATAAAGATTACAATCATAATGGCATATTGGAAAACAACCAGAGTTATGGTGTTCCCCCCATGACCAGCACCACGGACAACCGTATAGCCATGAATCTCAATCCGACGTATACCGGCGGTGTTACCCAGCAGCTGAATTATAAGAAATTATCCCTGACCCTTTTATTCGATTTCAGAAAACAGATGGGCCTCAATGCTTTTGCCTCCAATGGATTAGTCGGCAATATCAATCATAATATTCCGCTGGAATTGTATAACGACATGTGGCACAAGCCCGGGGATAAGGCTTCATATGCAAAAGCATCCGCCGGCAATGCGCAGAGCATCAATAACCTGTCAGTATTTGCATCATCTGACAGGATCTACACGGACGCATCCTTTATCAGGCTGGCAAGTTTGTCCTTTTCCTATACGCTGCCCGCACAAAACCTGAAAAGGGCAGGGATACAAAGTGCAAGTATTTTTATCAATGCGCAGAACCTGTTCTTTATAACCGGGTATAAGGGGACAGATCCGGAAACGCAGTCATTCTCCGGCATGCCCCAGCCAAGGGTCGTGATGGGTGGCTTATCTGTTAATCTATAAACTATTTCAATAATGAGCAACTATAATAATATAGGCAGATTGATCTTTTTGTTACTGGTCACAGTCAGTGCCGGCTGTAAAAAAATGATCGGGATCCCTCCGCCGGTGTCCAGCATCACTACAGAAACTGTATTCAACTCGGATGTCGAAGCCAAGGCGGCCATGGCGGGAGTTTATACACTCATGATCAACGGCAATTCATCTCAGATCAATCAATACTCCAATGGATTCTCCGAAGGCCTGTCGACGGTGTTCCTGGGCCTGACCTCGGATGAGCTGCTCGCTTATAGTTCTACGAATATCTATCAGTCGAATAAGGTCACCATCAAGGGAGATGATTATGGGAATACGTGCTGGTCCAGCGCTTACAGCACGATCTACGCCTGTAATTCCATTATTGACGGCATTGCAGCCTCCTCTTCCAAAGGTCTCCATGATAGCTTAAGAGTAGAATATACGGCCGAATCGAAATTTATCCGTGCATTTTGTTATTTCTATCTCGTCAATCTGTTCGGAGATATCCCCCTGGTGCTGACATCGGATTTTAATCAGAACACCACCTTGTCCAGGACGCCCGTCAGCCTGATCTATCAGCAGATAGTCAGCGATCTGAAAGATGCCCGGCAGAATTTACGGGAAGACTATCTTTATGGCAACGGAGAACATATAGTGGCTAATAAATATGCCGCAACGGCGATGCTTGCCCGTGTCTATTTGTACCTGGGCCAGTATCAGGATGCAGAGACAGAGGCTTCGACCGTAATAAATAGCGGGAAGTATTCGATGAACACCCCGCTGAATGCTGTTTTTCTTAAGAACAGCGCCGAATCCATATGGCAATTGCAGCAATATGTCAACGAATCGAGTACGGGTAATGCAGTCCCGGAAGCTTTGGCGTTCATCCCTTCTTCCAATCCAAATACAGGCATGCCAAGCCGCATTCTATCTTCTCAGCTGCTGGGTAGTTTCGAGGCTGGTGATAATAGAAGGACAACCTGGGTGGACAGTACGAATAATTCATTATTTGGTCAGGGCAACGGCACCTTCTATTACTATCCTTTCAAGTATAAAACAGGCTATTACAATTATCAGATAGGGGGTGTCGCATCGGAATACTATATGGTTTTGCGCCTGGCAGAGTTATACCTGGTAAGGGCGGAAGCAGAGGCGAACGGAGCAGGAGGGGGATCAGCTGCAGCCATTGCCGACGTGAACGTCATCCGGAACAGGGCCGGGCTTACCAGTGTGTCAGCCGGTATCTCTGCCGACTCTCTGATGAACGAGATCGTACATCAGCGCCAGGACGAATTCTTTTGTGAATGGGGGCAGCGCTGGTTCGACCTGATCAGGCTGAAACTGGCTCATGATGTGTTGTCCGGTATACCCGTGAAACAGCCCTGGTCCGGGGATTTTCAACTGTTATTTCCCATACCCGGCCAGGAGATACAGTATGACCACAACCTGACACAAAATCCGGGGTATACCAACTAATCCCCCCCGGGTTATAAGAACTAATCCGGGTTATAAGAACTAATAATGTATTATCCATTCAATAAATCATTAAATGCATTTTACAATGTGTAAAGAACAGGTAAAAACAGCCAGGTCTTATATGCTGCTGTTATTCGTTATAACGGCTGCTTCAATGGCATCGTGTAAAAAGACTACGCTGTCATCCGACACGGCTTCTCTGACCGTGGTGAACGCTGCCGTCGGGCAAAGGCAGATCATCCCTAATTTTGACGCAAGCACCCCTTTGCCCCAATATTTTTATTCTCTGCATGTTATTTATGGCAGCTTCTCTGTCGCTGATCAATTGGATTATACCGGAAAAAGGATGCTGGCATTTTACAATTACATAGATACGTTGCCGCAAGCCCATCCCCTGGTGACAGTGCCGGTGGACCTGGAGACCGGAAGCGTACATAGCGTGTTTGTAACGGGTACCCCTGCCCATCCGGATGTGTTGTTCACGAATGATACGATAGCGTATTATCCCAATAACGACAGTACGGCGGGGATACGTTTTGTCAATATATTATCTTCCGGTGAGTCTGTAAATATAAACCAGCAGGTTACCCCCGCCGTAAAGGAGGTCAGCAATCTTGCCTACAAAGGGGCGACGGGATTCATCCGCTATCCGGCGACACGCAGCATAACGTCATACAAATTCGAGTTCAGAAATGCTGTGACGGGTACGCTGATCAATACCTATACAGTGAACCAGCCCGGCGCCCAGGGGCTGAGTTATAATCCCAATCTATGGTTGTTTAAAAATAACACCCTGGCGCTCATCGGGTCTACCGACAGTGTCGGCACCTATCGGCCCCAGGTCATATTAATAAATAATTTTTAATGAATCCTCCTTTTTTAAAAATAGAGCATTTATCTCACCGGTACAACGGCGCCAATTGGGCCATCAGGGATATCAACCTGGAAATAGCGCACACCGGCATTGTGGGATTGCTGGGGTCGAACGGCGCCGGAAAGTCCACCACGATGAATATCGTATGCGGCGTTCTCAATCAAACGGAAGGGAATGTATACATCGGCGGGGTCGATATGCGGAAGCAGCCCCTGCTGGCAAAGGCCAACATTGGATTCTTAGCGCAGAACCCGCCCTTATACCCGGATGTGACCGTGGATGAATACCTGACCTATACCGCAGAGCTTCGTCGCATCGATAAGGCTCATATAAAGACTGCCCTGGGTGAGGTGAAGGAATTGTGCGGGATAAGCCATTTTCAGAACAGGCTGATCCGGAACCTGTCCGGAGGGTATCGTCAGCGTGTAGGGATCGCGCAGGCCATCATTCACAGGCCTAAGCTCGTGATACTGGATGAGCCAACCAATGGGCTGGATCCTAACCAGATAATAGAGGTGAGAAAGTTGATCAGGGATATCGCCCGGCAGCATGCCGTGATCTTTTCCTCCCATATTCTCTCGGAGATCCAATTGTTGTGTAAGGAAATTAAAATGATCGAGCAGGGCAGGATCGTATTTTCCGACACTATGGATGCTTTCAATAACTATATACAACCGCACAGCGTATTGGTCAGCCTGGAAAATCCTCCGGCTGAGGCTGATCTGGCGGCCATACCAGGCATCGACAGGGTGGAATTTCTTACCGAACGTCAGATCAGATTGTACTTCACCGGTGACCCTATCGTGACAGAACGCATTGTCGAGGCCAGCGTATCCAACGGCTGGCATCTGCGTGAGATAGGACTGGACAAGACCGCTCTCGATGAGATCTTTAAACAATTGTCCGAAAAATAACTAAAGTGACAGGTAATGAAACTGGTTTTCAAGATAGCTTATAATGAGTGGAGGAATTTATTTTACTCTCCTATAGCGTGGTTTCTCACGATAGCCTTTTTTGTACAATGCGCCCTGGTCTATTCAGGTTCGCTGCACAGATACGCCAGCATGCAGGAAATGGGGGGATTTGGCAGACAGGGGGTTCATGCATTGACGGATGGACTATTTACCAGCTCCTATACAGGGCTTTTCGCAACTGCGATCAATAACCTGTATCTCTATATCCCGTTGTTGACGATGGGGTTGATCAGCAGGGAAATCAACGGAGGTTCCATCAGTCTTCTGTATTCTTCTCCTATCCGCATGAGGCAGATCGTGTTAGGGAAATACGTCGCTATGGCCCTGTACAACCTATTGCTGTTAGCGGTGCTTTTGGTATTTGTGGTCTCCGGTGTCTTTCAGATAACGTCTCCGGATATAGGATTGCTCTTGTCGGCCTTACTGGGATTTTATTTACTGTTAAACGCCTTTGCCGCCATCGGTCTGTTCATGTCAAGTCTGACCAGCTACCAGGTGGTGGCTGCCATCGGAACCTTTCTTATCGTAGGTTTCCTGAGTTATATCGGTCAGTTATGGCAGGACATCGACTTTGTGCGGGACCTGACCTACTTTCTTTCACTGAACGGACGCACGGGACACATGCTGAGTGGACTTATTGTCACGAAGGACGTGTTGTATTTTCTTGTCGTGATAGCAATGTTCCTTGCCTTTACCATTTATAAATTAAAGAATGCGAGCCAAAGTCTGCCGCTGAGAACGAAGATGATGAGATATACTGTTGTCGTTGCTGCCGCATTATGCATAGGTTATATCGGTTCGCGCCCGGGGGTAACGGGTTATTGGGATACTACGGCCAACAAGGTCAACACGTTGACGCCTAATACCCAAAAGATCATTGTCGGGCTCCGCAAAACACCCCTGGAAGTGACCTCCTATGGTAATTTTCTGGATCCGTATTCTTCTTTCGGAAGATCGGATCATAGAAATGAGTTCATGGCCAAATGGGAGCCATATGTACGGTTCAAGCCGGATATTCAATTTAATTTTGTCAACTATTATGATACTGCCATTTCCGATGGCTATAATATGTTCAGCGCTTACAAGGGGAAGACACTGAAAGAGGTCGTAGACCAACGGGCAAAGGCAGGAGGTTTCAACATTTCGCATTACCTGAGACCCGATGAGATCCGTAAGATCATCGATTTGAGACCGGAATCGAACAGGTATGTAATGCAATTGAAATACAACGGGAAAAGTACGTATTTGCGGGTCTTCAACGATCAGCAGATGTGGCCGTCGGAAACGGAAGTGTCGGCGGCTTTCCAAAGATTACTGGAGACAAAGATGCCAAAAATAATGTTCGCTGCGGGTGATCAGGAGCGGGACATCACTAAAAAGGGTGACAGGTTTTATAAGTCGATGACGGTGCAGAAGACCTTTCGCGAGGCATTGATCAACCAGGGCTTTGATGTAGACACCCTATCCCTGTGCGATCGGGAGATCCCCGACAGCATTACGGCGCTGGTGATAGCAGACCCATTGACCAGCCTGAGCCCCGCATCCCTTGAACATGTACAGCAATTTATCAACGGGGGAGGGAATCTGCTGATAGCCGGGGAACCGGGGAGGCAGGAAATGATCAATCCCCTGTTGCAGCCCCTGGGAGTGAAATTGATGGATGGTATGCTGGCGCAAAAAAGTGAAGACTACCAGCCTTCCCTCGTGCTGCCCAGGATGACGCAGGCCGCTTTGCATCTGAATGGAATAGCAGACAAGCCTTTTCTGGAATCCATTCCGGTGTCCATGAATGGAGTAGCGGCACTTAGTGCTGTGGATACTCTAGGGTACAATATCAGGCCGCTGTTGCGTACTGTTGCCGGAAAGACATATAATGATCAGTATGCCCGTAATCCGGACATGGATATGGTGAGTGAGCCGGCTGTGACAGCATCATCGCTGGATACCTTGAATAAAAAAAGGCATAACAGCGTTGCAGTTAAAGACACAGTGTATACAACGGCTCTTGCGCTTACCAGGACCATACATGGGAAAAATCAGAAAATTGTGGTCATGGGAGATGCTGATTTTATGAGCAATGCGGAATTATTCAGAAACAGTCCCCGTGCATGCAATTTCAACTTTGCTACGGCGCTGTTCGGCTGGCTGGACAATGGACAATTCCCTGTCGACACTTCCAGACCGGATTCCAGGGACAATAACCTGAAACTCAGTTTGGATCAGGCAGCAGTGTTGAAGCTGGTATATGTCTGGCTGCTGCCTGCTTTGCTGGTGATCAGCGGGGCTGTATTACTGATCCGGCGGCGAAGAAAATAGTACCCCCCGACCGCCTTATCAGGTATAGGGGGGAGTACTGTCAAAGGTCGGGTGAAATACCTGTTTCAGAAAAGCGGCTACTTTGTCACCTTTTCAACATGAATGCATACGCCGTCTGCCCATATTGAAATAAAATACAAGCCGTTCTTCATGGATTGCATACCAATATTATTGGTGCCGGCTATAAGTTCTCTGCTTGCCAGCTTCTCGCCGCTGGCAGTGTAAATAGTGCACATATAGGTTCCCGTTAAAGTGGAAGGCATCGATATAGTGAGGTTGTCATGAGCGGGATTGGGAAATAACCGTATAGAGGAGGCAATTTCTGCATCTATCGATACCGTTTTGCTAAAGGAGGACCGGCCATCGATATCCACCTGTTTTATCCGGTAATAGGCCCGGCTATTTAAAGGACTTTTGTCGGCATAGGAATACTGTATGGAATTGAGTGAGTTTTCCGCAGTCACGGACGCAATGGTTTGAAAGTTCGATCCGTTCGGGCTCCGCTCAATTTCATATCGAAGATCGTTAATCTCATCAGACACTGTCCACTTCAGCAATATAAGTCCAGTCCTGTTTTCAGCAGTAAAAGCCTGCCAGGTTATAGGAAGCGTACTGTTGATCATAAGGATTCCGCTGCTGGTAAACGTATGGTAGGTATTACCGCCGCTCTGCGTGATGGTGCCTCCGCTTGCGACAGGCGTTCCTGCATAGCTGAGAATGACAAGGCCCGCACCTCCGTTTCCACCGGGAAGATTCATTCCGCTGGAGCCATTGGAATTGGCCCCGCCGCCACCGCCTCCGGTATTGGCCGTAGCATCCGAATTACTTCTGCCGCCGCCACCTAAGCCGGCTGCAGCATTGCCTCCTCCGCTTTGCCCGCCCCAGTTTCCACCTGCTCCGCCGCCGCCATAATACCGGGTAGATCCCGACAGCTCGCCCGTCCCCGTGGCCTCACCCCACGCTGAATAGGCAGACGTGCCATTACCACCCGCAACCGGCCAGCCGGACGCATCGTTCCCGTTATCGTAAATCCCGCCCCTGCCCCCTGCCCCGGAACCATCTGAATTCACCGATGTGCCGCCACTCCCCGAAGAGGACCCGTCAGTGGCATCCCCTCCCGCATTTCCACCCAGGGCAGACCAGGTACTCGAAGCATCCGTTATGGAAGAGCTGCCTCCGTTCGTCTGAGTGACCGCCGGTGAAAAACGGAACCCATTTCCTCCGGCGCCTACTACTATTGTAAAGGCTGATCCGGCAGTGCCGGAAGTTGTAGCATATACTACCTGTCCACCACCCGCTCCTCCGCCGCCACTGGAGTTTGATCCGGCATTCCTGCCTCCACCTCCGCCCCCTCCGACAATCAGCATGTTGATGGACACCTGTGCGTTAGTGAAGGGAAGACCAACGACAAATACAACGGAAAAGAATAAAATTGCTCTCCTCATAAATATTTTATTATAAATAGATAGTAGTAGAAATAATTCTACAATATAGGCATAAATTAATATGCATATTTATGTATAAAAGAGTTTTATACAATTTGCTTGTTTACGCCGGAAATTTTCCACTTTTTGGATCGCGGAAAGATAGGATTAGCTACTGGGGATCTGTGACGCTTAAAAGGTTGGTTGCTTTTTCCTACTTTTAACCCAAATAGGAATGCATCGTTGAATTCTTCACTACATAAGGATAATCATCAGGTTTTGCTGGAAAAGGTTGCGGCAGGTGACGAACAGGCGTTTCGGAAGCTGTTCGACCGGAGCTGGGAGAATATCTACAACGTAGCCCTCGCATTCACCAAATCCCATGAGCTGAGTGAAGAGATCGTCCAGGACGTCTTCCTGAAGGTCTGGCTTCGGCGTGACCAGTTGGGAGCAGTCGAGCGCTTCGACGATTACCTTTTCATTATAGCCCGCAATCATATTTTTAATACACTGCGGAAAAAGATCCGGGAACAGCCCTTTACGGAAGAGTTGATGAATTATTTCCTGGTCACGGGAGATTCCCCGGAAGGACGCCTCCTCTATAAGGAATCAGAGCAGCTGGTTCAGCGGGCCCTGGAGCAACTGCCGCCACAGCAGCAAAAAGTGTGGATACTGAGCCGGCAGCAGGGCTTGAGCCAGGAAGAGATCGCAAGTGCCCTGCAAATTTCCCGGCATACGGTAAAAAGCCATATGAGCAAGGCGCTGCAGTCAATCCGGGATTACCTTCGCACCCATACGGATGATGTTTTCTTCCTGGTCTGCCTTATCCGGGCATTCCTGTAGATACCGCTTTCCAGATTATTCCCTGCAACCTTTTGCAGATATTTCGAAAAAATGCATTTTTTTTCTCTCCGGCTCATACCTCGCCCTTTTTTATGTGTCTTTAGATACGAAACCTTCTCTTTGTAACGATCCAATGAGCAAATTAATAACCATCCAATGAGCAAACAGACCATACAGGGCCTGATCCAAAATTATCTTGACGACTCGCTGACGGCTGATGAGCTATCGCTTTTGCTGGAACAATTACAGCAGCAGGAGGGCGAATCTTTCTTATTGGAGGCCGTCCGCGACGCGCTGGTAGCAGGATCGGCGCAAGGACAGGCTGATAAAGTCCTCGCAGATCGCTTATTCGAAGGGATCTTACGGGCGGCAGGAGAGGCTGGCGTCGATGGAAAGATCAGGGCCGATGGAAAGATCAGGGCCAATGGAAAGATCATCGCCGGTGGAAAGATCATCGCCGGACAGGAGATGCGGCCTTCGAAGGTCATCCCGCTCGACGGGGGGCGGAAAAGGCGCTCATTCAGGGCTCTTTCCATTGCAGCCATCATCTTACTGATAGCCGCCGGCGTATTTTTCTTTTACACGGCACAGCAGCATATAGAAAAGGTAGCCGTCGATAATAAAAAGCTCCGGAGCCCCGGCAACATCGCTCCGGGCCGTTCCACCGCCATCCTTACCCTGTCGGATGGCTCACAGGTGACATTGGACAGCGCCGGGAATGGCATGCTGGCACAGCAGGGGAATCACCAGGTCGTCAAGGCCAACGGGCAATTATCCTACGAAGGAAAAGGAGATAACCGATCCGGATCTGTTCCCTCACTCGTATTCAATACCCTGAGCACGCCCCGGGGCGGCCAGTATCAGCTGCTGCTGCCCGATGGTACAAAGGTTTGGCTGAATGCCGCCTCCTCCATCACGTATCCTGTAGGAGCCGTGACAAAAGAAATGAAGATCAAGATTGAAGGCGAAGCCTATTTTGAAGTGGCAAAAAACAAAGAACTGCCTTTTATCGTCGACATAGGCGGCAAGTCCACGGTGGAAGTGCTGGGAACACATTTTAATGTCAACGGATATACGAATGAAGGGGCCATCCGGACGACGTTACTGGAAGGCTCTGTAAAAGTGACCAATGGGCAGAGCGATAAGGTTTTGAAGCCCGGCCAGCAATCGGAACAGGCTGCACAAGACCAGAAGATCACCGTTCATAACGACGTCGATACGGACAAAGTGCTCGCCTGGAAGAACGGTTTATTTGATTTTGACGGGGCCAGCCTGCCCGCCGTCATGCACCAGTTGGAACGATGGTATGATATCACCGTACAATATGAAGGGGCCATGCCGGCGATCGAATTCAGAGGCGGAATGGACAGAAATGTAAACTTATCGGCCATCCTTCAGTTCCTGACGGAAATGAAGATAAAATATACCATGCAGGGACGAACGCTGATCCTCTCGAAATAAGGCATCCCTCCCTTTGATGAAAAGGGACCTTCCTGGGTACTGAACGTATACATTAAACCGCTTCCTGACCAACGTTGCTACTTCATTAAAATCTCACCGGGACAACCGGTATCTATATAGTTATACCTGCAAAAAAGCCGAAAGTGTTTAGACCACTTCCGGCAGGCGTAAGGGTAACATCAAATAAAACAAGTCGGACAGACTATTTACTCATTTCACCCAAACTCTGCAAAAGTATGAAATTATCGACTCTTTGTAGACGGTCGGCCTATGGGGGCCACCGCTGCATCCACCAAACACTATTGGTTATGAGATTCACTGCGCTACTGCTCACCGCCTCGTTCCTGAATGTCGCCGCCAGCGGTCTTTCACAGGAAGTCAGCTTCTCCGGAAAGAACATCCCGCTCGAAAAGATCTTTAAAGAAGTAAAAAGACAAACTGGTTACCAGTTCATGTTCAGCAAGGACGCCCTCGACGACACCCATCCCGTGACGGTCGAAGCGAACAGGCTGGCGCTGGCCGACTTCCTGCGCCTCGTGCTGAAAGACCAGCCCGTAAGTTTCTCCATCAACAGCAGGAGCATCTTTTTCTTTCACAAAGCTGCTGTCCCTGAACATACCGCTCCCCTGGACACGATCCCCAAACAACTTTCTTTGTCGGGACATATCGTAGACGCCGGGGGGCGACCCCTTGCCGGAGCCACCATTACCAATACAAACACAAAAATTTCAACCAGCAGCAGGACCGACGGAAGTTTTTCCATACCGGGTTACCCCCATGACAAACTGCTGGTCTCCTATATCGGGTTTGCACCAAAGGATCTCCGGATCTCGTCCTCCTATGACGGCAAGGGTTTGGTGATCAGCCTGTCCCTCGCGGACAACGCGCTAAAGGACGTAGAGATCAACAAAGGGTATTACACTACGTCCAAAAGACTCAATACGGGTGACGTCAGCACTGTCACGGCTAAAGACATTGCCACCCAGCCCGTGACCAATGTACTGGCGGCCCTCGACGGCCGGGTACCCGGTCTGCTTATCACCCAGACGACCGGCCTGCCCGGCGGCTCCTTCAAAGTAGACATCCGGGGGCGTACGGCCATCGACCGCACCATCACCGACGACCAGCCCCTCTTCATCATCGACGGCATCCCGGCTGCTGCCAACAACGGAGCCCTGAATACACAATTTTCCGCTCTCGGGGATCCTTCCAACTTCGGCGGACTGAGTCCCTTTAACTCCATCAATCCCTCTGACATCGAGAGCATCGAAGTCCTGAAAGACGCCGACGCCACCGCCATCTATGGTTCCCGCGGCGCCAATGGAGTTATCCTCATCACCACCAAAAAAGGCAGGGCCGGCAAGACCAAAGTGGACGCCAACGTATACTCCGGCTTCAGCAATACGACCGTCAAAATACCGACGCTCAATACCCCGGATTACATCGCCAAACGCCGCCAGGCCTTTGCCAACGACGGGGATATTCCCAATGCATCTTCGGCCTACGACTTCCTGGTCTGGGACACCACCCGTTATCATGATTTCAACAAATTGCTGGGCCGTAAGAGCTCGCAGACCCAGGATGCCAACCTCTCCGTCTCGGGCGGTAACGCCAACACCCAATTCCTCGTTGGTGCAGCTTATCATCACGAGACCACGGTCTTGCCGGGAGACCTCTACGACCGTAGGATCTCTGCACACTTCAACCTCTCGCATAATTCGGATGACCGGCGGTTTAAAATGTCAGTATCAGGCAGTTACAGCGTGGACAACAACCACCTCCTCAACAAGGACCTCGCCAATTATTACAACCTGCCGCCCAATCTCCAGTTATATGATGCCGCGGGTAACCTGGCCTGGAATGAAGGCGGCGTTGTCCTACAGGGACCCCTCAACAACCCGCTGGTGTACACGAAGCTCTCCTATACACTAACCACCAACAACCTGAATGCGGACATGTTGCTCAGTTATACCCTTACTAAGGGCCTGACGATAAAGACCAACCTCGGGTACAACAATATTCAGAGCAGCGAGGTCAACCTGACCCCCAAGAGTGCCTTCGCGCCCACTCTCGGCATTCAAAATAGCTCCGACTTCACCGTCAACCATTTCGACAGCTACATCGTGGAGCCGCAGCTGGAGTACAGCAGGAAGATAGGAGAGGGGAAGCTCAACGCACTGGCCGGCGGCTCCCTGCAATCCACCAATGCCACTTCACTCGGCATCCTGGCATCCGGTTATCCTTCAGAGTCCCTGATGCAGTCCCTGGTAGGCGCCACCTCTCAGTTGGGCACCCGGACATCGTCGCCCTATGTCTACGAAGCGGGCTTTGGCCGCCTCAACTATGATTTCAAAGAGAGGTACCTGCTCAACCTCACCGTTCGCCGCGACGGCTCCAGCCGTTTTGGCTCGGACAAACGATTCGCCAACTTCGGCTCCGTAGGCGCCGCCTGGATCTTCTCCGACGAACCCTGGATGAAGAATGTATCCTTTCTCAGCTTCGGCAAGCTGAGGAGTAGTTATGGCATCACCGGTAATGACAAGATCTCCAACTACCAATACCTCGATACCTGGACGACCACCCAATACCTCTACGACGGCTCGGCCGGCCTCCATCCCACCAAGCTCTTCAACCCGGATTACCATTGGGAGCGGACCGCCAAGTTAGAAGGCGCGCTGGAGCTGGGTTTCCTCAATGACAGGATTCTGCTCTCGACTATTTACTTCAATAACAGCAGCTCGAATGCCCTCGTGCAATACAAGCTGCCCGGAGTGACGGGCTTTACCAGTGTCGTAGCCAATCTCCCGGCTAAAGTCGTCAACTCCGGCTGGGAATTTACCCTGACGACCTACAACGTCAAAACCAAAGATTTTACCTGGTCTACCAATTTCAATATTACCATCCCGAAGAACAAGCTGGTCTCCTTCCCGGGATTGGATAATTCACCCTATAAATACACCTATGCGCTCGGCCATTCGCTCAACGTGATCTATAAATACAAATACACTGGTGTCGATCCTCAGACCGGCATTTATACCTTCGAGGATAAGAACAAGGATGGCCTGCAGGATCAGAACGACTATGAAGTACAGGGTGACCTGGACCCCCGTTTTTATGGCGGCTTGCAGAACTCCATCCGGTATAAGAGTTTTACCCTGGACTTTCTTTTCACTTTCCGCAAACAGCTGGGCGCTACTTATGAAGCCAGTTTCTGGGAATTGCCCGGTGACATCTATAACCTGCCCACGGCCATGAAGGATTTCTGGACACATCCCGGTCAACTCGCCACACACCAGCGGCTTAGCCAGGATTACGCGGGGGCAGCTTATCAGCCCTGGTATGATTACACGTATAACTCCAATGCCGTATATGGCGACGCCTCCTTTGTCCGGCTGAAGAATGTCTCGCTTTCTTATTCATTACCTTCTCAACTGACGCAGAGAGCGCATATCAACCTGCTGCGGATTTATGTCCAGGGACAGAACCTTCTCACCTTCACCGGTTATAAAGTGGGAGATCCCGAGATCCAGAGCCCTACGGTGACACCGCCTTTACGCACCATTGTCCTGGGAGCACAATTAACCTTTTAATTTTAGTTACGTATGAGAAAGATTATAACGACATCAAGATATATCCTGGCCGCGGGACTGGCTATCATCCTTTACCCGCTCAATTCCTGTAAGAAGACGCTGGACATCGCTCCGCCCGTCGACCAGCTCACCACTACCGAAGTATTCACGGACTCCAGCTCGGTGGAGAATGCCATCCTTGGCGCCTACGCCCTACAGGCTACCTTCAATTTTGCCAGTACGAGTTTCCTCTGCGGTAATGTTACCCTCTTCCCCGGCCTGAGCTCCGATGAACTCCACAAGACCGCGGTATCGTCCTTGTATACGCAGTTCGAGCAGAATGCCATTCTATCCAATAACTCGCTGAATGAAGACAACTGGTCGAATGCGTATAACCTCATCTATCAATGCAACCTGATCCTGGAGAAGCTGCCCGCTGCCGCTACGATCAGCGCCAGCCAAAAGCTCCGGGTCGGCAGCGAAGCGAAATTCCTCCGCGCCCTCAACTATTTTTACCTCACCAATGAATATGGGCGGGTGGCATTGACCACCTCTTCAGATTATAGTGCGAATACCCTGCTGTCCCGCTCGGATACGGCCGATGTTTACAAACAGGTGATCGCCGATCTGAAAGACGCAGAAGCCGGGTTGGGTACCGCCTATCCCACGGTGAATAAGGTTCGCGCCAATAAATATGCCGCCGCCGCCCTGCTGGCGCGCGTTTATCTCTACCAGAAAGACTATACCGATGCCGTAAAGGAAGCGACCACCGTACTTTCATCGGGAATGTACAGCCTGGCCACCCCTGCCGGCGCATTTCTACCCAATAACAGCGAGGCTATCCTGCAATTGATGCCTCCTTCGACCACCCAATCCATCTTCTCGACACCCGAAGGCAGTCTCTTCGTTCCCCCTGCGGCCATCTATCAGATCATTCCCAATTATGCCCTGACATCGGGTTTGGTAAATTCCTTTGAGAGTGGTGACCTGAGAAGGACAAATTGGACCGTCGATCAGTTGATCCAAGGCGTCAACTATACGGTTCCGCTGAAATACAAACAGCAATTCGCGTTTAGCGCAGCCATCCAGGAATGGGAGATCGCCTTGCGCCTGGCCGACTGTTACCTGGTCCGCGCAGAAGCGCAGGCCTTTCAGAATCACCTGCCCGATGCCATCGCCGACCTCGACCAGGTAAGAGGACGCGCCGGCTTGCCGAAGATCGCAGATACCGACCCCGGCATCTCGCAGCCTGAACTGGTCGATACGATCTTCCACGAACGCCGCATCGAATTCTTCACTGAATGGGGCCACCGCTGGTTCGACTTAAAAAGGACCGGGCGCATCAACAGCGTCATGACTGCGGCCAAAGGCAATCAGTGGAAACCCACCGCGGCCCTCTTCCCGATCCCGCACAGCGAGGTGCTGGCAGCGCCGAACATTGGACAGAATGACGGTTATAATTAAACGAAAACTACGTACGGCAAACGAATAAAAATCAGCAAAGATGAATAAGATATATAGATATATCGCAGATTTGCTGGGAGGAAAATGTGGTGCTTATATATGCCTCAAAAATCTTTAATTAAAATACAACAACCATATGATTACCAGTAGCAAAAAAATGACGACCGGCCTGGCTTGCCTCTTCCTCACCATGACGGCACTGGCCCATGGTCCCGTAAAGGACAGCCTGGTCGTCCTGAAAGGACGCCTGCCCTCGTCTTATGACCAAAGTAAGATTCAGCTCTTTTATTTATCGGACAAAGGCAGGGTGAAGGATTCGGCTGTCATCCACGATGGCGCCTTTGAAATAAAAAACTACATCCACCATATTTATAAGGCCTTTGTGAGCGTAGACCGGCCCGGAGAAAAAGGTATGAAAACCAACGGCGACTATAAGACCGTATATCTGGAGCCTGGACAGACCTTCACCATAACCGGAGCCGATTGGAAAGATGTGACGATTGTTGGAGGGGCCGTACAAAAAGACTGGCAACTCTTCGAAAAAATGACCGGGTCAGCCATCGAAGAGTTTGGCGCGGTTTCAACGGAAAAATGGAATAAATCCAGGGCAGGTGACGGCGCAGCCGCCAAAGTCCTCGAAGAAAAGGAACGGTCTCTGCGTATCCGGCAGCACCAGCTGCAGGATCAGTTTATAAAGGCGCATCCGTCTTCCTTTGTGAGCTGGGACAACGTACTGGAACGCAGCGAGTGGATGATGGATGACGACGGACTCCTGGCTGTATTTAATAGCCTGGACAAAAAATACCGGAATACCCCCACAGGGGCTTCTGCCAAAATGCGCATAGTCGGCGGCGTAAATGCCGGTGTAGGTAAAACGGCCCCTGATTTCACTGCGATGGACACCCTGGGCCGCAACATAACCCTTTCCTCTCTGCGAGGGCAATATGTCCTGGTAGACTTCTGGGCCAGCTGGTGCGGTTTCTGTCGCGCCGAGACCCCCAATATAAAAAAGGCCTGGGGAAAATTCAAGGGCAAGGGGTTGTCCATCGTTTCCGTCTCCTATGACGACTCAAAAGATAAGTGGATGCAGGCCATTCATGAAGACAAGATGCCGTGGCTGCAGATCAGCGAGCTGAAAGATATGCTCCACGCCCCTTCGGCAAAGGAATACGGACTATCCGGTATTCCCATGATCATGCTGCTCGATCCCACAGGTAAGATCGTGGCAAAGAACTTGCGCGGCGAAGAATTGCAACGGAAAGTAGCCGAAGCTCTTGATGGGGGTGGCACTCACGGAACCGCTCGCAGAGATCTTTAATTGATCCCCCGTTAACAGCCCCCGATCACCGGGAGGTCACCATAGGGTGGCCTCTTTCTATTTTACCCGTTTTGACAAGCAAACTCTCCACACTGCGAAACAAAAAAGCCGGCCAGACGATAGTCTGGTCGGCTTTGTGACCCCATCAGGATTTCGTTCGAACCATTTGTTGGTTGACTTGGATAGGTTGTCAGGATTAGCCGTCACCTGACTATAATATATAATGATAGTAAATACTCCGGAGATAAGATTGTCGTTTTTTTTCAATACCGGGTATGCGGGACTGTGTAGCTTTGTATAAATTTAAACGACATGAAAGAAAATCGTTACAATGTTTTTAACCAGATCCACAAGGGGCTGCGGGCTTTATTATACGATACGGCGCTGGGTATCCAGCAAACCGATTTCGAGGAAGATGCTGCGGCTAAGACCGTTCGGGCGGTAGAGTTGGTCGTCGATCTTTTTGACGAGCATGCGCATCATGAGGATACCTGTTTGCTGCCGATGCTGGTAAAAGTTAATCCGGAGCTGGTGGCGGAGTTTGAAAACGAGCATGTGATCGACCATCAGCTTTCCGATAACCTGCGGGAACAAATCAAGGGATGGCGGAGAGCCGGGCTTTGCGGTGAGAGAGTGGCGTATGGAAAGGCTATTTTTTATGCTTTCAACGAGTTTATCGCTTTCAATCTGCACCATATGAACAAGGAGGAAAACATCTTGCTGTATACCTTGTGGAAGCACTATACGGATGAGGATCTGCAAGCGGCGCAGCAGGCGATCATTGCCAGCATAACTCCGGAAACGATGATGGTGGAGAGCCGGTGGATGATGCGGGCGCTGAGCAATGGAGAGATTCTGCAATGGCTGGGGGAGGTGAAGCAGGGCGCTCCGGCGGAAGTGTTTGATATGTTCCTGGGTATGGCGGAGGAGGAATTGGCGCCGGCAAGATGGGAGGTGGTTTCTAATTCGTTTTCAGCCAACGAGTTGTGCGTATGATAAAAATGTCGGTTTTTTTCAATACGGTAAAAGAACCAGCTATTATCTTTGTTCCTCTAACTTAAACCTATGTCGTTCAATTGTTCGTTATGATCATCACCTACCAGGAATATAAACCTTCCGCTCTTCTGCAACCCTATGTAGAGAACTATTGGTTCCAGATATTTGACGGCGGGGCCGGCGAGGAGTCTCCCCTTCAGAAATGTCTTCCGCTGGGCATGGCGCAGGTGATTATTCACACGCATCAGCAGGAATGCCGGGTACTGCTGGAAGGGGAATGGCAAAAATTACCGGACGCCTTTTTTGTGGGGATCTACAAAGATGTGGTGACCTGGAAGACGCAGGGTTATTCGGTCTGTTTTGGCATGAATCTGAAGCCTGAGAGTCTCATTCATCTTTTTAAAGTTCCTGCGGCGGCTTTGTTCAACGACTATACGGATGTCAGCAATTTCCTAAATGCCCGGATCAACACGATGGCCGGGCAAATGTATGGCAAGGAAGAACCTGCCGATCTGATGAAAATAGCGGAGACTTATTTACTCAATGCGCTTAAAAATGTGCAGGCTGAACGGAGCTATATGTCAGAGGCAGCGAAGATAATCCGGCAGGCAAAGGGGAATATCAGCATCGAGAAGCTTTGTAAAAATTTGTATGTCAGCGAGCGTCAGCTGCAGCGCAGCTTTAAGGATGCGCTCGGGACCAGTCCAAAGACTTATACGCGCATCATTCGTTTCCGGAATGCTTATGCGCATATACAACGGGTGAAAGAGGAGAAACTATCCTGGGCTTCCATTTCTTATGATTACGGCTATTCGGACCAGGCGCATTTTATCCGTGATTTCAAAGAGTTCACCGGTGTCATACCTTCTCTGATGATCGGCGACGGCAGACAATTTTACCAATTAAGTACCAACGTTCTTGCTTATTAATTAAATACTCAGTGCGGTGGGCGGCTGTATAGGGATAGCTATGCCCGAAGCTGAAAATTCAAAAAAACATTCTAATGAGATCATTTTATTTTGCCGCGGCCATGGGCCTTGCGGTAGTGTATGTGTCATGTCAGACTGATGCTGGTAAGCCGGGAAATGCTGATACTGTTAAGTCGGGTGCTGCTGGTAATACGGTTGATTCGGGGAAGCCGGGTGATGCGGCAACGCCTTCGATCTCCGGCAGTGTGGAGCGAGGGCATTATCTGGTCGATGTTATCGGATGCGGGGATTGTCATACGCCTAAGAAGATGACTGCCGCCGGGCCGGTGCCGGACATGAGCCGGTATTTGTCGGGTTATAATGCCGGGGTGCCTTTGGGGAAATATGATACCGGGTTGGCTAATGGCGGCAGTTGGGTATTGTTTAAAGGAGATTTGACGGCGGCGGCCGGGCCCTGGGGGGTAACTTTTTCCGCGAACCTGACACCGGATGGAACGGGGCTGGGAGGCTGGACGGCGGATAATTTTCGCAGGGCTATTAAGGAAGGGAAATACAAAGGGCTTGCGGATGCGCGTCCTTTGCTGCCGCCGATGCCGTCGGACAATCTGGCGAAGCTGAGTGATGAGGATGTGATGAGTATTTATGCGTATCTGAAGACTATCAAGCCGGTGAGGAATCTGGTGCCGGCCGCTATTTTGAATCCGCCGCCGGGGGGACATTAGGAGATCCGGGCGCATATATTATTGAAAATCAATTCGTCTTCGCCGGGAAATGTCAACAGATCCCTGAATAGGTCCCCCGTAAATTGACCGATTTTGACGTGATTTGAAAGAACTATTTGCCTCAACAAAGATACTATTTTAGTACAAATAGCGCTAAGAATATTAGCTTTTTAGAATGGAGTTATAAAAACTTTTGGAAGTTGATAAAAATGAAGAAGCCGGACTTGAAGCCCGGGTAAGTGGAGATAGCCGGACTTCTTTCGAACAATGCTCTTGCCAACGCCGGGCGGGTCGATGATGAGGGAGTTATGTCCACTTGCTGCGGCAATCTCCAGACCCCGTTTGTGACACAGGACCGGACAGCCTCTCCATCCAGGTGGATCACGCATGCGCTGCACTGAGCTACGCCGCAGCCATACTTGGTGCCGGTTAAACTGAGGATATCCCGGATAGGCATTTACCTGGCCGATGGCCAGCGAGGGCTGCCACAGATAATGCGTTTGCCAGCGATAGTTTGCCTGAAATCCCCAATGGCTGGGCCTGCAGGATGCGCTGATGTGTCGGAGGGTTGCTGCCCATGTGCCGAAATTGATTGCAGCATGAGTCGGGATATCGATCAATTAGATCCCTTGTATTCCTGGTCTGTGACAGCAGGCCCGGCCGTAACACCGCCTTTGTCAAGATTGGGCGTAGCCACCGTATGCGTCATGGGCGCGTCCGGAGGGGCCCCGTGCCAGTGCATCACTCCCGGAGCGCATATAACGGCCTCACCCTGAGCAATGACTTGTTTCTGTTTGCCTTTCTCCTGGTACCAGGCCGTGCCTGAAGTGACGACGATAACCTGGCCGCCGGCATGAGAATGCCAGATTGTACGAACACCTGGAGGAAAGGTCACTTTAGCCGCTCCGCAGTTGATTGCCGGGCTGGTCGGTATTCTGACTACAACGGCCGTACCTCCGGTGAAAAAGCTTCCGCCTGGTGGTTGTTCAGTCCCTGGCGATGTGCCGGAATCCAGGCGCCCTTGCGCATGCAGGGGATTTGAAAAAAATAAAAAGACAATCGCCCAAATCAGCGATGTAGCATAAAGTTTTTTAATTAGGTGTCGTGTATTCATAGTTTTTAGGTGTAATCGAGATAAACAGGCCGTTGATACATGTCGCTTGTGTTTATGCCAGGTCTCAAAGCTGGTTCATATTGCAAGGTAGGGTTCTCGCTAGCGGCCTGGTAGATTGAAGTCGGCGGGCGCTAGTTCAAGGTTCGGTACGCGCTGGGCGTATGCCCGACCTGCTGTTTGAACAGCCGGATAAAATGCTGGGGATACTTAAATCCTAACTCATAGGCAATCTGGCCGATTGATTTGTTTGGGTCAAATATTCTTTCTTTCGCTACGTCAATCACTTTCCACTGAATGTATTCCTGAGCGGTCTTCCCAGTCTCCTTTTTTACCAGGTCTCCAAAATAGTGGGGGGATAGATTCAGTTCCCTGGCGATATAGCTTACTGAAGGCAGGCCGATGGTCTGTGGTTTGTCAGCCTGGAAATAGTCATTCAAAAGGGTTTCGAATTTTTCCAACACTCCTTTGTGGGCTGCATCACGGGTAATGAATTGCCGATCATAGAACCGGATACAATAGTTCAGGAACAACTCGATATTGGATACAATGAGCCTGTTGCTGTGCTTGTCGATCGCGTGTTCCAATTCATATTCAATTTTAGAGAAACAATCCAGGATAATTTTTCTTTCCCGCTTTGATACGTGAAGGGCTTCACTGAATTGATAGCTAAAGAAGCTGTATTCCTGGAAATGACGCCTGAGGGGAGTGCCATGGATCAGGTCAGGATGAAAGACCAGCGCATAACCTTTCGGTTGATAGATTTCCGAATTGTTTATGCCTGCCACCTGCCCCGGGCCAAGAAAGACTAAGGTTCCTTCCTGGTAATCGTATGTTTTCCGTCCATATACCAGGTCCCCGCACATTACATCTTTCAAAAAAACGGTGTAAAATCCAAAATACATCTGCATGCCGTGGCGGGGACTTGCCTTGGCCAGGTCAACAACACTGACAAGAGGGTGTAGTGTTTCATTATTGTTGAACGCATTGTAGTCGCTGATCGTTTCAAAACGTCTCATGCTCTCCATGTTATTTCCCGATTTAACGTATCCAAATTTAGCGTTTTAATCACCGTTGCCGCAAGGATGTCTCTAAAAACAGGAATATTGGTTATCAAATCCGGAATCTGTATACCATCTTCCCGGTCGAAAGTCGGGAACTTTATTGTATTATGACCACCCTTACAATAAACGGGGTCAGGCAGCAAATAAGAGACCGGGACGCCTGTACAGGTTGTTTGGACAAGGGAAGATGACATGACACAGGGACCGTATCGGGCGGGTATTTCCTACCGTTGCCAGGGTGCCCTGGCGGACGGGCGGCTTAGTACGTTGAAATTCAGGATGGCCGGGCAGAACATCGGCCACTGGCAGGGAGCGCCCAAAACGCAGCCTAACAGGAGCACGACGGAAGGCTTCCTCGCATCCTATTACAAGGGTATCACGAATATGAGTTTTGCAGATATCCCTTTTGAAACACCCATCCCCAACGTATGGTGGCGTTCTGTATATGCATCGACCAACGGCTTTGCCTTTGAAAGCTTTGTGAACGAGATGGCTCACCTCGCCGGTGATGATCCCTTGAACTTCAGACGGAAGTATTTAAACGATGAGCGTTGTCAAAAGCTGATCGATAAAATGGAGGAGGTCTCCGGCTGGAAGGCAAAGAAGAAAGGCGATGGATTTGGGGTTGGCATCACAGAATGTCTTGGGACCATGGTCGGCCAGATTGTTAGAGTTTCCCGAACAGCGGGGGGAAGGGTGAGCCTCGATAAAGTCTGGGCAGTGGTGGACTGCGGCTGGTATGTAAATCCGGACATCATTCAGGCACAGGTAGAAGGTTCCATTCTGATGGCGCTGGGGGCCGCAACGATTCACCAGGTCACGTTCAAGGACGGGTTGGTAGAACAGCGGAACTTTTACAACTATTTAATGCCCCGGATCAATGATATGCCTAAAGTCGAAGTATACCTGATGGAAAATGAGGAGAATGCAGGCGGTGTCGGAGAACCGGGTCTGCCGCCATTTGCCCCGGCGCTGACGGAGGCAATATTTGACCTGACAGGCAGGCGCATCAGGAAATTACCTTTTGATATGAAGGTGATCTGATTAATTGTATTAGATTTGTTTAATGGCTATTGATAGCGAACGTTATTCCGGTCATACCGATCACGAGTTGATCGACCTTTTAAAGGCCGATGATCATCGTGCTTTTACGGAAATTTATGACCGTTACTGGAAGCTACTCTACAATGCTGCCTATCAGGCCTGTCGCAACCGGGATAACAGTTTGGATATTTGTCAAACCGTTTTTGTGTGGCTATGGGCAAATCGTTCCGTCATAACCATCAAGACAAGTCTTAAAGGTTATCTATTTACCGCCGTCAAATATAAAGTATCCAATCTTATCCAAAGCGGTAAGATACGGGGAACACTGGTTGAGGACCTATCTGGCGTTGATCTGCAAACCCACCAGCAAAATGAGCTGGAAATTAAGGAGCTCAATAATTTTATCTCCCAGCTGATAAATGAACTGCCGCTGAAAAGCCGCCAGGTATTTTTGATGAGCCGGGAAGAACAGTTAAGCCATAAAGAGATTGCAGAACAGATGGGTATCGCCGAAAAGACCGTGGACGAACATATCTACCGCGCACTCAGGAAGTTAAGAAAATCTTTAGGGGATTTTGCCTCGCTCCTTCTGTTGCATTAAAAAAATTACTCTTTTATTTCGGATCCGTGTAGGTGTTGTGGTTCAATTGCCTGCCTTTATACTATAAGCACAAGCGAATGGACGAAAAAACACTCAGGGATATCATAGGTAAGGTTCACGACGGCACTGCAACGGAAGCTGAAAAAATAGCCTATAATACCTGGATGAATCATTTGATCGGGTCGGGTGCCGAGGTCAATCACGTGCGTCCCGAAGAGGAAGAGGAGCTCAGGGGGAGGTTGCTAAGTAGAGTGGCTGCTGGGATCGGATTCAGCGATATTAAGCATCGACGCCATAGAGTGATAATGTGGCAACGCTTTGCCGCTGCTGCCTCGATCCTGTTCTTTATCACGGCCGGCGGCTATTTTATTACTCAGAGGCATTCATTGCCGCAACCGGTTGCCGAAATAAGCAAACAGGATATTCCACCGGGCTCCAACAAAGCCATTCTAACCTTGAGCAATGGAAACCAGGTGGTGTTATCGGATGCAAAAGTGGGCAATCTTGCACAGCAGGGTGGCGTAACTGTAAACAAAACAGCTGATGGACAGATCGTGTATTTGGCAGGTAATACGAATAAAAACGAAGGGCTTGAATATAATACTATGACAACACCAAAGGGTGGTCAGCATTGGGTGACCTTGTCCGATGGCAGCAAGGTCCTGCTGAATGCAGCGTCGAGTTTACGTTATCCTACGAGCTTTAACGGCGCTGAGCGGAATGTGGAGTTGGCGGGGGAAGCGTATTTTGAGATTGAGCATAATCGGGCGAAGCCTTTTCATGTTATCTGCAACGGCCAGCAAATCGACGTATTAGGAACGCATTTTAATGTGAACGCCTATGGGGATGAACCCAGTGTGGAGACTACATTGCTGGAAGGTAGTATCCTTATCAACCGGAACGGCCGGAAGGTTTTGTTGAAACCTGGCGAGCAGGCGACCGCTCACAATAAAACAATTTCGGTTAAAGAGATAGATACGGCAGTTGCGACGGCGTGGATCAATGGCCTTTTTATTTTTGATGACGTTCCTCTCGATGCCATCATGCGGAAGATTTCCCGCTGGTACGACGTGGACATCAGCTATGAAATGGGTGTTGATAAAGACAAAAAGTTTGGAGGAGATGTGTCGCGTTATGATGATGTTTCCAAAGTGCTCCGAAAATTGCAATTAACAGGAGGCGTTCGTTTTAAAATTGAAGGAAGAAGGATCGTAGTTGCAAAATAACATTTGCCAGCCCCTGAGTAAGTAAAATAACGAGGTGTTAAAAAGCCCGCTTGTCTGTGTTTTGACCTTAGCCCCATTAGGATTGAGTTTATTATTTAATGATCGCGACACCTGTTTCGAGTTCTCCGGGTAACGCGGTAAACCAAAACTAACAAATTTATGAATTTTCGCCACTTTGTCGGGTGCAGCCCTTCATTTGCCGTGCCCAAGCAATTCTTACGTATTATGAAATTAACGGCAGTCTTCATGATCGTTTTTCTGATACAGTTGAGTGCAACAGGTCTTGCTCAGCGCATCACGTTGAAAAAAGAGCACGTTACACTGAAAGAAGTTTTTAAAGAGATTCGCAGACAGACAGGTTATACGATCTTATACCAGTCGGACCAGATCGACAGGGTCAAGCCGATCAATGTACAGCTGGATAATGTATTGCTGGAGGTTGCCTTAAAGCAAATCCTGCAGGATTCGGATCTCAGCTTTTCTATCGACGATAAAGCTGTGATCATCAGTAAAAAGGAAGCGACACCCGTGCAAAGTCTTACGATGCCAGCCTCCTCCGTGGATGTCAATGGCCGGATATTGGATGAGACGGGCCAGCCCATCGCAGGGGCTACCGTGAGATCGCAGAATGGCAAACAGTCGACGTTCACCGACGATAAGGGTTTTTTTACACTGAAAGGTGTGGATGCCGGCCCCGGTGCCACCATTGCCATTTCTGTTATCGGGTATCAAACAAAATTTGTCAGGGCGTCAAAGAATCTGGGAGATATCACCCTTGTCACGGACGTTACCGAGCTATCAGAAGTAAAAGTAACGGTCAATACCGGGTATCAAAGCCTTTCCAGGGCGAGAAGCGCCGGTTCATTCTCCAAACCCAATATGGATGTGCTGGAGAACAGGATGGGCTCGATGAATATCCTGCAGCGCCTGGACGGACTGATTCCCGGGCTTACCGTTAATAACGCCCCCAATGCCAGCCAGAATCCGCTGCTGATCAGAGGGGTAACCACAGTCGGACTGCTCGATGTATTCAATAATTCTTCGGGCACCAATAGAAATCCCCTGTATGTGGTTGACGGCATACAGCTGGATGACGTTTCAACGATAAATCCGCAGGATGTCGCCGACGTTACGGTGTTAAAAGATGCTACTGCTGCTTCCATCTGGGGATCCCGGGCATCGAACGGGGTCATTGTTATTACGACAAAAAGAGGGGCGAGAAACAATAAACTGTTGGTCAGTTATGATGGGTTTGTTTCTTTCCAGGGACGCCCCGATTTGAATAATATGCCCACACTCAATAGCGCCCAGTTCATCCAGGCTGCGACAGAAGTATTCGACCCGGTAACCTATCCCTGGGCAACGGCTTCGGGGTATACTAATACAGGGTCTACGGGTGTGCCTCCTCACGAGCAAATCCTTTACAATCAATATAGAGGATTGATCTCGGCGGCTCAGGCCAGGACCAGCCTGGATAGCCTGGCCGGTTTGGATAACCGCAAACAAATCAGAGATCTCTGGTACAGGAATGCCGCTTTGATGAACCATACGATATCACTTTCGGGAGGGACAAATAAGTTTTCCATTTATGGATCCGGAGCATATACCAATACCATAAGCACCCGGCCGGGTGAGAAAAACGATGCGTATAAAATAGACCTCCGGATGGATTTCAACATCAACCCATTTCTGGAATTGAGCCTGGTCACGGATAATGCCTATAATGACGCCAAGGGAAAAAGGACTATAGATATTAATAATAATTTTTATCCTTATCAGCTTTTTAAAGATGGGTCCGGAAATAATCTATCCATGCCTTATATGGGGTATCTCAGCGATGAGACAAGGATCACCGACCAAAATCTCAGCCTGGTGAACCTCGACTATAATCCGTTAAATGAGTTCAATTATGGGTCGACAGATAGTTCAAAGCTTTTGAGCAGAAATACGCTGGGCATTAATGTGAAAATTATTAAAGGCCTGAGGTTTGAAGGTATCTATGGTTTTGTAAAGGGCTATGGAACGACCAGGACATATGATGATGCTCAAAGTTATTTAGTCAGAAGCGAGCTGGTGGAGTTTACGCAGGCCCCGACGGCTACCGTACCAACACCCACCTACTATTTGCCTACGACCGGAGGCAGGTATGCAGTAAATAATAGCAACCTGCAAAACTGGACCGTAAGAAATCAGCTGAACTATGAGAATGACTGGGAAGGCGGCCTGCATCGCCTTAACCTGTTAGCAGGGCAGGAGGCCCAGGAGCAAATAGCTGCCAGCAATGGGAGCTTAGTGAGGGGGTATAATCAGCTTTTGCAGACATTTGGAGCGGTGGACTATGCAACCCTCAATGGATCGACCGGCATCGAAAATCCTATCATGCCGAATAATATCGGTCGCAGTACTCTTGATAACGACGTATTCTCACAGTCTGAATTGACAACGAGATTTTCATCCTACTATAGCAATCTTGCCTATACCTACAACAGGAGATATAGTATCAACGGCAGTCTTCGTACCGACAAAAGCAACCTGTTCGGGTTAGATAAATCTGCACAAAACAGACCCGCCTGGAGCGTGGGCGGCAAATGGATGCTCAGTGAAGAAGATTTTATGAGCAAGATCATCTGGCTGCCTGTTTTGGCCTTGCGGGCTACATACGGTCTTACAGGAAATGCGCCGGCCCCGGGGACAGCAGCATCGCAGGATATTTTAGTGGCTCAGGTTGGTTCGTTTTTACAGGGAGGAGTCGGTTATCAGCTCGGTACACCGGCCAACCCGAAGCTGACCTGGGAAAGTACCAGGACTACAAATCTCGGAGTTGATTTTGCCGTTTTAAAAAACAGGATCAGCGGGTCCCTGGATTTTTATTATAAGAAAACTTCTGATTTGTTGGGGAATATTCCTACCAATGCCTTTTCCGGGTATGCGACCATTGTAGGCAATCTGGGCGATATGGAGAACAAGGGGATCGAGGTAAGTCTGAATTCGCTGAACGTCAGTGCCAGGAACTTCAGATGGAATACGCTTGTCAATATAGCTTACAATAAAAATAAAATAACCCGGATAACGGCCGGCACTTCTCCCACTACGGCTTACGACAGGATAAGCCAGCTTTATGTGGCCGGTTATCCCGCTTTCGCTGCATTTGCGTATAAATATGCAGGATTGGATCAGGTAGGAGATCCCCAAATCCAATTGGCCGACAAGACTGTCACGAAAGCCCCCACTGTAGCCACTGTCAGCGATGTAAAGTTCATGGGTACTTTTCAGCCGGTATGGAGCGGCGGGATTACCAATGTCTTTTCCTATAAGCAGTTTACGCTGAGCGCCAACGCCGTTATCAACCTTGGCAATGTCATGCGGCGAGACGTCAACCAGTTCTATTCCGGCCGTTTATATCAAAGGAATGTCAGCATTTACGGCTTTATGACCGGCAATGTCAACGCCGAATTCCTTAACAGGTGGAAGCAGCCCGGAGATGAGGCGATCACTAATATTCCTTCTTATGTATCCAACTCCGCCACAAGCGATTCGCGCAGGAATGTCGGATATTATACCTATGCTGATATCAATGTCGTGAATGCTTCCTATATCAAAATGAGAGACATAACGTTGGCTTACAGTTTGCCGGCAGGACTGACACGGAAATTAAGTATTCAGCAGGCTACCTTTCGCGCCCAGGTCTCAAACATCATGCTTTGGAAAGCAAACAAATACGATATCGATCCGGAGTTTCAAAACGCAGTCACGGGGGTAAGGTCACTCCTGGTTAACCAGGGAACAGTATCATTAGGCGTAAACATCAAATTTTAAACTGAATGAATATGGAAAGGATATATAAATATTTCGGCGCGGTTATGCTATTTGCTGGTTGTGTGTTGTCTTTTTCGTGTAAAAAATCTTTTTTAGAGGTAATACCAAAAGGGAAGCTGGTCGCCCAAAACCTTGAAGACTACTCCCAGCTGTTGAACAGTCTTGACCTTGTAAATATCGGTACCACGGCCCAGGTGCCAATGGGCGATGAAGTGGCTGCGGTCGACCCCTATTTCACCGGTTCGGATTTAAAGACACTACGTCTGTTCAGATGGGATCCTGTAATCTATCAACCCGACGAAGATGCCTCCGAACTAGCCGTGCCCTTACAGAACATTTATGTTTTTAACAAAGTTATCAATGAGACGCCCGCCGCGCTGAACGGGTCTGACACGCAGAAACGCTCAGTCATCGCGGAGGCCAGGGCTATGAGGGCCTGGACCTATTTTTTGCTGATAAATTACTTTGGCAAACCCTATGACTCGACCAGCGCCATATCAGATCCCGGATTTCCGATCGTAACGGAGGCCGATGTAACGGCAACACATTTTACCCGGGCCACCGTAAAAGAAGTGTACGACTTCATCCTTAGTGATCTCGTTGCTGCGAAGCCCGACTTGCCGGCGACAACAACTTATCGGTTAAGAATGGCCAGGGCTGCGGGGGAAGGGTTGCTTGGTAAGGTATATATGTTTATGGGCAGATTCAATGATGCATTGCCGATGCTGAATGCTTCAATTACCGATCTGGGCAATTCAACTTTTACCATAGGACTTTATGACTATAACGTGGCCTTTGCCGCTGGTGGCGTGTTCCAACCGATCAGCATTTTTGGTCCTACCTATCCCACGATCGTGAATAACCAGGAGAACGTCTTTGGAAAACAGGCATCGAATAACTGGTCTTTCTTTAATAATGAACTGGTGCTCACTCCCCAGGCGGTAAGTTTATATGGCGCCACGGACTTACGGCTGGGATTTTTCTCGACTGCAGCGCTCTTCGGTCCGGATTATCCGAATGGGATGCTTAGGAGGGTTGGCCCGGGAACCATACAATATGGCGTGATTGTGCCCGAACTGTATCTTTTGCGGGCGGAATGTAAAGCAAGATTGAATGATCTGCCTGGTGCAATAGCCGATTTGGAAACCTTGCGGACAAAGCGGATGCCGGCCGCCGATGCAGCAGTTCCCGGGTCGGTTGCCTCTCAAAAATTGTCGCTCCTAAAATTTGTTTTTGATGAACGGATCAGGGAGTTTGCTATGATGGGCTTTCGCTGGTTTGACATGAGAAGGCTGTCCGTCGACCCCTTATTCGGCAGCAGCACTTATACGCATACTTTTTATTCAGAAACTGGTGCGGTAACGAGTACCTACACGCTTCCGGCGGAACGGCTGGTCCTTCGTCTTCCACCTAAAATTCTCGCGCAGAACCCAGGTATGCAGGATAATCCGTAAAAAGATTCAGAATTTATAATAATTGAAAAAAAAGACATGTTAAAAACATTATTTACCGCGGCCTTCGGCATGGTTGCCGTAGCCGCCAACGCACAGAGCGACTATATACTGCAAGGTAAGATCACTGGCCCTAAGGAGGGAAGAAAAGTAACGATCACTTATGCTGCTGCAGGAAAGGTGGTCAGGGATTCATCGGTTGTTAAGGACGGAACATTTGTTATAACCGGAAAGGTCAGCGATCCGGTAAGAGCCCGGCTGTCGATACTGGACCCGAATGCACCTGCCCAAGCTCGAACCATGGAAGAGATGAATGCCCGGGACGAACAGGATTTTTATCTTGAAAGCGGCAGGATCAATGTTCAGGGAGCCGACGCAAAGTCGGCTGTCATTACCGGGGGAGCGGCTCAGGCAGATAATCTGCGCCTGCAGGAAAAAAGAAAACCTTTCATGGATGAGATGAAACCCATATCGGATCAGATGATGAAGCTTTACAGGCAAAACAATGAAGAAGCTGCCATGGCCCTGTATCCGCAGGCCAGCGCCATCCGGGAAAGAATGGAGAAGGCGGATGGAGAATTTATTCGCCAAAACCCGGATTCCTATGTTTCCCTTGACCTGCTGTTGGAGCGAAGCAGTGTTATCGATGAAGAAAAGGTCGGGCCTGCTTATTCGGCCTTGAGCGCCAGGGTAAAAGCTTCCGCACGTGGAAAATATTTTGGTGAACGCCTGGCTACCGCCAAAACGATCGGTATTGGAAAGCCTGCGATCTATTTCGTTCAGAACGATACTGAAGGTAAACCGCTGGCTTTGGCTTCTTTGAAAGGCAAATATGTGCTGATAGACTTTTGGGCCAGCTGGTGCGGACCCTGCCGCCATGAGAACCCAAATGTGGTTAAGGCGTATAATAGGTTCAAAGACAAGAACTTCGAAATTGTGGGTGTTTCCCTGGATACGGACAAGCAAGCCTGGCTGAACGCTATAAAAACCGACAGTTTGCCCTGGCTCCAGGTGAGCGACCTGAAGGGTTGGAATAATGAAGTTGCTTCAAAATACGATGTAAGGGCCGTACCCCAGAATTTCCTTATCGACCGGGATGGAAAGATCATCGCCAAAGATTTGATAGGAGCTGAGCTGGAAACGAAACTCGAACAGGTTCTTAACTAAAAGATTGAAATGAAATTGAATGCATTGCTGATACCGGTCCTGACCGGGCTAGGTATCGGCGCTTATGGCCAAAGAGTTGAACTCACCGAGTATGATCTCGACAATGGTCTGCGCGTTATCCTGCACCGGGATAAGACAGATCCTGTAGTAGCGGTTTCTGTCATGTACCATGTCGGATCTGAGAATACCGATGGGTTTTTAAATAGGATCGGCAAGCTGGAATTTCCTATAAGAGAATATGACCTTTATGGCAATCCCGTTCAGTCTGTTTCACCGCCAGGTTACCAGGTGAAAGTTAAACTGGAGAATTTCAAAAACTATACTCCCTTTCTGGCTTATCAAAAAGATGGCGGGTTTATCGTTGACACCAATTATACAATGCGGGACGGCTTAATGGTTTTTAAAGGTAAGGTTGATGAGCCGGTGCTGGCCTCCTTCGGCGTACGCAATAATCCTAATGCAGTGATAAAAATCGCTAATGGGATAATTCCGGGCACCCCGCTGAGTTTTTTCCTGACGAACGAGGTTATTAGTATTGCCGGAGATGCAGATAAAATATATATGTGCAGGGTGGAAGGTGGAACTTATAACACGGAGTACAATCCCGTCAAGGCTCTGATGGACCCGTTTACGGATAATGAATGGACAATTGCGAAAACGGCTTATCTCAAGGCGGCCAGGGGAGATTCTTCGGGATTTGCCGATATGAGTGCAGTATATGGCGGCAATGCCGAAAAGGTCAGGCAGCTGAAGATGCGGTTTATAAGTGAACATCCGGAGTCGCTGGTCAGTATGTACTTCTTGTCGACGCTGATAAATGAGCTGAGCTTTGGCGACCTTAAGGCCGCTTACACGATGCTGGGACCGACCTATAAATCTGGTCTTTATGGAAAGGCGGTTGGCGATAAGATCAGCAGCATGGAGGTTACATCAGCCGGAAAGACGGCCATTGAGCTTAATAAGTCCGACCTCTCCGGTAAGCCGGTCAGTCTCACCTCTCTTAAGGGTAAATATGTCCTCCTCGACTTTTGGGGGAGCTGGTGCGGCCCCTGCCGGGCTTCTCATCCGCACCTCAAGGCGCTCTATTCTAAGTACAAGGCTTCCGGTTTTGAAATCGTCGGCATTGCGCAGGAACAACGATCCTCGCTCGTTGAAAACGCGGCCGCCTGGAAAGACGCGATCAAAAAAGACGGGATAAACTGGATCCAGGTGCTAAACAATGATGGCGCCGAACAGTATGATGCCGTAAAAGCATACGGGGTCACCGCATTTCCGACAAAAGTCCTTTTAGATAAAGAGGGAAAGGTTATGACCAGGTACATTGGGGATGTCAGGGACCTCGATGATCAGCTGACAAAAATTTTCGGTTTTTAGGGAATATTGGTAGTTAATACCGGAATCCATATACCACGCGCCCGGCCAGTTAATTATACCTTTGTGCAATAAACAGACAGACTATGCAAAAGGTGAGATTAAATAACGGGGTTGAGATGCCCATCCTTGGTTTTGGCGTGTTCCAGGTCACTGACCTGGCTGAATGTGAGCGGAGCGTAGTGGATGCCATCAGCAGCGGTTACCGTTTGATTGACACCGCCCAATCTTATTTGAATGAGGAAGCTGTTGGTAAAGCGATCAAACGCAGCGGTGTGCCGAGGGGAGACCTGTTTATCACCACCAAATTGTGGATACAGTCAAATGGTTATGAGGGGACAAAGGGCGCCTTCGAGCGGTCGTTGAAGAGGCTACAGCTGGATTATCTTGATCTGTTCCTTATTCATCAACCATTCGGGGATGTGTACGGTGAATGGCGGGCGATGCAGGATCTGTACAAAGAAGGCCGGGTAAGGGCCATCGGCGTAAGCAATTTTCAACCGGACCGGCTGATCGATCTGATCATCCACAACGAAATAGTACCGGCGATCAACCAGCTGGAGACGCATCCTTTCCATCAGCAAAGTGAGACACAGCAGTTCCTGCTGGAAAATAATGTACAAATTGAATCCTGGGGGCCGTTCGCGGAAGGAAAGAACAATATATTTCACAATGAACTGTTGCAGTCGATTGCCGGTAAATATAAAAAGTCCATTGCACAGGTAATACTGCGTTGGCTTATTCAAAGAGGTGTGGTTGCAATTCCCAAATCTGTCCGTAAAGAAAGGATGGCAGAGAATTTCAATGTCTTCGATTTTCAGCTCAGCGCGGAAGATATGGAGGCCATTAAGACCCTGGATACAAATGCCAGTAGCTTCTTCGATCATCGCGACCCCAAAATGGTGAAATGGTTGGGCGAACGGAAACTGGATGTGTAGCTCATTAAAAAATAAAATCATGAAAAAGAGAATATTAGGCAAGAGTGGGTTGGAAGTATCGGCACTTGGCCTTGGGTGTATGGGCCTTAGTTTTGGTTATGGCCCTGCCACCGATAAGCAGGAGGCCATCAAGCTGATCCGGACAGCTTTTGAAAAGGGGGTTACTTTCTTCGACTCGGCTGAAGCGTATGGCCCCTTTGCAAATGAGGAACTGTTGGGCGAGGCCTTGGCCCCGTTCCGGAAGGAGGTAGTTATTGCAACGAAATTCGGTTTCAGGGAAGGTAAGCCGCCCCTGGGGACGGATAGCCGGCCGGAGAACATCCGGGCGGTGGCGGAAGCCTCTCTCAAACGGCTCAGGACGGATGTGATCGACTTGTTCTATCAGCATAGGGTAGACCCCAACGTGCCGATGGAAGACGTGGCCGGAACTGTAAAGGACCTGATCCTCGAGGGAAAGGTAAGGCATTTCGGCATGTCCGAGGCAGGTGTGCAAAGCATTCGGCGGGCGCATGCCGTTCAACCTGTGACGGCGCTGCAAAGCGAATAATCGCTTTGGTGGCGCGAGCCCGAGCAGAAAATACTACCGACACTGGAAGAGCTGGGGATAGGTTTCGTGCCTTTTAGCCCGTTGGGGAAAGGGTTTTTGACAGGTAAGATCGACGAGAATACGGCATTTGGCAAAGATGATTTCCGCAGCATTGTTCCCCGATTTTCTGAAGAGAACCGAAAGGCGAATCAGGCATTGGTCGACTTGCTTGGAATAATAGCAAAGGGAAGGAACGCTACCTCCGCCCAGATCGCGCTTGCATGGCTGCTGTCACAAAAGCCCTGGATCGTGCCTATTCCGGGGACCACGAAGCTGGACCGGCTGGAAGAGAACCTCGCGGCGGCGGAAGTTGCCCTCAGCGATGCAGATCTCAAAGCAATTCATGATGCGCTGCAAAAGATAGAAGTGCAGGGTGCCCGGTATCCTGAGCATATGCAAAAGATGGTAAACCGCTAAAACTACGATATGAAGAAAATCCTTTATTTGACGGTCGTTTTATGCTTTGCCGGGTACTGCCAGGTGACAGCGCAAGAGGCGTCCATCTTCCCTAAAGGTGAGATTTCTGCTGCAAATAATCACACGGGAACCATTTGGTTGAATGAGTTGAGTGCGCCCGACAGTCTATTCAACTACAGCGTAGCCGTTGCAACCTATTTGCCGGGTGCCAAGCTCGACTGGCATATTCATCCGGCTGGACAGATCTTATTTATTACCGAAGGGACAGGCTACTATCAGGAGAAAGGGAAGCTGATACAAGTCGTGCATAAAGGTGACATCATAAAATGCCCACCTGGCGTCGCGCATTGGCATGGGGCGACGCCGGATAGTCCATTTGCCTATTGGGCGACCACTCCTGCCCAAAAAGGAAAGACTATCTGGCTGCAACGCGTGACAGACGAAGAATATCATAATATAAAATAGGGACACGAGCCTTTTAGATAAAATAACAAACATATGAAAGGAATACTGATTACGCTGTGTTTTCTGGCAATGACTTCGCAATGGTCGAAAGCGCAGCAAACCAATTCACCTACACCGCAGGAACAGGAGCTCATTAACCTGTCCAAACAGAAATGGATCTGGATGGCGGATAAAAATGTCGATACCCTGGCGGCATTGTTTGATGACAAGGCCGTTTTTGTTCATATGGGCGGAAGTTGGGGTAAATCCAACGAACTGGATGTTATCAAAAGCGGGAATATTTGGTATAAGAAAGCCCAGGTCTATTCCGCTTCTGTAAACTTTTTTGGCAATACCGCCATCCTGTTAAATGACATCGACCTGGTAGCTGTGGTCGGTGGAAGAGAAGTGACTAATCCTTTCATGGTTACTGAAGTATATGTTAAAGAGGATGGCAGGTGGCGGATGGGCTCGCTCACTTTTTCACATCTACTTAGGCCGGTCAAAATGAATAGTAATAATGATAACCAAAAGAACCAGCAATGATGAACCGACGTAATCTCTTAAAATCTGGCTTAGGTTTGGCCGGTGGATCTTTGCTGGCTTCAGGTGCAAGCGGTAAAATGCTGACACAGGGAAATAATGCTTCGACAGCTACTTTATCCGGGCGCCGTAAGCTCGGTGGGCAACTGGAAGTTTCAAGCATTGGCCTGGGTGTGCAGAATATGAGTCGTACCTATCAAACGACGATCCCTTCCCGGCCGGAAATGATTAAAATCATCAGGGCGGCGTTCGACAATGGCGTAACCTTGTTCGATACAGCAGAGGCATACGGGCCCTTTGAGTGTGAGCGGATACTTGGTGAAAGCATAGCGCCGTTTCGAAACAAAGTTGTAATCGAAACAAAATTTGGCTGGAATATTGATCAAAATACCGGACAGCGGTTGCCTGGCTTGAACAGCCGTCCCGAACATATTAAAATTGTAGTAGAAGGAATGCTTAAACGTCTGCGTACTGATCGCATTGACCTGGTGTATCAACATCGTGTAGATCCGGCTGTCCCAATTGAAGACGTTGTTGGAGCGATTAAGGATCTTATTACCCAGGGGAAAGTGCTGCATTACGGACTTTCCGAGCCTGGACGACAAACCGTAAGGCGAGCACATGCCATTCATCCGGTAACAGCTATTCAGAATGAATATTCCCTTCTATGGCGGGGACCAGAAGACGCGATCATTCCGCTCTGCCAGGAGCTCGGCATTGGTTTCGTGTGCTGGAGCCCGCTTGGCGTCGGCTTTCTGACCGGAGCTATCGACGAAAATACCCGGTTTGCTTCCGGCGATATTCGCGGCGTTGAAGGTCGCTTCCTGCCGGAGAATCTACCCAACAACCTGGCACTCCTGAAATTGCTAAAGAGTTGGGCTTCGCGAAAACAAGCTACTCCCGCTCAAATCTCACTGGCCTGGCTGTTGGCGAGAAAGCCGTGGATCGTACCGATCCCGGGTACAACGCAGATGGCGCACATGCTGGAGAATATTGGCGGCGACGACTTGCGCTTCACCGCCGACGAGCTGGCGCAATTTAACAGCGATCTCGCTGGCATTACTGTATGGGGCGCCCGCCTGCCGCAAGGCGTTCTGGCGCTATCGGGTGTAGAGGCGCCGATAAAAAAATAGACATGAAAAAAGCCTTGTTTTTTGCCATACTGATTGCTTTATGTCTCGGATTTAGCTGCTCAAATGCTCAGTCTATGGTATCGAAAAAAATATTGATCGTTTATCTATCCCGGACAAATAATACAAAGGCGGTAGCGGAAATCATTCAAAAGAATGTCGGGGGAACATTGGTGGGGCTAGAACTGGTGACGCCCTATCCGGCCGACTACCATGCCACGGTGCAACAGGTGGTAAAGGAGAATGAGAACGGATATCTGCCGCCTTTAAAAACCAAGATCGACAGCATCGGCAACTATGATATTATATTCGTGGGTTTCCCGACCTGGGATATGCAGATGCCGCCGCCCATGAAAAGTTTTTTGAGGGCTTATGATCTGAGTGGGAAAACGGTCATTCCTTTTAACACGAATGCAGGGTATGGCGTGGGAAGCGGGTTCCAGACGGCGAAAGCACTTTGTCCGAATAGTAAGATGTTGGAGGGGTTTTCTATCGAGGGCGGGATCGAAAGGGATGGGGTTTTGTTCGTGATGAAGGGAAAAAAGGCAGAGGAGGCGGAAACTGGGGTGAAGAAGTGGTTGCAGACAATTATGATTTACAAATAGTGACACATACCGAATTTTTAGGGGCGGCAAGATCATTACTGGTGGCGGAAGGGTTTATCAATGCTGCTTTACTTTCAGCAAACTGGCATTGATAGCGACCACGATGGTGCTAAGGCTCATGAGGGCAGCACCGGCAGCGGGGCTTAATAAGATACCCTGCCAGAGGAGGTTTTGGATCATTTTTCGGTAGGTGGCCTTGCCGAAAAGGATCAGGCTGACTATATCCCTGGGGTTGCTGTTGACCAGGACGATGCCCGCGGTTTCTGCGGCTATGTCGCTACCGCTGCCTACGGCGATGCCGACATCGGCCTGGGCGAGAGCCGGGGCGTCATTGACGCCGTCGCCGGTCATGGCGACGAATTCGCCTTTGGTTTGCAGTTCCTTTATTTTTTCGAGCTTTTGATGGGGAAGTACTTCGGCGAGATAATTATCCATGCCGAGTTCCCTGGCGACGCCTTCGGCGACAATCTTATTGTCACCGGTGAGTAAAGTGGTTTTTATCTGGTGTTGATGGAGAGTTTTGATGGCCTCGTAGGATTCGGGACGGATCTGATCGGCCAGAGCGATGAAGCCGGCGGGTTCGTTGTTGATCAACACGTAGACGAGGGTTTCGCCTGTTTTGATCTCCTGGGTTTTATCGGTGGTCAGGCCGGGAATGGATTGGGGCTGACGACAGAGACGTTTTTGCCGTCGATGATGCCGGTGATGCCTTTACCGGTGAAAATTGCCTAACTGCATGTCGGAGCGGACGCCAAAGTCCCTATCATATATTGCTCCTCGATGATACCCATATGGGTGTCGGAACGCTTATGACGGACTTGTCCATCGTTATCCCTGGACCTGTTGTCATCGCCGTTCATTCCTGTAGCTTTCTGGACCATAGTTACTCGATTTTGATTTATGCCAATAAATTTAGTGAATAATAAAATAAATTGAAAATTTGCCACAGATGAGGGATGGCCATTGCCCCGTCAGGATTCAAACCTGAAACCTACTGATCCGTAGGTTTCTACGTTGCTTAACCTTGGTGAATCTTGGCGTTGCTCTTTGTGCTTTACTACTTGATTATCAAAGATAAAGTGTTTTTTCATTTCCTTTGCTAAAGGACAATTATCCTCCTTTAAGCATTGCCGGTTTGCAATTTTCTTGCAATGAACTGGAAGGATTCAAATTCGAAAAACACATTTTATGTCTGTAACCATTGACATCTATTTTGACACGCGAAGCCCCCGCCGCAAAAAAACCAATGACTATCCTTTCAAGCTAAAGGTCTACCATGCTGGCCAAACCCGCCTTTTCCCAACGGTTTATGGATTGCCCGAATCGGAAGAAAAGAAGCTGGCTGCCCCACGGCTAGGTGTAGAGCTGCAGAAGATCAAAGACAACCTGGCTGATCTTCGGCGCACGGCTGAGATAGCTGTGGGGGACATGGATCCTTTCTCTTTTGACGATTTTATTCAGGACTTTTTACGGGACAATCTCCACATTGATCAAACCCGGATCAAGATCCGGCCTGGCAAACCAGCGGATGAGGATTTTGACTTTAAGCCCTATCATAAGAAATTTCCTATTCTGTTAGAATACCCTGTAATTGGAAGCTTTGGCCATGTATTTCTTTCCATGATCAGGTATAAGTTAATTATCGGAAAAGTGACAACGGCGCTTTCCTATCAGCAGGCCTACACGTCCCTTAAGAAGTTCGGCGGGGACGTCCCTTTTCAAAAAATTACCTCCAAGTATCTATATAAGTACGGGGAATGGATGAAAGAATTAGGGAACAGTAAGACTACTACCGGCATTTATATGCGTAACCTTCGGAGCGTTTTTAATGAGGCTAATGACTTAAAGATCATAAAAAAGGAAAAGTGCTATCCCTTCGGAAAAAAGCAATATCGGATACCTGGGACCCGGAATATTAAAAAAGCCTATGAAATTGAGGAAATTCAAAAGGTCTATCATTACGCATGCGACCCCCAAAAACCCTGGCTTCAGAAAGCTAAGGATTTCGCATTCTTTATCGTTTTCGGCAACGGATTAAATCCCTTTGGATATTTGCCAGCTTCAGCGCAAAAATATCGTGGACGATTTGATCATCTTCGAACGGGCCAAAACCGAAGAAACCGCCAAAGAAGACCCTCCAAAGATTGTGATAATTATCAGCGATAACATACGGCCCATCCTGGACAGGCAATGTAGAAAGGATTATGACGGAAATCCAGTAATGGATCCTGAAAGCTACCTGTTTCCGATCTTTGAGCCAGGTATGACGCCTTTGGAACAATACGAAAGGAGACAACTCTTCATAGAATTTATCAATAAGTGGTTGACCTTTATTTTTAAGGAGGTGGGGGTGAATAAGAAGGGTAGGTGTTACGATCTCAGGCATACTTTTGCCACTATCCAAAGCTTGGGCGGCGCGACCGTTAACGATATTCAAGAGTTTTTGGGTCAAGCAGATCCTCGGACCACAAAACGGTATGTAGCGAGCTTGCCAATAACACAGAAAAGACTTGCTTCTGCCAGGATGGATGTACTCACACAACAGCCTCCTGAGACGGCGGCGTGATGGGGTAGAACTGGCAGGATTGAGAGGAAGTCCTTGCCGTCTTTTTCGGTCCTGTGATCGTGAGTCTATTGGTGATGCCTGTAGCCGGCTGGTCTCAAAGGTTCCGAAGTAGCTGCAAATGGATGATAACCAATAGATAAAATTGAATAAAAATATATCAGTTGACATTATGATGTAAAGTAGACCTTTCACGGTAATGTACCTTATTTTCAATATTAAGTCATATATTTGCATATATTCTGCAAATAATAGGCTTATGATAGTCAATTTCTCGGTCAAAAACTATAAATCATTCAACCAAGAGGTTAACCTTTCCCTTCTGGCTTCCTCTTTGAAGGAGACCTATGCCCTGCCAAGCCAAGCCTTCTCAGACCTTACACCTGATTTGAAAATTCTTCCGGCAGCCGCTATTTATGGTGCGAATGCCAGCGGTAAGTCCAACCTAATTGACGCTATGTCGATGATGAAATTTCACATCCAAACCTCCCTGGCCAAAGACAATGTGTTGGACAAAATTCAGGTGGAACCGTTTCGGCTGTCCACAGAAACGGTAAATGCGCCCACGGAGTTTGAGATATCCTTCGTGGTTAAACAGAAATTATTCCGCTATGGTTTTCTAGCCACCAAAGAGCGCGTTTTCGAAGAATGGCTTTACGAGAAGGAGCTAAAAGAGAGATCCAAAGAAAAGGAGTTATTTTATCGGGAAGGAGATACGCTGCACTATCATGCCAGCTTATTTAAAGTTGGCAAGTTAATCCATGATCAGCGCCTGGCAAAGGAGAGCGTTTTGATTTTAACCTTGGGATACCAATTGAACGACGAGCTAACAAAAACAGTGATGGATTGGTTTGTCAATTTCAACGTACTTATGGGACACCGCTATGATGGCTATCAACTGTTTTCGTTAACCCAGATCGAAGAGGACACGGATATAGCCAAAGATATGAAGGAAATGATACGATACGCGGATACAGGTATCCAGGAATTGTCAACCGCCATTATCTTGAACAATCCGGAGGTGCTGGCTCATCATACCGTCTTTAATGGAAACGGGGAGTCGGTTGGGGACTATATGTTTATTTTGGATAAACAGGAATCGGAAGGCACCAAAAAATTATTTAATCTATCAGGCCCAGTACTTAATTCTCTGAAATACGGACAAGTCTTGGTAATTGATGAACTGGATGCGCAATTGCATCCCAACTTGATGGAGAAAATCGTAATGATGTTCCAGGATAAACGGATCAATACCCACAATGCTCAACTGATTTTTGCAGGACACAATACCAATCTGTTGAGCGCTCAGTTACTCCGCAGGGACCAGGTCTGGATCACAGAAAAGAATAAATATGGCGCCACGGAACTATACTCTATTGCAGACTACAAGACTAGTAAAGGAAAGGCCCGGAATAAGGAAGCCATCGAGCAGAATTACCTCGATGGCAAATATGGCGGCATTCCGTTCCTGGGTGATTTAGAAAATTTTTTAGAACAATATCCCCATGAGCAGACAGCAACGGGCCAGGAGTAATAACAACCGCCCCCGTCCCTACGGCCGCAAGCCCCTCCGGGAAAGCTTTCTGATCTTTTGTGAAGGGGCTACCGAAGTCGGCTATTTTGGGTCTTTTAAGAAGCGGGCCAAATTCGTTCCCGGTGGGAATGCCCTGAAAATTGTTCAAAACGCCATTGCTTATAAGAACGCCGCGGAAAAGAAAGTGGACCAGTACTGGGTGGTATTTGATAAGGATGAGACTTCGGACGAACAGTTTAACCAGGCTATTGAGTTGGCCAAGGCCAATAACATTCGGGTAGCTTGGAGCAATCAGGCCTTCGAATGCTGGATCATACTACATTATCGTGATTTTAGCTATCCCTGTCACCGCAAAGACTACGAAGGTCTGTTGAAGCAATTTATTCCCGAATATGATGCACGTGAGAAGGGGGAAGAACAAGGAAGGCAATTCTACATCAGAACAGCCCATTTGCTGCCTACCGCCTTGGCAAATGCCAAACGGGGGCACACTTCTTTCCACACTGACCTACGGGATGCGCAGAAACAAACCAGCACCTTAATTTACAGTTTGGTGGATGCCATTCTTGCTAATGGCTAAATACGCCATCATTCTTCTGTTGCCCAGAATGGGCGAATATCGAACCATTTGGTGGTGCACTTGAAACATCTTGCCATGAGTGGGGAATAATTATTAACCTGATCTATAAAAGATCTTCCAGCCCTAAATTTCAGCTTCACGATACAGCATTAATAAGCGTCCAAAGCAGAGAATTATTTAAAGAAACACAAATCAGACCACAAGATTGGGGAAGGATGGTAGAATCATCTGTCGGGACCCATTTAATCAATTACTCCCTGGTCGAAGGGTTCACTGTTTCTTACTGGCATGAAAGAAATGAGGAGGTTGATTTTGTCCTGGAATGCAAGGGAAAGGTAATAGGGCTTGAGGTCAAAAGCGGAACAACACAATTATCCTCGTGAATATCGGCGTTTAAGAAGGCATTCAATTCTGATAAAGTTTTGCTGGTAGGAAAAAATAGAATTCCCTGGCAGGATTTTCTGAAATTAAATCCGGTGGAACTGTTTTAATATATGGTATTCATGAAAATCTTCCGGATTGAAGAAGAAACAGTAGCTTGGCCGGCGAATAAAATTTACGGATACAAATGGAGCAAAAGTATGGTGTGGAGATTATGGACAAAGAGGGCAGGTAATTATGGAGCAAATTGACCACCCAAAGTTACCGAGTGAGTAAGGGTCATTAAGAGGGTGTTTTTGATGAGATAAAGTTAGCTTTTTAATCGATATTCTCTGGAGCTTTCTTATTCCACTTTTTTCGGAGCGATTCTCCCTTCAGTTCTATCCGACCGGCATTATGCACCAATCGATCTAATATGGCATCGGCCACTGTTTTTTCACCGATCACGTCGTGCCATTGTTTAACGGGTAATTGGGAAGTGATGATGGTAGAACGCTTACCGTGGCGATCTTCGATTATCTCCAGTAAGGCAGACCTGCTTGCCTGATCGAAGGGCTGTATACCAAAGTCGTCTATAATTAACAAATCCTGCCGCTCTATTTTCAACAACTCCTTAATAGCGGAGCCATCTACCTTGGCTATTTTAAGTTGGGCGAACAGACGTGTGGCATTGGTGTAGAGAACTTTAAGACCTGACAGACAGGCCTGGTTGCCGATCGCCGAAGCCAGAAAACTTTTACCGGTTCCGGTACTTCCGGTGATCAGTAGATTCTCTTTTTTGCGGATAAACTCGCCATCGGCCAGTCGGTGTACCTGGTTTTTATCGATTCCTCTTTCGGTGCTGTATTCCAATTGTTCAATGGATGCTTTATAGCGGAAGCGGGCATTGTGCATACTTCGTTCAATAGCCCGGTTATGACGGTCATCCCATTCGCTGCCGACTAGCAAGGCTACCATCTGGTCGGCTGTAAGGGGTTCAGCCCGGGTTGTCTCCATGCTAGCTTTAAAGGCTCCGTGCATGCCCAGCAGGTGCATACTTCTCATTTTTTCTAATGTGTCGGTGTTCATGTTAATTGATTTTATGATTGATTAATATAATACAAAGGTTATTGATAGTAGTCCGATCCCCGGATATTGAGGTGTTGAGGCATCGGCAGCACCGGAGTCTGCTGCTCATCATCCAAGTTGTCCATGTTCTTTCCCAGTATCTGCAGGATGATCGGATAATTATACACCCCATAGCTGTGGGCTCTCCGACAGGCGCTGGCTATTCGCCGTGGGCCTACCTTTCTGGCTATATTCAGGATGCCGGAACAAGACCGGTAAGCCTGCTCCGGGTGCTGTTTGTGCTCCATTACCCCTGCTATATACAGGGCTACATCTTCATGGATGGCCTGCCCCAGTTCTATGAACTTCTCTGGTGTCCAGTCACTTACATATTGGTGAGTCGATGCCAGGTGCTCAGTGAGGGTGGTATAATGATATTTGCGCTGGTGGCGAGGATGGGTGGCGATACATTCGTAATGGAAGAAGACATCAACGGTCGTTCCGTTATACAAGAGGCGGACTTTCTTGCCAATATATTTATAGGGGACACTGTAATAGTGTCTGTCGGCTCCCAGACAGACATGCCCGTTTTTCATGACGGTAACGGTGGCCTGTTGTTTACTCTCATAGCGAAAGGCCGGCAGTGGTTGTAAGGCGGCCCTTTCAATCTCCTCGAACTGTTGCCTGCGGCTGTATGTTCTACCTTTGAAGCAGGCGTTGTTATGTAACTCCAACGCCTTTCGGATAGCGACATTCAGCTCTTCCAGGCTCGTATACACCTGTTCACTCACGACCACATAAATGCTCCGGTAGATAATCTTTACGATGCCTTCCACCAAGGCTTTGTCCTTGGGCTTATAGGCTCTGGCTGGCAAAACAACACAGTTATAATGCTCTGCAAAAGCGGCAAAGGCCTGATTAATAGTAGGTTCGTATTTGCTGCTCTTGGTAACTGCCGAACGGAGATTATCCGGCACAATGGCAATTGGTACGCCTTGGAAGTAATGGAAGGCATTTTCACTGGCGCCAATCAGATCCTCCTTCTTTTGACTGTATACCGCCTCCACGTATGTTAACTGGCTGCATCCCAGAATAGCGGCAAATACCTCTACCGGACGCACCTCCCCGGTCTCCTTGTCTACAATCGGCAGCTTTTCCCCCGCAAAATCGATATACACCTTATCGCCGGCCTTATGTTCGATATGCATCACCGGATGGGTACGCCCGGTAAAATCCCGATAGTGTTTATAAAACTGGGCCACCCCATACCCACTCGGATGAGCAGCCAGGTACTGTTCCCATTGAAGGGTGATATTCATCCCTTTACGCTTCATTTGCTTCTCAATCCCAGGAAGCAACAACTGCAATTCTTCATAGCGTTCATCTTTGGAGGGGGGAGGTTCAACACTAAACAGCAGGTCTAAAGCATAGTCACTCATGGCTTCAATGATCTCATAGGTCAATCGGTCCTGTATGAATTTGCTGATGTATTTCGTTACCGTATTACGGGAGGAAGCTGTTAATCTACTGATCTTTTTTTTACTGGTTCCCTGAGTGTAAAGGCGAATAATCTGTCTTATTCTGCTCATATCTATTGTTTTATTGGCCATAATGCTTCGTCGGTTAAGTACCAACATTAGCCTTTATGGATGTTAAAACAACCTCTTTCTATAGCCTCTTACAGGGGTGCTCAATTTGGAGCATAATAGGGTGCTCAGTTTGATGCATAATTGCCTGCTCCGATTCAATCATAATTACCTGCCCTCTTTGTCCATAATCTCCAGACGGGCTGAACGAGCATATCGACGCAGAGCTGAGGGGCAAAACCTTTACGGTTATCGAAAAGGAGAAAGGCAAGGTGAACCGATACGAATTGGGTACTTGTATCGGTTTTAACCAGGGCAAAGATCGTTTTTATTGGCTGGCGATGGCGGATATGAATAGCCACAATACGGCGGAAACAAGTGTCGACAATGTAATGGGCGCGCTGGAGAGGTTATGGCAATTTATTTCCACCCGGGGGGAGATCGAGAACATCGTGCTGCCCCTGATTGGGACGGGGCGGGGACGGTTGACGGTGAGCAGGAAGAAATTGATCGCACAAATTGGACAGTCCTTTGTGAACGCATCGGAGGACAGGATTTTTTCAAATAGGCTGGTGATTGTGATCAGGCCGAAGGATGTGGAGAATTTTGGGATTAACCTTTATGAGGTGAGGGATTTGCTGGGGAATTTTATTGGGTGATATAATATAGACCACGTTGAATAAAAAAAACTTCCGACCTGGAAGTTTTTTTATGGTTATTAATCGTTGCATTTTCTGCCTTCGTTGAGCTTACCCCAGTTGGCGATGACGGAAGGCTGGAGACACTTAGCCAAGATCTCCTCCTGGTAGAAGGTAGAGGTTTGCAGACCCGTGTACATGAGGCCCTGGTAAACGGTGGGGGCGCTGCCGACCTGGGCGTAGGTGGTAGAAGGCCTGGACGTACTGCTGCAGGGAGGTGCCCAGGAGGTTGATGTTTTCGATCATCCAGTCGTGGGTGACACTTTCCCAGATGTTTTCCCGTTTGGATTCGGACTCAAAGTAGGTGGCCAGCTCGCTGAGGTCCATGTCATGAATGGTCATTAGCAAGTGGCCAGGCCTTTGCCGGCTTTTTGCATTAAATGTTTATGATATCACTGAACACTAACCTACTCTTATTGATCAATGATCAGTAGGTTTCGAGGCTTTTGCTGCTTTTTTAAAAAATTAAGCTCGTACTAATTCATCAAATATCAAGCGCGTATACAAACTGTAAATTTTATATTCGATCACATGTTACCGGTAGTTCCAGGAATTTGCAAGAAAATTTCTTGCAAAAAATAAAAAAGCACCTAGAAATATCTTCCTAAGTGCTTGATTACCAGTGAACCAGGGTGGAATGTTTTCAAACCAGCTGAGGGAGGATTTGAGGCGGGTAGTTACATTTAAACAGTTGATTTACAATTACTAATTCGTCAAATATATTATCTTGTTCGCTGATCGCGATTTGCAAACAGCGAACAAATGCCTATATTTGCACCATGAAAGCCCATAAT
>JAATFV010000003.1 GCA_015655015.1 Chitinophagales bacterium | reverse complement strand
GGGAGGACCTGATTCCCGACATGTTCCTGCAGATCGTGCAGGATCTTTCCAAAGAGGCTCCGGGCCAGCTGAACATTTTTAAATATTACCTGGAGCGGCATATTGAAGTGGATGGCGGTCATCATGGCCATCTGGCTATTTCCATGCTGGAAGAGTTATGTGGGGATGATCCGCATAAGTGGGAAGAGGCAGCCCGGTATGCCAAAGCTGCGCTGGAGTCGCGCATCCGTTTGTGGGACGGGGTGTTGGCGGCCATTGGGGATAAAGTGGCCGTGAGCTGTTAGGGTACTCGCGGCGTCATGACCCGGATAATCGTTCTTGTCTGAATGATTGCTGCTACCTGAATGACTGTTCTTGTCCGAATGCCCGTTCTTGTCTGAACGATTGATACTGCCTGAACGATTGTTATCGCCCGAATGCTCGCTGATTTTCAAATCCGGATGTTTAATCTTTTTTAATATGAAATTATTTTTAACGCTTCTTCTCTCTATTGTTTGCTTATGTTCTTTAATGGCGCAGGACAAGCATGTTTTTTCTCTTGGTAAAAGCGATTTTTTACTGGACGGAAAGCCTTTTCAGATCATCAGCGGAGAAATGCACCCTGCCCGTATCCCGCGGGAATACTGGCAGCATCGGATCCGCATGGCGAAGGCGATGGGCTGCAATACGATTGCCGTGTATGTATTCTGGAATTACCTGGAGTCTTCGCCCGGCAATTTTGATTTTACCACCGGCAACCGGGATATAGCCGCCTTTATCCGTCTCTGTAAGCAGGAGGGGATGTGGGTGCTCCTGCGTCCCGGCCCTTATGTTTGCGCGGAATGGGACTGGGGGGGCTTGCCCCTTTACCTGTTAAAGATCCCGGATATAAAGATCCGTTGCATGGATCCCCGGTATATGAGCGCAGTAAGGCGTTATGTGACACGGCTGTCTAAAGAGGTGACTCCGCTGCAATGCGACCGGGGCGGGCCGATCCTGATGGTGCAGGTGGAAAATGAATATGGCAGTTATGCGAATGACAGGGCGTACGTGGAGACCTTGCGGAAGTTATGGCTTCAGCAGGGTATTACCGTCCCTTTTTATACGGCGGACGGTCCGACAGCCTTTATGCTGGAGGCGGGCAGCCTGGATAGCTGTGCTATTGGTCTGGACAGCGGCGGCGGGGATGCCGATTTTGCGCAGGCGTTCAAACATAATCCGAACGTTCCTGCCTTTAGCAGTGAAACTTATCCGGGATGGCTGACGCATTGGAAAGAGCCCTGGCAGAAGCCGGATACGGCGGGCATCTTACGGGAAGTAACCTACCTGTTAACCCATAAACGATCTTTCAATTTATATGTGGCGCATGGGGGAACGAATTTCGGGTTTACGGCAGGCGCCAATGCCTTTACTCCTGTCCAGTTCCAGCCTGATGTGACCAGCTATGACTATGATGCTCCTGTGAGTGAGCAGGGGCAGGCAACGTCTAAATATTATGCTTTACGCAGGCTGATCAGTCAATATGTATCATATAAGATACCGGAACCGCCTGCACCGGTGCCTACGATGGAAATTCCTCCGGTGACCTTACAGCCTTTTACCTCGGTGTGGGACCATCTGCCCCCGGCCAGGAAAGCACCTCAGCCTCTTCCCATGGAATATTTTGGTCAGAATGCGGGTTTAATTCTTTATCGTACCCGGCTGATCGGGCATAAAAGCGGCAGTCTTACGATCACCGAACCGCATGATTATGCCCTGGTCTTTTTGGATGGCAAGCTAATTGATACGGTGTTCAGGGACGGCGGTAAATGGACTGTTCAATTACCCAAGACGGATGTAAAAGATCCGGTATTGGAGATTTTGGTGGAGGGAATGGGGCACATCAATTTTGCTCAATATATGATCGACCGGAAAGGAATAACGGATCGGGTCACTTTGAATGGAATGACGCTGATGAACTGGGATATTTTTTGCTTGCCGCTGGATGAGGGGTATATGCGGTCATTGAGGATGGGCAAGACGGGGAATGGAAGTTCTTCCGGAGCGTCGGGGGGGGCTTTCGCAGGCGGGGGAGACGCAACGGGTGATGGAAAGGCAGGGGAGGCGAATGCTGGCGGCGCTGGCGTCAAACAGGGAATTTTCTTCAAGGGGGACTTTGAGCTTACGGAGACGGCCGATACTTATATAGATATGAGCTCTTTTAAAAAGGGGGTGGTCTGGGTGAATGGTCATAATTTGGGAAGATATTGGTATGTGGGGCCCCAGCAGCATCTATATTGCCCCGCGTCCTGGTTGAAAAAAGGCCGCAACGAAGTGATCGTGCTGGACCTGCACCGGCAGGAAGCGGCTACGGTAAGGGGTGTGAGAACGCTGGAATGAGGGCGCCGTTGGAAAGACCCGGGAATGAGCGTGCCGGAGATGTGACCTGATGTCGCCTGCAGGAGTGAACCGAAATGAAGGGATAAGAAAAAATAAAAACTATGGATTCTATCACGCACATCGTATTAGGCGCAACCATCGGAGACGTTTTGGCTGGGCGGCGGTTGGGGAAAAAGGCTATGTTGCTGGGTGCTGTGGCTCAGAGTCTTCCTGATATAGATTTCATAGCTTCTTCCTGGCTGGATACCTCCCACGATGTTGCAGCGCACCGGGGGATTACTCATTCTTTCCTGTTCGTGGCTATTGCGGCGTCTCTGCTGGCGTTTGCGGCGAGCCGGTGGTACCGGGGCAAAAGGAATTATTCCGGGTCCGGGGGAACTGCGCGTTCCGGAGAGGCTCTGTTTTCCGGAGGGTCTATGCGTTCAGGGGGAACTGCGTATTCCGGAATTTCTTTTGGGGACTGGTGGATCTTTTTCGGCCTTCAGCTGTTCGTTCATATTTTCCTCGATGCATTCAATGCGTATGGCACAGGGTGGTTTGAGCCTTTCAGTCATTATCGGGTATCCTTTAACGTTTTATTCGTTGCGGACCCTTTTTATTCGGTGTGGCCGGGTATTTCATTCCTTGCGTTGCTGATCCTGAAAACGAATGATCCGCGCAGGAGGTCCTGGGCCGCCTTTGGCCTGATCTTCAGCAGTCTTTACCTCTGTTATTGCCTGACGAACAAAATCCGGATCGATGACCGGGTGGAAAAAGAGCTGGGGCGGCAGCAGATAAGCTCCCGCCGGTATTTTACCACGCCGACTCCGCTGAATAGCTGGCTTTGGTATATTGTAGCCGAAGATTCCGGGGGATATCATACCGGCTACCTTTCTGTGTTTGACCGGCAGCGCCCGATCGACTTTCAATTTTTCCCCCGTGAGGATTCTCTTTTAAGACCTTTCAGGGGGCAGGAGGATGTGCGGGAGCTATTACGTTTTTCGCAGGGATATTATACGGTGGAGAAGTGGGATGATACGTTGTTGGTGTTCAACGATCTGCGCTTCGGGCAAATGAAGGGTTGGGAGGATGGACACGCGCATTTCGTGTTTCATTATTTTCTGCAGCGTCCGGGAGACAATGCGGTGATCGTGCAAAGGGGGCGTTTTGCCGGTTGGAATGTGAAGACGTTCCGGGATTTTGTTAAGCGGATACGGGGGAATTAGGGGGGCTTCCTGACTGGACGGCGAGGGCCGACGTTAGGGGATGATGGAATCAGGTGAGCTGTCCGGTTCCCGGAGCATGGAGCGTAAGCCGGCAGATCGGGGCAGGAATGCGGGTTTACCGCATTGTTGGAATAGGATTGGTTACCCGCCTTTTTCCTGTTTGAAATAAAAAGTAAAAAGAAAGAAGAGGAGGCGGATCGTCTGAAAGGCGATCCATTGCAATAATCTTTTGGGCGGGGAGTTGTGGCGTAGGAAGTTCTCCGGCGTCATCCGGACGCAATGGTCGCGGATGATCGTCTCCAGCTCTTTTTCGACCAGGAGGGCAAAAGCATCATTGCGCACATCCATATTTAACTCTACGCTGGCATAGGCGCTGATCTTGTTTACATTGTACGAGCCATTCGTCATCCATTCCCCATCGTATACGGCCATTTTGCCATGCAGGACGGTGTCCTGGTATTCGTATACCTGGATATTATTGCGGAAAAGCCAGCGATACATGTATCGTTCAGCCTGCCTGGATATTTGCACATCCGAGATGCCGCCTACGATGACTTTAATGACGACCCCTTTTTTTGCGGCCAGGGCCATTTGTTTGCGAAACAGGGTACCCGGCAAAAAATAGCTGGATAAGATCGTGATGCGGGAACGGGCATTTCGGAACATCTGGAGATAGCTGCCGGAGATCTGGCTTTTTCCCTGGACCCAATCATTACGTCTGACCCTTACCAGGCATTCCTCCTGGGGAGTCAGCCCTGGCACCCAATCGAAGTGTTCTTTGCTGGCTTCCTTTTTCCAATATGCTTTTGTAAACATATCCCTGCAAATGATGTGGAGCTTCAGGGCGGCCTCTCCTTCGACAAATAAGGCCCGGTCCAGCCAGGCCTTCTTTCCGTCGATATCATTATACCGGTCGCTGATATTCACTCCTCCTGCCAAACCGTAAGCTGCGTCCGTTACCACGACCTTGTGGTGCAAACGCCTGCCCAGGTAGAACTTCCGGCTTTTGAATAAGGGCCAGAACCAGCGGAAGCGAATGCCTGCTGTCTTCCAGTCATTGATAAATTGTTTGGAAAGGTCCTGGGAGGCATACCCGTCGAGGAGGATGAAGACCTGTACATTTCTGCGGGCTGCCCGTATGAGGGCTTCCGATACCATGCGCCCTGTTGCGTCCTGCTCATAGATATAGGTCTGTAAATGGATCGTGGAGCGGGCCTGATCGATCATTTGCACCAGGGTCGAAAAATAGTCATGACCTCCATGGACCAATCTTACTTTGTTGTGATGCGTATAACCGGCTAACAGCTTAGGAGTTCTTTTTCTTGCCATGGATCATTCAATCAGGGCCGTAAAGATCGGGAAATTTAAATGGCAATGAGAGCCGAAAGCGTAAAACCAATTAAGGTATAACTAAAGATATTTGTTTTAATATTAAATAATTGTTAACTTAATAGAGGAATACTTACCCGCCAATATGCTCCGGGTCAATTGCTAAAACTTTTACGATGAACGGTTGCTTGCTTTTGCTTAACCTGCTCTTTAGTATGGCTATTTTCCCCTATATGACAAAAGGACAAAGTCTGCATGTCGTGCCTGTTGCTTATAATTTTGGCGGGGGCGACAATACTGTCAGGAGCAATGTGCCTTTGAACGAGATCAATATCCATGCTTTCCGGCATTTCCGGAAGCGTTGGCCCGCTGTCTCGGGGGAGACCTGGACGAAGGCAGATCAGTGTTATATCGTTGCTTTTACGGAGAATTCCCAGCGGAACCAGGCCCGTTTTGACTTACATGGAGGATTCCTGTATTCTCTTAAATATTATTCCGGCAGCGATATATCCCCGGATCTTTCGGGGCTGCTCCAAAAGAAATACCCTGACTACCGGATTGATGTAGTGACGGAGATAACGGATGGCGAAAAGGTGTTCTACCTGGTGAAAATAGAGAACGCTTCTTCAGTAAAGACTCTTTCCATTGCTGAAGGAAAGGTGGAGGTCTTTGAAGAGCTGGTCAATGGGGGAACCCGAACGAATCCGGCTAAGTAACCGAAAACATTTGGGTCCGGTTAATTGATAACCGGACCGGGCGATATGTCGATCAGATGATGTTACGTGCGTGATCCAGGGATCAGGTCGTGTTCCGGCGGGTTGATCCGGGATTAGTTCTTGCCTACTGTCCGGCCTTTCAGGGTGCGTGACTTCCGGTCGATCTTGTCTATGGCGCTTTTCTTAACTACCAGGGTGACGGAGGCAATGTCCGAGCAGGTACCGCAACGGGCCCTGAATTTATTGGAGTCGAAGGTCACGGCTGCCGTTCCATTCTTCCATTCGGTGCCATAAAGCACATATTCGTTGATCGTATAACCGCTGCCAGGCCCAAAAGCCAGGTCATTATTGCCTTTTTCAAAGCTGACCATCAATTTGTCGCTTTGCGTGGTATCGCAGATGCCGGGCGTAAAAGCGGGGACGATGACCTCATTGATGTATTTCCCATTCTCCAGTTTAACCACTCCTGAGCTGACGACCAGCTTTTGGTCTCCCAGGTTCCGGGACAGGATCAGTTTCTGGTCTACATAGAACTGTACCTGTCTCAGATCGATATTATCCCTCTCCAATCTTTGTTTGAGGTCCCTGGTAAAAGGGACATAACTGGCCTTCCTGGAACTGCTGCAGCTACATAAAAAAAACAGGGAAGCGAAAGAGGCGGCCACAAAAATTCGTGTCATATTATAGTTTTATAGGTATGTTGATTGTTTACGTATTGGAATTTGACTCTCCAATAACGTAATAGTTTACTCAAATAGTGAGAATTATTTTCGGTTTATGCAACAATTTCCTTTCCGGGGGCGACTTTTTAATCTGGATGATCTTTTTAATTCCTGGGAAAACTTATTAATTCCTGGAGAAACTTTTTAAATCCTGGAGAAACTTTTTAATTCCGCAATGATCTTTTAATTCCGGAATGACTGCCCATCCTCCTAAAACGGTTAATATGATAAAAAATTTTTTCAAAGTCGCAATCCGTAACCTCTGGAGGCATAAGGGATATAGTTTCCTGAATATTTTCGGGCTGGCCATGGGGATGACCTGCAGCCTGCTGATCCTGTTGTGGATAAACGATGAGCGGAGCGTGGATACCTTTCATGCGAAAGCTTCCCGGCTATATTCCGTCTATGAAAGGCAGTACTATGATGGAAAAATCGAGTCTGGATACTATACGCCGGGGATATTACCTCCTGAAATGAAAAAAGTCCTGCCGGAGATAGAGCTGGCTTCGTCGTTCAGCTGGCGGGATAAGAATACTTTCCAGGTGGGGGATAAGATATTGAAAGAACAAGGCAGTCATGCCGGCGCCGATTTCTTTAAAATGTTCAGCTATCCGCTTTTGCAGGGCAATGCTGCCACCGCGCTGTCAACCCCGGTGAGCCTGGCTATTTCCAGGAAGATGGCGGCTGACTTTTTTGGCAATGCCGGGGCTGCTATCGGCAAGACGATGCGGTTTGAGAACAAGAAAGATCTCACGGTAACGGCTGTTTTTGAGGACCTGCCGGAAAATACCTCCGATAAATTTGACTATATCATCAATTGGGACGCTTTTCTGGCTGATAACGAATGGGCTAAAGACTGGGGGAACAATGGTCCGCGAACTTTTCTCTTACTGAGGCCGGGCGCCAATCCCGCCCTGGTGACAAAGAAGATCACCCGGTTCCTGGATAATTACAATAAAGAGCAGGGGAAAGGTTTCCGGATCGAGCTGGGTATGCAGCCTTTTGGAGAGGTCTATCTCCATTCTAATTTCAAGAACGGGCAAATAGAGGGGGGGCGTATTGAATATGTACGGCTTTTCAGTATCGTGGCCATTTTCATTTTGCTGATCGCCTGTATCAATTTCATGAACCTTACCACGGCCCGTTCGGTGAAAAGGGCGAAGGAGATCGGTATCCGGAAGGTGGTAGGGGCTATTCGTCCGGCCCTGGTGAGGCAATTCCTCAGCGAGGCGATCCTGCTGTCCTTTTTTTCCGTGGTGCTTGCGATGGTGATGGTGATCCTGGTATTGCCGGCTTTCAATCATCTGACGGGCAAGCATATTTCTTTCCCTTATGGCTCAACGTCGTTCTGGCTTAGCCTGGCCACGCTGACCCTGGTCACCGGCGCTATTTCAGGCAGTTATCCTGCTTTGTTTCTCTCTTCTTTTCAGCCGATCCGGGTATTGAAGGGCGGCCTCAAATTCAGTGCCGGGGTAGCCTGGTTTCGCAAGGGACTGGTGGTCTTCCAGTTCATCCTTTCCATTGTGCTGATCATCGGTACTATTGTAGTGTCGGGACAGGTGGATTATGTCCGGAAGATCAACCTGGGGTATGACCGGGAAAATCTTATTTATATTCCCCTGGAAGGGGACCTCACGGGGAAATACCACTTATTTAAAGAGAGGGCTTCTCAGCTGCCCGGTGTCGGAGGGATATCCCGGGTCTCCCAGACGCCTACCGATCTGAACAATGGAACGGGAGGGGTGGAATGGGATGGGAAAGATCCCAATAGCAAGCCTATGTTCACCAATACTTCGGCCGGGTATGATTTTGTAAAGACCCTGAAATTGCAGTTGGTGGACGGCCGGGATTTTTCGAAGGATTTTGCCACGGATTCCGTGGGTTACCTGCTGAATGAAGAGGGGTTGAGGAAGACGGGGTATAAGGATCCTGTCGGGAAACCGCTGACCATGTGGGGGAAGAAGGGTAAGATCATCGGGATTATTAAAAATTTTCATTTTAACTCGCTGCATGAGCCGATCAGGCCCCTGATCATCAAATTTGGGGAAGAAGAAAAATGGGGGAGTGTGATGGTAAGGACACAAGCGGGAAAGACGAAACAGGCCATCACCGGTCTGGAGCAGCTGTGCAGGGAATTGAACCCGAAATTTCCGTTTACTTACCAGTTTGCCGATGAAGAGTACCAGAACCTTTATAAGAGCGAGGCGATCGTGCATAATCTTTCGAATTGTTTTGCCTGCCTGGCGATCTTTATCTCCTGCCTGGGGTTGTTGGGACTGGCTATGTTCACGGCGGAGCAGCGTACGAAAGAGTTTGGTATCCGGAAGGTATTGGGCGCCAGTGCGGGTATGCTGTTCTCCCTGCTGTCGAAGGATTTTTTGGTATTGGTGCTGATCGCTTTCCTGTTTGCATCGCCCCTGGCGTGGTGGGCGATGCATGGTTGGTTACAGAATTTTGCTTATCATGTTGACGTGGAATGGTGGGTCTTTCTGCTGGCGGGGGCGATGGCCCTGCTGATCGCCTTGCTCACGGTGAGCGTACAGGCTATTAAGGTGGCGATTGCCAATCCTGTGAAGAGCTTGCGAACGGAGTAGGCGCACCCCCGCCTCCTGAAGGGGGCAGACCGAAGGTATAAAAAGGAAAAGGAGAATGCGGGTGATCAAGGGGTGTTTTCCTCCGGGGCAGTATGCCGGAGATAGTTCATTACGCAGCGTATTTCACCAAAGGAGCAGTCTTCGCCCAGCCGGGACTTGATAGGGCCGAGGGCGGTGCCCCCGATCTCTTTTATGGCGGCTATGATGAGGGCCATTTTATTCTCCGGCACCAGCTCTTTGATGTCGATCTCCCCGGTGGGGATAAAAGAGGCAAGATGGCTTTCGACGGTGGTGGGGGCCAGGTTGCGCCGGGTGGCGATTTCGGCAATGGATATTCCTTCTTTATATAAACGGAGAGTTATGCGGTTCGTGTCTCCTTTTTGAGGTTTGCCGGCGCCTGATCCTGTTGCGCTGCCGGTTTGCGATCCTGCAGTGCTGCCTGCTTTTGATCCTGTTGCGCTGCCTGCTTCCGATCCTGCAGTGCTGCCCGCTTGTAAAGCTGTTGCTGTTTCGGAAGCGGCTTCCCGGGCTTTTCTTTGTTCCTGCAGCTCTGCCAGCAGGCTGGTGGTATCGAGTCCTTTTGTCAGGCCAACTATCACTTGCAGGGATTCTTCTATCTGTTGTTTTTTCCGGGTAAAGAGGATTTTTAATTCCTGTAAGGTTTGCAGGTATTTTTTAATTTTTTGCTTTATTCTTATTTCGCTGATATGTTGTTGTATGGGCGCTATCAGTTCATCCTCCAGGGCTTTAACGAAATAACCCGCTCCTGCCAGTGTTCTTTGCTGCAGCAACTGGTAGCCATCCTCTGCTGCGTTAACCGATAAGTGTTCGAGCTGCCTGGTGAATTTAACAGCGATCTCCTGTTGTGCGATTGCCTTATCCAGCCATTGTTTGCCCAGCTCAACAGCTTTTATTTTATCGGGAAACTGCCGGTGTTCATATTCCTGGTAATTGGCTTTCAGCTGTTCCACCAGCTTGGACCAGTTGAAAGATCTTACCAGGGACTGGCTGATATAGAACATTTGTTCCTCTTGTAATTGTTGTTCGAGGAAGCTGTCCGATACCCTGCTGTTGGTAAAGCCGATCACCCGTTCATCCGTGCTGATGGAAGAGGGAAGGATACGGGAACGCAGGACCAGTCCATTGAGCGCCGTGAGCCTGCTCAGGGCAACATAGACCTGTCCCGGTGCAAAGGAGGCTCCGGCATCTATGACGGCTTTTTCGAAGGTCAGCCCCTGGCTCTTGTGGATGGTAATAGCCCAGGCCAGGCGTACGGGGTATTGTGAGAAAGTGCCCAGTTCTTCTTCTTCGATCTTGTCCTTCTCTTTATCGTAATTGTAGCGGATATTTTTCCAAACCTCTTTTTCGAGCGTAAGATCATCCGGCTCGCCGGGAAATACGACGACGATCTTTTCTGCCGTGAGCCGTTTGATGGTGCCGATCTTGCCGTTGAAATAACGCCTGGATTCTCCCTTATCATTTTTGATGAGCATGATCTGGGCTCCTTCTTTCAAATGCAATGTCTTTTCAGCGGGAAAGGCTTTATCATTGAATTCACCTGTTACGGAAGCTTCAAAAGCATGTCGTTTACCGGTCAGCTTGCTTAGTTCCGCCTGGTTGATCCCATCGGCTTTGGCATTATGCGAGGTGAGGGTAATGTAGTTGTCTTCTTTGGGGGGCGTAAAATCCGGCTGATAATATTTGTGCAGGAGCTCCAGGTCCTGCCGGCTTGCCTGATTGTTACGGATATTATTAAGGATATGAATGAAGTCCGCTTCATTCTGGCGGTAGATCTTCTTCAATTCCAGGTAGAGGGGCGCGGCCTGCTGAAGCACCTGCGCATCGAAAAAGAAGGGACTTTTGTAATGATGCCTGAGCAATTCCCACTCTTCATTGGGGACGACGGGGGGTAATTGGAACAGATCGCCGATATAGAGCATTTGTACCCCTCCGAAAGGCAACAATGGCTGCTGCCGGAAATGCCGGAGAATGGTATCGACGGCGTCCAGTACGTCGGCCCGCACCATGCTGATCTCATCGATCACCAATAATTCCAGCTCCTGCAGGAGTTCCCGTTTGTTACCGTTGAACCGGATGTTCTTAAACAGGCTGTTCGGGTCGGTGAGACCGGAATTGTCCGTATCCCAACCGCTCTGGGCGACGGGTACATAGGGGCCGAAGGGCAGCTGGAAAAAGGAGTGGAGGGTGGTGCCTCCTGCATTGATAGCTGCTACGCCGGTGGGCGCTACGACCGCCATCTTTTTAAAACTGTTTTCCCGGATGTATTTCAGGAAAGTCGTTTTTCCGGTGCCGGCTTTTCCGGTCAAAAAGAGAGATTTGCCAGTCTGGTTTACAAACTGCACTGCCAGCTGAAAAATGGGATTGTTCGTGTCGGATACCATAAGGGAGCCGCAATTTACCCAAAAAGAATACGCTCCATTATATTTAATTATTCAAATTATTGAATATAATTTGATGCGAATTTTGAATGATATGATTACGGAATGAAGGCAATTGGGCGTGTTTATTTTTCAAAAACAACGGTTTCGGGGTTGGCTCCGAGCTCGGTGAGGAAACGGGCGACATCTGCCACCATTTTATCCGGGCCGCAGATATAGAACGGCCTGGTGAAATCCGTCACTTCCCGGATTAAAAAATCCTTGTTGACGGGGCCTTTTTTATAAAGTGGATTTTCTTCCCTGGTGACGATATAATGGACGTTTGGTCCTAAGATCTCATCCAGTTCTTCTTTCAGGATAATATCGGCGGATGTCTTATTGGAAAAGAAAAGTTGATTGCTGTTGATTTTATTTTCCTGGTGCAGTTGCCGGAGGATAGCAAGGAAGGGGGTAATGCCTGCTCCGCCTGCGATAAAATAACCTTCCCCTTTGTAGGAGATGGCTCCCCATACGTCCCGGATGATGAGCTCATCTCCCGGCTGTAACCGGTAGAGCGCATTCGTTACGCCATCATGATCGTGGTAGGACTTGATCGTGAATTCCAGGTAAGGCCATTCATTCAGGGCGGTAAAAGTGAAGGGACGCCGTTCCTCTTTCCATTTCTCTTTATTAATGGATACATCGGTGGCCTGGCCCGGCTCAAAATGGTAATTATCCGGTTTGGCGATCCGGTAGGCCCTGACATCATGGGTCACATTTCTGACCGATAGTATTTTGACGATTTCTTCCATATTGGGGATTGGAACGGGGGGAAGTGCCGGGTACAAAAATACATGAAACCATTTGGTTACTCAAATAATAAAGGCCGCCCGGGGAAGGGCAGCCTTTAATGAATTGGAACTGCCGGCGGTGTCCGGTCATTCTTTGTCCATGGTCATGATATCCCTGTCGAAGAGGTAGAGTCCGCTTTTGTCGTCTCCGATCATTTCCAGCTTGTCATTGCACTCGCGGGCGAGTCTTTCTTCTTCGACCTGTTCCATTACATACCATTGTAAAAAGTTATGGGTGGCGTAGTCTTTTTCCGTGAGCGCAATTTCAACGAGGTTATTGATGCTTTCGCTGACTTTCACTTCGTGTTCGAATAGTTGTTCAAATGCTTTTTTCAGGGAGACGAAGGTCAATACCGGCTGGTCCAGGGCGGGAATGATGCCAAAACCCCCTCTTTCATTGATATAGTGAATGAGCTTGAGCATGTGCATCCGCTCTTCATCGCTATGCCGGAAAAAGAATTGGGTCACGCCTTTTAATCCGGGCTGTATTTCCGCCCAGCTGCCCATGGCGAGATAGGCCTGTGATGATTGAGCTTCCATTAATACCTGCCGGTTTAGCGCTTCTTTCATGTTTTGTGATAACATATACTTTGTTTGATATGAATGAAAAGACGCACGAGGGCGTCCTGGTGTATTTCCTGTAACCGTTTGTTGAGGTTACAAGATAATAAATTGGGCCTGTTATCACAAATAAACTCTATGAATGTCTGCGTGTTATGGTATTATTTGCCCAGCCCTAACTGGTTCATATACGTTTGATTGTCCCAATAAAGATATTCTTCCGTCATGATGCCGTCTTTCCAGATGCCGACGGTGCACATGGGCAGTGAAAAGGATTTGCCGGTAGGCTGAATGAACTTACCATTGCCTATAGGCATGGGTTTCGTGAAAGTCCCCGTCATTATTCCGGTAACGGCTGTCATATTGCCGGATCCGAAACGGAGGGGATGCTGCTTGATTTCCGTGTTGGGGGCGTAAACAAACATGGCTTTCAGATCTTCAATATGTTTGTCAATGCCTGTTGCGATATGTCCGTCAGGCCAATGTACTTTAATGTCTTGAGCATGGCTTTCATGTAATCTTGTCCACTCCTGATTGCTAAAAACGGTATAATCAAGCGTGTCAAAGGTGGTAAGATTTTTATCGATGGCAGCATTACCTGCCGTCAATGTCCTGATCTCATTTTTAAGGGAGTCGATCTCTGTGCTGCTGACTGAATTAGTCCCACCGTTGTCATTGCCGGTGCAGCTTTCGAATGATACTATGGCTGTGAGCATTGACAGAGCCGCGGAGGTCCTGATAAGTGATAAATGATTCATTGTTATTGTTTTTATAATTTAAAAATAGACGATCCTTTGATGTAATAAGCCGTATTTACCGGACAAGGGAATCCCTGTTAGCTCATTGGCTATTTCATTAAGTGATCCCTGGTCCGGGGGACTATCCCAGTTTTACCGAAGTCATGGTCAGCGAGCCTGCGACTGCCTTGTCATTGAAAAAGGAAACGGTGTCTTTATTGCCTTTTAAGCCCAGGGTATACAGGAGCGGCAGGTAGTGTTCCGGTGTTGGAATGGCCAGTTTGGCTTCTTTGCCGAGACTTTCATAATTGATCAGGGGAGCGAAATTGCCTTCTGCAATCAGTTGTTTGAACTTATCATTTAATTGCAGGGCCCAATCATAACCGTATCCCGGTTCATTTATTTTATCCCAGGCGACCATTCTAAGGTTGTGGACCATGTTCCCGCTGCCAATGATCAGTACCCCTTTCTTCCTCAGGGTATAAAGCTCTTTTGCCAGCTCATAGTGATATTGAGGTCCTTTCGTGTAGTCGATGCTCAATTGCAATACGGGAATATTGGCTTCGGGGTACATGTGTCTTACTACGGTCCAGGTGCCATGGTCCAATCCCCAGTCATGGTCCAGCTCCACGGGGGTCGAATGGAGGATGGCGGCTGTTTCTTTTGCTAAGGATGGAGAGCCGGGCGCCGGATATTGAACATCGAATAACTCCCTGGGAAAGCCGCCGAAGTCATGTATGGTCTTTGGGAAATCCATGGCTGTAATGCGGGTGCCCTGGCTTAGCCAATGCGCGGAGACGACCAGGACTGCTGCAGGGACCGGGATCTCTTCCGCCATTTTTTTCCATCGGCGGCTGAACTCCGTGTCTTCGATGCCGTTCATAGGTGAGCCGTGTCCTATAAATAAAACGGGCATTAGCTTGTCTTGTTCTTTTAGTTCGTCTGTGAAATTCCTAAAGGCTGATAATGTGGTCATGCCTAATCCCCCTGTTATTATTGTTTTTATAAATTTTGTTCTGTTCATCCGCTGATTTTATCATGTACAATGATCAATGTGGTCATTTAAGCCGCTGATTGACCGGAAAGCTGTTTGTATCCATTTGATACTGTGTTTCCACATCTTTTTGATACGGTGTTTGTGCATCCTTTGATAAGGCAAAGCTACCATTTGGGGCCGGTCTTTTCCAATGACATTTGATAGAAAAATCACTTGATATTTATCAAGTCCCTGCGAGACTGGCGGAAGACAGGACTGAGCCCGTTAATAATCGGCTGCGGGATTGTGGCTTTTTAATGGGCCATTTGTTTCCTTATGCGGCTTAAGGTTTCGGGCGTTACGCCCAGATAGGCGGCGATCAGGTGCAGGGGAACCCGGTTTGCGATGAAGGAATACTGGTCCAGCATGCGGGCATATTTATCTTCTGCAGAGAGCCCAATAGTGCTTTCAACCCGCTTTTGGAGGGCCACATAAGCGTTCTGATATAGGATCCGGGTGTAGGTTTCGAACCGGGGAACTTCCTTTAATAAGATCTGCTGCTGTTCCTGGTCTAATAATAACAATTCGCAGTCCTCCAGGACCTCAATGTTCAATTGTGAAGGTTCTTTTGTCAAAAAGCTGTACAGATCGCTGATCCACCATCCTTCAAACGCAAATTGGATGACATGCTGGATCCCTTTGTCATCGGTGGAATAAGCGTATAAAGCTCCTTTTTCAACAAAGGCAAGCCGATTGGCTATATCTCCTTCCTGGAGCAGGAATTGTCTTTTTTTTAGTTTTTTGGGAATAAAATGGCTTTTAATTATTTCCTGCTCCTCCGGAGTAAATGGGGTGGTATCATTAAGCTTCTGGAAGAGTATCTCGTACATGGGAATAATATGTTATATCTATGCAAAGTATATAAATAAAAGGATTATTCCATATTACGGCAGGGGGGCGGGTAATGCCGGGTGGTTTTGAATACCTTTATATTTACAATAGCTTATCATGAAGATTACCGTATTAATTTCACGAATCCTGCTTGGCTTTCTTTACCTGGTGTTTGGCCTTGATTATTTCCTGCATTTTATACCTTATCAGCCGCTGCATACGGGTAACGCGGGGGCTTTTATTGCGGGGTTGAAGGGGACGGGGTATTTTTATCCCATGCAGAAGGTAATTCAGATAATGGGCGGGGTGTCCTTATTGATTAATCTTTATGCTCCTTTTTCGGCGGTGGTGCTTTTCCCGATTAGTTTAAATGTATTGCTGTTTCATACCTTTTTGGTGCCATCCGGCTGGCTGATGGGGGTTACGCTGGTTGTGCCTAATTTGCTTTTGGGGTATGGGTATAGGGGGTATTATAGGGGGATGTTTACGGCAAGGGCGGTTGTGTAATGGCAGGATTGTTGACTATTCGTGAAAAATATAAATTTCCACTCTTCTGTTCAGGTCTTTTGTCGGGTACTTCCTGGATATTCCCCTGCCTTCCGCCTCTATGCGGGCAGGAGGTATGTCGAATTTTGACGACAGCAGGCGCGCGATCTCACGGGCTCTTTTTTGGGAAAGATCAAGATTATAGGCTTCAGGGCCGGTATCATCCGTAAATCCCACCACTTGTATTTTCTTTGTGCCTGGCCTGGTCAGGAGGCTCCGGTATCGCTGTAAGGTGTCCGGATTTTGTATCAGGTATTTGTCGAAATCAAATTGGATATTGTGGATGATAATGGTGTCCGTCACCGGCGGAGGATGGGATAACTTTGGAGTATCGATCACCCGGCGAGGCTCAGGCCCAAAAAGGGGATCATTGGTGGGGCTGGTTCCCGGACGCCGAAGGTTATCTGCGGAACGTTCGGGGTTTTGTTTCGGGGATACGACATTCCTTTCACTGACAGATGGTAGCGTATCGGAGAGATCAGGATCCAGGTCCCCGGGGTGGTTCTCGGAATGTCGCCTGGTGATTGAATACAGGGAGTCTTTTATTTTCTGATAATTGGTACAGGTAGTCCCCTTTGTCTGGACGACAGCAATATCGTCTACGAGGATATCGATAGTCGAGGTGGGCCAGCTCCGTTGTTCGATGATGTCGGCGTTAGCGGTCCGGATAAAGTTGCCGACGATCAGGATGGTGGAATTGGCGGTGGGGACGAATTCTTTTTTAATCTCGAACCAGCCGTTTTTCAAATCCTTAGCAGAGGCGCCCGTGAAAGAAAGATAACTTCGGGGTTGCAAGACAGAGTCTCCCTGTACAAATACAAAACGGGTGGTAAACCATAGTCCTATGTCACGCAGATTGGGGCAGCTGGTGTTAAGCTCCCCTCTTTTGTTGCCCGGGCTGGCGACCTTCAGACTGACGGTATATCGTTCCCCGGCCTCAAGGGGACATAAGAGCATGGTTTCCCAATATTGACGGTTGACGGTTTCCCGGCTGACGGCGACGATCTGCAGGTGCCGGCTACCCGTGGCGGAAGGGAATCGGGGAAAGTAGCCTGTTGTAAGCTTCCGGCTTAAAAAGAACCAGGCGGAAGGGCTGCAAGGCTGACTGAATTCGGCGCAGGTATTGACATCTTCAAAGGAAGGGTTCGGCACGAGGTTCTGACCCTGAATCCTTTGACACAACAAGAGTATGAGGAGGGACGGCCAGGCTGCATGACGAAAAAAAAATTTGCATATAGGGCTCATAGAAATAAAGGGACTGAAGGTATGAATTTTGGCTGGTTCGATGCAACAATACGAGATTTCCAGGGAGCTCAAAAAAAGCATTAAGTAAGAAGTATGTATGTAATGGACTGATAGCCAACTCCTGTAAATAAAAAAGGCCGACAAAATGTCAACCTTTTAAATGTTAAAGTCATACTTGTAGCCGGGACGGGACAATTATCCAACCGGGTCTACCTGATTTGCCTGTTTTTGTTGCCTGTTTTTGCAGGTTACATTTATGGAAAGTGATGGTTGGGATCACTTTTTCTTTTGAGCGGACCTATTATAAATTTTCGAACTGAAGTTTTCCTTCAATAATTTTGCAGCCAGTAAACTGAAAAGCATATGAATGGGCAATATAGAAAAGATATTTACCCCGGACTGGAGGTGGCAATTATTCTTAAAAAAGATCAGCGAAAGGGTAAGCTAACGTATGGCATTGTCAAGGACCTGCTAACATCAGCGGTGTATCATTCGAGAGGAATAAAGGTACGGCTGGAAGATGGGCAGATTGGCCGGGTAGCGGAAACAGATGTCGTTGATCCGGATGGAGAATAAAAGGCAAGGTTCCTTATTTAACAAATTCTCCAAAGTGCCAGAGGATTCCGGATGGGTCGTGGGGATCGGGGTTCGTTTAAATGGATGAAGGGTTGAAGGCTCTTTATTCCAGGAAGTCAATCCACGCTGCGTACGGACACAGGCTGTATCAAAACCGATCATTCCAAAACGATGTTTATTTTTTAAGGGTATGACTATTAAATAGTTACAAATTTGGTATTGTTTTGGGCGCTTTTACTTAAAACTTCCTCATGAAAAGATCTTTCTTATTTTTTTTCATCCTGCTATTTGCGCAGTCGTCTTTTGCCCAGAAGATCATTGAAAATTATACAAGCCAGCAAGGTATCCTAAGATATGGGCCCGGGGAAAAAGATTTACTGGCTTATGGCGACAAGGGTTTTACGCTGGTCTTGCCTGATAACGGACATTCCCTGGCTGGTACCGTCATCGACCTGGAAGATTACAGATTGTCCGCCGGTGACAGTGTGCGTTACCAGGAGTTCAGGAATGAATCGCTGAAAAGAGGGTTTGCCTTTCTGACGATAGCCACCGGCATACCCATTGATTGGTATTTCTCCGAAAATTCACTGAGATATGTAGATGCTGTGATGAAGGACACCTTTACAAAATATCATTTGCCGTATAAGAATATTTTTTTTCTTGGGCTTATGACATCCGGACACCGGGCTTTGAAATATGTTGAATATTGTAAAAAAGGCAGGTCCATATTCAACCCAACCATCAGAGGAGTGATCCTTAGCGAATGTGCCATCGACTGGGTCCGGATGTGGTATGAAGCGCAAAAACAGGTTCGGGACCATGAGACAGAATCAGGTTTTTTTGAAGGCAGCCTGGTACATTATCTTTTTAACGAGCACTTTAAAGCAACCCCTGCGGCAGCTATCGATAAATACATCGAATTCTCACCCTATTCCTATTTCGACCTGGAGATGAAGAAGCCCGTTTTATACAAGGATCTCTCGATCCGTGCCTACACCTATGCCGATATCCGCTATTGGTTTTCCGCGCAAGGCAAGGGCGTTTATGATAGCAACTATCCCGATATGTCCGGATTTATCAACGAACAAAGGTTAGCCGGGAATAAGAAAGCCGAACTCATCGTCTTTCATAGTAATAAGGATGACGAGCTGCAACAGCATATGAGAAGACAGTCGGCTACCTGGGACCTTGTCGATAAAAACGAGCTGGTGGAATGGATGGCCGGGCAGGGTGAATAGAGTATTGCCAAATAGCGAACAATCGTTGTAACGAAAGCGGACAGCTCATTGGGTTGTCTAAGTGTAAGGCATTGGGTTGTAAATTTTTATGAGGGTGGCATTGTTATTGTTCAAGCTTACGCTAACTGACCAATAACTATTATTGATGCCTAAAAATTTTATTGATGCTTAAAAATTATATCCTGTCGGCTTTTCGCAATTTACGACGGAATAAATTATTTTTTGGCCTGAATATCCTTGGATTGGCTATCGGAATGTGTGGCAGCATTCTTATTTTCTTGTGGGTGCAGGACGAAATGAGCTATGACAGGTTTAATAAGAAAGCAGATGCTATTTTCCGCCTCACGGTCAAAGGCTACAATGAAGAAGTGGCCACTTCACCCGTTGGCCTTGGCCCGGCTTTGCCCGCGGAGCTACCGGAGGTGGAGGCGGCTACCCGCTTCACGTTTTCCGATCCGAAAGTACTGTCATTCCGCGATCATCGATTTATGGAGACCGGAATTGGTTACGCTGATTCAAATTTCCTGCAGGTATTCAACTACCCTTTGCTTACAGGTTCACCCAAGGAAGTTCTTTCCCGGAAGGACGGAATCCTGCTGACGGAAAGATCGGCTAAAAAGTACTTTGGAAATGAGGACCCGCTGGGGAAATCTATGCGGATGGACAATCAGCGATCCTATGTTGTGACCGGTATATTAAAGGATGTTCCCCGCAATTCACACCTGCAATTCGACTTCCTGCTGCCTATGTCGATAATGGATGAACGCGAAAGAAATGATAACGGCTACTGGCGTAATTTTATTTATTTCACGTTCTTACGATTGCAGGAGACGGCCGCTAATGATCCCGGCAGACTGCACCGGCTGGAACAAAACATGGTGACAATTTTCAAAAAGCATGAGACCGGGATAGAAGTAAAATTTTTACTTCAGCGGCTCACGGATATCCACCTGCATTCCCGTCTTGTAATGGACGTCGCGGGGCAAGGCAATATTCAGTATGTCCATATCTTTTCCTGGGTTGCGCTCTTTATTCTCCTGATCGCCTGCATCAATTTTATGAACCTCTCAACAGCGATTTCGGGCACCAGGGCCAAAGAAGTTGGATTACGTAAGACCGTTGGTGCTCTGCGTTACCAATTGGTCGGCCAATTTCTGGGGGAATCTCTTTTATTGTCTTTTATTGCCATGTTGTTGGGAGTGGGACTTGTCCTGGTGATGCTGCCGATGTTCAACGAGCTGACCGGTAAACAGATCGGGGTTCAATTCCTTTCCGGCCCCCGGATTTTAGGGATCATCAGTGTCGCTGCGGGAGTGGGACTGCTGGCTGGTATTTATCCTGCTCTCGCGCTATCAGCCTTTCAGCCGGTAAAAGTGCTGAAGGGTTTGAAGGTACTGCACCCGGGGAGATCCTATTTCCGGAACGGGTTGGTTATGCTGCAGTTCACAATCTCGATCGTCCTGATGGTGGGTACAGTGGTAGTATACCAGCAGCTGCAGTTCATCCATCACCGGGACATTGGTTATAAGAAGGAAAACCTCTTGTATATACCCATCCCGCAGATCGGCGATATGAAAAAAAATGCGGAGATGATCGACGTAGCCCTGAGCAAGTACCCGGGTATCGTGAGCCACACTGTCGTGAGTGATCTGCCTACCGATCTTACCAGCGGTGATCCCGACGTTCAGTGGAATGGGAAAGATCCCAAACAACAAACGATATTCTCGATGCTGGGTGGTGATGAGAACTTCATCGCCACATTTGGCATGCATCTCGTTGCGGGCCGCTATTTTTCGAGAGGTTTTGCCGGGGATCAGCATAATTTTGTAGTTAATGAGACTGCATTGAAAGTGATGGGGCTGACTCCAGCCTCGGCATTGGGAAAGAGGATAAACTATTCGGGTCAGGAAGGAAGCATCATTGGTGTGTTGAAGGACTTTAATTTCAAACCGGTACACCAGGCGGTGGCTCCCTTGTTGCTGATGAAAGGCTGGATGAGGGGATACTTATATGAGGTGGTCCGGACGACGCCGGCTGCCGTGGAGACCGTGCTTCCGCTGGTGCGAAAGGCATTCGATGCCGTTTATGAGGGATATCCGTTCTCCTATGGTTTTGTGGACCAGGACTTGTCCAGGCTCTACACCACAGACCAGCGCATGGGTCAGTTAATCACCGTTTTTTCCGTGCTCTCGATCATCGTGTCCTGTCTTGGTCTTTTCGGCCTGTCTGCCTATACCACGCAGCGGCGCTTTAAAGAAATCGGCGTACGAAAAGTGCTGGGCGCCAGCGTCGCGTGTATCGTCCAACTACTTACCAGGGAGTTCCTTGGGCCGGTTGTTCTTGCCGCCCTGATTGCCTTTCCCGTGGCGTATTGGGTAATGGGTAATTGGCTATCTGCCTTTGCATATCGTATTTCGATCCAATGGTGGGTCTTCGCTGTTGCCTGGATGGGTGCTGTGCTGATTGCAGTGGTAACTGTTAGTTTGCAGGCGGCGAAGGCCGCCCTGGTCAATCCGGTATTAAGTTTGCGAATGGAGTGATCTTCTGTAGAGGGGTATTGCCTATGCATGCATCAACCAGGTTGACTCACCTCGTCGGCTGATAAGGTTTTCTATACTATGATTTGGCTTTAGCTTGCTGGAATGTGCCACTTTTAGCCAAATGTAATGCCCATTTTGGCTGAAACTCGCTTATAAAAGGTGGTTATAGCCAGCGGGAATCGAAAAGCAACTCATTGTGCAGTGTAGCTGCGTCGCTTTGGAAAAGTATTCCGTACACAGGTGCATCGTGCCAGCCCATTATAGTAAGTCCGCTTCAGTCCAAATCTTCTTTTCTAATTGGTATGGTTGAGGCATAAATGGTTTAAGTTAGGGGACGGGTTCTATTTTTTCAGGATAATTCATTGAAATTAATACTGGGTTATGCTCGCATTTTGCAACATTATATACTTCGCAGGTTGGGAAATAAATTCTGTCTGCATCGGACCACTACTAAACTTTGGCTGCTCAATGCCAATCGAAAAAGCAAAATCTACATTGTTTCGCCTGAGGTGTCCTGGCTATTTTTTTACATTTGGGGCAAAAATTTAAATAGAATTCATTTTTGTGTTCTGTAAATATACGGTAGGCTACCCTTCGTTTGAATACATCAAACCCGTCTGCTATCATTGCCTGTATGCCTGGATCATCGCTGAACCATCCTTTTAATTTGATAAAATTCAACATTTTGGGCTCTAATCCTTTACTATTATAAAGAAAGGTCTTTCCAGCCAATTTTTCCGCAGTGGTCTTAAATTCACCCCAAACTCATAAATATAATCGATCAGTTCTGGATATAATTCGTTATTCTCCGGTTATTCCATGTTGAATAGCGTTTCTCGCGCATCTGGTAAATATAAATATAAGAAAAGTCTTTTTATTGCAATCCTGGAGAGACGTTCGCTTCCGATTGGTTTTCAAGTTACCAAATCGAGAGTTGAACCGTTTATTTGTATGAAAATGATGGATTTATGCTTTCTTTAAGGAGAAGCAGATTTCGAATCCTGTCATAAACGCCTGCGACGTTAAATGACAACAAAAAAGGATCACTTCTACGTGATCCTTCTAAAGATGTAGCGCGATCGGGATTTGAACCCGAGACCTCAGGGTTATGAATCCTGTGCTCTAACCAACTGAGCTATCGCGCCGGTTATTTTGTTTTACCTAAAGGCAGATGCGATTGCCTGAAGGTTTTTTCCGCTGGTTACTGAACTTTATAAGAGTGCAGCTTCCAAACGGGCTGCAAAAATAGAGAAATCCGATGAAAAAACACGGGAAAAAGTGGTTTAAAAACGAAAGGTGGTAATTTATTAAAAGATCACGGATTGGGATATTGGCGGGAAAGAGGGAATGGCCGGGAACGGGAATGCGGAAGGCTGATTGAAAAAGTAATGAGGGTGGGGGTCGGTGGCCTCAGGACGAGGACAGATAGGAAGAGAACAGGATTAAGAGGGCAATAAGAGAAAAGATATGGAATCGATGGGATAAGGGCCTGAAAAGGGAAAGGATAGATAATGAGGTAAAAGGGAAGGGTCTATAAGGATCTACAAGGATCTATAAAGAGAGTGGATCGCAAAGTTGGACGGGGAGTTGAAATGAGCAGAAATGAAAAGAAGGATCGGAAAAATAAGGGCAAAAAAAAGGCCCTCTGTGGAAACAGAAGGCCGTCTAACGATTGCTTGCCATATGAAAATTCTTAAAAATCGATTTAGTGTCTTTGCACTGCCAATCCTTCCTTTAACTCAGTCCATCCGTGCAGCGTATAAAGACGGTGCAAATATAGTGCTCAAAACAAGTAACTAAAAGAACTTAATGTAATCAAATAGTTAAAAAAAATATTCAACCTGCTAAACCCTTTTTTCTGCTCTTCAAATTCTCTCTAACTACTTGTTCGCTCTAATCTGTATGCAATATCGGAAGGATTTTGGTTACTAAAAAATTATTTTATTAACATTTACAAAAAATTATAAAAAAACCTTGTTAATTAAAACATGTAATTGTTTTTAATATGTTTATTTGCCCTTATTTGGGTGTTTTCGGCCTGTTTCGGGCGATTTTTAACTTTTTCCGAATGTATATGTATTTTATTTAATGTTAATATTTGTCCTCCCCGGGTAAACTTCCAGCGCTTTTTCCAGGCAGTCCATCGCTTTGTGTAGAGCGGAAGTATTGAGGACATATGCTAAGCGGATTTCTTTTTTGCCTAGCCCCTTTGTCCCATAGAATCCGCCGGCGGGGGCAAGCATGACTGTTTGGTTCTCATATGAAAAACTTTCTAATATCCATTGGCAAAAAACATCCGTATCATCGACAGGGAGGCTGGCCATTGCATAAAAGGCACCGCCCGGATTGGGACAGAATACGCCTGGTATTGCATTGAGCCGGCTTACCAGCACATCCCTTCTTTTCAGGTATTCCGCCCTGGTAGCGTCAAAATAATCCGCGGGCAGCGCTGTCGCGGCTTCCCCCAGGATCTGGGCAAAGGAAGGGGGGCTTAGTCTTGCCTGGGCAAACTTCAGGACCGTGTCCAGCACTGCCTGGTTACGGGTTACCAGGGCGCCGATACGGCCTCCGCAGGCGCTGTAACGTTTGGAGATCGTATCGACTAATATGACACGGTCTTCTACTCCTTTCAGGTTCATGGCAGAAATGTGCACGCCGCTGTAACAAAAGTCCCGGTAAGCTTCGTCCGAAAAAAGATACAGATCATGTTTGAGAATGAGCTGCCGGAGGGTCTCCATTTCTTCCGCGCTGTATAAATAGCCCGTTGGGTTATTCGGGTTGCAGATCATGATGCCCCTGGTGCGGGGAGTGATCAGCTTCTCAAATTCGGCTATCGGGGGAAGGGCATAACCGGTCCCGATATAGGAGGTGAGGGGCTTGACGACTACATCCGCGGCAACGGCGAAACCATTGTAATTGGCATAAAAAGGCTCGGGAATGATGACTTCATCACCGGCGTCCAGGCAGGTCATGAATGCAAACAAGATGGCTTCCGATCCCCCGGTCGTAACGAGGATCTGCTGAAAATCCACATCGATACCGGCTTTTTTGTAATAGTCCGATAGTTTTCGCCGGTAGCTTTCATTGCCGGCGCTGTGGCTGTACTCCAGTACCTTGAAGTCAAAATTGCGCACGGCATCGAGCGCCATTTTGGGCGTTTCGATATCGGGCTGGCCAATGTTGAGATGATATACTTTAACACCTTTTTTCTTAGCGGCCTCGGCATATGGCACGAGCTTCCGGATCGGCGATGCCGGCATTTGTTGTCCGCGATGGCTGATAGTTAACATCCGGCAAAAGTACAAAGCGGGTCTCTCAGTAAGAAAAAATACTTACCATCATTAGCGACTTACCATCACTAGCCAGTGCGCTGATTGGGATCGGCTAACGTTCTGTTTAATTGAGAACAACTAACCCTCTAATTCTTTAATTAAAAATCCCCTTAGCTATTGCCAAGGGGATCCGGTTACATTATATCCTTTGGGGATGGATAGACCTTATTTTCCTGATTTAGCCGGTTTTGAAGCTTCGTACTTGGTGTAAGCGTCTACGGTTAATACTTCACCGGTGATCTTCAATTGAAGGGGCAGATCGATGCCTGCAACTTTCACCGTGATGCTCTTATTGAAAGGTCCGACAGCAGCGGCATTGAAACCGGCGGTGATCTTGTTGTCTTTCCCTTTTGGAATGGCGCCTTCGGGTTTAACAGGGGTGGTGCATCCACAGGAAGGAGTGGCTGATTCAATGATAACAGGAGCATCGCTGGTATTCGTAAATGCGAAGTCATAGGTTACCGGAGCGCCCTGCTTGATCTTTCCGAAGTCATGGGTCATCTCTTTGAATTTTACAACGTCCTCTGCTTTTTTCTGTGTGGTTTGAGCAAACAGCGTTGCTGTCAGCATGAATGTACCCGCTAATAAGAATAGTTTCTTCATGATTATCAGTTTACTTGTTTTAATAATTGTATGGATGGATTTTCCGGGACAGAAGTAAGTGGTGTTTTGTATACTTCGCCGGAAATGGTCAATGTCTTTGTCTGATTGGTATTATAAATTATTGTCACTGTCTTGGTAAAAGGGCCTTCTGCATAGGCATTATAGCCAACTTTTATCCTGGCCGTTGCCCCGGCTCCGATAGGATCTCTGCTCCATTCGGGAGTGGTGCAGCCACAGGAGGCCTGTACATTATCGAGCGTGAGAGGGGAGGCGCTGATGTTCTCGATCTCGAAAAAATACACGGCGGGCCTTCCCTGGGGTATTTTACCAAAATTGTGGCTGCTCTCCTTGAGGACCAGCACACTTGCCGGCCTGGGAAGGGCTACTCCATTATTATTGACCGTCTGTGCCCGGGCTGAAATAATGGTGGTAAAAAGACTGACAATAATTGCTGTTTTTTTCATAGTTTGGCCTTGTAAGTATGATAAAATTACGTACTTAACGTCAGTTTTGCCAATAAATTATCCGGGTATTTTATTTTTTAACAATCAATGGGATGGCCACCGTGCGTTAGGGAGATAATGTTAATTTTGCCGTATGGAGAACCTTTTTTCTAGCGAAGTAATTGACCAGGAAAAACTATCCTTCGATAAGTTCCGGGAGGAGGTATTGAAGGATTACCGGACTGCCTGTGAAAGCCGGGAAGCCAGCCTGCTCGGAAGGAAAGAAGTATTGACAGGAAAAGCCAAATTCGGCATATTCGGGGATGGAAAAGAGGTGCCCCAGGTAGCCATGGCCAAGTTTTTCAAGCCGGGCGATTTTTACGCCGGCTATTACCGGGACCAGACTTTCGCCTTTGCGACGGGCGCTGCTACTATAGAAGAGTTCTTTGCCCAATTGTATGCGGATCCCGATGGCCAGCATGACCCGCATAGCGCAGGCAGGCAGATGAACTCGCATTTCGCCACTCCCTTTATCGATACGGACGGAGAGACCCTCGACCTGGTGAACCGGAAAAATCTGACGGCCGGGCTGGCGCCAACTGCGGCCCAAATGCCCAAGGCCCTGGGATTGGCCTATGCCTCCAAGGCTTTCCGGGAAGTGGATGTATTAAAATCCTTTACCGAATTATCGAATAACGGAAATGAGGTTTGTTTCTGCACCATCGGGGATGCTTCTACCAGCGAAGGGCATTTTTGGGAGACTGTCAATGCCGCCGGCGTATTGCAGGTGCCCCTGGCCATTTTTGTCTGGGATGACGGTTACGGCATTTCGGTACCGCGTAAATACCAGACGACCAAGGGCTCGATCTCTGAAGTCCTGAAAGGCTTTCAGAAAAAAGAAGGTACGAACGGCATCGAGATCTACCGGGTAAAAGCCTGGGATTATGCAGGAATGTGCGAGGCTTTTGAAGCCGGCATCCGGGCGATCCGCCTGACGCATACGCCCGTACTGTTCCATGTCGAGGAAGTGACGCAGCCGCAAGGGCATTCCACGTCGGGTAGTCATGAGCGGTACAAGTCCCCCGAGCGGCTCGAATGGGAAAGGGAATGGGACGGTATCAAAAAAATGAAGGAATGGGTCATCGACAATTCCCTGGCCGGTGAAGAAGAGCTGAATGTCATAGAGCTGGAGTCGAAGGAGTTTATCCGGAACAGCCGAAACCTGGCCTGGGAAAAATACCAGGCGCCTATCAGGATCCAGGTGACCCGTTCTGTCGACCGTATCCGGGAAATGAGCCATCACCTGCCGGAACAGGCAGAGGATCTGCAAAAACTTGCTGCGGAATTAGCCGGCAACCGGGAGCCGGGCCGCAAAGAAGTGCTCCGGGCCTTACACCAGGCCATGAGCCTGGCAGGGAATGATCCCATCGCTCAGGACACCCGTGAGTATTACCAGGATCTGAAAAAAGAAAATGCTGCTCTTTATAATACCCATCTGTATCATGAAGGGGCCAGGAATATTCTTCAGGTGGCGGAAGTAAAACCCGTTTATGCCGAAGATGCGCCGATGATCAATGGGTATGAAGTGCTGAATAAATATTTTGATGCCCTTTTTACGCATAACCCCAAAGTAGTGGCTTTTGGGGAAGACCTGGGAAAGATCGGGGATGTTAACCAGGGGTTTGCGGGGCTTCAGGCCAAACATGGCGCCAACCGGATCTTTGATACCGGCATCCGGGAGCTGACGATTATGGGGCAGGGGATTGGCATGGCATTCCGGGGATTACGCCCGATCGCAGAAATTCAGTATATCGATTATCTTTTATATGGTTTGCAGCCGCTGAGCGACGACCTTGCCTCCCTGCAATACAGGACCAATGGCAAACAAACGGCTCCCCTGATCGTCCGCAGCCGGGGACACCGCCTGGAGGGTATCTGGCATAGCGGATCGCCCATGGGCATGATCATTCATTCTTTGCGGGGATTGCATGTCTGTGTTCCCCGCAATATGGTACAGGCTGCCGGTATGTATAACACGTTATTACAGGGAGCAGATCCGGCCATCGTGATCGAATGTCTCAATGGCTACCGCCTGAAAGAGCAGCTGCCGTCCAACCTGCTGGATTATTACGTTCCGCTGGGCATACCCGAAATTATCCGGGAGGGAGAAGATATCACCATCGTCTCTTACGGAGCTACGCTGCGGATCGTACAGGAAGCGGCGCTTGTCCTGGAAACCAAGGGCATCAGCTGTGAGATCGTCGATGTACAGACCTTATTGCCCTTCGACATCCATCATAAGATCCTCGATTCCCTGAGGAAGACGAGCCGTATCGTCATCGTAGATGAAGACGTCCCTGGCGGCGCTGCGGGATATATCTTTAATAAGGTAATGGAAGAGCAGGGGGGATATAAATGGCTGGATTCCTCTCCGAGGACGATCACCGCCCAGGCCCATCGTCCTGCTTATGCCAGCGACGGGGATTATTTCAGCAAGCCGAATGCGGAGCAGATCATCGATGTCGTACGGGAAATGATGGCGGAATGACCTCCCCGGCCCCTTGCCTCTTTAGGGGGCAAGGGGCGCTCCATGGAAAATGGCTTATTTTAAGTTGTGAAAGACTTTTTGTACGTCCTCGTCCTGTTCCAGTCTGTCGATCAGTTTCAGGACATCCTGCGCCTGTTCTTCCGGCAGTTCCACCGTTGTGGTCGGTATCCATTCCAGCTCCGCGCTGATCGGGGTGATGCCTTTTTCTTCCAGGGCTTTCTGCATGTGGCCAAAATCGCTGAAAGCAGCCCTGATCACCAGGATCGGCTCTCCGTTCTCACCCGTTCCTTCACCCAGCTCTTCCAGGCCGAAATCTATCAATTCCAGTTCCAGGTCGTCCGGATTCAAGCCTTCCGGCTTAACTTTGAATACGCCTAATTTGGAGAACTGGAAGCTTACGCTGCCGCTGTTCCCTAAAGTACCACCTCCTTTATTGAAGTGTGACTTTACATTCGCCACGGTCCTTACATGGTTATCGGTGGCCGTCTCTACCAACAGCGCCACTCCATGGGGGGCATACCCTTCATAAAGGATCTCTTCATAATTGGTCATGTCTTTGCCCATCGCCCTTTTGATAGCCGCTTCCACCCGGTCTTTCGGCATGTTGACGCTCTTGGCGTTCTGAAAACAGCGCCGCAGGGCGGGATTGGTGGCAGGATCCGGCCCCCCAACTTTTACGGCAATGGCGATTTCCTTCCCGATGCGGGTGAATTGCTTGGCCATCCGGTCCCAGCGGGCAAACATGGTGTGCTTACGTACTTCAAAAATCCGACCCATATGATTCGTTTATCTCGTTAATAATAGTAACCCGGTGTTATGTTCGCGAAAAACAGTCATCGGGGGTGCAAAAATAGTTCAAGAGACGCGGTTAACAAAACAAAAAACCGTCTGCAGGGGGCAGACGGTTCGTTATTATTGGCCGTTGGAATCCTTCAGGTGATATTCCCGGGGTATTCAACGGGATAGGTTATAAGTCTCGTCAGTATCCGTTATCAGCCTTTAAGCCTGCTATTGTTCCTGCTATAGCCGAAATAGACCATCAGGCCGAGGAGCATCCAGACAAAAGCTGTCAATAAAGTGGTGGAATCCAGGGAAACGATCATGGCCGTACAAACAACGATCCCCAGGATAGGCACCAGGGGCACCAGGGGGGTCTTGAAGGGACGGGGGCGGCCCGGATCGTTCCTGCGCAGGATCCATACGCCCACACAAACCAGGACGAAGGCGAAAAGGGTGCCGATGCTGGTCAGGTCTCCGGCTACACTACCCGGTATAAAGGCGGCAAATAAGCCAACGAATACAAAAAGGATCATATTCGATTTGTAGGGGGTGCGGAATTTGGGGTGAAGGTCGCAGAAGATCTTCGGTAACAGGCCATCGGTGGCCATTGTGTAGAATACACGGCTCTGGCCCAGCAGCATTACCAGGATCACGGAGGAAAATCCTGCCAGGATACCAATGGTCACCAGGGAGGACAGCCAGCCATAACCATGCATATAGGTGTCGATCGCATAGGCTACGGAAGCTTCTTTTCCCGCTTTTACGAAGTCCGTATAGGGGGCTACGCCGGTTAAGACATAAGAGAAGAGAATGTACAGGAGCGTGCAAATGACCAATGAACCTAAAATGCCGATGGGCATATCCTTGCTGGGATTTTTAGCTTCCTGTGCGGCCGTGGATACCGCATCAAAACCAATAAAAGCAAAAAATACAATGGCAGCCCCTGTCAGCACGCCTCCCCAGCCATGTCTGAAAAAGCCTGTATAGCTATAGAAGGATCCATCACGAAGCTGAGCAGCCGGAGCGTTTTCAGGGATCAGGTAAGGGTGATGGTTGGCCGGATTGATGAACTGCCAGCCTACGGCGATGAAGACAAGGACGATCGCTACCTTAATGAATACAATGACGGCGTTGACTTTGGCTGATTCCGAGGTGCCTTTTATCAACAACAGGGATAATAACAAAAGGATAAGGAGCGCGGGTGCGTTAATATAACCCTGATGCATCACGCCGGTTACCGGGTCCAAAGCCTTTTCAAAGGGCGAATGCGACCATTCGAAGGGAATGGAGCCTCCCACCAGCTTGTTTAAGAACTCACTCCAGGCGATGGATACGGTGGCAGCTCCCAAAGCGTATTCCAGGATCAGGGCCCAGCCGATGATCCAGGCGACCAGTTCTCCCATAGTGGCATAGGCATAGGTATAGGCGCTTCCCGCGATGGGGATCATGGAGGCGAACTCGGCATAACAAAGGCCGGCAAAAGCACAACCCACCGCGGCGACGATGAAGGAAATGGTCACCGCCGGGCCTGCATGTTCACCGGCTGCAGCGGCCGTTCTTACAAACAACCCGGCGCCAATAATAGCACCGATACCCAAGGCGATCAGGCTTCCGGCGCCCAGGGTCCTTTTGAGGCCCTTTTCGGAATCTCCAGCCTGTGACATTAAGGCATCCAGTGATTTCTTTCTAAATAGACTCATTTTAAGCTTGTTTTGATAATCTGTGAAAAATCACAATGAAAATTAGGTGTGTGTGACGATTAAGGTCGTAAAATAAACAAATATTTAATACAGGACCGGTTCCTGCCGCTCAATTCTTTTGGCTTATGGACAAATGGGGCGGAAAGATGGACGAATTTGCAGTAAAGTTTTGCCAAGTCAGGATTTTTCGATTTTTTGCATCCTGAACTGGACGGAGTCCAGTTAGCGGACGAGGCCTTGGCCGAAGTCTGCCGACATTAATGGTATTGCGGCAAAAATTACATTTCGACAATCTTTTGCCGCAATACAAATCCCGTGACATATGAGAAAGATCGGACTTACAGGATGGATTATGATTGCCATGGTGACAGGGGTGATCCTTGGTTTGTGGGTACATTATAATACTACCGCGGAGCAGAAGGAAAGTTTTTCCGGCGCTATTTCTGTGTTTACGGATATTTTTCTCCGTTTGATCAAAATGATCATTGCTCCCCTGGTGTTCTCGACGCTGGTGGTCGGGATCGCCAAGCTGGGTGATGTTAAGGCGGTGGGCCGGATCGGGGGAAAGACCTTGCTGTGGTTCATGGGAGCGTCTCTTTTATCCCTGGTGCTGGGCCTGATCATCATGAACAGTCTGGCGCTGGGAGAGGAGCTCAGGCTGCCGTTGCCTCCGGCTAATGTAGCTACGGGGCTGGATCAATCCACGATCACTTTTAAGGGGTTTGTCACCCATGTGTTCCCCCGGAGCATATTCGAGGCGATGGCTAATAATGAGATCCTTCAGATCGTCGTGTTTGCCGTTTTTTTCGGAATTGCCACCGCCTCTATCGGCGAGCAGGGGAAGATCGTCATAAAAGGTCTGGATGCGGTAGCCCATGTGGTGCTGCGGGTAACGGGGTATGTAATGTATTTTGCACCGGTTGCCGCTTTTGCCGCCATCGCTTCCGTGCTGGCTATGAAGGGTCCGGAACTGCTGGTGACCTATGGTAAGTTTATCATAAGCTTTTATTTAAGTATTCTTGGGCTATGGTTGATATTACTATTAATCGCTTCTATATTTGTAGGAAGGAGGGTGATCGAACTGGCTATCAGTGTGAAAGATATGATCCTGCTGGCATTTAGTACCGCCAGTTCGGAAGCTGCATTTCCCAGGCTGATCCAGGAGCTCGAAAATTTTGGCTGCCCTCCGAAGATCGTCAGTTTCGTATTGCCCCTGGGATATTCTTTTAACCTGGATGGCAGCATGCTTTATATGACTTTCGCTTCGCTGTTTATTGCACAGGCTTATGGGGTGGAGCTGACACTGGGACAGGAAATATCCATGCTGTTGGTCTTAATGTTGACGAGCAAGGGCATCGCCGGTGTGCCGAGGGCGGCATTGGTGGTGATCGCAGGGACATTGTCCCTGTATAATATACCGCAGCAGGGATTATTGCTGCTTTTAGGGATCGACCAGATATTGGACATGGCCAGGAGCGCCACGAATGTGTTGGGGAATAGTATTGCCGCAGTGGTCGTGAGTAAATGGGAAGGGGAATTGGGTGAGACCGCTGTACATATAAAATAAGGACCCTTTTTTTATGATTGAACTCTTAACGATCACTTTTCATGACCTTATTGACCCTAAGTTCTATATAGAAAACGGCGGTCTTTGGGTATTGCTGTTCATTGTCTTTGCGGAGACAGGCCTGATGATAGGATTTTTCCTGCCAGGGGACAGCCTGTTATTCGTTGCTGGTATGTATAGTGGCATGCTTGTCAATAAATTAATACCGGGAGGCACGGGTACGGGATTTTTAGATCTCGTGGTCTTGTGGATATTGATATCCATCTGCGGCATTATCGGCAATGCGGTGGGATATTGGTTCGGTCACAAGACGGGGCCTTTTCTTTTTCACCGGAAGGACAGCTTTTTGTTCAAGAAAAAGCATTTGTACCAGGCCAAGGAATTTTACGATAAGCATGGCGCGATGGCGATCATCTTTGCCCGTTTTCTGCCGATCGTGCGGACCTTTGCTCCGATCATCGGCGGGATCGTTGCGATGGACCGGAAAAAGTTCTTTCTGAATAATGTCATTGGCTGTCTGGCCTGGGTATTTGCTATGGTGTTCGGCGGGCACTACCTGGAGGAGTTCGTGCTGAATAAATATAATTTTGATCTGAAGGAGCATCTGGAAGTCATCGTGATCGGCATCGTCATCATCACTACGGCGCCTGTTCTGTATAAGATATTTTTTGGCCGGAAGAGTTCGGCTCCTGCAGAAGATCCCTATAAAGCAGAGGATCCCTATAAAAAATCATAAATCCTGGTATGGAACAAAAGAAGGTTTCACTTTTTAATCTGGCTGTGATCGTTGGCGCCTTAGGTTATTTTGTAGATGTATATGATCTTTTGCTTTTTAGTATTATACGGGTGCCTTCTCTTAAATCTCTCGGCCTGAGCACGGAGGATATTGCCAAAAAGGGGCTGGAGATCCTGAATTTACAGATGGTGGGGTTGCTGCTGGGGGGCATTCTCTGGGGCGTCCTGGGGGATAAGCTGGGACGGTTAAAAGTGTTATTTGCTTCCATTATACTTTATTCACTGGGCAGCATTGCCAATGGGTTCGTACATACGGTGGATCAGTACGCGCTCGTGCGGTTTATCACCGGCCTGGGGCTGGCAGGGGAGCTGGGGGCCGGTATCACGCTCGTCAGTGAGCTGATGCCCAAAGAGAAAAGGGGTATCGCTACTTCGCTGGTAGCCGGCATCGGGTTGAGCGGGGCCGTTTTTGCCTATTTCATAAAAGTGCAGTTCGGCGCCTCTCCGGAAGGGTGGCGTACCTGTTATTTCATCGGCGGGGGGCTTGGTTTTTTCCTGTTATTGCTTCGTGTGGGTGTCCTCGAATCCGGCATGTATAAGAACATCGAGCAGAGTAATGTCCAAAGAGGGAACTTTTTCATGTTGTTTACCAACGGCACCCGGTTGAAAAAATACCTGACGGCTATCTTCATTGCGCTGCCCAACTGGTATGTTATCGGCATCCTGATCTCCTTCTCGGATAAGTTTGCCACCCAGATGAATGTGCAGGGGCCTATCGATCCGGGTAAAGCGATCATGGTGGCCTATGCCGCCATCTCTGTAGGAGATGTCCTTATCGGGTTTGTCAGCCAGTGGCTGAAAAGCCGTAAGGCATCCTTATATATTTTTCATATCATCACGGTCATTGGCATTATCTGGTTCTTTCACCTGCAGGGGCAGCCGGCAAGCACGATGTACCTGGTCTGTGTTGTATTAGGCTTTGGTACGGGATTCTGGGCTATGTTCGTCACTATGGCGGCCGAGCAGTTTGGAACGAATATCCGTGCTACGGTGGCCACTACGGTCCCGAATATGGCGCGGGGTTCGCTGAACCTGGTATCGTTGCTCTTCATCCAGCTGCAGCACAGTCTGGATCCTGCCCATGCCTATCTGAAGAGCGGCTGGATCACCGGGATCATTGTATTTATCATTGCCTTTATTTCCTTAATGCTGACAAAGGAAACGTATGGTAAAGATCTTGATTACATCGAGCAATAAGAAGAATGAAGTTTCTCATCATACGCTTTAGCTCCATCGGGGACATCGTGCTTACCACACCGGTGGTCCGTTGTCTGAAAAAGCAGGTAGCTACGGCGGAAGTACACTATCTCACCAAAGCATCTTTCCGGCCCATCCTGGAGGCGAATCCTTATATCGATAAGCTGCATTATCTGCAGGACGATTGGGAAGGGATGATTGCTGCGCTGCAGAAGGAAGATTTCGACTATGTCATCGATCTGCATCATAATCTCCGGACCTTAAAAGTAAAACGGGCGCTGGGGAAGTCGTCCTTTTCCTTCAATAAGCTGAATATAGAGAAATGGTGGTATACCAATTTCAAATGGAACAGGATGCCGGACCGGCATATCGTGGATCGTTACCTGGATACCGTGGGTTCTTTTGGGGTGAAGAACGATGGGGCGGGGCTGGATTATTTTATTCCTCCGGCAGATGAGCTGAAACCCAATGATATTCCTACTTCTCACCAGGCGGGTTATGTAGGGCTGGTCATCGGCGCTGCCCTGGCTACCAAGAAACTTCCCTTTCATAAGCTAAAAGAGATCTGTACGTCGGCCCGGCATCAGCTGATCCTGCTGGGCGGCCCTGAAGATGCGGATATTGCTGCTGAGCTGGCGGCTATCGATCCGATAAAGATCTATAATGCCTGCGGGAAGTTCAACCTGAATGAATCGGCCGACATGGTGAGGCGGGCCAAGCTGGTCGTCACGCATGATACGGGCCTTATGCATATAGCGGCCGCTTTCAAACGCCCTGTTCTTTCTGTCTGGGGCAATACGGTACCGGAATTCGGCATGTATCCCTATTATGGAGAAAATTATTTATATAATTATCGTCCTTCGAAGATGACGGGTCTGCAAGGGGAGCTGCCGTATGAGATGATGGAGGTGAAAGGGCTGAGCTGCCGTCCCTGTTCGAAGATAGGGTATAAGAAATGTCCGAAGGGGCATTTTAAGTGTATGGAGCTACAGCCGGTGGATAGGATTGTGGAGGCGATAGGATAATAGCTCAATGAGCCCCTGGCTCATTGAGCTATTAGTAAGTAAGTTAGATAAGTACTTTTATGCTAAGGTCTTCAATACATCGTTCATACTGCGAACGGCTTCTGCGCTCTTGTTGAACAGGGCCTGCTCTTCGGCATTCAGGCCAAAGTCAAGGATCTTTTCCCATCCGTTCCTGCCAATGACCACGGGAACACCCAGGCAGATATCTTTCTGACCGTATTCGCCGTCCAGGGCAACGCAGCAGGTGAACAGTTTCTTTTCATCGCGCAGGATGCTTTCTACCAGGGCGGCTCCGGCGGCTCCGGGTGCGTACCAGGCAGAGGTGCCGATCAGCTTGGTCAGGGTAGCTCCGCCCACCATCGTGTCGGCTACGATCTTCTGTTGCTGTTCGGCAGGGAGGAATTTTGTTACGGGGGCGCTGTTCCAGGTAGCGAGGCGGATCAGGGGGATCATGGTGGTATCTCCATGGCCGCCGACCACGACGGCATTCAGGTCAGCCGGGCTGCATCCCAGGTGCTGGCTCAGCTGGTATTTGAAACGGGCGCTGTCCAGGGTGCCTCCCATTCCGATGATACGGTTCTTCGGAAGACCTGTGGCGGTAAGGGCCAGGTAGGTCATCGTATCCATGGGGTTGCTGATAATAATGATAATGGCATCGGGGGAGAACTTTAAGATATTTTCCGCTACGCCTTTTACGATGCCGGCATTGGTGCCGATCAGCTCTTCGCGGGTCATGCCCGGTTTGCGGGGCAGGCCGGAGGTGATCACGACTACGTCGCTGCCGGCCGTTTTTGAATAATCATTGGTGCTGCCTGTGATGCGGGTGTCAAAACCCAGCAGGGCGGCCGTCTGCATCATGTCCTGGGCCTTTCCTTCAGCTAATCCTTCCTTGATATCCAGCAGCACTAATTCCTGAGCTAATGCTGCACGGGCGATATTATCTGCACAGGTAGCACCTACGGCGCCTGCGCCTACAACCGTTACTTTCATCTAAAAATATTTAAGTGATAAAATTATTTGCCAGGCCAAAGGTACTTATTTCTCCTTCCCGTCACGGTTAAATGCAGTTAACAATGTCTCTGCTTTTTGGTTGCCTTCGAAGGTGGTGATCAGGTCCCCGTTTTTATTGTAGAGGGCCAGATAAGGCAGGTTGCGTATTTTATAGAAAGGGGCCAGGAAGAATTTTTCGTCTCTTCCCAGGTGAAAATTAGGATGTTCGAACATCCGGTAATGGGTATTAAAATCCTTTAATTCTTCGAATGGCTGGTAGGTGGCCATGACGATCTCTATGTCCCTGAACTCCTTGCTCATGGCAAGGATGGCTTCTGTCTGATGTTTGCAATGATCGCAGTCCGGGCTGAAGAACATGACGATGGTACGGTGGTGCTTCTTAATATCATCTTTTGTCAGGTAGGTCGTGCTATCCAGCTTTAACAGGTGAAACGGCGGAATAGTGGGAAAGCGGAGGTAGGGAGCCTGCGGATCTGCTGCCGGCTGGGCCTGCTGTGGCTGGACCTGCTGAGGCTGGACGGTCTGCTGAGGGGCCTGCTGGGCCGATAAAAAATGAGAACAGACTAATGCAAATGCTGCCAGGATTGCTTTTTTCATCTTGTTGTTTTCAGAATAGTTATAACTGTCGGACGCCTGCAAAATTAAACGTTTAACGAATCGTGCCTCTTAAAAATTTTATGATAATCGACGGGAAATGAAATTTTAACAGGATAAGGGCCGGCCGATCGATAAAAAGACAAATTAACGGGTAAATTCCGGGATAATTTATTTGTTAGTTACGAATTTTCCGTAGATTTACGAAAACTTCGTAGAATATGGAAAAATTAAGCGCTCAGGAGGAAGAAGCCATGCAGGCTGTCTGGAAGACGGGGGAGGGGAATGTAAAGGTCTTCCTGGAGAATATGGAAGAGCCCAGGGTGCCATATACCACCCTTGCTTCCACGATCAAGAACCTGGAAAAAAAGGGTTACCTGGGCAGCCGGCTTATCGGGAATGCCTATTTGTACAAGGCCCTGATAACGGAGGATGAGTATAAGAAGAGATTTATGAGTGGATTTGTGAAGGACTATTTTGAGAACTCCTATAAGGAGCTGGTGAATTTTTTTGTGGAGGAGAAGAAGTTGAGCGCCCGGGAGCTGAAAGAGATCATTGAGCTGATCGAGCGATCGGGGGGCTGATCCAGCTACAGGGGGTGATTCCGATCGGGGGGCTGATTTTGATCCGGGGTTCTGAACCGGGAACCGGGCTTGTGGCCTGCGGGTGCACGCGATGATCCGGGAAGCATGTTCCAGACCTAATACTTCATTATTAATAACATAAAGTATGTCCGCAATCTTGTTGTACCTGATAAAGCTGTCGATCAGCCTGTCGATCATCTGGATCTTCTACCAGCTGATGCTGCGCCGGCTCACCTTTTATAACCTTAACCGCTGGTATTTACTGGGATATTCTCTATTATCCTTTTTCATCCCGCTTATTAATATAGGGCCGCTGCTGAAGAAGGAAACTTTTCAGGGAGAGGTGATCCGGTATATCCCTGTGATCGGGAATTATAAAAAGGAGGTAGTTCCGGAAACCGGTTATTTTTCCATGGTGAACCTTTTGAATATACTTCCCGGGATACTCTTCCTGGG
>JAATFV010000246.1 GCA_015655015.1 Chitinophagales bacterium | reverse complement strand
AGCGCAATATCGGCCTGCTGCATAATGAATAATTTATACCGGCCTGCCGAATCCTCTCCCAGGTAGGCATTCCGGAGCTGTATCTTGTCCAGCAGCCGCTGCTGCATGATCTGGTCTATCAGCTCTTTAAAAAAAGGAAGCCGCCGGTATAGATCGAGCAATCTGGTTTTCTTTATCACCATCACTTCTGCATCGCAGGCGGCCTCAATACTTTCACTGGCGTGCACCTGGTTATTAAAACTATGCAGGATCGTGCAGAATTGATTTTCCTTTACAAAGAAATGGGTGACTTCCACCCCTTTTTCATTGGTAGCCAAGATGCGCAATACACCCTTACAGACAAAGAACAAATCCTGGCAGGTCTTTCCTCCCTTGAAAAGCGTATCGCCTTCTTTGAAAACGGCAGGTACAAAATAAGACGCGATCAGTTCCTGATCTTCCGCTGTTATCGGCCTGAAAAGCCGCAAGTGAGTAATGAGGGGGTTGCCCATGAAGCAAAGATAGCTGAGCTTCGTATAAACCATTTGAAAATGAAAAAAAGAACATTTCTCAAATTATCCTCTACTTTAATAGCAGGCGCCGTAATTTCGCCTATGACCAGTTGGGAACAAGACGAAAAATTAAGGAATTGGGCGGGTAATATCGAATACAGTACCGGCAAATTGTATTCTCCCCAATCCATCGATCAAGCCAGGGAACTGGTAAAAAAGTATCCCCGGTTAAAGGTGCTCGGAACACGCCACTGCTTTAACCGTATCGCCGACAGCACCGATAATTTCCTCTCCCTCCGGCACTTCGACCAGGTATTGGAATTAGATCCCGGGACGCTCACCGTAACGGTTGGATCAGGCATTACCTATGGTCAGCTGGGCCCGTATCTTGACAGCAAAGGATTTGCCCTGCATAACCTTGCTTCCTTACCCCATATCTCCGTTGCAGGCGCCATTACCACCGGCACACATGGATCAGGCGTTAAGAATGGCAGCCTGTCTACAGCTGTCTCTGCCCTGGAATTTGTCACTGCGGATGGAGAAATACTCGTTTTGTCGCGCAAAAAAGACGGGGAGAAGTTTGCCGCAGCCGTCGTTGGTCTTGGCGCGATCGGTGTATTGACCAAAGTTACATTGGACATTCAAACTACCTACCAGGTACGGCAGGACATTTATGAAAATCTACCCCTGGAACAAATAAAAGACCATTTTGAGGAGATCATATCCGCCGGTTACAGCGTCAGCCTTTTTACGGACTGGACCCGCCCGGATTTCAATGAAGTCTGGATAAAGAGCCGTATGGAATCCCCTTTCGCATTAGGACCGGAATTCTTCGGCGCTAAGCGCGCCACCAAAAACCTTCATCCCATTGCCAATCTTTCCGCAGAGAATTGTACGGAGCAAATGGGCGTTCCCGGCCCCTGGTATGACCGGTTGCCGCATTTCCGGATGGGCTTTACTCCCAGCAGCGGCAAGGAATTGCAATCCGAATACTTTATTCCCCACCACAACGCCGTGGAAGCGATCCTTGCTATCGATCGTATCGGCAAACAGATAAGCCCGCATTTATTCATCTCGGAGATACGGACAATTGCCGCAGACGATTATTGGATGAGCCCCTGTTATCAGCAGCCCTGTGTTACCATCCATTTTACCTGGCAACAGGACTGGACCGCCGTAAGTAAATTGCTGCCGGTTATCGAAAAAGAGCTGGCCCCCTTCAATGCCCGGCCGCACTGGGGAAAGCTTTTTACCATGCCCCCTTCCAGACTGAAAGAGCTGTATAAGAAACTGCCGGAATTTCAGCGGCTGACGAAGGAGTATGACCCCCATGGAAAATTCCGGAATAAATTCCTGGACGCCAATATTTATGCGGTATAAAATCCAGTCCGTTCCCCTACATGAGCTCACTTTCCAGCTCTTCGATGGAAGGCAGATTCCCTTTCAAATTCTCCGGTATCGCATTCATTATTTGATATTCAGCCACGCCGAGAGGCCCTTTAATATTTTCTAACCCATATTCTACCATCACCTTATTGGGCGTTTTACACAAAAGGATCCCGATGCTGGGCTGATCGTCGGGATGTTTGATCTGAGCATGCACGACATTCAGGTAAAAATTGAGCTTACCAGCATATTCAGGTCTGAATTCCGTAGCCTTTAATTCCACGATCACATAACATCTGAGCCGGGTATGATAAAAAAGCAAATCCAGGTAAAAGTCATCGCCGGCCACATTAATATGAAACTGCTGGCCCATATAGGCAAATCCCTGCCCCAGCTCCAGGAGAAATTTTTGTATATGACCAGTAAGAGCCATTTCGAGGTCGCGCTCATGAGCTTCCTTTCCCAAAGTAAGAAAGTCGAAATTATAAGGATTTTTCAGTGTTTCCCTTGCCAGATCAGCCTGAAGCTGCGGCAAGGCGACTTCGAAATTATCAATGGCTTTCCCCTGTCGTTGATACAGTTTGCTCTCCATTTGCGCCGATAATATTGCCCTGGACCAGTTATTTTTGATGGTTTGTTGAACATAAAATAATGCTTCCGCGACGTCCTGACATTTCGAGATAATCTCCCGGTTATGCCCCCATGGTATTTTTGCCACAACTTGTGGCAAAATCTCGAACGAATGATTTTGTTCCTGTGATGTAGCTCTGTCAGATTTATTAAGATTGCTTTCAATTATTTGATTATCAAATAAATATAAATTTGCCACAAGTTGTGGCAAATTTTCATACCCTCTTTTGTAAAAAAGATACCAGCGCCGTATATAGGCTAAATTAGTAGGCGAGAATCCTTTTATTTCAGAAAATGCAGCAGAAAGATCTTTTGAAAGCTGAGGAATCAAAGCTTCGCCCCAGTTAGATGCACTTTGTTTTTCCACTATTTCCCTGCCCAACTCCCAATACAGGTTCAATAACTCCTGATTTACCTTCAAAGCAGCTTTTATCTGCGCTGATTGCACCTTTTGCTTTACCTCAATAAACCATTCTTTATATTGTTTGTCAGTAGATAAAATAGTATTCATAGCGTAGGTATTAAAAAACAACCAAAATGCCACGCCGAAAATACTAACTTAATTAGCCTGTCATCAAACGATCTGATTAATGTTAAAAACTTATGCGCTCATATATATCTAAATAATTAATAAATCACGTTTATTGATAAAAACCTCATTCGTTAAATCATGAAAATTTTCCTTTTCATCACCCTCCTTTGCGCCCTCACCTCCTGCCAGGGCCAAAACATAAAAAACAAAGAGCTAAAGGTCGGAGACACCATCCCCGCCTTCACCCTCACCGACCAGGACGGAAAAGTATTCAACAGCACCGACCATATCGGCAACCACAGCCTCGTGATCTTCTTCTATCCAAAGGATGAAAGTATGGTCTGTACAAAAGAAGCCTGCAGCTTCCGCGACCGCTATGCCGACCTTGTCAAGGCAGGCGCTATCGTAATCGGTATCAATGGAGGCTCTATCGAAAGCCATAAAAAATTCCAGACTAATGACCGGCTCCCCTACCCGCTGCTCAGTGATTCCGGAAATAAAGTATTGAACGCATTTGGAGTGCCCGGGCAATTCTTTATGACCGGACGCAAAACATTCGTCGTGGACAAAACAGGCAAGATCGTCTTTACCTACAATTCCTCCCTGAAAGGCAGCCGGCATGCCGAAGAAGCGTTAGCCTGGCTGCAAAAACACCCCTGAGACAGGCGCAAAGCAGCCCCGGGAACACAGACCTCAGGCGCACACCGGTTACAGGCGCATAAAAAAAGCCACAGGCAACTGCCCGCGGCTTACCAATAATAATAATCAGGATTAATTTTTCATCATCACCGTATCCAAAGAATGGATAACGCCATTGGATGTCTGCACATCATGCGCCTGGATCTTAGCGCCATCCACCGTCACCGTACCCTCGCTTGACACATGTACCAGTAGCTCCTTACCATTCACTGCCTGCAGCTTTTCACCATCTTTCAGATCCTTGAACTGGATCTTCCCTGCAACAACATGATGATTCAGCATATCGAGCAGCTTCGCCTTATTCTCCGGCTGCAACAAATTATCCAATACCCCCTTATCTAATTTGGCAAAAGCAATATCGGAAGGAGCAAACACGGTGAAAGGACCCGACTCGCTCAACGTTTTATTTAATCCGGCTGCAATGACACCCTTTTTTAAAGCAGTCAGATACTTGTCTGTATTAACAACTTGCGTGATGTTTGACATTTTTCTTTATTTATATGCCGGTAGAATAACCGGCAATAGTTACAAGGTAAGCTTATATCAATGCCCCGGGTGTTAATGTTTAAGGCCCCCCGATCCGTTTTAAACAGCCTGGAGTAGGCGTTTCCCGGTCCCTTTTTTGTCCGATCAGGAAATATTATGATCAAAAATACCGTTCTACAAAGGTAAATACACCGGCAAGTATTAAAACTCTTTTACCTATGACCGCCCTGAAAACCCTGCTGACAGCCTCCTGTCTGCTTATCCTTTCAGGTCTGCAAGCCCAGACCAGGACCCTTTACAATTACCAGGAACTTTCTCATGTGTATTATGAAAAACAAAAAGACTCGCTGAAGCGGGCCTGGACCTGCCCCGTCCTGTATAAAGACAAAGCCACTCAAAAAAAATACAAAGAATTCTGGGATGACAGAACGACATTCATCACAGAAGCCATATCCCATGATAGTTACGTCCATGAAAAAGATATCGTTAGCTATATAGAGAACATCATCGATCAGCTGGTGCAGGGGAATAAACAGCTGCTGCCGGCCAGGCCCTTTTTGCTGATCGACCGCAGCCCCTCTGTAAATGCTTATTCCATCGGAGAAAATATTATTGCCGTTAATGTAGGCCTGATCTCCTTTGTCCAGACCCGGGAAGAGCTGGCCCTGATCATCGCGCATGAAATGTCCCATAATATCCTTCAGCATACGGACAATGCCATGAAGCAGAAAGCTGAATGGCTGACCTCAGAAGAATATAAAAGATCATTGGATGCCGTCCTCGACTCAAAATATGAACGGCTCTCCCGTCTGAAGAAAGTTCTGGAAGGTTATTCGTTCAACCGGAGCAGGCACCAGCGTTACCATGAAAGCGAGGCCGACTCCCTTGCCATCGTCTTATTGAAGAAAAGTAATATCCCTTTTAATGCCACCTATTTCCTCCGGCTGGACAGCTCGGATATCCAATATCAGCAACCACTGAAGCGACCACTTAAAAATTATCTCGTCGCCTATCAGCTCCCTTTCGAAGACGCCTGGACGAAAAAACGCTCAAAAGGACTTTCGACCCGGGCTTATAATTTCAATAGCACAGGCACTATTGACGACTCCCTGAAAACCCACCCGGATTGTGTGGACCGGTACACCCGAACAGCAAGCCGTTCCACTCCGAATGCAAAATATACCCCCATCCCCGCAGCGATAAAAGACAAAGCGACAAAAATGCTGATCTGGAACATGTATTATAACAGGAGCCTTACCCCCTGCCTGTACCGGATCCTGCAGGAAAAGGATAAGGGGAATACCGATGAATGGTATGATTTTATGGTAAATAACATTTTCTCCGCTTTATATTACGCTGACAGGAGCTTACACCGGTTCAATGCCATCGGCGTTACTCCCAAAGAATATATTTCACCAAACTACTTCGAGCTGCAGACGCTGTTCGAGCAGATTCCCCGTGAAAATCTTGAACAGGTTTGCAAAACCTTTCAGAATGAAGGCTTCTGGAAAGACATGACACCCGCCGAAAAAGGATTGAAGAATTTACTGTACACCCTGGCACTCGACCCGGATGACTCCGATAAGAATAAGGCAAAGGCAGCTAAAGAATTCAAGGCCAACAATACCGCCAGCATGTACTGCGAATTTGCAGACGACATCGAAAAAAAATAAGCGTCAACTACAATCCAATATCAGCATGAAAAGAATTTTACCGATCACGCTCCTGTTCCTGGCCGTCACCATTACCACACGGGCACAAACCAAAGTGTTCAAAGAAGTTGGCGAAGAGATCTCCTCCCAGATAAAGGCCATTGTTCAGGATGGCGCCCTGGCAGGTTATCTCGTTTTTACACAGTTGGAAAAAGCCAGCGAAGACTCGTTCAATTACAAAATAACGATCATGGATGAGAACCTGAACGATATAGGGTCCATCAACTTCCGGGAGCAAAAGCTTTCGTTAGCCGGCGTAGCGCTGGAGCAGGATGTTATCTGCCTCGCTTATTTAAAAAGCAAAGTGCTCGGCATCGAATATAACAATCGAAAGGATTGCAGCAAAGCCGCATTCGACGCCAAAACTTCCATCTTTACACAGACCCTCAGCCTGAACGGAAAGATCCTCAACACCAATTCCATCGATGCAGAGGTATTATATACGCCGACTCCCCTTGGTTTTGGCCGCAGGAGTCATTGGGCGGCGGCGGGCAAGCTGCAGCAGGACATACAATTGAGAAATATCTCCCAGCGGGGTTTTGCCTGTTTCTATGGAGATGAGAAAAAAAACAACCTGGTGATCTTCAACACCAACGGCCGGCTCAGCTGGCAACGCCCTATAAAGGAAGATGCGAAAGGCTTTCTACTGATGACTTCCGGAATGGATGTTTACCTGCTGATGAAACAGAAAGAAAGGATGATGGAAGGGGGGTTTGAATTATTGGGCTTCAATATCAGGGATACCGCCGTCTATCCCAAATATATTTTAAAGGATCACCAGGGCAATTCCCTGAAGGTGCTGGCCTTTGACAATGATCCCGCCACCGGCAAACCTTATCTTTCAGGGACTATCATCGATCCCCGTAAAGGCAATAAATTTGTGGAAGCCAGACAAGTCGCCAGTGGCGCTTACTCGGGCGTTTTTACCATCGACCTGAACAGCCACAAAAAGGGAGGTTTCAATGAAGAATATTCCTATTGGGCCGACGGCTCTCAGTCATTTATGAATAAGAAGGGAATGATCCTCGATAAAGATGCTTACCTCCGCTACCGGCTTTCCTTTAAAGATTACCATGGCAATACATATTTTACAGGATCTTCCTTCGTCAAAAAGCCCCGATGGGGAGCCATCGTCTTCGCAGTGATCGCTTCCCCTTTTGTCTTCCCGCCGATTGTAATATTCAGCAACGGCAGCGCGTCTAAATGTAAGGTAAAAGACCCGATCCTGCTCAGGCAGGATGCCAAAGGAGTTTTGTCTTATGACAATTCAATGCCGGGCAACAGAGGAATGGCCTTTGTCTCTTACTACCCCATTGACTTTTTTGACAAAAGAAGCTTTTACAAGGTCACCAATGCTGACACGAAGACGGACTATATCATTGTCGATGATGTAAAGGATATCGTCATTTACAATGTCAATCAGAAAAAAGTGCTGCGCACCATTCCGCATAAGGACAGGAATATCACGACGGTGGTTTACCCTGCCAAGGAAGGCCATGTGCTGGTATCGGAGTACAACAAAAAAGAAAAATACACGCGGTTCTCTATTGAAGCGCTGTAAATTACCGCACATCGATCCATACCTTCGTCCTTTTCTCTTCCAGCCATCCGAAAGGCCGGCTATTTGCTGCAGGGATGTGGTTCTCTTTTAATATCTCTTCAAATTCCTCCGTGTGCCGGGCGTCTACGGCTATTAAAAGCCCTCCGCTGGTCTGCGGGTCAGCCAGGATCTGCCGCTGCCGTTCGGTGATCCCACCGATCTTGTGCCCATAACTGGCCCAGTTCCGGTTTGTCCCTCCGGGGGTCGATTGCTGGTCCAGGTATTCATCCAGCATACTTAACACAGGTACTTTATTAAATTCGACAACAGCCTGTACCTGGCTGCCCTCACACATCTCGGATAAATGCCCCAGCAATCCAAAACCGGTCACATCCGTCATGGCCTTTACATAGTCCAGCTTGCCCAGCACTTCCCCGATCTTATTTAATCCGGCCATCAGCTGAGGAGCAATAGCAGCATGCTCCGGCCGTAAAATACCTTTCTTTTGCGCCGTTGTCAAGATGCCAACCCCCAATGCCTTGGTGAGGTATAATTTACATCCCGCCGTGGCCGTTGAATTCTGCTTGAGATCTTTGATATTCACGATGCCATTCACCGCCAGGCCAAATACAGGCTCCGGACAGTCGATGCTATGACCGCCTGCCAGCATGATCCCCGCTTCCGCGCAAATGGCCCTTGCTCCTTCCAGGATCCGTTGAGCCACTTCCGGAGCCAGCTTATCGATCGGCCAGCCCAATATGGCAATAGCCAGGACCGGTTTAGCCCCCATCGCATAGACATCGCTAATGGCATTGGCGGCGGCGATCCTCCCGAAATCATAGGCATCGTCCACAATAGGCATAAAAAAGTCTGTGGTAGCAATCAGCGCCATCCCATTGCCCATATCATAGGCAGCCGCATCGTCACGGGTATCATTGCCAACCAGCAATCGGGCATCCGCCGGATATTTTACAGAAGGGTGCAGGATCTTGTCCAATACAGCCGGAGCTATTTTACAGCCGCAGCCTGCCCCGTGGGAATATTGGGTGAGCTTGATGGTTTCCATGGGTCTATATTTTGTTCGTGACAGAAAGCTATTATTTTTTTTGAATTCTCTATCGGGTCGATATGGTCCCGGACAAGCGGATAAATAGAAGTAGCCCGTTTTTTGTCCAGGCAATTGCGATAAGTCTTATCATAATATACCAGCACCTTCGCGATGAAATCGGACATACGCCCTTCTTCGATGGCTTGTATGGCCAGCCTGGCCGCCAGGGATCCTAATCGCTTCGTGATCCTTTGCACGGACTCTTTTAAAAAATCCTTATCCAGACCACCATATTCCTTTGTAAGAAACTGCAGGCGCTGCTCCATGGGAATATCCAGCCGGATCAGCGGGGCATTGGACAGCTGCCGGAATATATTTTGGGGGATCGCCCTTTTCCCGATGGTAATGCTCTCATCCTCTATCCATACCCTTTTACCGGGATCCAATTTTAAAAGCGCAGCAGCCAGTACGTTCTCAAACTGTTCCTGGCTGGGCTGTTTCATTCTTCCCATGGAGCCAAAGGCCGAGCCCTGGTGTTGCGCCAGCCCTTCCAGGTCGATAATCTGCTCGCCGTTCCTGCGCAGTTCCTGTAGAATATCGGTCTTACCCGTACCGGTATAACCTCCCAGAACAATAAAAGGATATTCCCGGGTAAAGGAATCAATCCCGGTCCGGCGATAAGCTTTATAGCCGTTCTTAAGGGCAGCTACGGTAAAACCATATAGCTCCAGCGCCCAGGCCATAGCCCCGCTTCGCATTCCCCCCCTCCAGCAATGTACAAGGATTTTCTTGTCAGGAGCAATTCGCTCCGCCGCACGGATGAGATCAGCCCACTTAGGGCCTGTTAGCTCAAATCCTAATAAGATAGCAGCCTCTTTGCTGATCTTCGTATAGGCAGTGCCCACCTTCACTCTTTCTTCATTGGAGAACAGCGGAATATTATAGGCCCCGGGGATATGCCCCTGCTCAAATTCCGCCGGAGTACGCACATCCACTACCGGAGTGTTTTCCGAAGCCGATAAAAACTCTGTGAGTATTAATTGCCTGATCATGATGGATGAGATCAAATTTAATCCATCCGGATCAATTTCCTGTTTTTATGATGCCCTGTCATTGGTATTACGAACCAGGCCGATACCGGAGAAGAAAAAGATAACTCCCAGGATGGCAAAGACAAAAATAGCTTTTACATGTTTGGCCCCTTCGCCACCACCCATAAAGCTCATGGCCGCGATAATGAGGCCGGCAATACCCAATATGGCCAGAATAATGCCCAATACCCGCTTTTCCATATAATTAGTTTTTAGTGAACAGTAATTGTAAATCGCCTTTCCCATCCATGGCATGATAATCGCCCTTTCTATCCTAATTGGTTCATAATTAAAACATACTAACCATGAAAAAACTATTGGCTCTTTTTATTGGGGTAGCTCTTACCCATATCTCTTTTGCACAAACCACACCAAAGAAAGTGGAGGAATCTCAATTACGGAAAGACGTCCGGGGCAAACGGGCAGAAGATAAAGAAACAGTAAAGGATGCCAGCCATTTAAGGTTGAAGGAAGCAAAAGCAGATCACAAAAATGCGGTTGTCGAAAAGAAGGCAATGAACAGACACGCCAAACACCTTAAGAAAAAGGGGGTAAAACATCCTGTATCAAGAGCTAAGCACCAGATCCATGCACAGGATGAGGCTAAAAAATATCAATAGTCAGCCGGCGTACCCATCATCGCCGCAGTACCTTATCTGTAGCCGGTCACCTTATCAGGAACAGGCCAGCATATCAATGGCCGGCTATTTAATGGTAGCCGGCCATCTTATTGAATTTTCATCTTATTATCAATTAGCAGCCGCATTCAATTTAACGGCACATCCCTTATACTGCACGCCTTTATACCAGACATTCATTCTATACTCATATAAATGATCGCCGATCCCATCATTGCAGAATCTGGGCAAAATGGAGATCTTCAAGGGTGTTCCGCCATCCGTAACAACAGCGTAGACAACACTGTCCTTAGTGGCCGTAGGTTTTTCGATAGGGACGAGAACCGGCTTATCGGCAGCAGCTAATTTGAACAGGATCAATTTTTCATTGTCGATCTCCACATTCCAGAAAGGATCGCTGCCGATACCGATAATGTCGATCCCCTCGGATTTCTTTTGCTTCCAGGCAGGGTTCTCCGGCGCCGTATTCTTCTTAAAGAGAACATATTGCCGGGACGCCGAATCCGGGATGCGGACGTTATTCGTTTCAATATTAATAAGGCTGTCTTTTGTCAGCCGGTATTGGGCGAATACTTTCTCATTCTGGTATAAAAGGAATTTCCCCTTTTCTTTCTCCCAGGTGCCCTCCACCCTTTTTGCCGGAATATTTTTACCCAATTCCAGCTCCTCCATTTTAAAATGCTCATCTCCTGAGAAAAGGATCGTACGCTGAATACCTTCACAGTTTTTGCAGGGTAACATCCCCTGGTAAAAACCCGTTAAAGTGGTATCGTAATGACCCGCATTGATGATAGAATCTTTAACGATCACCATCGTATCCGTAACTACCTTCGCTTCGGCAGGAGGTGAGCCGGCGAATTGATCGCAAGAGGAAAATCCAAGAATCAGCAGGGCTAACAGAAGGAACGGGACGGTTTTCATAAGTAAGTGGAATAATGTATATGTAATTAAGCTTGCCCTACAAAACGTAATTCCCCCCCTGATATTGCGGGGATGTGATGATATTGCGGCATTAAAGTGAATGCCCCGCATCCCCGCGGGGCATTGTTTTCTCATGTGTAGTACTTGTCCTTATAAGTGATCCTGGTGTTCACGGAGCGGCTGACTGAGCGGAGACCTGGGCAATACGATCGGATTAGCGATGCCATTCAGATCATATACGATCTTTCCCCCCTTAATGGTCATCTCACATTCCAGCTTCCGGGAGGCTTCCACTTTATAACCGGTATAATCATAAAAGCCGAATTTGCCCTCCCGCATGCCGAGTATGGCTACATCTGCAATAGCTCCAACAGAAAGATGGCCCAGCTCCTCCCGTTTGATCTCCCGGGCAGAATTCCAGGTAACTGATTGGATGACCCCTGGCAGATCCATTCCAATGGCCATAAACTTTGACATAACGCTCAAAATATCCTTCATCGCAAGATTCGCGCTTCTTGCATGCATATCCGTGCTGATAGAATTCGGATAAAAGCCGCTTTTTAAAGCAGGTATCGCCTGTGAAAAAGCAAAGCTGATCTCCCCGTATCCCACATCAAAAATAATCCCCTTTTTCTGAGCAGTCCGGACAAATGGCTTCACCGTTTTCGTAGTCGTATCCACAATGGACTCCCGCGTACGCAGCTGGCCAAAACAATGTGTAAAGATATCCCCTGGCCGCAGGCGTTTCATAAACAGCTCCTCTATGGACAGGGGAGGGAAATTACCTCCGAAATCGATCATTACGGGAATATTGGCGGCTGTCCCCGCATTTATCGCTTCGTCAACAGGAGTCCATTCCGGGCCTTCATAATGAGCCACTTTCACCCCAACCACATAATCACGATATTGCCTGGCGACAAGGGCCGTCATCTTCCCATCCATGTCCTTCGTGTTCTGCTCATATGGCCCGCCCCGCATCCCCTCTCCTACAATATTAAGGAGGGCCAGCACCCTTGTCTGAGAATTGTCGATCACCTGCCTTTTAAAAAGAGGAAAGCTGCGCCAGCCGGCACAACCGGCATCCACGAGCGTGGTAACGCCGGTACGAAAAGTAAATCCATCCGGAACGACCGACAACATCCCGTTACTGTACGCATGATCCGGCTCCGTCCCGTAAAAAACATGTGCATGAATATCAATAAGCCCCGGAGTGACATACAGACCGGTGGCATCGACCGTCTGAATCGCCTGCCGGGTTTCAATATTCCTGGCGACCTCCACGATCTTCCCCTCATTGATGGCTATGTCCATGACTGCATCGATATTATTCTTCGGATCGATAACATGTCCGCCCTTAATAACGATCGCATACTGTTGCGCCCGGACAAGCTGCCAGGCGCACAGTACGACTAATAGGATGTATAATTTACGCATAAGCAATACAATCCATCTCCACTAAAGAATCCCCCGGCACACCGCCTTTCGCAACAGCTACCGTGGTCCGCACCGGCGGCTTTTTCCCAAAACGTCCCTTATACACTTCGTTCATGCCATTGTAGTCGGCAATATCATTCAAAAAGACAGTAACTTTCAATACCTTCTCCATCGAAGAACCGGCCAGGATCAGCTCCTTTTCCAATTCCTTCAACACATGATCCGTATGCGACTTGATATCACCTTCGAAATGCGCCCCCTTCCCGGCAATAAATATGAGTCCGTTATACTTGGTGTTGCCGGCGAATAACGGCACTTCCTGATCGGGAATGACGCTATCGGTTTGGTTGACCGCACTGGCCGCAGGCCCATGGGCACTGGCAGCAAGATCATGAGCATTAACGGGATTTTCTGCTTTGACTAAAAAGCTGGCCCCGACCATACCGGCGACAGCAGCCACGAGCTTTTTTAAAGCGCTTCTTCTTGGTGTATTGGTTTTCATGTGCAATTAATTTGCACCAATGTAGGCAATTTTTGAAGAAAACCTCACAACTGTTGCAAAAAATTTGCACCTATTGTCAGACAATACCCGTCCTAACTTTTTTGAAAGAGTCATACGCTATTCCCGGCTTTTAGCGTTTATTGCCGAAATTAAACCGGGTATAAAATGATCATTAACAAGAAATTAGTATCCTTCTGCTTATCCATTCTTATCAGCGCTGTCCTTCATGCCCAGGTCGAAGCGGCCCATCTGTTTTCCAAAGGCAGCTCTGCAACAGGTTTTGGCCTATTTCTGCATGCCGGAGCGCCCGTATCCACAGCGGATGAAGTCAGCGGAGAAGCAGGCTTGTATTATTTTTCCCCGGATGGATCTCACATGGCCTTCGCCCCTATCCTGCTGGGGTTTCGCCATACCCTGGATCGCAGCGGCACAGGATTTTACCTGGAGCCCGTCGCAGGTTATAGCTTCGGCGGCACCGATATTCAGAAAACAGATGCCAGTGGCGCTCCCCTGTATAATAGCTCCGGTAATGAGATCGACCAAAAAATAGCCGGGGTGACAGCAGGAATGGGATTCGGTTATATTATCCCCTCCGCCTCCCTTCCGCTCAATTTCGGGCTCCGGTATGAACACCTGTTTGTATCCGGCGACCCTTCCCAGAATATGATTTCGTTTAGGATCTCTTATTCTCTGGCTGCTGCAAGAAGAGCTCGCTGAGCAGAAGAGCTTACCGGACAGAAGAGATCGCTGAAAAGAAGAGCTCGCTGAGCAGAAGAGTTTGTTGGACAGAAGAGTTCGCTAAACCTGAGATCAAGTCCTGGAACGACGTTCATTGCCTGGCGCGACCGCCCCTAATCACCCAAAGGCCTGACCATAATATTTTTAAAATACACCTTACTCTTGGGGTCATGCCCCTGCAAAGCAAAAGTGCCGCTGGAAATCAGCCTTCCCTCCATCCCCTCGGGACGTTTGACATTTTCAGGCTCGGTATAATCCACCACGGTCTTGTCGTTTATTTTAATAATGACTCTTTTCCCCTGCACAGTGATGTGTTCCGTAAACCATACATCGTCCTTCACCACTACTTCCTTCACATCTTCGATCGCATACAGGCTGCCGGTCCTGCGCCAGTCGGTATGCGAATTATTTACCTGTACCTCATACCCTTTCTCAGGCCAATCGCCCTGCTGGAACCGGGTGTGGAAATAAATTCCAGAATTTGAGCCCGGCTCCGTCATCACATCAGCCTTGAAATCGAAATTTTTAAAATCATGCGCTTTCACGTCGCCGTCATAGAACAGATGGGCTGTATTCCCATTGACGACGATCATTCCATTCTCCACTTTAAAAGTCTCCGCATTATCCCCCACCTTCCAGTTAGTAAGGGATTTCCCATCGAATAAAGAGATCCAGCCGCCTCCCGCTGCATGTTTGGTTCCTGAGCAGGCCAGTAGGGAAAAGCTGATGACGCAAAAAGAGATAATATTTTTCATGTTGGAGCACTTATATTTTAGGCTGTCAATATAGCGATTTATTTACTGCTCAAAAATATTCCGGTTTTAGCAGGCAGACTAACGGCCTCCCTGCCTGGCATTACAGAATATAAAAACCTTTCGGAGCGACAGGACCGGGGATTTCCGTCTCCCCCAAAAGTTCGCGGATATTGATCTCGATCGTCCGGGTTATGGCCGTTACAGGAGTGTCGCCTGGCTGGTTGCGAAATGGATCTTTGAGCTGAGAAGCTGTTTTCTCCAACAGAAAAAAACAGCTGGAAATAAGGATCAGCAGGGGAATGGCGAAAATGGCCCCTACGTCTTTTAACGCAATGGAAAGAGCCACCACAAAAAGATATATGACGAAATGCAGGAGCTTCCGGTAGGTAGAAGGAAAGATCGTGTTATTGATCCGCTCCGCTCCCCCCATGGCATCGGAAAGTTTTACCAGCGTATTGTCCAGCTGAACATGACTGAAAGAGTCAATTTGCCCGTTACTTCTCAGCCCCTTGAGCGCCACAGCATTCAGCTGCATGATCGCGAGGGCCTTATTGGATGCAGCTCCCACAGCAGCTCTCTCCGTACTGTCCAGGTACCGCTGCGTATTCTCAAATGGATCCTGTCCCCGCAGAGATTGTCCCAGTGCATAACACCAGGCGATCTGGCGGTAGGCAATGCCTCTGACGACCGGATCGTTGCCGTCCTTCACCAGGTTCTGCACCTGCAGCACCAGGTTCCGGCTGTTATTGACGATCGCCCCCCAGATCTTTCTGGCTTCCCACCACCGGTCGTACGATTGATTTAATTGAAAGGATAACAAAATAGATATGGCCGTTCCCAGGAAGGCGGGGATCCCCAGGGGCATATCAGGCATTAAATGCTTGAATCGCCAGGTGATGAAATTGATGATAATGCACAACAGGATAATGATCGTCAATTCGATCCTGACAGCTTGCAATAAATACCGCACGGGGATTTTCTTCTCCAATAACATAATAGAATAGATTGTAGCTGAAGATACAAATAATTTATTATCTTTATAAGTATAACGGCTTGATACAGCCGCTTTATACTGCTTTATACTATCTGACAGCCCCTTTTATACTATCGGATAACACCGTTACTCCGCCACCGGCGATCCTCACATTTGCAGAAAAGAACGTATTATCCCCTCCCGCTATCCCGAACGCTGCAAAATGGGGATTTTTTACCTTTTTAATATACAATTAAAATATAATGAGTAAATTGATAAAAGTTTAGCCTACATCAAAAAAATAAAAAATTATGGGTTCACAAGCGATCCAGGGCGCCCTTTGGGGCCGGCGACCCGAAGACTGGGCTTCCATTCAGGAACAGACAGGCCTGGCAGGGTATGAATATGTATTGACATTCCTCCATCCCGGCTCCGCTGACAAGCTCCTGGACGTAGGCTGTGGTTCAGGTTTGTTTACCGTGCTGGCAGGTCGTTCCGGTGCGGCAGTGACCGGCATGGATGCCAGCGATCAATTACTCGAACAGGCAAAAAAACGCAACCCTTCCGCCCATTTTCTCATCGGAGAAATGGAAGAGCTGCCGTTTGCCGATAAATCATTTTCGGTCGTCAGCGGATTTAATTCCTTTCAATATGCGGCAAATGTTAAAAATGCCCTGACCGAAGCAGGACGTGTCCTGGCAGATAAGGGTAAGCTGAGCGTAATGATCTGGGGCAACAGGGAAGATTGCGAAGCCGCCACCTATCTGAAAGCTATCGGCAGCTTGCTTCCCCCCCCGCCGCCGGGCGCTCCGGGCCCCTTTGCGCTCTCCGAAAATCAGCTGCTGGAAAAGACCCTGGAAGAGACCGGATTTAAAATAATCGACAACACGGATGTCCCCTCCATTTGGGATTACCCGGACACCACCACAGCCTTAAAAGGATTGTTGTCGGCAGGCCCCGCAGCAAGAGCAATCGATCACAGTGGTTTTGAAAAAGTGCAGGAGACGGTATTACAGGCCATTCAGCCTTATATCCAACCCAACGGGCACGTCGTGTACCACAATAAGTTCCGGGTAGTGATCTCGGAAAAGAGTACATCTCACAACACGGTGTAACTACTCATATCCGCCATTTACCATCTCCCGCCAACCCCATACCATTTCACGCCATCCCCCGTCCCTTCAAGACTATTTTCTCTAATTTTATCCCTATGAGCGACTATCTGAAAAACTTTTCCCGGTATCTCATCTCCTATGCCGCACAAAAGGATATCCCATCCGGCAAACTGACCGCTCTTGCAGGAATAGACCTTGCAGCCCTGAAAGAAAATAAGAAAACTGCTATCACCCTACGGCAGTTCAATGATCTCTGGCTGCATGCGATCCATTTAAGCGGAGATCCCCTCTTCGGACTGCACTTTGGAGAAACCCTGCAATTGGCCGCATTGGGTATCGTCGGGGCCGTCGTCCGCAATAGCAGCACAGCCGGGGCAGCGCTGCAAAACTGTGCCTCCTATATCCGGCTGATGACCGATCTGTTTGATACCAGGATCCGCAACAAAAAGCATAGTTTCACCGTGCAGTTCTCTCCCGCTAAAGAACAGCTCCACGCTTACCCCGCGCTGCAGCGACAGTTGATGGAATTATCCCTGGCCTTTGTATTACACGAGCTGGACGGGTTGTTGTTCACCAAAATACACCCCCTCCATGCCGAGCTGCCCTACGAAGGGGCCAATACCAAAGAGTATGAAAGGGTACTCCGTTGCAGCAAGATCACCTACGGAAAAAATTATATCCTGGAATTCGACAATGCCTTTTGGGATGAACCGATCATATCTTCCAATTTCGAATTGCAAACCTTCCTTCTCCAAAAGATTGCAGCGCTCAGCTACCGGATGGAGCCGCAGGAATCACTGGGTTCCAGGATCGTCAGTCTGTTGCGAAGCAACACGTATTTAGGGATCCCCACGCTGCAGGAAGTGTCGGCCAATCTCCATATGAGCCCGCGAAGCCTGCAAAGAAAACTGCGGAGTGAAGGAAGTTCCTACCAGCAGCTGGCGGAATCCGTGCGGAAGTCAATCGCCATTCACTATTTAAACCAGGGCTCTTACCCGATGAAGGAAATATCCTACATGCTGGGATACAACGAACTCAGCGCTTTCAGCCGCGCTTTTAAAAAATGGACAGGCCTGGCGCCGCAGAACTTCCGGAAAGAAGCAGCTACCTCCCAGGAACATCCGCATTGAACATATCCCGGTGCATTCTCCAACCATCGGCGGTCTTCTTCCAGACGACAAGGTATTTTCCCTTCCCCAGCGATTGCTTGTCCGCACCGAATAGTTCATACACACCCTGCTCGGTGACATATTCCTCCGTCAACCCATATAGCTCCACCGTTGTAAAAAGGATATTCCTCACCCCCGATTTATACGCCGTTTTATAAAACAGAAGCTGCCCGCTCCTCTTGCCCAGGTTCGGCGCATTTGCCGCCATTATATTTCCATCCGGTGTATAACAATCCAGGAACAGGGAAGAATCTCCTTTTATAAAGGCTTCCCCATACATTTTATTAACGCCCGAGATAACGGCCTTTACAGAATCCTTATCAGGGACCGTCCCGGGATCAGCCTTAGCACAACTCGTGGTCACTATCCCAAAAATCGCTGTGATCGCCATTGAAATAATTTTTTTCATGCTGAGTGTTTTTAATTTAATTCCGGTAAAAATTTTCCCGGAATCTCTAAAAAATAAAATTAAGACACTCCGTCCTTTTATTGGCAGACTGGCAGGCAATGACAAATCATTGGCGCGAATGGGCAATACCCGCAACCGGGCGAATGACTACAAAGATGGAAAGGATCGTCCTATGCCTCATTTCTTAATATCTCCAGCGGAGGCTTATTCACCACGCTCCTGCTGTTATACAGGCCGATCAGGACCGTCAACCCGCATACCCCTGCGAATAACAGGGCCACTACGCCCGCATGGGGGGAAAATGCGCTGTCAAAACTATACCTGGCCAATGCAAAACTACCCGACAAAGAGAGAAGTATGCCGGTAGCAGCAGCCAGGGCCCCCAGGAAAAAATATTCCAGTGCCGTAATGATCAGGATCTGCCGGCGGCTGGCGCCAAGCGTTCGCAAGAGCACCGCTTCCTGAATACGCTGATATTTGCTGATGAGCACGGAAGCAATCAATACCACCAGGCCGGTCAACATGCTGAAAGCAGCCATAAAACGGATCACGAATCCGATCTTGTCCAGGATCTCATCCAATACGCTCAGCACCAGCCCCAGGTCTATAACAGAGATATTAGGCCATCTTTTCACCACAGCTTGCTGAAATCGCGCAGATACTTCCGGGGAAGGCACCCGCGTCACCAGCACATGGAACTGCGGCGCCGATTCCAGCACCCCTGCGGGAAAGACTACCCGAAAATTCGTTTGTATCCTGCGCCAGTCGACACGCCGCAGACTGCCGACCACAGTGGCCATCGGCACGCCCTGTACATTAAAAACGATAGGATCGCCGATCTTCACATGGAGACGTCCGGCATATTCTTCTTCCAGTGAGACAGGGATGGGATTTTGCGATGATCCGGCAGCCGCGTTTGCCGACTTCGCCCCTGGCGCCGCGCCTGCCTCCCCGAATTTGCCGGCAACAATCTTTTCCGAAGCCGTCAGGGAATCCCGGTATGTCACCCTTATCTCAGATTCGAAGGCGCGGTTAGGATTATCCCGTGTTCTATCATCACCTTTATTATCGCGGTTATCACCCTTATTATCCTGGTTATCTCCCGTACTATCCCGGCTAAAAGCCCCCTCTGTCCGGCCATTTATTTCCGTCATCCGCATGGTAACGATTGGCGTCTGCTGCAGCACAGGTAATTGAAATTGCCGCGTCAGCTCCATCACTGCCTGCTGCTGCTCATTCTGGATGTCGAACAGCACCATATTCCCCTGGTTGGTAGCGGAAGATACCGTTACGCGGTCTATAAGCAGATCCCGGACAAAATATAACGTGCCGATAAAAGTGGTGCCCAGGCCAATCGTAATGATCAGGATCAGGGTCTGGTTATTAGGCCGGTATAAATTGGCAAACCCCTGTCTCCACAAATAATTCCAGGAAGCCGGGAACAGACGGCGTACCCCCCACATCAGCAGACGGCCTACTGCCGCCAGTAAGAGAAAGGCGGCAAAAATGCTGCCCGTAAATATCAACGCCTTCCCCCAGTTATGCATCTGGCGAAAGGAAAAAGCGGCGATAAAAAATAAGATAGCCGCATACACCAGCCCCCTCAGAGGATCGCGGGCAGAAGAGGTCCCTTCGAAAGACAGGCGCAGCGTATACAGCGGAGAGATCCTTCGGATCGATAACAGCGGCAATAAGGCAAAAAGGACCGATATGATCATTCCGGTCCCAACTCCCTGCCCGATAGCCCACCACGAGATACCCATTTTTGCTTCCAGGGGCAGAAGGTCCTTCAATACGAAGGGCAGAACCTGCTGGATCAGCAGACCCGCCGCCGCACCGATGGCCGACCCTATCAACCCGATGCCGGCCACCTGGATCAGGTAGATCAGAAAAGCCTGCCGGGCCTTCACTCCCAGGCAGCGTAAAATAGCAATGGAGCTGATCTTCTCCCGGATATAAATATGCACCGCACTGGCCACGCCGATACATCCCAGCAATAAAGCGACAAAGCTGATGAGGGTGAGGAACTGGGTAAAATCCTGAAAAGTCCCGCTCATCCTTTTTTTCCTCGACTCGACCGTCTCCGGCTCCAGGCGGTTTTTCTCCAGGACAGGCCGGATGGAGTCAACGAACTTTTCTACCTCCACACCCGCATCATACTTATAATAAAATTGATACTCGATCCGGCTGCCCTTTTGCAACAGACCGGTCTGCGCCAGGTAACGGAAGGGAATATATACCGGGGGAGCCACCGTAGTAGAGATCTCATTACGGCCCGGAGCTTTATTCAACGTCCCGGCAATGGCGAAGCTGATGTCCCCGATTTTTATAGAGTCCCCCACATGGGCCCCATATTGCAGCATGAGCGTTTTATCCACCAGTGCCTGCCTTCCCCTGCGGAAGCTGAGCCCTGCCGGAACAGGAGTAGTCTCCAGGGAGCCATAGAACGGATAGTCCCCGTCCAACGCGCGTACCTGTACCAGGCGGGTACCCCCGCTCCCCGTAAAATAGACCATCGAGGCAAAGCTGCATTCCTGCGAATGCTGATTGCGGAACGAGTCCAGTAACGTCAGCATAGGGGCAGGCGCCGGCCGGCTGCTCCGGACGACCAGGTCGGCTCCCACCAGGGTCCTGGCCTGGTCATCGATGTCCTCCCGGAGATTGTAGCCGAAGGACAAAGTAGCCACCAGGGCGGCGATACCAAGAACGATGGAAGACATGAACAGGAACAGACGGCTGCGGTTGCGGCGGCTATCCCGCCAGGCCATGAGAAAAAGCCAGGAAATACCGGAGGATCTATCTTTTTTCATCAGCAACGATACGCCCCCCTTTTAGCCGGATAATGCGCTGGGTACGATCAGCCAGCTCTGTATTATGTGTTACAATGATCAGCGTAGTGCCCGCTTCCCTGTTAAGATCGAATAGGAGCCTGATCACTTTTTCACTGGTCTCTCCATCGAGATTGCCGGTGGGTTCATCTGCGAACAAAATACGGGGATCGTTGGAAAACGCCCTTGCCAGAGAAACTCTTTGCTGCTCGCCTCCTGAAAGCTGCGCAGGATAATGAAACAGCCGGTCGGAGAGACCGACTTTATCCAACAGGTCTTTCGAACGGGTGCGGATATTCTTCTCTCCCCTCAGCTCCAGGGGCACCATTACATTTTCCAGCGCCGTCAGCGTAGGCAGCAGCTGGAAATTCTGAAAAATAAAGCCCACATACCGGTTACGGACATGGGCCCTTTCATCTTCGTTAAGACCGTCAAGGGAAATATTATTCAATTCCACCGTACCGGAGGTGGAACGATCGAGCCCGGCGCTCAGTCCCAGCAGCGTGGTTTTCCCGCTCCCCGAAGGCCCCACGATGGCCACCGTCGAGCCTGCTTCCACCGTAAAATTAATATTGTCCAGCACATGTAAGGTACGGCCGGCGCCCTGGTAAGTCTTGCTTAAATTCCGGATATTCAGGATAGCTGTTGCTTTAGGATTTGTTTCCACGCGATAAATTACAACTATAAGTGGCAGGATGTTGCGTAGGTTTGCTTAATTTATCGAAAATATACATATGCGGAAATTTTCAACGCTGAACTGGCTGGCCGTCCTGTTATTAGCGGCCGGCTGCAGTAACCACCGGTCGGAAAAGGTGCCGGCAGGAGACTCCTCCGGGAATGCAGCAGCTGGAGACAATTCCAGGAGCGCAGAGGCAGGTTTCCCCCCGACACCGGCCGCCAGGGCCGGCGACAAGTCCATCGTTTTCTTTGGCAACAGTCTCACGGCAGGATATGGGGTAAACCCATCAGAGGCTTTCCCGGCCCTGATTCAAAACAGGATCGACTCGCTGAAGCTCCCCTATAAAGTAACCAATGCCGGATTGAGCGGGGAAACCTCAGCCGGAGGCAGGAGCCGCATTGGATGGATCCTCCGTCAGCCCGTTGACATCTTCATACTGGAGCTGGGGGCCAACGATGGTTTGCGGGGCATACCCATATCCGAAACCATCACCAACCTCCAGGCTATTTTAGATTCCGTAAAAGGAAAATATCCTTCGGCCCGGCTGGTGCTGGCAGGAATGCAGATACCACCCAGCATGGGAAGTAAATACACCTCCGGATTCCGGGAGGCTTTCCGGCATCTGGCAGATAAGAACAAAGTGTCCCTGATCCCCTTCATCCTCGAAGGAGTAGGCGGTATACCGGAATTAAATCAGCAGGACGGTATCCATCCCACGGCGAAAGGACACAGGATCGTCGAAGAGAACGTATGGAAGATACTGCAGCCTTTATTATAAGCCGGGCAGCAATATCGCGGCTGCCTTTGAAAGTAGTTTGAAAACATTATATTTGGTAATGAAAGAAGCGAGGCTGCCCACTATCAAGGAAATCGCCAGACAATTGAATGTGTCGGTCTCCACCGTCTCCAGGGCCCTGCACGATCACCCGGGTATCGGGCTGCGCACCAAAATGCGGGTGCAGGATCTGGCAAAACAGCTGAACTATGAGCCCAACCAGAGCGCTATCTTTTTCAAACAGCAAAAGACCTTCGCCATCGGAGTGGTGCTGCCCAATCTGAAAGAAGAATTCTTTTCCGAAGCCATCAGCGGGATCGAGGCCATTGCCACCCAAAATAAATATAGCGTGCTCATCGGGCAATCGCAGGATGACATAGAAAAAGAAAAACAGATCATCACCACCATGAAAAATTACCGGGTGGATGGCATTATCGTATCCCTGGGCAAACACACCCGGTCATACGATCATTTTACCGCCCTGAAAAAATACAATATTCCCGTTGTCTTCTTCGACCGGGTACCCCATCTGCCCGATTTCAATAAGGTATCCTCCAACATGAACAGCGGCACCCGGGAAGCCATTGAATTCCTCATCGACCAGGGACACCGCCGTATCGGCATCATCAACGGACCGGAAGAAATGAAATCCTCCAAAGAACGAACGGAAACCTACAAGCAGGTCCTGATCAAAAAAAGACTCAAGATCGACCTGTCACTGGTAGTCACTACCGACCTCACCCCGGAAGGCACCATTGCCGCCATGAAGACGCTGCTGAGCCAGAAACCGAGACCCACAGCCATCGTAGCCATTAATGACTATGTAGCCCTGGACGCCATGCAGTATGCCCGCAAAGTGAAGCTGAAGATCAATAAAGATATTTGTTTTGTCAGTTATGCCAATCTCTCGATCACCAGTTACCTGGAAACCCCGCCGATGGCCTCCGTTGAACAATACCCCTTCGAACAGGGATCCAAAGCAGCCGGGCTCCTGATGGAACTGCTGCAGCAAGCCTCAAAGGAAGGACAGCCCGAAGGACCGGAGACCTTTCGCAATATCATCATCAACGGACAGCTGATCGTCCATAAAAAGAAGTAGTCGCCCGGATTAACAAGAGGGCGCCTTTTAGGGTTCAAACAGCGCATCCATCTGTATGGATTTCTCCACCAACTCCTTTGCATACTCATTAGGAGTTATACCAAAGCTGGTCACTAATATAAGGTGCAACTGTTTCTTTAATAACAAAATCTTTCCGGTCAATGATCAAATCTATCTGTGCCCCGGTCGCCTTTGACGGGCGATAACGCCAGGCCGACACTTCATTATACCCATCGATCCGGAGCTCTTTATTCAACTGTTCGATATGTTTAAGGCAAATCCTCTCAAAAGCGATACCGCTCCAGCTTTTCCACACAGGGCCTTCTGAAAGCCGTTTCCAGCTGCCCTTACCCAGCAAACGATTGCCAGCAATAAATTTCAGGTAGAAATAAGAATATTCATCGGATAACTTGAAGATGCTCTCTTCCTATACTTAGCCAAATATAGGTACAAAAAGTATCGATTTGGCTGAGTTTAATTTCCTATACTCAGCCAAATGTTTCGTCATTGGCCCGCCAAAAGACTGGAGGGATTATACCCGTATAGCTGCTTGAAGGCAGCAGAAAAATGGGAAAGATTCTCAAAACCCACTTCCAGGTAAGCATCCGAAGGTTTTTGCTTTCTTTCGGCGATCAGGAAATGGGCCTGCTCCAATCGCTTCTTTAGCAGCCATTTCCGGGGAGAGGTCTGGAACGTCTTTTGAAAATCCCGCTTAAAGGTAGCAAGGCTCCTGCCGGTCAGATAGCTGAATTGCCCGATCGACACATTGAAAGAAAAATTCTTTTGCATGAATGCCGCCAGGTCAATTTTACCCGGTTCTGCAAATTCAGCTAAAATAGCATCTATCCTGCTGTCGATCGACCGGAGAATGGTCATAGCTTCCGATAATTTCAGACCAATCAGCTCCTCGGGAATAGGGCCTGAAAATTCATCATAAGGCAATATCGAATTGAACAGGCTGTCAAACAATGGATGTTTACCGAATTGCATGATTTTCGGAGGAGGTCCGTCAGCGTCTTTCCCGGCCGTCTCCGGCTGCCCCTTCCCCACATGTCCGCCAACCGGATGCTCCGCATAGTATTTTTGAAGAAAAACCTGCGTGAAAAAAATGGTCACCGACTTACAAGGGATTTCTCCCAGCGGCTGCTTGGTAAATTTAGCCAGTTGATTACGTCTGAACAGGACCGTCTCCCCTGCCCGGAAAATATAGGTATGGTCCCCCTCCGTAACAGAGATCTCACCTGAACAGATATACGACATTCCATGAACAGGAATAAAATGTTCCCGGATCAGATGTTTCTTTTCCGTACACGAAAAGAAGATCTCCTGTACTATAGGATGACTGTTTTCAGGCATAACTCAGCGGTAAATTT
>JAATFV010000101.1 GCA_015655015.1 Chitinophagales bacterium | reverse complement strand
GGCGGTAAGATGGCGACGCCCCTGGGCGGATGGTACCACGCCAGTAAATTCGCCGTGGAAGGGCTCAGCGATAGTCTGCGGCTGGAAGTAAAGCCTTTTGGCATCGATGTGATCCTTGTCGAGCCGGGAGGCGTGAAAACAGAATGGGCGGGAATAGCAATGGATCGCCTGAAGGAAGTATCGGGCAATACCGCCTATAAAGACCTTAGCCTTGCTGCCATGAAGCTGACAGAAAAGATCGATAAGAATGTAGATCCTTCCGTCATCGCCCAACTGATTAAAAAGTCCATCGAAGTAACGAAGCCCAAAGCGAGATATGTGAAAGGTTATATGGCAAAGCCCGTGCTGTTCATGAAAAGATGGCTCAGCGATAAAATGTTTGACAGGATGATCCTTAGCCAGCTCAAATAGGTAACTTAGAGTATTAACAGCGGAAACCCCGGGACTAAAGACAAGGGAGGAAATTACCGCCGTCGTAAAAGCGATTGGCCCCCGACCGCTCAATGTCGTCAGGGGCCTGAACGATGCCGGCTTTTCACTGGATGAGCTCGCCGCTCATGGAGTGAAAAGGATCAGCGTCGGCTCCTCTCTGGCCCGTGCAGCCTATGGCGTTTCAATAACCTGTTCAGGGAAGCGCGATAAGATCATTCGGGAAAACGTCAACGATTCAGGGCTGCGTGACAGACTTGGGATCCGCTTCGTCGGGATGATCCTTTTTCCAAAGCTCGGAAAAATATTTCCCCCAGTCAGCAATGTATTTATAATACTCGTATTCGTTCTCGCAGTTTTGAATAAACTCATAACTGGGCCTGTATTGCCGCATGAAGGTGTCGAGAGCAGGCGACTGCAGACCCGTGATCCTTTTTACAAGGTACTTTGTAAACCGGTGGTCCACATATTTGTCACGCTCCTCCTCCTGCAGCCGTTTCTGAAACGCCTCCATCCGGCGAATTTGCCTGTGCTGGAACAACAGATCCATATCGAAACCCATACCGATCCCTCCCCTCTTCCCTGATTTCATATTGTCCAGGTACATGGGACCGCCATAGTCGAAGATCTTACGATATTCCTCCCGGTTCTCCAACGAATCCTGGTGATAATCTTTGGGCCGTACATAGACCGAAGGCAGCGAATCGACGGCCACCTGCAGGCTCATATCAAATTCCTGGCCCGCAGGAATATTCTTTACAGGAAATTTAGCGGTAGACCTGCCCAGGTAGGAAAAATAAATGGAATCCGCGGAGGAAAGCCGGATACTGTAATGCCCCCCGGAATCCGTTGATGTCCCTGTGCCCGATGCACCCATCACACTTACCCCCGGCAACGCAAATTGCAGGGAACGGTCATACACCGTTCCTTTAATGGATATCTGTCCGTTCACGATCTGACCGGACAAAATTAACAGGGCCGCCAATAGGTTCTTTCGCAAAAGTCTTGGGAAGTACATTACAACCGAAAACTAAACTACTCTGGACATACCCCCGCCAAAACAGGTGTTATTTAACAATTCGTTTTCAAGAGAATCGGAGAATAGGGAAAAAGGACCGGCAAATAACGGGATCAGCCTCCTTTTATTTCACTATCAAAAGACAGTCACCCATTGTATATTCACCATTCATACGGCGGAGAACGGAAATGTTGCCTGGGAATTATTCCAGCAGCAATCCTACGATCTGCTGCTCATCGATCTTGAAATGCCGTTGATGGATGGCAAACAGCTGCTGGCCAAAATAAGGGACATCAATAAGGATATCCCTGCCATCGCCTTTACGGCCGCCGTATACGAGAATATGTACGACGACTTGCACCAACATGGGTTCAACAGCTATCTGCACAAGCCCTTCCGCCCGGTGGAAATGCACCGGAACATCTTACAGCATCTGGAATAAGGACCGGATCGGCCATTGTTTGATCCCGGAGGCTCCCTGCCTTTTATTTCCTTAACTTGGCGGTCTCATAATAAACTACCACATGAAAAAGATCAACTGGGGAATCATTGGCTGCGGAGATGTAACCGAATTAAAAAGCGGCCCCGCCTTTAATAAGGCAGGCAGCTCCGCATTAGTGGCAGTAATGCGCCGCGATGCGGCAAAAGCAGCGGATTATGCCCGCCGGCACCAGGTGCCCCGCTGGTACGATGATGCCAGTCAGCTTATTAATGACCCGGAAGTAAACGCTATTTATATTGCCACGCCGCCGTCCTCACATGAAGCCTATACCATCGCTGCCATAAATGCCGGCAAACCGGTATATGTTGAAAAACCAATGGCCAACAATTATACCGCCGCCTGTTCTATGGCAGACGCCGCCGCCCAAAAAAACAGCAAGCTGGTCGTGGCGCATTACAGGCGGGAACAGCCCTTTTTTAAAAAAATAAAACAGCTGATCGACGACAAAGCCATCGGCGATGTATTGCTTGCCCGCCTTGAATTAACGAAGCCCCCGCTCACTGAAGCAGCGCTGGGAGATGTAAGGATTGCCTGGCGTGTGAACCCTGCCATAGCCGGCGGAGGGCTTTTTCACGACCTTGCTCCCCACCAGCTGGACCTGATGTTCCACTTTTTCGGGCCGGTCCAAAAAGTGACCGGTATAGCTGCTAATCAGGGAAGGCTCTACGCTGCTGATGATATGGTCGCCGGAAATATTCTGTTCGAAAACGGTATCGCTTTCAGCGGCACCTGGTGTTTTAATGCGGCGGCCGCAGCAGAGAAGGACCTTTGCGAAATAATCGGCACGGCAGGCAAGCTAAGCTTTAGTATTTTCTCCGGCACGGCCATTACGATGCTTGCCAATGGTGAAACAACCACGTTCTCCTTTGATGCCTTACAGCATGTGCAGCAGCCGATGATCGCAGCAACGGTCCGGTACTTTTTAGAGGAAGGCGGCAACCCCTGCAGCGGCCGGGAAGCAGCGGAGGTCATGCGGATCATGGAAGCTTTTGTGAAATAATAGGGGCGAAACTCCCGGGTAAAATTTTTCATATAAACTATTTTTATATATAATAATATTTATCAATCCAAGTAAATAAAAAATTGAAAAATATTATTTATTACGTTTTTTTCAGTCATTTTATCGATAAAACAATAAATTCTAATAAACTGCAGTCACATTAGAAATATTTCTTATTTTTAATCTATAAAAATATCTCTATTTTCGTTAAGCTGTAAGCTTGATACGACCCCCACTTGCCGTTGATGAATCCCTTATAGAGAAACAATCATTAATCACCATAAAAACAACGTGTCATGGCAACTGCTAAATTAGAGTATATCTGGCTTGATGGGTACCAGCCCATTCAAAGTTTGCGCAGCAAAACAAAGATTGAAAAAGACTTTTCCGGCCTCCTGGAAGACTGCCCCATGTGGAGCTTCGATGGATCTTCCACCGAACAAGCCCCCGGCGGATCTTCCGATTGTTTGCTGAAACCCGTATTCATGGTAAAAGACCCCCAACGCAAAAATGGCTATCTCGTCATGTGTGAGGTCCTAACCCCCAATGGCAACGCACACCTCAGCAATGGCAGAGCAATGATCGATGATGATGACAGTGATTTCTGGTTTGGCTTTGAACAGGAATACTTTTTATGGAACCCCGAGACAGACAAACCCATCGGATTCCCAGAAGGCGGCTTCCCAAGACCACAAGGTCCATACTACTGCTCTGTGGGCGCCCAAAATGCATTTGGACGTCAAATGGTGGAAGAGCACCTCGACGCTTGCCTGGAAGCAGGCCTGAATGTTGAAGGGATCAATGCTGAAGTAGCTACAGGCCAATGGGAATTCCAGATCTTCGCCAAAGGCGCCAAAGAAGCCGGCGACCAGGTATGGGTAGCCCGTTATTTACTGGAAAGGATCGGTGAAAAATATGGTATCGCCATTAACTGGCAGTGCAAACCGCTGGGCAACCTGGATTGGAACGGCAGCGGCATGCATGCCAACTTCTCTAATTCACTCCTGCGGACCTGCGGCAGCGAAGAGGTTTACGCGAAAGTCTGTGAAGCCTTCCGCCCGGTGATCAGGGAACATATCGAAGTATATGGCCCGGATAATCACCTCCGTCTCACCGGCAAACATGAAACAGCCGCTATCCACGAATTTAAATACGGAGTGTCCGACAGAGGCGCTTCCATTAGAATACCGATCGGCACCGTAGAAAGAGGATGGAAAGGCTGGCTGGAAGATCGCCGCCCCAACAGCGCCGCCGATCCTTATAAAGTAGCAGGCCGGATTATCAAAACGGTAAAATCAGCTATGGTAGAAGTAGAAGAATTAGCAGAAAGAGTAGCCTGATAATATAAATTATTAAATAAGGGGAAGTGTTACTTCCCCTTATTTAACATCGATAGACACCGGATAACATCGATAGACACCGGAAACTATTTCACCGTCGTGATCTCAATATTGCGAAACTCGATCGGCCCATGGTCCCCCTGTAAATAAATAGGGCCCGGCTCCCCTTCCTTACTGTCAATCGCCCCGCCCGTAATACCGGGAATCTCCTGGTTGCAGATCACCGTCTTACCATTCAACGCCACCGTGACCAGCCTTCCCACCAGGGTAACATCATAGGATTGCCATTCACCCGCCTCCTTCCCCGCTTTCTCGCTGGGAGACAAAAATCCATAGACCGCGCCCAGCTGATTATTCACCGGCTCCGTTCCACCCGTATCCTCGATCTGCAGCTCATACCGCCCTCTCAGATAGACACCGCTATTGCTCCCCTTCGGATACCGGAATTCGATATGTAATTTAAAGTCGGTAAAGCTGGCATCCGTAACGATATTGGAACCGGACCGGGGACTGCGGAGAACACCCGCTTCCGCCAGCCATTGGTTGTTCCCCATGGCATGCCAACCCTTCAGGTCAGTACCGTCAAAAAGAGCGACAGGAGCCGCCCATACAGGCTCACCGCTTCTCAAAAGAGAAGGAGCCCGACGCCCCACCCATTGGTACTGTTTCCCATTAGGAGCCGTCATCGATCCCGATAAACTATCCCCCTGAAAAATACCTTCGACAGAAAGATCCCTGTCCTCCCTTTCCCATTGAGGCGGAATAGAAAAACTTATCTTTCCATCACTGTAACTGACCCTTGATATAGGACGGGCGCTGCCCCCTCCACCCACAAACCGGCCCACCAGCGTGCGCTCCCCGGAACGCTGGATCTCCAGCCAGGAAGGCGCCTCTTTTCCACCCTGATTTACAGTGATATCCCACCTCCCCTCAACGGGAAAAGGCGGCGGATTCTCAGACCGGAAAGAATTGCCCCGCGTGATCGGGACTATAGATAAAAATGCAAAAGAGGTCATTACCATATTATGGATGACCCCTTGAATTAGAGTGGAAATTCTCTTCATACGATCCATTTTACTTTTGAAAGAAAATGAATGTACGTAAATTTTATCATTTCCCCGGTCAGCCATTCCGGAACAGCGATAATAGCTGATCCCTGATAGCGTTCACCAGTTTAGCGGTAGTAGATTACAGACTCTTGATAGCATTCATCAGCTTATCAGCTTCAGGCTGTTTGAAATTTATGATCTCTCCGAGAGTACCCGTCAGAATATAAGTGATCCCCTCTTTTTGTACGTCCGCACGTTTGATCGAATAGTCTTTATATTTTGCCTCATCCCCGTTGGATCCATTCTTTAAGGCTGCCAGACCTTTTTGAAAATATCTCAGCTGCGACAGGTTTCCGAATTTAAGGGTTGACATATTCACCTGGTTGGGATATTGCTGATCCCGGAAAGAAAGTATATAGATAGTATCCGACTCTTTTACTACCCGTTGCAATTCTAAAGGCCATGTCCCCGTCCGCGGCTCAGCAAGACTAATAGTAGAAGTGTTGGTGATCGTGAACTGCGCCTTTGCTTTTGATAAAAAAGGTATGAACAGGAATAAAAAAATAAACTTTTTCATATCAGTATGCTTTTCTGGGTATTCGGAATTTTAGAAATTTAAGTGCTGCTACCTGTTTTGATCCGATATAACGAACAAAAACACGATTTATTATATCTCCTTTCGGTCAGATATTCACAATCCCCTGATGGTTTTAGTAAGAATGTCGGCTTCCGGTTGTTGGAAATCAGTCGTGCCGTATTTGGGCTGCAATATATACCAGACCCCTTCATACTTTTTGTCGGCCCTTTTGATCGTATAATCCTTAAATTTTGCAATATCTCCGTTATGCCCTGCTTTCAGAACCGTCAACGCCTTCTCTAAATATTTCAGTTGCTCCAGGTTCGCGAATTCCAGGGTATCCAACACCTGCGCATTCATGACCTGCTGATCCCGGAATATAAGAGCATAAGACGTCCCCGATCTTTCAGTATTCCGCTCCAGGTTGATCGGCCAGGTTCCTGAACGTACTTCTACTAATGTTTCTGATGAGGAATAGACACCGTTAAATCCGGCGTGGCCCGCGAAAGGCAGAAATAAAACGCTAAGAATGAGTCTCTTCATACGATAATTGGATTTTGCAATAATATAAATATTAATCGGGAATTGCAAGATAAAAAATCAACCTCACGCAGGACTCAAAAACTATGCCTCAGTTATATACACGGTGCAGCTTGTGATATTGTACATAAGACACCGCCAGTATCGAAAAAACAACAAGCGGGAAGATCGTCTGCCCGTTCAGACCATCGACGGCCCAATGACTTATAAAAGCAGCGATCAGCTCCAACCCCAACCCCGCATAAGCCCATTCCCTTATCCGCACAGGTATCCCGGGGATGGTGATCGCAATGCCGCCCGCTACTTTAAAGACCGTCAGCATGATCCCAAAATAGTCAGGGTAACCCAAATGCCGGATACCCTCTTTCGCAAGCTCCGTCCGGGAAGTAAATGCAGGCATAACACCCTCAAATAAAAATATGATGATGGTGGTGATCCAGTAAATAACTTTTGATGTTTTCGTTGTCATGTTAGCTGAGTTTATATATTTAACCAAAAATAGGCAGTCTGTCAATCCGCCGCAATGGTTGAATACGACATTTTAGAGGGTTGTTTACGACACCCTGAAAACAAAAAAGCCGCCCCGAATGAACGAGACGGCTCTTACAATTAACTTATCTTATCACAAACCAGGATTCTGCGTAAGATTCGGATTGAGCGTTATCTCCCCCGTGGGTACCGGATACAGATACATCTTATCATCCCATGTACGGGTCGTAAAATTAGGGTATACCCGAATATAATCATTGGCGTCTACTACGATGCTGGCGATCTGGTCCGCCTGGTCTGCGGGATACTGCGCCCGTAGGGCAGGCGTCAGCTTCATCCCCAGGATCGTTTCCGGATTGTTGATCACCGGCCCCGCATGCCATCTGTGCAGGTCGTCAAATCGAAAACCTTCAGCACCCAGCTCCACCCTTCTTTCCCTCCTGATCTCATCGATCAGGACAGGCACATCCGGGAAATCGGAATTGGGGTCCTTCTCCAGGCTGGCAATGATCATATGGGGCATCCCGACCCGGTCGCGCAGCAGGTTGATGGTATTGTCCAACACAGTCTGCGTGCATTGTCCCTGCTCCGCCTTGGCTTCCGCTTCGATCAGCAAGGTCTCGGCATAACGGAAAATAAAGAAATCATAAGCGGACTGCCCTGCGCCCCAGGCGGCAAGGCTGCTGCTGCGCCCCTTGATACATTGATAACCGGTAGAAGTATTGGTCGTCCCTATCCTGGGCAGCACGATGGTATCCCCGTTCAAAAGGTCGAAGCCTCTTGTAGCTATCTGCTGCGCATAACGCGGATCACGGTTCTTAGCTTCATCATCGGGCGTATCATCTCCCTGGTACAAACTATTGTGATAAGTAGGCTTTCCATCCGTGCATAAGAACGACCGGACAAAATCCTTGCTATACCCGTCACCATTCTGCCCCAGCTGCCTGTCAATATCATTCATCAATATAGACGGCAGATAGCTCATAGGCAATATTGCTTCAGAATTGCCGGTTAAATCTTCCTGTATGAACAGGTTATAATAATCGGACTGGGGATTCCCGGTTTTATAAATGTAAAAAGCGCCCGAGCCCATTATCTGCTCCGCGGCATCGACCGCTCCCTGCAGATAAGGAGTAGGATCGCCGGCGCCTGAAAAATACTTCCGGTATGTACCTTCCCATAAACAGACCCGGGCCTTTAAAGCAAGGGCCGCATACTTAGTAATTCGTCCTGTCTGCGCCAGCAGCGGTTTCACCGGGATATGAGCAATGGCAAAATTGAGGTCCTGCAATACCGAATCCATTACCTGCTGATGCGGAGTCCTCGGAGCATACAGATAAGTCTTCGAAGTATCCGTTATATAAACATTAATATAAGGGACATCCCCGAAGGCCTTCACCTTTTTCCAGAACTCGTTTGCCCGGAAGAACAGGGTCTCGCCTACATAGATATTCTTTATACTGTCGCTGACAGCCGCTTTGGAATAATTGGCCAGGAAAAAATTACAGGCCCTGATCATCGTGAAATTCCAGTTCGTTCCGGTCCCGTTGATCGTCGTCGCCCCGGCGCTGAAAGCCCCGGTGCCCGGAAGATCGTTCGTATCCGCCGCATTGGGTATGGTATAGGTCCCGGCTAAAAGAGGATTGATCGTCTGATTAGCCTTATCGTCCGAATTATCATCGGCATGCAAAAAATTCTGCACGGGGAGATTCTTGTAGTATTGATTACAATACAATTGCAGGTCCACTTCATTGGTAAAGAATGTCTCCGGACTGATATCACTTAGCGGCGCCCTGTTGAGAAAGCTATCCTTTTTACAGGCAGTCATAGCGATCATCAAGGCACATACTATATATAATATATGTTTATTCTTCATTTTCTTATTAATTAGCATTTAGAAATACAACTAAAACGTTGCCTGTATACCAAAGGACAAGGATTTGTTGAGCGGATAGGTATTGAAATCAGTTACCTCAGGATCATAATTCTTATTCAATGAAGTGATGGTGAACAGATTCGCTCCTGTGAAATACAATCGCAACCGCTGCACCTTTAGCTTATTGCTGATCATCTTTGGCAGGCTATATCCCAGCGTCAACTGCTTTACCCTCAAATAAGCAGCATTCAGTATGTATTTATCCTGCGGCTGCTCATTGCCGCCACCGGAAAACCGGACACGCGGAAAAAAAGCATTCGTATGTTCCGGCGTCCAGTAGTTAGTAGAGTATTGCGAAGGAATACTGTATTCATCATCCCGAAAGGCATAGAAGGTATATTCATTGGGATAAAAATCATGCTTTAGAACGCCCTGGAAAAAAGTAGTGAAATCAAAATTGCTGTACGATAAATTAAGGCTGAGACCGATCTTGTCATGAGCAGTAGTATTTGCGATCAGCTTTTCGTCACCCGGATTAGTCGTCGTCTTGTCGCCATAGTTGATCTTGCCGTCCTTATTAAGATCCTGGTATTTTATATCTCCCGCCAGCCATTTATAACCGGACAAGGCGGAATTATCGACGGCCTGTGCTTCCGCATCCGTCTGGTAGAAACCTTTATTGACGAAACCATACAGATCGCCTATTTTTTCCCCCACACGCAGGTCGTTCAGACTGTTGGTTGGATTGCCGCCATAACGGGTGACCTCGACATTGGAGTTGTTGGCAAAGCTCAGGGTCAGGCTGTAAGATAATTTGCCGTCGAGGGCCTTGTCCCTCCAGTTCAGGCTTAGCTCATATCCTTTCCCCCGCAGATCCGCCGAATTGGCGGGTGGAGCAACCGCACCCAATACCGCCGGCAGCTGAAGGCTATTGACCAGTATATCTTTGGTCGCATTAATAAAGTAATCAAAACTTCCGTTCAGCCTGTCATTCAGAAAAGAATAATCCAGGCCGATATTTTTGGTCTGCACCTTTTCCCAGGTAAAGGAAGGACTGATCAATAAAGGCGCCCCGGCCGTAACGCCAGGCTGACCATTGATCAGGTAAGGCACCGTACTTGACGGCAGGGTCGCTAAATAAGGATATTGAGAAGTGGAGGAAGGTAATCCGGGTGGTGTCAGCTGATCCGGCAGCTGGCCATAAGAGACTCTCAGCTTCAGCTGATTGACCGTACTTCTGATGGCAGTCATAAAAGATTCCTCGGCGATATTCCATCCTGCAGAGGCGGAAGTAGAAGTAACATACCGGTTATCGGGCCGGAAACGCGAAGTCCCGTCATACCGCGCATCTATCTCCAGTAAATACCTGTTCTTATAAATATAGTTCAGCCGCGTAAAGGTTCCGACAAGGGCCGATTCCGTCTCTGTCCCGCCGACAGCCGGCTTACTGTCAGTGTTAACGCCGATTGCCGGCAGATTAGGATCGACCAGGTTTTTCGCCAGGGAATTGCTTAGCTGGTAATGCTGATACTCCTGGTTATAACCCACCAGCAGCTTAACATAATGAGCCTGGGAAAATGTGTTCTCATAAGTAGCATAGGCATTGAGCGCCTTATACGTATTGTTCTGCCTGTTTTCGGTTACCTGTGAGGGATTTGTCCAGGGATAGATATCCAGGAATGCTCCGTTGACCCCATACTCATTGAAAGGAATTAAATTGGCCTTCTCGAATTCCGCAAAGGAATTCCAGGTATAATCGGCTGTTATGTTAAGATGTTTCACCGGCTTGAGTATGATCCTGGCCGTACTCCAGAAATCGTTCTGAGCATCGATATCCCTTCCGGACAAATCATTTACAGCTACCGGGTTGGTGTAATTCCCCTGACCCGCATAATGCCCGTCAGGATTGCGGACAGGCATCACCGGTGGCAAATTCGACAGCAGCCAGGCGCCGTTCGTCGGCCCGCCCTGGCCGATCCGGGTGGCAGCCGGCTGATTATTATCGACATGCGTCAGCGACAGGCTCAGATTCACCGTAGCCCATTTCGTTAGCTCGCTATTCAATTTTAAAGAAGGCGTATACCGTTGGAATACCTGGTTCGCGGTCTTCTCCAATCCCTCCTGCCGGTAATAACCCATGCTTGCCGTATAGGTCGTATTTTCCTGCCCGCCCGACAAGGATAGATTATGCTGCTGTTGGGGAGCCCATCCGGGATACAGCACTTTCATCCAGTCCGTATTGCCTACATACCGGTATTTTATTGGATTGCCCGGGTCGGCATAACCCGTCGGATTATTTTTGGGATCCTTCCGGTAAGCCGCCGCCATCGCAGAGTCGGTCGACGTAAAAGGGCTGGTCGTATAACCGCCGCTCGCCTGGCCGGACCTGTTGGCATAATTGAACATCCTGATATAATCGTCCGAGTTTACCTGTTTCACTAACTGTGTCGGACGTGATGTCGTGTAAGAGCCTGAATAGCTCAGCCGGGGCGGGCCTTTTTTCCCCACCCTGGTGGTAATCAGGATGACGCCATTCGCGGCCCTGCTCCCATAGATAGCAGCCGAAGCAGCATCTTTTAATACCGTGACGCTTTCCACATCATTGGGATCGATCAGGTTCGGGTCCCTGGAAACTCCATCCACCAATACCAGCGGCGCGGAAGTGACCGTCGTAGGAGTGGTAGTCCCCGGTGTCAACGTGGTAAGGCCCCTGATATTAAAAGTGGCTTTTGTCCCTGGCTGCCCGCTCGCCATATTCACATTCAGGTTGGGGATCAGCCCTTCCAATCCGTCTCCCAGGTTCACCATCGGCCGGCCTTCTAATTTTTCAGCCCCGATAGTGGCAATGGCGCCGGTCAAATTCACTTTCTTCTGCGTACCATACCCTACCACTACCACCTCATTCATGCTCTTATTGGAAGGAGTCAGGGAAATAGTTTGCAAGGCCATACCACCAGCGGTGACCTCCTTGTCTTCATATCCAAGGAAACTAATGACCAATACGGTATTGTCCGGCACCTCCAGGGTGAACTGACCGCTGACATCTGTAGTAGTCCCCGTCTTCGTGCCTTTTATCCGAATGGATGCCCCTACCAAAGGCTGCCCCTTTTCGTCGAGCACTTTCCCGGTAAACTTACTGGCCTTGATCTCATTTTCTGACTGGGTGATCACGATCAGGTGATTGGCCAGCTCGCTGTATTTAAAACCGGAATTAGCCATCAGATCATCCAGCAGCCGGGATACCTCTTCATTCCGGACATTAATATCCATTTTCCGCAGCAAGGGTATCTTGCGTTAGCTATAAATAAAGTGATAAATACTTTGCTTCTCGATGCTGGAAATGATCTTCTTGAAATCCGCCGCTTTGAGATTGAGGGTCACCTTTGTTTGCGAATGGACATCCGCAATCACATGGAGATTGAAAAAGAGTAATAGTATTAGCGTTAGTTTCATGATTAAGATGGACTTAAGCAACCAATAGCTGTCCCTTACACCCATTTTGGGGTGTTTAAAAAATTTCATATGTTTACTGAGTTAAAGGTGAATAATAGCCGTCATCTGTACCAGAGATTGCGGCTTACTTGATCTTTAAGCGTTATCTGTGCGGGAATGCCTTACCAGGGTGGTTCCCGCTTTTTTTACAATCGTTTTTCTTTTACATATTCGTTATTTTGGTTAATATATATATACCATTGAGTCGGAGATCTTATAATTAAAGGGTTCGATCATTTTTAATACGTCCAGCGCCTGTGACAACGACTCCTTCTCAAAAAAGCCCGTAAACCGGTATTCTTTCACGCGCTCATTCCCAAATTCGATATGTACGCCGTACCACCGTTCCAGCTGACCGGATAACTGGACGAAATCCTTGTCGCTGAAAACGAGCTTGTTCTCCACCCAGGAAGTTTCAACGACCGTCTTGACAGTATTCGGGAAATAGGTCAGATTGGTGAGGGAATACCGGGTGCCTTTGCCGGCGCTATCCGGGGCAGGCATGTTTACTTCTGCCCCTATTCGCTTTTTTATCGCTACGTTGTTTTGAACGATCAGTTTTTCCTTTGGCTTGAGAATGATCCGGTCCGATGGACGATCATTCAACGTAACTTCTACGGAGCCCCTGATCAGCGTAGCCTCGCTCAACGGCTCATTTTGATAGGACTTGACATTGAAGGAAGTACCCAACACCCTGATATTTATTTTATTAGCATGGATAATAAAGGGGTGGAGCGGGTCCCGGGTCACATCAAAATACGCTTCTCCATCCAGGTAAATTTCCCGGATACTGTCGCCGAATTTGTCAGGATATTTGAGGGTAGTTGCTGAATTTAACGTGACCACTGTACCGTCAGACAGCGTTATAACCGATTTTTTGGTGAGCTGGGTAGACTTTTGCAGCCAATGAAAGGCTATTGCTTTTTTGTAGCTCCCGGCCGGAAGAATAGAATAATAGACGAGAGCACCGATCAATAACAAAACAACGGCCGCAGCGCCATACCAGATTCTTCTGAAACCGATACGCCGGATACGTTCACCGTCCATAGGGTCATCTGCGATCTGATCTCCCGGCAGGTCTTTAACCATTTGTCCCGGCCCCGACAGATCATCATCCTTTTGCCCGTCACCCGGCAAGTCATCATTCTTTTGCCCCGGCCCCGGCAAACCAAAGTCCCCTTCCCCGGTGTCTCTCCCGGCAGATCCCATCTCTTCGGCTTTTATCTTGTCGGTCACCCTTTTGAACATAGCCGCATTGGCCTCATATTCCCCCCTTCCCGTTTCCCAGTAATCCTTAAGTATTTCTTTCTGAGCACGGTATTCAGCATGATCCCTGAGAAGGATGGTCAGCTCTTCGCGCTCGGACTCAGTGAGCTCGTCGCATAATTCTTTAGTCAGCAGCCTGATAAACCGGTCATTCACCATAAAGCAGATTGTGTCTGATTATAGTAGTGGACAACGTTTACAGCGAATTTGCCTACAAGCTTGAAAAAAATAGTTTGGAAAAGCTCAAAAGAAGCAAAATGCTCAACAGCGTGTCATTACCACTGGCGCTGCGGACAGGATTACGATATTCCGATAAGACAAGGCTAAGCTTTCTCATAGCCCTGAACAGCTGGGTTTGTACCGTGCGGGGCGAAATATTCAAAATCTCAGCGACCTCTTTATATTTGATCCCGTCTTCCTTGACCAGCCTGAAAATGATACGGCATTGCTGCGGAAGAGCCTCTATGGATTGCTCCATTTTAAATAACAGCTCCTTTTTCTCCAGGACTTCCTGGGGATTAAAGGTTTTAATGAACTTTACTTCATTCGTATCCTCGATCTGAATAAGATGTATGTGTGAATATTTTTTAATGTAGTTCAGCGATTGATTCTTCACCGCCACAAACAGGTACGTATCCATATTATATACGTCCGTAAGACTTTTCCGGTTTATCCAGCATTTGACAAATACATCGGAAACGATCTCCTCCGCTGCCTCTTTCTGATGAACATACATCATAGAAAATTTGATCAGCGGCGTATTTAATAAATAAAAAAGAGATTCAAATGCCTTACCGTCATCATGAATGCTGACGAGTTTCCAAAGATTTAAAATATCAGTTTTTTTATCTTTCAAAGCAGTAAATAATGTATTGGCCGACCTTGAGCAGCTACTAAGCTTAATAAAAGTATAACAATTACACTATATTAGGATTAAAAAAATACCATTTCTTTTTTGGATCGTGTAGGCAATCCAGCCTAAAAAATTGTTTACGTTTGTACCCACAAATGGTAAAAAAATTAAGCGATCATTCCATGATACAACAAATCGTATTTTGCTTCCGGAACAGGCTCTGCGCCGGTATTCTTTTCTTACTGATTACCAGCGCCGCCTTTTCCCAGGCTCCTCCCAAACCCTACGGCGCGCTTCCAACAGCCACTCAGCTTGCCTGGCACGAGACGGAAATGTACTGCATCATCCATTTCGGGGTCGATACCTACACAGACAAGGAATGGGGTTATGGCGATGAAGATCCCGCCCTGATCAACCCGGTAGATTTTGACGCCAGCCAGATCGTAGGAGCCGCCAAAGCAGGAGGTTTCAAAGGAGTAGTGATCGTAGCCAAACATCACGACGGGCTTTGCATCTGGCCAACAAAGACCACTGAACACAATATCACCAAAAGTCCCTGGAAAAATGGCAAAGGCGATATGGTGAGAGAATACCAGCTAGCCTGTAACAAGCTGGGGATGCGAATGGGATTATATTGCTCGCCCTGGGACCGGAACAACGCACAATATGGAACACCCGCCTATGTAAAAACATACCGGGCGCAGATAAAAGAACTCTACACGAACTATGGCCCCCTCTTCATGTCCTGGCACGATGGAGCCAACGGCGGTGACGGTTATTACGGCGGCACACGCGAGACAAGAAAGATCGACCGCACCACCTATTATGGGTGGGATACCACCTGGGCCATGATCCGCCAGCTACAACCCGGCGCAGCCATTTTCGGGGATGTTGGCCCCGATGTCCGATGGGTAGGCAATGAAGAAGGACATGCCGGTCTCACCTGCTGGGCTACCTATACTCCACAGGCGCCCGATGCCGGTAAAAAACCGGCGAATGGTTACAATAAATACTGGGAAGCCACCGAAGGCACCCGCAATGGCGCCTACTGGATGCCTGCCGAATGCGATGTCCCTTTCCGGCCCGGGTGGTTTTACCATTCCTCGCAGGATGGACAGGAAAAATCCCCCTACCAGCTGCTGGATCTTTACTATCAGAGCGTAGGCAGAGGCGCCGCTCTTGACCTGGGCATCTCCCCCAACAGGAAGGGACTGCTCGATCCGCAGGATGTGGCTTCCCTGAAAAGTTTCGGCGACCTGCTGCAGCAGATATTTACGACCAACCTGGCCAAAGCAGCCACTTTTACCGCCAGCAATATCCGCGGTAAGAATACCCTGAAATATGGTCCTTCCCGTCTGATCGATAATGACCGCTACAGCTATTGGGCCACCGACGACTCCGTTACCACCCCGCAGCTGGTTATCGACCTGGACAAACCCGCCACCTTCAACGTAATAAGGCTGCGGGAGAATATCAAGCTGGGACAGCGCATCAGCTCCTTTACCATAGAGGCGTACGATGACGGACAATGGCAACAGATCGGCGCCGGCACCAGCATCGGAGCCAACCGGCTCATCCGCTTACAGCAAAACATAGTGACCGCCAGACTGAGATTATCCATCACCGGCTCCGGCGCCTGTATCGCATTAAGTGACTTTGGGCTATTCAAAGAGCCCGCACACCTGGTGGCGCCCCTGATCAGCCGGGACAGGAATGGCCTGGTCAGCTTATCCACCAGCTCTCCCGTAGGAAAGATCCGTTATACTCTCGACGGCACCATCCCCACCCCAGCTTCCACCGCCTACAACACTCCCTTCCCATTACCCGACGGTGGTCTCATAAAAGCCCGCAGCTTTGAAGCGGATAACCAGGCAAGCGAAGTGACGACCCAATCGGCAGGACTCTCGAAATCCGGCTGGCATGTCCTCGCCGCTCCGCCTATCCCGCTACCCATCGGGGACCGCAACAAATACGACAACACCATCGACGACGACCCCGCAACCCTATTCAGCACCTTGCAAAAAGACACATCCCTTACCGGCCAATTCCCGCAGGACATCGCCATCGACATGGGCAAACCCCAAACCATAAAAGCATTTACCTATCTCCCCCGCCAGGATAAAAGAATCGGCGGCATCGCCGACCGGTATATTTTTTATACCAGCGAGGATGGTCTCACCTGGCAAAAAGCAGCCGAAGGCGAGTTCGCCAATATCCGGTCCAATCCCCTCGAACAGTTAGTGCCGCTCACCCAGCCGGCAACTGCCCGGTATTTCAAATTCTCCATCCTGCACGTAGTGAGCGGAAATGGAATAACGATTGCCGAAGTGGGAGTAAATGTAAAATAAACTAATCCGTAATAAAAGGAAGGTGAGCATTGGCATAGGCAGGCTTCCGGATCTGGATCTTCAGATTTTTAAAAGATTCATAAGGCCCCTTGGTAGCGAACAGGTTGATCAGCCAGGGCGGGATATTTCCACCGGGATCCATCCGCAAGGTATATTCCACGTTGATATGATTTTTGGCCGTCGGAGTAATGACCCATTTCCCTTCGGCCTGAGCGACCCTTACGATATCTTTTTTAACCGGGAGATAATTCGGCAGCGTAGGCCCGTTTACGGTAACCACCCGGGTACGGGCATCCTGCACCACTTTCAGCTGGGCAATAAAATCGCGGTTGCTGATCGGCCAGGGAATATTGACCTCGGAATAATAATACAGCTCCGAAGGAGATACCTGCTTGAGAAGCACAGAGGATTTGGTACTATATACCCATTGGGCGCCCGTATTGACATCCAGAATGACAGCGACCAGCTGAGAAAGAGTCGCCTCCAGTTCGCACTCGACTTTAACGGCTTTAAACCTGGAATCCGGAAAGATCCGGGTAAAAATGGAAATACCTTCTTTTTTACTCTTTAATTCCCAATTTTCCTGCCCGTACCCCAAAAAGCAAAGCGCTGAAAAGACAATAGAAAATAAAATTATTCTGCCAGTCATGTTAAGCTAGATCCGTTTCAAATAATATAATTCCATTATCGAAACAAACCATCTGCCGGATAGTTCACCGATTACTGTCATTCCACATTCATGTTACGTAATCAATTGGTTCTGAATCGGGAATGGAAACGAAAAATAAAAAGTAGTGCCCTCTCCTTCCTTGCTCTCCAGCCAGATACGGCCATGGTTTGCCCGCATGAACTCCTTGATCAGTAAAAGTCCCAGGCCGCTTCCTTTTTCCCCTTTTGTACCAAAAGAAACAGGCAGCGTCGTTTTTAAGAACGCCTGTTGTTTTTCCGGGCTTATCCCGATGCCGGTATCCCTGACTGAAAATATTATCTCCTGTTTGTTTTCCGCCTGTTTGTTTTCCACCATCCTTGCCTGAATATCGATCGCCCCGCCCTCATGGGTAAACTTAATGGCATTGGAAAGCAGGTTACGAACAACAAAGTCGAATTGATTAGGATCAGCGTATATATGAACATCTGCGGGCGATCCATCGGTCATGACAATATTCTTTTGCGCAGCCATCGGCGCCAGCAGCATAATATTCTTTTGAATAAGAGGCCGTGTTGCGAATGTCTCCGGCCTTACCTCCACTCCATGCAGCTGTGCTCTTCCCCACTCGAATAAAGACGTCAGCAATTCCAGCGAGGCAATGGATTGTTTTTTAAGTTCTGTCAATAACTTTTTCTTCATCTCCTCCGGCAGACCTGTTCCTTCCATCAGCTCCAGTAATTGGACCGCATTACCCGCAGGTCCTTTGAGATCATGCCCTATAATGGAAAAAAGCGTATTCCTCACCTCGTTCGACTCCTGAAGCTTCCTGTTCAGCCGTTTGATCTTCCAAAGATATAACCACAAAAGGAACAGCGTTATGATAATGATCATGATAAGAACGGCCCCCAGCTCCAGCTCCTTCTTCTCAATTTTATTTACCTCCTGCAGCTTGTCCACGTTCTCCCTCGTCACCTCCAGCGCATAACTGCTGTCGAATGCTGCTATATCGATTCGGGCATTGGCCGCCGTAAGGCTGTCGACTAAACGGCTATATTCCTCCTGCACGGCCAGGGCTTCCCGGAAATTTTTTTGCTGACTGTAAATGTCGGCCAGCGCCTGATAAATATTTGCCTTCAATTGAGGCAACCGCGTACTTTGCGCGATTGCCAGCGCTTCTTTCAGGTAATCCAGGCTCCTGCCCGCACTGTCTTTCTTCAGGATATGCGCAATGCCCGACAGTGCCGTCACCTGCCCTTTGAAGTTGCCGGACCTTTTGGCGGCATCGAGCTCTTTTTTGTAATAAAATAACGCCCTGGTATTCTCGCCGCCCGCCTCCTCTATTTCTCCTTCATCTCCCAGCAGGTCGACTTCCATAGTTCGCAGAAAAGGCGTATCGCTGTTCCTGACGCCTTCTTCCAGGTAATGCAAGGCGGTCATCCTGTCTCCTTTTTTGGCATATAGGCTGCCGATCTGCTCTAATAGAACGAAATAATCTTCCGGCTTTTGAGAACGATGCTCATATTGGATCAGGGCCCGTAAATAATACGTCAGCGCTTTTTCTGTATCGCCTTTAGCCTCGAACATCTCCCCCAGGTTATGGTATGTCGCCGTTATGCCCGCACTGTCGCGGCTATCTTCATAAAACTTCATGGACCGGCCAAAATCGGCGGCGGCAGCAGCTATATCATTAGCCCTGCCGTCCAGTATGCCCAATTCGTCATAGGCCATAGCGATACCTTCCCGGTCATGGAGAATACGCAAAATAGACAGCGATTCATTGATGAATTTACGGGACAGATCAGTGTGATGATGAAGACCGTTGATCCGCCCCAGCTGCAGCAACAGCAGGGCCTGTCCCTTCAGATCATTCCGGCTTTCGGCCTGCTTCATTCCAAGGCTGCAATAATGGACTGCCGAGTCGGGCTCTGTCTGCTCATAAGTCCTGCTCTTTTCCAGATAAGCAAAGACGCTATTGTTGTCCAATGACAGACCATGACCGGAAGTTAATTGAGAATAAGCAGGCGCCGCCGGCAGCAGCAGGAAAAGAGCACAATACGATCTAAAGGCAGACATAATGTTTTGTTGGGCCGGATAATGTATATCCGGGCGGTTCACTAAGGATATTTCCCCTTCAAGATAACATATTTGTACATAAGCTATTGCGAAAACATGCTAAATTGCGCTTTTATGAAAGGAGCAGCAGTAGAGGTCGATGCATCAAAAGTCCGGTTAAGCATCCTGGGATTCGTTGCATTTACTTTTATAGGATATTTTACGATAGGACTGGCACTGGCGGTATTGCCGGTCTTTATTCATCAGCAGCTGGGATATAGCGCTATGGTAGCCGGTATCGTCATAAGCCTGCAGTATATCACCACATTCTTCTTTCGCGGTTATTCCGGCAGCATTGTAGACAAAAAGGGACCCAAACCTGCCGTACTGCTGGGCATGTCGGGTTTTGCCCTAAGCGGCGCATTATTGTTTGTTTCTTATTTGCTGAGAGATCAGCACGCCCTCAGCCTGGCGGCACTGGTTTGCACCCGCCTGGTCACCGGTTTTGGAGAAGGTCTGATCGGCGCGAGCCCCGTTAACTGGGCGATGCTGGCAACAGGTGATGAACATACCGCCAAAGCCATTTCTTTTAACGGCATTGCCAGTTATAGCGCCCTTGCCATTGGCGCGCCCTGCGGCGTTATCATGCAGCGCAGCCTTGGGCTCGGCAGTCTCGGGATAACGATCATCGCTGTAGGATTGCTGGGTCTGCTTTATGCGAACAGCAGGACTGCCTTGAAAGGCGATACCAATATGGAAAGGCAGCCATTTCTCAAGGTCCTTAAAAAAGTCACCCCCTACGGTATTTGCCTGGCTTTAGGCGGCCTGGGGTTTGGCTCCATATCTACTTTCATAACATTATATTATTCTTATCTGAACTGGCAGGGCGCTGTGCTTAGCCTTTCCATCTTCAGCATCTTATTCATTATCGGCCGGCTTATTTTTGAAAGCTTTATCACTACTTACGGAGGCCTGCAGACCTCCATGGCCTGCCTTGTTGTCGAAGCGTTGGGTTTGTTTATCCTCTGGCAGGCAAATACGCCTTATATCGCGTTTGCAGGAGCCGGTATTACCGGGCTTGGATTTTCGCTGGTGTTTCCGGCCCTCGGCGTAGAAGCCGTTAAATTGGTGCCCGCCTCTAACAGAGGAGCGGCCCTCGGCGGATATGGACTATTCATCGACCTCTCCTTATGCATTACAGGCCCCCTCATCGGCTTCGTCGCCGGCAGCTTCGGAATGAGCTATATCTATGCGTTCAGCGCAGCTATGGTGCTGATAGGGTTCCTTCTCGCCCTGGCGATACGCCTGCGGTCAAAAAATCGCTCCTGATTGCCCCTTTGTTTTAGTAACTTACTGTAAAAATACTGCAGTATGCCGGCCAAAACCGATTGGACTATCGCCATCCGCCCGCTGCTCAAAAAGTATAAGGGCAAAAGACACCCGCTGGAATATAAAAATGTATACCAGCTGGTGGTAATGGTAATATTATCCGCACAGAGCACCGACGATTATATCAATAAAGTCGCGCCGGCATTCTTTAAGACCTTCCGGGATATGCAGGTCTTGGCAAAATCCACGCCGGAAGGCTTGTATCCCTACCTGAAAGGAATAAGGAATTTCGCCCATAAAGCAAAATGGCTGGTAGAGATCGCCCAAAAACTAAAAAAAGACAGTAACATCCCACTGACATTGGAGGCGCTGACAGACCTGCCCGGCATCGGCCGGAAATCCGCGAATGTCATTCTCCGCGAAGCCGGTAAACCGCCAGAAGGGATCATCGTTGACCTGCACGTAGTGCGGGTGGCTGAAAGACTCGGTTTAACGTCAAACACCGATCCGAAAAAGATAGAACAGGATCTCATGGAAAAGTTGCCGGAAAGTCAATGGGATGCAGGTATGGCCCTGTCCTTCCTGGGAAGGGAGATCTGCCGGCCCAAACCGTTACATGACATCTGTCCGATGAAAAGCGTTTGCGCTTATTATAAAAAGGCGAAGGCAACCTGACCGGCATTTCTCTAAGATCTTCTCACCTAACACAAATGGGCTCACAACGATCAAGGATCTCACAACGATCAAGGGTCTCACAACGATCAAGTGTCTCACAACGATCAGAACTTTTTCGCAACCCTTACGCTGAACGCCGTAAAACCTGGTCCTCCATCCATAGTGGCTCCCCCTCCGCCAGGCTCCCAGCTGGAAGAGCTCCATCCAAAAAGACCAAAGCGGATTTCCGGCGTCAGCACGAAACTGCCGGACTGCAGGTCCACGCCGACGGATCCGGCTAACAACACTACCCCCTCATTCCATCCTTCCTTATAATCATAAACGGCTTCGGAGGCATACGGCCCCGTCCCCTTTCCATTATTGTGCAGGAACATATACTGAGGCCCCAGGCTGAGAAAAGGGAATAAATGCAAGCCTTTCGTTTCCGCTACAGGAACATAGACCGCACGCACATATGCGTTTAGTCCCGCAGACCAGCCGCCGGATGAAATGACATCGTCATCGGGCAGCCAGGTACCCTTTGCCTTCCCCGTCGGACCGAACAGCAGCTCGCCGCCAAGGTCGAAATGAATGTTATGCACCTCCCGGAGCGATTTCTTTTCCAGGTTAAGGGAGACCACCGCCCTGTTAAGACTGTGGACGGGATAATTGTCATGAGCAGGATTCCCGTCTGCACGGTGATAATACCAGCTTGTCTTATAATGGAAATACCCGACAGACAGACCGCCATAGAGACCTTCCCGTACGGAAGCAGAAGACGTCATTTGCGTCCTGCCGAAAAAAGACAGGGTCAAAAAGGAGAGCAGAAAAAATAGATGTTTCATATACCAGGTTTGAAATGAGGATTCAAAGCTAGTTATGCCGCAGCCGCAAGACAATAGAACGAACGTTACAATTTGTTACCAAAGAACTTGTTGATCGCTTCGGTCCGGTTCTCCACATGCAGCTTTTCATAAATATGATGAATATGCTGGCGTACCGTACCCGTGCTGATATGAAGGTGAAGCCCGATCTCTTTATAAAGATACCCTTTGGCGAGCAGGCCGAGGACCTCCGCTTCACGCGTCGAAAGGACATTGACTGCCGCAGGACGCTGGAAGGAGGAAACGATCTTGCGGGCGATAGTGGTGCTCATCGGTGAACCGCCTTCATGGAGCTCACGCAGGGCGGCGATGATCCTGTCCGGCGAAGTATCTTTGAGCAGATAACCGCTCGCCCCGGCCGCAAGCGCCTCGAATACCTGGTCGCTATCCTCGTAAATAGTGAAGACGACGAACTGGATGGTGCTGCCCGCGGCCTTAAGCTTCCGGATGCATTCCACACCCGTAGAGCCCGGCAGGGCAATGTCCATGATGCAAAGATCGGGAGCATCTTCCGTCAATCCGATAAAAGCCTCCTCAGCGCTGCCATACGCCGACAGGCAGGTGAAACCGGAAGTCTGGTTGACAATGAAACGCATGCCCTCCCGAATATCGGCGGTGTCTTCCACAATGCTAACCCGGATAGAATCCATAGTACAAAGATGAACCGTTAAAAATAATTTTCAATGTAACAAAAGTTATAAGACCTGTGATCAGGAGCAATGCCGCCCATCAACAGCAGATCAGGTAACCGGAAACGATCCCGCCGGTCAAACAGCAGCTCAGGCAACCGGGAGAGGCGCCCGGATGATCGCAAGGGTCCCTTGTCCCGCTACAAATTCAATGGATCCCCCCACCTGCTCCGTCCGCCGCCGCATATTCTTCAGCCCGTTCCCAAAGCGGTTCCCCGAAGAAATAGTGAACCCCTTCCCATCGTCATGGATACGGATCTCCAGGCGCCCGCCGCCAGCCGATATGTTAATGACGACCATACCGGCTCCGGAATGCCGCACGACATTGTGTACCGCCTCCTTCGCCGCCAGGTAAATGTTCCGGCGGAATTCCTGGCTTACCGCTACCGCAGGCACTGGCTGCTCAATATCAAACCGGAAGTCGATACCCGCATGCTCGAGCATTTCTGCCGTATTCACCCGGATATAGGCCAGGAGACTGTCCAGCGTATCCTGCTCATGGTTCATAGTCCAGATGACCTCATTCATTTTACGGACCAGTTGCTCGGCCGTATTACGCATTTTAAGGACGATGTCGCCGGGCGCCGGGGCAGCAGGGGCGCCATCAGATCCGAGCATCCTGCTCAGGAAGATCAGGGATGTCAGCCCGGACCCCATATCATCATGCATCTCCTGGCTGATGCGCTGCCGCTCGGTATACTGGCCTTCCAGCATAGCCTTGAGACGAACATTCTCCCGTTCCATTTCCAGCGCCTTTATCGTTCGCTGCTGCAGCAGCTGCTGCTGACGGCTAAAACGCCAGCTCAGTACGAACAGTACGGTCAGGATGAGCACGCTGGCGGCTGCGGCGATCAGCCAGGTACGCTGGCGGGAGGCTTCCCGGTCCTTCTCCTCCAGCAAAAAGTCTTTTTGGAGCAGATCGTGTTTTTTCTTTTCCACCTCGTACTTTGTTTCCAGCTCCTGGATGTTCTTCATAAGAGCAGGGTTCAAAAGAGCGTCACTTACAGAATCGTACAACCGCCGATACTGAAGGGAAGCTTTTGTATGGCCAAGCGCGATCTGTACATCCGACATGAGCATGAGGCTATTGCGCCATACTTCTTTCTGATCGTGGTCCCGGGCCAGGGGAATGGATTGCAGCAGATACCGTTCGGCATCCGGATAACGGGCCGTCCAGAAATTGCCCATCGCCATGCCTTGCAAGGCGAAGGCCTCACCCGTGACGTCACCGAGCGCCCTGGCAAGTGACAGAGCCTCCCGAAAGGCGGGAATAGCTTTTTCAGGATTGCTCGTCTTTATATGGGTATCTCCTATATCGATGAGGGCCGTTTCCACAAGGCTGCTGTCATGGAGCTGAAGACCAATGGCCCTGGATCTTTCAATATAGCTGAGTCCCTGGGACATCTGCCCCTTGTCTTTGAGGCTGTTGCCGAGATTAATACAGGCATTGCCTGCGGCGAGCAGGTCATGATCCTTTTCGGCCAGCTGCAGCGACTTACGGGCATAGACAATCGCTTTATCCGGCTGTTCGAGGTTTCGATAAAGGCCGCAAAGATCATTATAAATAACGGATGCTGCCTGTACATAATCACCAGCCTCCACCACGGCAAGGGCTTTCAGGTAATAACCGGCCGATGTCGCATATTCACCCTTATATTGATAAACGGTCGCGGTGTTCATGAACGCCCGTATATAGCTGAGCCCCCCCAGGCCATATTTCAAACAGGTGTCAATAGCCTGAAGGTTCAAGGCAAGGGATTCTTCGAATTTGCCGCGGTTGTTCAAAATGTCCGTATAGTTGGCGACATACCTGATGAACCCTGCCGGATACCTGAGCTTTCGGGACAGCCGTCCCGCCTCGCTGTAAAAATAGATCGCCGAATCAGGCTGGGTATAATCGAACTGCTGCCCCATCGAAATAAGGACATGGACCCTTGGAGTATCCTCCCGCAGAGAAAAGAGAAGGCGCCTCAGGCTGTCTTTGTTCAGGCCAATAGTTTCCTGGGCAGCGGCATGGCCGTACAGAAATAATAACAGGATCGCCAGAAGGCGTGATCCGGGGTAGCACAGTAGATGGGAACGTTGCGTCATGTGCAGCTAATTCACCCTCAAAATAATACTTTTATTTCGTAGGAAACTAAACCACTCTCCGGCAACCAGGAATGTGAAGCATTAACGCTTTCGTGTATTTTCAGTAGATTTGGCCACCAAAACCTCTTTAGTGGCGATCATCCCCCCGGATAATGAGAGAACACTGTTAGTACGCATAGCCGGCGGCGATCAGTCCGCTTATACGCAGCTTTACCATCACTATGCCCCGGAGATCTTCAACGTCGCCATGGTCTTTCTCAAAGATGATACCGAGGCCAACGAAATAGTACAGGATGTATTTATGAAGATCTGGCAGAAAAGAGACACCCTCACTGCCGTCGATAACTTTATGAATTACCTTTTTATACTGGCGCGCAACCGTATCTATGACGGGTTTAAAAAGAAAGCGACCGAACAAAAGGCCCTGATCCATTTTTACCGCAACGTCTCAGGCGCTGCCGTAGACGATACCGGCCACAGGGTACAGGACCGGCAGTACCAGGAACTCCTGCAATCCGCCATAGACCGCCTGTCCCCCGCCCGCAGGAATGTCTACCTCGCCCGCAGCCAGGGAAAAAATTATGAGACCATCGCCCGGGAATTTGACATCTCCGTGGCCACCGCCAAAAAGCAGATGACCCAGGCCAAACAGTTCATACAGCATTTCATCCTCCAATACCTCCATATCTATACCCTTCTCCTGGTCAACAGCCATTCCATAGCCACCCTGGTGAAAGGACACTGTTAAGCTGCGCCCCTGAGCCGCCTTCCCAAGGAGCGCAATGCCCATCGAAAAAAAATTTTCTTCCTGATACTACTTTGTTATTCCCCGGTCGTCTTTACCAACGAATACCTCTACTATGAACAATACCGTCGCGGAATTATTGCTGAAATATAAGAACGGGAACATCACCTTTTCCGAATGGCAGGAGCTTAGGGCAGCCGTCCTTTCAGGTGAATACCGGGAGCCTGTCCAGGCCGATATTTTATCGGAGCTGCAAAAAGGTGCGCCAGCAGCGGGCTGGAACGAGGCCGATGCCAATGCCATCCTGCACACCATCTTATCGACGGCCCCGGCCGGAGAGACAGCCGGTCCCCTTCACCGGGTTCATTTCCTTAGAAGGGCCTGGACCCGCTATGCAGCAGCGGTGATCATTCTTCTGGGGACCGCCGGTTATGGCTGGTACCGCATCCATCAGCGGACCAGGGAAGACATCGTTGTCCAGCCACCGCCGGCAACTATCAGGGCGGCGAAGAACGGCGCGATCCTGACACTGGCAGACGGAAGTAATGTCGCGCTGGACTCGGCAGCCAACCGCCAGATAGCCGCACAGAATGGCACCCGCGTATTGCTGAAGAATGGCCAGCTGGTATATGCCCCCGGAACAGTGACAGCCGGCGAGACCGTTTATAATACCATCACGACGACAAAGGGCAACCAATTCAATATCGTACTTCCCGATGGGACCAAAGTATACCTTAATGCAGCCAGCTCTCTCCACTATCCGACCGTATTCGCCGGCAGGGAACGGAGGATCTCCATCAGCGGGGAAGCCTGGTTCGAAGTGGCAAAAGATGCGGACAGGCCGTTCCGGGTCAGCATCGATCAACAGACAGAAGTGGAAGTATTGGGTACCAGCTTTAATGTCAACGCATACAAAGACGAGAGCAGCATTGACGCCACGCTGGTGGAGGGATTGATCCGGGTGATAAAAGGCGAAGAAAGAATGATCGTTAAGCCCGGCGAGCAGGCCCGGGTCTCATCCGATATCAGCCTTATCAAAAATGCCGATGTAGACAAGGCGCTTGCCTGGAAGAACGGAATCTTCAACTTCGAAGGAGTCGGTCTGAGGGAAATGATGCGCCAGCTCGAACGCTGGTATAATATCGAAGTAGTCTATGCCCCGAACGTACAGGACGTAAAATTTTTCGGGAAGATCAGCCGGAAAGTGGACCTCACTACCGTGCTGGAGGCATTGAAAGGCTTTGGTCTTCATTATGAAATGAAGGCGGACAGAAAGTTAACGGTCATGCCCTGAAGCGCTGACCGGTAAGACACGGTCGGCTTCCCGGATAATATCCGGATAGTATCGGAACACTTACCCCTTAATAAACCCATAACAACCCATAGTCCCGGGATTTACAGCAAGAAGTCCCGGTATGCACCGATCAACAGAAATAAAAAACCGGACCACGCTGGCTGGCGAAATCCGGCAAATAATCTGGTTGATCAAAACGCAGAGTCTTACACCGCTATTTAATAACCAAACACACTGCAATTTATGCAAAAAACCGCTAATTGTAGCCGGCACTCTCATGCAGATCCCAACCCGTTGGCACCTTTTCATCCGGGTCGCAAAGACCAGATCGCCCGGGTTATGCAAAGGATCTATAAGGCAGGACCGATCCGGCTACCAGCTCAAATGCTGAGAATTATGAGAATGACTTCCATCGTACTGTTGATCTTTTGTCTGCACGTTTCCGCCAAAAGCTCGTCCCAAACCATTTCTTTATCCGGTAAAGACTTACGGATGAAAGAGGTATTCAGGTCCATCGAACATCAGACGGGCTTCCTGGTTTGGGGGAAGCTGGACTTCCTGGAAAATTCCCGGCCGGTAACGGTATCCGTCAATAAAATGCCCCTGGCCAGCTTTCTCGCATTGATCATGAAAGATCAGCCCTACACGTACAAAGTCACGGACAATACCATTATTCTATCCGAAAGACTTCCGCCCGTTATTGTACGGGCAACGGAAGACAACAGGGTGAAAACAGCCGCACAGCCCACCGTCACGATCGCAGGGTTTATTAACAATGCAGAAACGGGCGAGCCTGTCGCCGGAGCATCTATTTCTTTCAAAAAGAACCAGGGCGGCGTCACTTCGGACAACACCGGCCGGTTTATTCTTCCGGGAGCGCCTGCGGATGCCACCCTCATCATCTCTTCCGTGGGATATAATTCGCTGGAAATACCCCTTATCGGGTTAACCGGGATGTTACCAAACAGTTCCGTAACAGTGAATACTACCATCGTCCGCAAAGCGTCTAACGGCAGTTTTATCATTTCGCTGAAACCAGTTCGCACGGCGCTGGGCGAAGTAGTGATCAATAATGGTATCTTCAAGCGTAACAAGGTAAGTTTTACGGGGGCCGTCTCCACCTTTACCGGCGACGAGCTGAAGACCATCGGCAATAAAAATGTGCTGCAAAGCCTGGTAACCCTGGATCCCTCCCTCATCAAAGTAGATGACAACCTGCAGGGATCGAACCCTAACAAAATGCCCACCCTGGAGATCAGAGGAAAAACGACGCTGACAAATGCCAATCTCAACGACCAGTTCAACGCCGACCCCAATCAACCCTTATTCATACTCGACGGTTTCGAGACCACCCTGCAGACCATCTATGACCTGGACATGAACAGGGTCGCCAATATCACCATTCTGAAAGATGCCGCCTCCACTGCGCTTTATGGCTCCAAGGCAGCCAATGGAGTTATTGTCGTGGAGACCAAACGTCCCATTCCAGGCAAACTACAGGGCAGTTATGTCGGCGACTATAGCTTCGACCTCCCCGACCTCAGCAGTTACAACCTGATGAATGCCTCCGAAAAGCTGAAATGGGAAAAGCTGGCCTTTTACCCGCCTAACGGGTCCCAACCCACTGACTGGCGTATAGAAGAACGCAATGCCGCCCTGCAGACCGCTGTAGCACAAGGCGTCAACACCTACTGGCTCCGCGTACCGGTGCGCACGGGCGTCACCAACAAACATTCCCTGCAGCTGAACGGAGGGAACAATGAGCTCTCCTTCAACGCCGGCGGCACCTATAGCAATCAGAACGGAGTCATGAAAGGCTCGGGCCGTAACAACTATGGCGGCAATATAGACCTTACCTACCGGAAAGGTAAGCTCAACATCACCGAGATGGCCATCATTTCGGGCAATACGGCCACCGAGTCACCCTATGGCTCCTTTGCCACCTTCGCCGCGACAAATCCCTATTATCGCAAGACGAACGCCGATGGAACGATATCGAGACAGCTCGATCCCATATACGATACCAGCGTCATCAACCCGTTGTACAACGCTACCCTCTATAGCCTCAACCAGACGAAAACCTTTTCCTTTGCCAACAACATCCGAGGCATCTACACCCTGTCACGCGAATTCCAGATCGAAGGTGGCCTTCAGCTGAGTAAAGGCAACGTAACAGGCATCGTCTTCGTGCCGCCTGACAATACCATCTATGACGGGGTTGACCCGCACCAGAAAGGCAGCTATACCAACAATCACCAGGAGAACAGGTCATATACCGGGAACGTTACCCTCATCTACGGAACGCTGATAGGGAAAAGCCAGATCAGCGCCATCGCCAGGGGACAGCTCCAGAGCACGACGAACGAGGCCATTTCCTTTTCCATAGTCGGCTTTCCCTATGGCACCAACGGCAATCCCGCCTTCGCCTATGGTTTTACGCCCTACAGCGTGCCGCAGTCCGGCAACGTGACCAGCCGGAATGTCGACTTCACCAGCAACGTGAGCTATTCCTATGACCGCCGTTTTATGTTCGACGGGGTCTATACACTCAACGGAACCAGCGCTTTCGGCAGTAATAAAAGATACAAACCCTTCGTCTCCGGCGGACTCGGCTGGAATCTCCAGCAGGAGGCCCTGTTCAGGCAATACAAATGGATGAATCTGCTCAAGCTCAGGGGTAATTTCGGCTATTCGGGCAACCAGAATATTGGCAACTTTACTTCCGTATCCACCTACAACTTCGTGGGCGGCAACAACAATAATTTCGGACAGGGCCTCTCTCTCGCCTCGCTCGGCAGCCCCAACCTGCAATGGTCAAAGACCCTTCAGCAGAGTTATGGCATCGATTTCTCCTTTCTCAACAGCCGGATCACCGGAAGCGTCGAGTATTATAAGAAGAAGACCGACCCCCTGGCCGTCACCGCCGAAGGCACTCTCCCCTCTTCCGTGGCGCTTAATGACAACTATGTCATCAACGTCGGAAATCTTACGACAAAAGGATGGAATTTCAATTTGCGATATTCTCCTATCTACAATCTGAAGGATAGGATCCTCTGGACGATAGCCATCACCGGTGTCAAGACGAGCAGCGTCTATGGCGGCTTCGGTGACAGGCTGGCCGCTCTCAACAAGGACGAGCTGGCAAGCAACGGGCTCTCCCGGTACTACGATGGATACAGCCCGGACGATATCTGGGCCGTCGTCTCCCATGGCATCGATCCCGCCACCGGGCAAGAGATCTTCCAAAAAAAGAACGGTACGCTTAACTATTATTATGACCCGGCAGACATCGTTCGCGTCGGAAATACAAGGCCCAAGGTAGAAGGGATCATTACCACCACCTTCACGTATAAGGATTTCAATTTTGGCGCGAATGCCCGGTACAGGATCGGCGGGTATGTATTCAACTCCGCACTGTACGATAAGGTAGAGAATATTAATTTAACTCCTTCCGGTGCGATCCTGGTGCCCCTGACGGCAAATCTCGACCGGCGCGCCCTGTACGACCGCTGGCAGAAACCCGGTGACGTAACCCAGTTCACTGCGATCAATACCGGAAACCCAAGCCCCATGTCGTCCCGCTTTGTCGAAAAGGACAACCACCTCATCGGCGAGTCGTTCAACATCGGCTGGCGAAGCAGCGCAGCCTGGATCAGGAGCCTGCATTTGCAGACCATCGGACTCAACTTTTACCTGAATGACATCTTCCGGATCGAAAGCATAAAGAGCGAACGTGGATTGGACTATCCGTTCTCGAGAACCGCTTCTTTCAGTCTGAATGTCTCATTTTAATAAAACGCTTTTTATGAACTACAGATACATATTCCTTCCCCTGCTCTGCGGATCGCTCCTGGCAGGCAGCTGCAAAAAATACCTGAACGTGCAGCCGGAGGCTTCTTACGCGGAAAGCCAGGTCTATGGCAACGAGAACGCCCTCCAGCAAGCGCTCAACGGCCTCTACATCGCCCTCGCCGACAATCAGAGTTATGGCGCCAACCTGACTACCTCCACCATCGAAATGATGGCGCAGCGGTACAAGCCGAGCATCTCGATCTCCCATGCCATCGATCTGAGTGTCTTCTCCAGATACAACTATTCCTCAGCCACCGCGCAGACCACCTTCGACTCGCTCTGGAGACAGGCCTATTCTACCATCCTGGCGACGAATGTTTTTCTGTCGAAGATCGACAATGCGATTAAGGAAAAGATCCTGACCCGGGCACACGGCAGCCAGCTAAAAGGAGAAGCCCTCGCCATCCGGGCCATGGTCCATTTTGACCTGCTCCGTCTGTTCGGTCCCGTCTATTCGATAGACAGCACCTCTCCCGCCATCCCCTATTATACGGCAGCGGACGGCCAGTCGCAGCCCATCCTTATGGCCTCCGCCGTCATGGCGAAAGTGATGGCCGACTATACCGCAGCCCTGCAATTGCTGGCGGCGGACCCCGTCATTACTTCCGGAGTGCAGTTAACGCCGGATTTTTACACCGGCTACCGCAATCAGCGCCTGAATAGCTACGCCGTTAAAGCCCTGATGGCCCGTGCCTGGCTCTGGGCCCGCAACAGGCAACAGGCGCATGACCTGGCGCTGTCCGTGCTCACCGAAGGCGAAAAATGGTTCCCATGGACCAGCTATGACGCCGCCAACGCCCCGACGAACCCCGACCGGATCTTCTCATCCGAAGTGCTCTTCGCCGTCTACAACCCCGGTCTGTACACCAACTACAATAATTTCTTCAGCCCCGCCCTTTCCGATGACGCCATCCTGGCGCCGGATTCCAGCCGTTTGCGAACGGTCTTTGAAAGCAATGACAACGACTACCGCTATTCGCAGAGCTGGAAGATCCTCGGCAAATCCTATCGCACCTTTTATAAGTACGCCGATCTCACGGTGACGACCCTGCCATGGCGTTTTCTACAACCAATTATCCGCAAAAGCGAGCTCTATTTCCTGCTGGCCGAGACAGACCCAGACCCGGCAGCTGCGTTGGGCTATTTGAATACGGCAAGACGTAACAGGGGATTGGTGCCTTTACCCACGACGGCTAATATTCCAACGGAACTGCGAAAAGAGTTCCAGAAAGAATTCTGGGGCGAAGGCCAGCTCTTCTTCTATTACAAACGGATCAACGCAACCGGAGTTCCCGACGCCTCAAACCCCTATCTATTTCTTACAGTCAACCCGGCGTATGTCGTTCCACTGCCGTTGTCCGAGACGACCACCCGCTAGTGATTGTTAACATAAAAAAAAGAACTGATGAAAACATCCATATATTATTTGCTAATCGGAGGACTGGCGCTCCTTTCGGTCACGGCCTGTAAAAAGTCCTCGCTGATCAGCTATAATGCCTCCGACAATATCTATTTTAATCTTATTGCCGATACCGACCCGATACGATACGCCGATACGGCGAATGTGACCTTCGCTTTCAGCAGCAGCTCCGTTACAGACACGGTCTTCAAGCTCCCGGTTGCAGTGACGGGCGTGGCCGGCAAGACGGACAGGGAATTCGCACTATCGGTGGACGCCAATTCGACCGCGGACGCCTCCACGGATTATGTCCTTCCCTCCTCCTTTATCGTACACGCCGGCAGATTGACGGATACCATTCCTATCCTGTTCCGGCGTACCCCGGCGATCAGGACCAGTTCAGTATTCCTCGCGCTGCGGCTGAAGGACAATACCCAATTCAAGGCACAGTTCTCTTACAGATCTCTTGTCGGCAACGATCTGACCGTGATCCCCCCGGGAGACACCATCCAGATGGAGACCTTTAAGATCACCCTCTCCGATATGCTGCAGGCAGGCCCCTACTGGAACGAATATGACCAATATTTCGGGGTCTTCAGCGAGAAAAAGGTCAGACTGATGAACCAGATCGCCGGCATGCCGCTGGACTTCTGGTCGGTGGACATATATTCCTCTCAGCAACAGCAGGCCAACAGCCTTTACTATGGCGGCTTTACCTACCGATATCTCAGCGACCAGGCCTACCAGGGGAACACCATCTTCGAAGCCGATGGGGTAACGCCCATGACCATGGGCGACTACTTCCAATAGAGAATTATGACTAACAACAAAAATTTCTTCGAATGAAAAAGCTCTTCATATATATACTAATGGTACTCCCGGCCGCTTATCTTGTCTCCTGTGACAAGGAACTCGGTAATTACAAGTACCACGACATCAATGAGGTGACCATCAGCTCCATCGACACCGTTAGTGGATACACCGCCATCTTTGGCGATACTTTATCCATCTCTCCCGTCGTGACAGGCAGTCAGGACCATGATGGCCCGCATAAATATAGCTACGAATGGTCCTTCTTCGACCAGATAAAGGGAGATCAGGTCATCTCCACCGATAAGGACCTGAAGTACAAAGTATCTCAGCCCCCCGGCTCCTACAGCCTGCAATACAAGGTCACCGACCAGACCACCGGAGTCCTTTTTCATACCAGGGCCACCGTGCTGGTGAAAACAGACGTATATGAAGGCTACCTGGTATTGAACGAGGTGGCCGGTAATTCCCGCCTGGACATGCTCTCCTATGATGTCGTCGCGGGAAAATTCACCCAATATACGGATGTGCTGAAAAAAATGGGCTCCTCCATGCCGCCGCAGGGCCAGCCCTATAAAGTGCTTTGCACAAGAACAAGCACCGCTTTCAACTACTCCGACTCCACGTATGGCATCTATGTCGTTACCGCATCGGGCACCAACCGGATCAATTCCGAAACCTTCGACTGGCTGCACACCTACAATATCCGCTACGAGGTCACCGGGAACATCCCGCAAGACTTCAAAGCAGATAATATGGTCGCTGACCCCGCCTTCTACTTTATCACCATCTTTATGATATCCGATAATAACCTGTATATACGTTCCGGCGCCGGTTCCCCCCTGTACAACCTGCCTTTGAATAAGTACGTCGGGCAGGCGCCTTTCAGGGCCTCTCCATTCGTGGTCGGCGACGGCGACGGAGATGCCACGATATTGTACAACCTCGACAACCGCTCTTTTGCTATGGTGCCCACGGTAAGTTCCTCCAACGCGACCGACCCGCCGGATTCCACCGCGCCGGGAGACATCCCCTTTCCGAAAGGCGGTGACCTGCTTTATATGGACAAGAGCGCCGGGGGGTATGCCTATGCGATAACTAAAATACCCAACACGTCCACCTGCTACCTGACGAAATTCCAGGCCGGATCTCTACCTGTATATTGCCAGCAAATATCCGGCACCGATATCGACAAGGCCACGAACTTCGCCGTCAGCGCCAATCCCGAATATCTCTTCTATAGCGTCGGGGGTAAATTGTATGAGTACGATCTCTATCTGAAAAGCAGCAAGCTGATGCTGGATAAGGGCTCGGCCCAAATCAGCTACCTGAACTTCGACCGCTTCACCGCCAGCGACGTTCAACACGCCGCCCTCTATGGACAATGGGCGAGATGGCTTTCCGTGGGTTCCTACGATCCTTCGGGAACCGAAGGATCCAACGGCACCCTGGAACAATACGGCATCGTGGACGCCAACGAGCCCCTGATCTTCGAACGGTCGTGGACGGGATTCGGAAAGATCACCAGCATCTCCTATCGCGAGAGATAGTCAGCCTTTATTATTAACCTATAACCAAACAATAACAATGCAGGACGCAATTGTAAAGATCGATCATTTGTCCCATAGATACAGCAGCTCCTGGGCGATCCGTGACATCAACATCGAGATCGGACAGACCGGTATCGTGGGCCTCCTCGGGTCCAACGGCGCGGGTAAGTCGACCACGATGAATATCCTGTGCGGCGCGCTCAATCAGACGGAGGGTAATGTATACATCAACGGCATCGACATAAGAGAACAGCCCGAACAGGCGAAAAAGGAGATCGGCTTCCTTCCGCAAACCCCTCCCCTTTATATGGATCTGACAGTAGACGAATACCTCATCTATTGCGCCGAGCTCAGGATGATGCCAAAAGACAAGATCAAGTCAGCCCTCGCGGATGCCAAAGAACGCTGCGGTATCACCCATTTTAGCCAACGGCTGATCGGCAACCTCTCCGGAGGTTATCGCCAGCGCGTTGGCATCGCGCAGGCCATCATCCATCGCCCGAAACTGGTGGTGCTGGATGAGCCCACCAACGGTCTCGATCCAAACCAGATCATCGAAGTACGCGCGCTGATAAAAGAGATCGCCACCGACCGCGCCGTTATCTTCTCCTCACATGTCCTCACGGAAGTACAGATGCTCTGCAAAGAGATAAAGATGATCGAAGGTGGCCGCATCGTCTTTTCGGACACGATGGACGCCTTTAACAACTACGTCGCTCCGCACAGCGTGCTGATGCGTATGGAAAACCCGCCCGCAGAAGCAGCGCTGCGCCAGATAGCCGGCGTTACCAGCGTCGATTTTCTAACGGAAAGACAGGTACGCATCTATTTCACCGGCGACCAGGATATCTCCGAAAGACTGATCGAAGCCAGTGTACACAATGGCTGGCGGCTCAAGGAGATCAATCTCGACAAAAGCGCCCTCGACGAAATTTTCAAACAATTATCCACCAAAAAGATTCAGTAGTTCTTTAACATTTTCAATATATGAAAAAGATATTTAAAATTGCCAGGACAGAGTTGCGATCGCTGTTCTACTCTCCCATTGCCTGGTTCCTGATGATCGTATTCCTCATCCAGTGCGCACTGGCTTATACCAACCTGCTGGACAACAATGCCAGGACGCAGGAGATGGGCGGAAGAGGACTGGACTATATGACCGACCTGACCAGCAGGATCTTCACCGGCCGGGGCGGTATATTCAGCAGCGTGATGCAGAACCTCTATCTCTACATTCCCCTTCTTACGATGGGACTTATCAGCCGCGAGATCAACGGCGGCACTATCAAGCTGCTCTACTCTTCGCCAATAAAAGTTCGCGAGATCATCTTCGGTAAGTACCTCGCCATGCTGGCCTATAGCCTGCTGCTGGTATTCATCGTCGGTATCTTCATGATCGCAGGAATGTTCAACATCAAGTCCCCCGAGTCCGGCATGCTCCTGTCCGCTGCCTTGGGCTTTTTCCTGCTCCTTTGCGCATACTCGGCCATCGGCCTCTTCATGTCCTGCCTGACCACTTACCAGGTAGTGGCTGCCATAGCCACCTTCGTGATGATCGGCATCCTCAGCTATATCGGAACGCTCTGGCAGGATATCGACTTCGTACGCGACCTGACCTATTTTCTATCGCTCCAGGGTCGTACGGGCAGCATGCTCACCGGTCTTATCACTACAAAGGATGTCCTGTACTTTATCATCATCGCCTATATCTTTTTGGGGCTTAGCATCTACAAGCTCAAGGCGGGACGGGAGTCGAAGCCGGTATCCGTAAAGGCAGCCCGATACGCTTTCATCGTCGTCTCGGCGCTGGCCGTCGGTTATATCAGCTCCCGGCCCAGCCTTACCGGCTACTGGGACGTCACCAGCAATAAAACACGCACCCTAACCCCGAATGCCCAGGCCATCATCCGTCAGATGGGAGATGAAAAGCTCGAGGTCACCGTCTACAACAATCTCCTTGATAATCATGCCTATTACGGGCTGCCTGACATGCGGAACAACTACCTCGCTTTCTGGGAATCCTATACACGGTTCAAGCCCGACATAGATTACAAATACGTCAACTATTATGACAGCAGCGGGACACAAAACAGCCGGTATCTCACGCAGCAGCTAAAAGGAAAGGACCTGAAAGGCCTCGCCGAAATGACGGCAAAGAACTACAATATCAAGCTGTCAGGATTCATATCACCGCAGGAGATCCGTAAGATCATCGACCTGAAACCCGAGAACAACCGCTTCGTCATGCAGCTGAAATACAAAGACCGGAGCACCTTCCTGCGCATTTTTGACGACATGGCCGTCTTCCCCGGCGAGACCGAAGTATCCGCAGCCTTCAAAAGACTGCTGCTGGCAAAGGTGCCGAAGATCGCCTTCCTGACGGGAGACCTCGAAAGGAATATCAACAAGATGGGCGAAAGGGAATACAAAGCCCTTACCAATCTCAAGACTTTCCGTTATGCCCTGCTCAACCAAGGTTTCGATGTCGACACCCTTTCGCTCGACAATCGTGACATCCCGGATGATATATCCACCCTGGTGATCGCCGATCCCAGGACGGCACTCCCCCCGACCACACTGGCAAGAGTTCAGCAGTATATCGGCAAGGGCGGTAACCTCATGATCCTTGGTGAACCGGGCAAGCAAGCCCTGCTCGACCCCATCCTCCAGCCGCTCGGCGTATCGCTCATGGAAGGAACCATCGTCCAGCCCAGCACCGATCTTTCACCCGACCTCGTGCAGGCCTATATGACGGCCACGACGGCCACCTTCTCGAAAGCCGCAGCCCTGAAAAGGGCCGACAGCATGGTCGTGTCGATGCCCGGCGCTACCGGGCTTAGCTATGAGACCTCCAACGGCTTTGCCATACAGCCCCTGCTGATGACCGATGAGAAGAAGAGCTGGCTGAAAAAAGGCAGGCTGGTGACGGACTCCGCTGCCGTCACCTTCTCCGCTGCCGACGACACAAGAGGGGCCATCCCTACGGCCATCGCCATGACCCGAATGATAGGCGGCAAAGAACAACGTATCGTCATCACAGGGGATGCCGACTTTATGAGCAATAACGAGCTGCAGAGAAACACCCTCCAGACCGCCAATTACTTCTTCAACACCTCCCTCTTCAGCTGGCTCAGCAACGGAGAATTCCCGGTCGACACATCCCGTCCGGACGCAAAGGACAACCGGGTAAAGGTCACTTCCGAACAGGTGGCTCGGCTAAAAATATTTTTCGTATGGATACTGCCCGCGCTGCTGGTCGCATTCGCCACCGTATTGTTGATCAGGCGCAAAAGAAAGTAGAACACTATATTGTTCAATCCCCTCAGCGGGGGCTGATCAGGATGAAATTATTAAAATCAGGAGTGATAACGGTATACGTCAATACCGACAAACAAACGGCGGATGACCCGGACCTATTCCCCAAACGGGATAACAATTTAGCTAGCCTGGTCATCCGCCGTTTTACACTTCTGTAAAACAAGTTTTTAAAATAATCTACTTCCAGTTTTTATCAGGCTGAGGCCCCATTTTAAAAACCAGCTTATTACCACTGATAATGGCCTCGTGCGTTATGAAGGGATGTTCAATAACTTTCCCGTCTAATGTTGCCTGCTGAATATATTTGTTTTCTTCAGAAATATTTTCGGCTATAATAGTCAATGTCTTCGGCTGATTACCCGCCCTGTAATGCAAAGTGAGCTTCGGAAATTGAGGGGCGCCGATAGCATATATTCCTGAAGCAGGAGTTACAGGATAAAAACCCATTACCCCAAAAATATACCAGGCCGCCATCTGGCCGCAGTCTTCATTCCCGTTAATGCCCAGGGGCTGGTTACGAAAATTTTCGGTGGTATGTTTTCTTATCAGCTCCTGTGTTTTCCATGGCTGGCCGCAATAATCATACAAGTAGGTATAATGATGGCCGGGTTCATTATCATGGTGGTAATGGTTGCCTTCGAAATTTTCATCCAGCTTGGCGGCAAACTTTTCCTTACCGCCCATCAGCTCTATCATCCCGGGGATATCCTGCATCGCGCCAAAAAGATAGGTCCACTGGTCACCTTCTGTAAATCCATCCTGCCTGCCCAGCTTATCTTTTGGATTGAAATGTAAAAATTCTCCATCCGCTTTTTTAGGAATAAAAAAACCAGACTTTGGATCATACAGGTTCTTATAGTTCTTGCTCCACCGCAGTATGCGGTCATAGTCACTTGTTTTACCCAGCGCCTTTGCCAGCTGTGCTACGGAATAATCATCGGAAGAATACTCAATGGTTCGGGAAACGGATTCTGCTGTTTTGCCAAAAGGGACATAACCGATGCTGTTAAAAGCGGTCAAACCGGCCCTTGATTCATAACCCCTCCATTTATCGCGGTCAGCGTAAGGGAGCGATGTATCATTATCCGGAGGCACCATGGCGTCTTTTAATAAAGCCTCGTACGCGAGGTTGACATCATAACCGCGAAAACCCTTTATATACGCATCTGCGATCACGGCATCGGCATGCGTGCTGATCATAATATTTGTTTCAGCAGGGTTGGGCCACATGGGCAACCGTCCTCCCTGTTGATACATCTGGAGAAGAGCTGTGATCAATCCGTTTACCCGGTCCGGCTGGGTAAACAACAACAAAGGGTGCAAGGCGCGGTAAGTGTCCCAAAGGGAATAATCCGTATAAGAGCTGCCTTCATGGATCTTATCATCGAAGGCGCTGTAATATTTTCCGTATTCTGAAAACTCACGGGGAAACTGCATCGTATGAAACATGGCCGTATAAAAAATAGCTTTCTTATCTTCTGAGACGCCTTCCACTTTTATACGGCTCAGATCATTCTGCCAGGCAGCGCGGGTAGAGGCGGCCAATTTATCAAAATCCCAGCCGGGTACTTCTTTCTCCAGGTTGGCCCTTGCCTGCTCCAGGCTGATGAAGGAAGTGGCGATGCGAACGGTGATCTTTTCTCCTTCCTGCGTTTTAAAATCAAGATAGGCGCCCATCCTTGTTCCATATTGTTCAACGGAAGAAGGACTTACAGACGTTTTATCCCAGGTTCCAAAGGACGTTATGGGCTTATCGAACTGAATGACAAAATATCCTTTAAAGCCGGGCATTTCAGGACCCAGCTGCGCAGATACCCGATCGGGGTTATAACCGGTGACCTCGTTCTTATCCTTGTCTATTTTTACATACCCTTTCAGCTTCCTGATCCTGTCTTTATAGTCATTGGAAGGGTCTGTCAGTTCGGGATTTAAATTGATGCCCTGTATGATAAGATGCGCCTTTTCAGCAGCAGGAAAAGTAAATCGAAAGATAGCGGTTCGGGAAGCCGCAGTTATCTCCGCTTTTATCTTTTGATTATCGCCGGCATTCAGTAGTACGGAATAATAATATGGTTTGGTCACCTCATCGGCATGATTGAAAGGCAAAGCACGTTCCTTTGGTAAAAGCTTAAGGTCACCCACCTGCGGCATGATAGAGACATAACCATAGTCACCCATCCATACCGTTGGCTGGTGAGAGGCTAAAAAGCCCATGATGCTTTTATCCTCATAAACATAAGAGGTTCGGCCCATCTTGCTCTCCCCGGTTTGCGCCAGAAAATTTGTCATGGCATAAGGCCTGCCGACAGCGGGTATTGTCCCCCCTCCTTCCAATCCTTCGGCAAAACCGGCAAAAGGAGTTCCGATGATAGTGTTTACATAATCGACTTCCTGTTTGTTTTTTGATTCCTGGGCCTGGGAGAGATTGAATAGACTGATTGATGGCAAGAGCAGTAAGGCGATCTTCTTCATGGTTATTTTGGATATTACTATTGAATTATAACAGATCGTGAAAGTTAATGAGACTTCACGATAGAAATGTCTCACGACAAAACTATTTGATTTACAGAAAATTGAAACAGCAGAAATACGGATCTCGAACAGGTTTTTAAGAAAACCTGTGACCTGCAAGAGAATTAAAACCCATTAATTAGTTGATAATTCTATGATAATTCTTATATTTGTCCACTTTTATACAATTTAACATATTTTAACTAATATGGCAAGTAAGCAGCAGATCGAATTATTCCTAAAAGAGCTACTTGATAAGATCAGGTATAGGGATATCGCCTTCCGGCCAAGGGGCAAAAATCCCGATGCTTTGGCAGAATTGAAGTCCCTATGAATTACCCGTTAAAAAACAAATGAATTATGAAAAAAATAATTGAATGTCCGTATTGTGATGGCATGGCTGACCTGCAAAAAGAAGCAAGAGATCTGACCTATCGAAAAGATCAGTTTAATATAATAGCTCACTTTTATAAGTGCGAAAAATGCGGGGAGGAATTTACAACTACAGAGGCAGATACCATTAGTTTGGTACAGGCTCACAATCAATACAGGCAAAGATATAATATTCCATTCCCCGAAGAAATTGCAGCAATAAGGCAAAAATATGAATTATCCGCTGCCAAAATGAGTGAAGTTCTCGGTCTGGGGGCAAATGGGTATGGCAATTATGAAAAAGGAGAAATGCCTGTGCCGGCCCTGGCAAAATTGATCGCTACGGCAGCCAGACCCACAGTTTTCATGGAATTTCTGACCGATGCAAGATCCCATTTTTCCGAAAATGCATTCGAAAAGGCCAAAGAAAAAGTTGAATTCCTGATCGGGCAGGAAAAAGAATTCAATCCTGTATATACATCTCTCAACCTGTACAAAGAAGCAAATAACTTTACGGGATATAAAAAACCCAGCGAAAAAAAGATCGCCGGTCTTGTAGCTATATTTATCCAAAAATGTAAACAGGAGTTCAATGACAAACTAAAATTGAACAAACTTCTCTTTTACACAGACTTTTATCACTACAAAAATTATGGAAGTTCAATTAGCGGGCTATCATATCGGGCTATTCAATATGGTCCTGTACCTGCCAACTATGATAATATCTATTCTTACCTGGAAAATGAACAGACCATCAGCTCCGAATGGATAAGGTTATCTAATGGAAGTGCAAGAGAAGTATTCAAGACGAATGATGATTTTGATGTCAATTTATTCTCTCCGGATGAACAGGAAACGATCAATATGATCATTGCCCGATTTAATCAGACTTCGACATGGGATATTGTAGACCTCAGCCACAAAGAAAAAGCCTGGAAAGAACTGGAATCCGGAAAAGAATTGATTAGTTATCAGGATTATGCTTTTGACCTTGTAACTATTTGATTAAATAAACCTGATACGTTGTAAATGCAGTATATCATGGCCGTCGTCCTGCCAGCAATTTTTTCAATTCATCTTCCAGCGCATCTCCCCTCAGGTTTTTAGCCACGATCTTTCCCTTCCCGTCCACCAGGAACAGACAAAAGGGTGTTTCTGTCAGCTTAGCAAAATATAGCAAAAAAAGCAAATAAGGGTAAAAAACACTTATGCCATAGTTTTAGAGCAGCGGGATCCTACCGGATTAAAACCTCGTTAACCCAAAAGAATCCGACCGCACTTAGCGGCAAAATCAGTAGCTTTATAACATAATCTAACCTGATGCGTATACTATTGGCAATACTTGCATCTTTAGCTTTCCTTTCCCCAAAGGCCCAGACGCATTTGCCCGTCAGTAATTTGAATTATACCCCATGGCTGTCTTCCCCCGCTTATAACCTGTTGGCTGACAGTAGTTCTTCCCATAACAAATGGCATCTCAGTAAATATGCCAGCCTCTCTGCAGGCGCTATTTTCTTCAATGGCGGCGCCAGCTTTTTAGCTGCCCCGGTCGGACTGCAGCTGAGCCGTTCATTGAATAATAATGTGTATGCTTTTGCAGGTGTTTCCGCAGCGCCTGTTCTTTTTAGCGTCAACCGTTTGTTAATGGATCCTACCTGGAATGCATCCTATCCGGGCAATAACTTTTCAAACGCTTACCGCTTTGGATTGAATTCGAGAGTAGAAATGGGCCTGATGTACATCAACGATGCAAAAACATTTTCCATATCCGGCAGTATTGGAGTAGAGAGAGGCAGCTATCCGGTTTATCCCTCTTATAATAGGGGGAACACAAAGAGGGAGTAAACTTCCGCTGCTCAGTTCACTCCCTGTTCCATCGTCCCCCGCCGACCTGTCCGACCTGTCAGGAACCGTTATTTTTCTTTTCCAGCAGCGCCTTCGACGCAGCTTCCTTAGCGGCCGCCTGGTCTTTGCATGCCTTCGCTTCATCCGTCCTGCCCATTCTGGATAAAATATCGGCTTTTAGCAGTAAAGGCGAGGTGCCCGAATACGGAGCGGCTACCAGGTAATCCACGTATTTCAGGCTGGCATTCAATTGCTGCGGGTCCTTCGTACGGCTCATCGCCCTTTTGATCCAATCCCCGATATGATAGTCCGAGTACCGCAGCAAACCAAAATCATGCACCCCGTCGAGCAGGGAGAATAAAAGGGCATTATCCCCTGAAAAGACGGCATTGTTGATCCGCATGGCGGCTATCATGTCTTCCCTGTTTTTGGCATGGGAGATATATAGATCCCGGATCAGGCTATCGGCGCCCTTGATATTATACGAATCCGGTTTGTTCCGGAGCATATCATAATAACGATCAGTGGTAGCCGTAAAAGCGCGGCCCTCCCATTCCTCCAGCTCCTTTTCCGTATCCTTATGCTGGTAGGAAATTTTTACATCCTGTACCAGGAAGCTTCGGAAAAGAGGCGCCTGCGTATCATCCCAATAGGTCTTGAAATACCGGTAAGCTGCGGAATCCTTTTCTATCTCGTCCAGGGAGAGCCTGCTGTTATTCTCCGCAATGAGCTTCCATTGCCTGCGCTGCTGGTAACTTTTACCAAGCGCCGACAAATAGTCCAGCAGAAACGACCAGTTTCTCTCCCCGGCCTCATAACGCGATGACAGGGCGACCCAGGACCTGCCGTCCAGCCCATCCTGGATGGTCCTCACAAATTCCTCCGCCGGCATCGACCCGGATGACTGGCTCTTTACCTTTCCTTCTGCATCGATCAAAAGAAAGGTCGGGAATCCGGGAATATAGTTTTTGTACTGCCTGGCCAACTGGATCCCCTCGCCCTTTTCCATATCCCGGCTCACATTGATGAAATGCGCATTCATGAAATCTCCTACCTTTTGCTGGGTAAAGACATGCAGCGCCATTTCCTTGCAGGGGCCGCACCAGGAAGTATAACAATCCAGGAATACCGGCTTCTTTTCTTTGGCCGACAGGGCTAAGATATCCTTCCAGGCCAAACCGGTGTCCACAAAATGAAGGGCTTCGCGGTCCTGCGCGAAGCCGGCGCAGGTAACGATAAGCAACCCCGTTAAAAAAAGCAGGTTTCTTATTTTCCATTTCAGGCCGCCTTCCGGCTTATTCCGCCTTGCCGACTGCCCGCGATCTGGTCGTAACATCTTATTGAGTTTTAATTATTAAAAATAGGGTTGTGTGTATACCGGCGCCTCTACTGGGGATACCCTGGATTCTGTGTCAGGTGTACATCTGTCAATATCTCTGCATTGGGGATCGGGTACAGCACATCCGCATCCTGCCAGTAGGCCCCTTTAACGGACGCCAGCACGGCAGAGGCCCGGCCGGTCCTTTTCAGGTCAAACCAACGATGGCCCCACTCCGTAAAAAATTCGACCTGGTTCTCCCGGTATATGGCCTGAAGCAGGTCGTCCTGGCCGATGGATGGATTGGAACTGGCGATGGGGATTAGGTTGGCGCGTGTCCTGATAAGGTCCAGATCGGTCATGGCCTCGCTCAATTTATTCTGCCGGGCGAGCGCCTCCGCCCGGATCAGGTACTGCTCGCTGAGTCGAAGCACAATGCTGTTCTCCATCTTCGCGGCGCCGGCCGTATTCGTCCGCAGCTTGTACTTGAAGGGATAATAATAGGTTTTACCGCTGACCGTATTGCTGTCCAGCCAGTTCTTTCTCCGCAGATCGCCGGTCTCGAAGGCCGAGAGGAGCTGATCCCGAAGGGCAAAATTCGGTACTGCAGTCTTCGATGCGGGAATGAACTGACTGCCTTCGGACGTATTATAAGTTACCGTCAGCGGCAGCGTAAATTGGAAGATGGTTTCCCCGCTCCCGGCCAAAAAGGCATTGGCCAGGGGACTTTCCGCATATCCTCCCTGACCGATTACATCCGTCGCCGCCCGGACGGCATTGTCCCAATCCTTCTGATAAAGATACACCCTGGAAAGCAAGGCCTCCGCCGCCCACTTATTGGCCCGGACATTCGATCCCCCGGGATAATCGGATCCCAGCAGGCTCATCGCATCTTTCAGATCGCTGACGATCTGCGCATACACCGCCGAAGTATCCGAACGGGACAACGTGGCATTGACCTGGTAGTCCGGCGTAATGGTCAATGGTACAGGTCCATAATAATTGACCAGGTAAAAATAATTCAGCGCCCGAAGGAACCTGGCTTCCCCCGTCAATTTTCTTTTCTGGACTTCGCTCAGGGTGGCAGCCTTCACCAGGTCTTCTATGATGATATTGGCCTGATAGATCTGGCTATAGGCGTTGTTCCAGTCGCCGCTGTTCAGCGAGTTGTCCAAAGAAATACTGTTATTGCTGATCTCGTCATAAGACGCCGAGGAGGAAGTCCGATAGAGCTCATCGGCGCTAAGCGCAGGGAACAGGGAAATATTGCCGTTCAGGATCAGGGAGGACGATCTGCACATCTGGCTGTAAAACCCTATGATGGTCGCCTCCGCGGAAGAAGAGTCAGAGAAAACAAATTCTGTCGTAAGCAGGTTGACGGGATTGTCCACTTGCACGAATTTCTTGCAGGAGCCTAAAAAAAATAAAAAGGCCAGCGTCAGAAAGCTATTTTTTATATAATTTTTTCTTTTCATAATATCGTCCTTTCATACTACTTTTCATAAATAATTAAATGATCAGCGCCTCGTTTCATCGGTTCGCCCCCGCAGCGCTCATAAAGTTATCTGCAGCCCTCCCGTAAAGGTCTTTACCGGCGGAGTTCTTGTATAGGTCTGCATTTCCGGATCGCCCACCTTATATCCGGTGATCGTCCATAAATTCTGGCCCAGCACATAGATCCGGAAAGAGGACAGGTGCCACTTTTTGATAACGCCCTCCGGCAGATTATAGGAGAAGGATAGATTTTTAAGCCGTATGAAAGAGGCGTCGCTATAAATACCATTGGAATAATCGACAAAGTTATACCATGCATTGTAGGCGTCTGTTCCATAGTCCTGTGATAATTTTTGTATGCTGGCGTGCTGGCCCTGCGTGGTCCAGAAATCTTTCATGACGACGGGCAGATTGGAGATATTGCCGGGAGGACCGCCCAGGCTGGCCAGGTAGTTCCGTCCTGTCTGTTTACGGAAAGAGAAAAAGAAATCGAGCTGAAAATGCCCGTAGGTCAGGGAGTTTTGAAGCCCGCCATAGAATTTCGGGTCCAGGTTGCCCGAGACCTGGTAATCCGCTGCCGTCAGTTGCCCGTTCTTATCCACGTCCTTAAACGTATAAACGCCGGTTTGCGGGTCTACCCCGGTATATTTATACCCGTAAATGACATTCAGGGACTGGCCTTCCACATAGGTATTCGCGTAGGAGGAACCGGCGAGACCGGGGAAGGAGATCAGCTTATTTTTGGGAAGGGTGATATTAAAAGTCGTCACCCACTTGAAACGCTTACGGTCAATATTTCTCGTGTTGAGGGTCAACTCCCATCCTGAATTCTGTACCATGGCGGGCAGGTTGCGCACAATGCTGGTAAACCCGGTGATATTCGGCAGCTTGTAATATACCAGCTGGTTGGAGCTGCGGTCGATGTAATGTGCAGCCGAAAAGAGGATCCTGTCCTTCAGGAATCCCAGGTCGATCGCTCCCTCCAGCTTCTTTGTTTTTTCCCAGTGATAATTGGAATTATACAATTTGTTGGGATAGAGGCCGGCCTGCCCATTGTAAAGGGTGACCGTACTGTTCCAGGTGTCCAGGTATTGATAATTAGTGATCTTGTCGTTGCCCGTCAGCCCATAGCTGCCCCGGATCTTGCCAAAGCTGAGAAAACCAGGGCCCCGGGCGAACGATTCATTCGTGAATATCCAGGCGGCGCCGACCGCGCCGAAACTGGCAAAACGGTTCTCTTCCGCAAAACGGCTGGACCCGTCCCGTCTTGCAGAAAGATTGAGGATGTATTTATTTTCCCAGTTATAATTGATCCGCCCGAAAAATGCATTATAACGGTATTGGCTAACAGTATTGGTAGGGGTATAACTGGTAGCGCCGGATAAGGATCTTAGCAGGGCATCGCTGCTATAACCCGCAGCATTGATGACCAGCCCGGTGTTGTCCGTTGTCTGCCAGGAACCGCCTAAGAGCACATCCAGCTTTCCCCGGCTGATCTGCTGCGTGTATTCGGCTTGCGGCTCTGCAATCCAACTCTTGTACTGGTCGATGCTGGTGGTGGAAGTACGTGTGGGAGAGGATGAAGGATCCTGCGCCGTAAGCGGGTACAGGGTCAGTTCATTGGTGGTCACCGTATTATAACCTGCATTGACCCGGATGACCAGGTTCTTTAATACAGCATAGCTCAGCTGCAGGCTGCCTACCAGGCTGTTGGTATTGGCCTTATAGGATTGATTCAGAAAAGCCAGAGGATTCTTAACGCCTACCAGGCCCGCGTAGACCCCTCCTTCATTCCAGGCAAGGTTCCCCAGGCTGTCGTATACCTGTAAATTGGGAGGCATGTTGAGGTTGGACGCAGGATCATTCTCGACGAGATTGTTCTTATCAGCGGAATAGTTGCCTGTAAGCCCCAGTTTGAAACGCTGGTCTGCGGAAATATGATTGACATTGAACTGAAGGCCTCCCCGCTGATAGCCTTTATTCCCCGGCATGACCGCCGATTCGTCATGATAGGATCCTCCCACCCGGAAGGTAGTTCCGTTATTGCCGCCCGACACGGATACCTGTACGTCATCGGTCTGCGCCGTATTCTTATTGAGCAGCTTATAGAAATTGGTGTACCGCGTGGTATCCCATATCCGGAGGTCGTAGGCATTATAATAATTGAACCAGCTATAATCATCCGGCGTCTCTCCGTCGTTCACAAAGGCGGCATTTCGCATAGCCATATATTGCTTCGTATCCATCATTTTAACACCCTTTGCCGGGAGGCTGACGCCCTTATACGCGTTTATGTCGACCTTTGCCTTGCCGGCATGACCTTTTTTCGTAGTGATCAAAACGACGCCGTTGGCGCCTCTTGAACCGTAAATGGCCGTGGCATCGCCATCCTTCAGGACTTCCAGGCTCTCTATATCCTGCGGATTGATGCCATTCAGCGGGCTGACGCCCCCCGCCAGGGTGGTCGTGTTGAGGTTAAGCGGGTAGCCCAATGCAGAACTTTGCAGATTGGTATACCCGTTATTCGCAGCCAGGGGAATGCCGTCTATGATGAATAAGGGCTGATCGTCGGTGAGGTTGGGATCCAGGGCGGTGCGTCCCCGGACCTCCACCTTAAAGGTCCCGCCCGGCACACCGGTCGTCTGCGTAACGACCATCCCCGGCACACGGCCATCGAGGGCGCCCAGGACATTCGTTACGGGCTGGCTCGCGATCTCCTCCGAAGTGACCTTACTGATATTGCCGGTGCTGTAACGTCTGGATGTCGTGCCATAAGCCTGGATCTGCACCTGGTCCAGCTCACTGGAGCTCTCTTTCAAAATGATGGCCAGGTTGAGACTCTCTCCGTCGTTGACTTTCAGCCAATCGGACTGCTTCTTGTCCGGGGTATACGCCGTATAACCTCTGGCGCCCCGGCGGATGCCGATCGTGAGAGGCTGATACCCGATGATGGATAGTTGTAGTACGGCGTTTTCAGGCAGGTCATGCAGATAAAAACGCCCCTGGCCGTCGCTGGTCGTACCGAGCCCGGAGCCTTTGACCCGGATGGAAACAGCGGCGAGGGGTTCGCCAGAGGTCGTATGGATGCTGCCGGCAACGGTAGCAGGCGGCGCCGGATCTGCGGCAACAGAGGCGGGCTGCTCCGGAGGCCCGGCAGGGGCGGGAACGGAAGGCGCCTTCTCGGAAAGAATGATCGTTTTGTCAGCTATCCGGAAGCTTAAAGGCTGGTCTTTCAGGACCTTTTCCATAAAATCGGCCAGCGGCATATCACGGGCGGAGATCGTTACAGGCGAGGCTTCTTTCAAGAGGTCGGCATTTCCGAAGACCAGGTAGCCCGTTTGTTTTTTTACCGTATAAAAGATCTTTTTCAGGGGAACATCCTTTCCCGAAAAGGTAATGCTTTGTGATACGCCGGAGGCGTGGGCGCTCAAAAAAGCAGCAGTGAGAAAAAAGGCAGTCAACTTCATCACCCGCAGAGTTTTGGTTTTTTGCATAAATTGCAGTGGTTTGGTTGTTAAAAAATACTTGTGCGAAAACAGCTATTTTGGACAACCCGAACGATCGGCCGTCACGTCTTCTACACGTGGCGGCTTTTTTTCGCTTGTCCCGGCGGCAACGGTTACAATGGTTATATAGCGGTAATGGTTATTTCAGCACGACCAGTTTTCTTCCTTCTTCTATTCTAAAATGCACTTTCGATTCTTCCAGGGCCTTCAGCAAATCGGATAATTTCAGGTTCCTGCTCATCTCCCCGAAAAACCGGATATCCGGGACGCCCTTCTCATACACCACCTCTATATCGTACCAGCGGGAAAGTTGCCGCATCACAGCCCCCAGAGGGGCGCCATCGAAGTTGAAGGCTCCGTTTTTCCAGGCCAGTACTTTTTCTGTATCGGCATTTTCGACCTGTATCAAAGACAAGGCGGCGCCCTGCGGCGTCTCTTTGCCGGCGCCCTGCCCGATCTTTGCCTGCTGGCCCGGCCGTAGAAGAACGCTGTTCCTCTTTCGCGCAGATGCTTGCTGCCCACCGCCACTGCGCACATCGCCGGCTGCACCGCCCATCCTGTCGCTGGTCACCCGTACGGCCCCGTCCATCAAGGTCGTATTGATGCTCGCTTCATCGGCATAGGCATTTATATTGAAAGCCGTTCCCAGCACGTCCACCTCCGCCTGACCGGCTATTACGAGAAAAGGCCTCGCCTTGTCTTTTGTCACCTCAAAATAAGCTTCCCCGGTGATGTCTACCCGCCTTTCCCCGCCGGTGAAAAAGGTAGGGTAGCGAAGCGAAGACGATGAATTGAGCCATACTTTTGTACCATCCGGCAACGTCACGTTGAACTGCCGGCCCTTGGGCGTGCTCAGGGTATTATACATGGTCTCCAACGGAGTCCTGCCTGCCGGAATATAAGCCGGTGCATAAGCCAGTCCCGTATTTTTCAGTACTACCTGTGATCCGTTCTGGTTGGCGATCACTCCGCCCCCAAGGCTATCCAGCACCATCTGTGTTCCATCTCCCAGCGTCAATACAGCGCCTGTCCGCCCGGGAGCGATATCAGGAGTAACAGCCCGTCCGGCAATCGATGCCGGCGGGTTCTTCTTATTATTGATCCATAGCCAGCCGCCGCCCGCGAGGACCAGGACAGCCGCCGCCGCCCACCACATGCGTCCCGGCCGGCTCACCGGTGACAAGCGTCTTACCACTGTCTCCTCTTCCGGAGCTTCTCCTCCCCGCTCCATGCCCGTCCGCTTTGTCCCGGCATGAATGGCTTCCAGGAGACGACCCTCGATGGCCTGTTTCTCCTCCCGGGAAAGGCTGGCGGAGATGGGATCTTTATAGTCAAAACTCTGGTAATAGCTTTCTACAAAAGCGGCTTCTTCGGCCGTAGCCGTTCCATCCCGGTACCTCTTGATCAGCCGGAGCAATTTTTTTCTTTTGGCAGAATGGAGCATGGCGCTTTCCTTTTATACATACCATGTCTCATTGGCGGTGAAGAACTCCCAGTCCAAACGAACTTTTTTTTAAAACCGGCTGGCGATAATCGCCAGGACCACAGGAGCAAGATGGGAACGCAGGCCGTCTAAAGTAGGACCAAGCTGGTTTTGTACGGCCTTTTGGGAAATTTCCAGTGCATCGGCAATTTCCCGGGTAGTAAGTTTATGGTGGACATGCAACAAAAAGATCTGCTTTTTCCGCTCCGACAGGGTTTCTGCATAGGCATACACCGATACCAGCAATTCTTTCGTAAGAAGCTGATCCTCAGGAGTATCTTTTTCAAGGAGCAGCAGCGCCTCAAAAGAATTATAAAAGCTGAGCGATACCTTATGGCGGGTAATATAACTTAAGACACTATACCGTACCGCCGTGTGGAGATAGGCGGCAACCGCACCGATAGCCACCTCGTTCCTTCGCATCCACAGCCGGATAAAAACTTCCTGTACAATATCTTCCGCCTGCTGTTTGTCTTCCAATCGTTTGTAAGCCGCATCATAAAGCAGGAGCCAATAGCGCCTGTACAGTTCGTCGAAAGCCTCCCTGTTGCCAGTATTCAGCAAGCTCACCAGTTCCCCGTCTTCAAGGACGCTATAATTTGTTATAGTCGGATGCGTATGCACGAACTCAAAAATACGCCAATTTTTATTGAATCCCGGGATCGCCGGAATGACCGCTTTGCCGGTTAGCGTTTAATTGCCCAAAATTTCGTAAATTAATTTATGGAAGAGATCCAACGCCTTCTCTTACAATTCCAACGTCGCTACGACACGGGAGAACCCGCCATATACGGGTCCTTTGGTGATTTCCTTTTGATCTACACCACCACCCGGGCCCTCGAACTCTACTTCTCCCTGCTCTATGCAGAAGAATTCCGCAGCTATCTCCACACTGTTGACATGAATATCTCCTACCTCACCTTTACCGACTCGCTCGTCATTATCGAATGCACCGCTGCAAAAAAGATCCGATAATTACGGAGAGGGATGACCAAGGGCATCGGACAGCCTTCCGGCCATATCGGCTAAATGCAGACGGGTAGTTTTATCCGGAGCGTGGGGAATGGCGGCTTTTATTTCCGCCAGCAGGCTTTGGGCCTGTCCTTTCAGAACGGACATACCATCTGTGTTACTGACCGCAATAACCATGTTGGTGCTCATCTGGATAGCGGTGGAAGGAACAGGTTTAGGGGCCACTATATTGATAAGGATGCTGACATATACTTTCTGAAGCTGCCGGCGCTGCATTTGAATAGCCTGGTGCGTTGTGAGCTCGGCCCAAACTCCTCTTTTCAGATCATTCATCATTTCAACGGGGGTATAGGCCGCTGCTACCCCTTTTACCTCTTCAAAATAGCTGAGCTTGTTCAATAACATCGGGTTTATCAGGCCGAGCAGGGCGCCCTGCTGTATAGATAGTATGGAAGAGCCGGGGTTGGTATTCGTTACACCCGCTATCTTATAGTTCATCAGCCAGGCAGGTGTCGTAAACAGTTGCCGCTGTAAAAATGCCATGGCCTCTTTTTGCCTGGCCCTGGGTGTAAAATCATAGATCGGGCCGGTCTGTTCCTGCGACTTAATGGTTGTCGTCATGCCGCCGATATTCCGCAGCACGTGATCCATATAACGTTTGAACTGGCTGATCACTTCCCCATACATCATATGCAGGTCGCCATATCCTTCGTGCGGGGCTGCCGTCCATTGCGGAAGACCGGCCAGGATGCGCTGCAGGTTTTTAATCCCGTAGCTGCCTGCCTTCATGGCATCGTCGCCCAGGTCTTCGGATTGACAGCGCGGATCGTTGGGATCGGACTCGGTGCCAAACCACAGACGCGGGTTTTTGCCCAGTCTTTCCACGATCAGATCATCGGACCATGCCCGTTCATCCGCTGCCGAAGCATATTCGGGTTTCCATTTGTATCCCCATTCGATCGCCCATTTATCATAGTCCCCGATCCGGGGAAAGAGGCCTTTTTCGGAGATATGGTCTTCGGGCTGCGCCACGTAGTTGAAACGTGCATAGTCCATGATGGAAGGAGTATGGCCATTGGCTTCCACCCAGGCCTTGTTGCGGAGCAGCTCGACGGGAACGGTGGAAGAAGAACCGAAATTATGACGCAGGCCCAGGGTATGTCCTACTTCATGCGAGGAAACGAAACGGATCAGCTGTCCCATCAAAGAGTCATCGAAACGCATTTTCCGGGCAAGGGGATCCACGGCAGCGGTCTGGACCATGTACCAGTTGTGTATCAGGCTCATAACATTGTGGTACCAGTTGATATGCGTCTCCAGGATCTCACCGCTTCGCGGGTCATGTACATTCGGGCCATTGGCATTGGCAACCGGGGAAGGCTTGTATACAATTACATTGTGCCGTGCATCGTCAATGCTCCAGGTAGAATCGTCCTGCGGCGCCTCTTTGCCGATGACCGCATTTTTAAAACCCGCCTGTTCGAATGCGGCTTTCCAGTCGTTGATCCCGCGAATGAGGTAGGGCACCCATTTTTTAGGAGTAGAAGGATCGATATAATAGATTATCGGGTTCTTCGGTTCTACCAGCTCTCCATTTTTATATTTCTCTATATCTTCTTCTTTTGGCTCCAGTCTCCAGCGGGTGATCATGCTGATGTCCTTCACTCCCTGGGGATTGGCGTCGAAGTCCGTATAGCCGGTATTGAAATAGCCTACGCGGCTGTCAAAATAACGCGGTTTCATGGGGATTTCCGGCAGCAATACCAGGGAGCTGTTCAACTCATAGGTAGCGGGTGCGGGAATGGCCCTGTTGCCATTCCCGGTTCGCATGTATGTCTTCACGGTCCGGATCTCCAGGTTGTTCGGGAAACTGCGTACGTCATCGATATAGGAGCGGTCGGCCGCAATATTCGTCAGGCCAAGCTCCCGTTTGGCAGCTGCCCCGAAAAACAATATGTCATTGTCGCCGGCCAGGTATTCGGTTATATCGATCACCGAAGACCGGACCTTTCCGGTGCTGTCTTTGTGAAAAGTCCGGATGTCGAAAGCGGCGCTGATCGGCTGCAGATTGGAATTGAGCACGGATCTGTACATTCCGTTGCTGCTGGTATCAGTACTCATTACCCGATAGGATATCGTTTTCAGGAAAAGGCGGGTACGCGGCCCTTTCACGAAACGGATCACGGTCTCATTGATCTCATCGCCGGCGTATCCGGTCTCCTCCGTATTTTCTCCGGCTGCGGCCTTCGCCATCCTGCTGACCACCAGGATGTCCCGGCCCAGCAGGGTATCCGGTATCTCCAGTAAATAATGATCCTCGTTGCGATATACGGTGAATAATCCCTTTTGGGTGAGGGTTGCCGGAGTGACCAGCTCTTCAAAAGGGCGGGTATCGGCGCCGGAACGATGTGCCCCGCCCTGTGCCGGTTTTTGGGCGGTATCGGCATTGGTCGTCTTAACCACGGGATCAGGGGATTTTTTGTGTTGTGCATTCAAAGTAATACCCAAGCTCAGACAGGCGCCGATCAGTAAAAATAGTTTTCGCATTCGGTTTTTTTAGTTGAAACGTTCATTTTGATTAATAGCCCGGGTTGGGGGTAAGCGCGGGAGTGCTTTCCAATTCCGTTTCGGGTATTGGCCACAGTAAGAAGGCATCTTTCCATCCGGGCTTCAGCGCTCCCAATACGGATGCGGCTTGTCCGGTCCTTTTCAGGTCCAGCCACCGGTGGCCCATTTCCGCAAACAGCTCGATGCGTTCCTCGTGATAAATGCGGTCCAGCAAATCCGTCGCTCCAATCGTGGGATCGGTGTCTTTGATCAGCGGGAGGCCGGCTCGTGCACGTATTTTATCGACATCACCGATGGCTGCGGTTAGGTTATTGAGATGCGCGCCCGCTTCCGCCCGTATCAGGTATACTTCTGACAGCCGTAAAAAGACCAGGTATTCCAGGGTCAGCGAGCCGTCAGCATTTTTGAACTTTGCCGGATAATAATAGTTGACCCCTCCTACCGTATTGTAGCCGGTCCATTTTACAAAACGCTGGTCACCCGGCTCAAATGCATTGACCAGTCCCTGCTGAAGCGTCAGCATGGGGATCACATCGCTGGAACCCGGGATGAAATTCAGTGCGTCATTGTTATAGGGGGCGTCATTGTTGACGGGTATGATCTGGAAAATGATCTCGGGGCTGTTGTAATAGAAGGCTTTCTCCGGGATCGGCAAGGCGCCATACCCGCCCTGATCGATTACCATGGCAGCCTGTTTGAAGGCATTGTCCCAATCCTTTCTATACAGATATACGCGTGCCTCCAGGGCCGCTGCGGCCCATTTATTGACCCTTACCCGGTTGGCGGAAGGATAAGCAGCCTTGAGATATTGCTGCGCATTCGTAAGGTCGCTGATGATCTGATCATATACCTTGCCGGTATCCGTCCTCGCCATGGAGGCATTCACCGTATAGTCAGTCGTGGTGACAAGAGGAACGGCCCCAAAACAGTTGACCATGGTGAAATAAGCGGCGGCCCGTAAAAAGTATACTTCTCCCGTCAGCTGGCTCTTCACCGTTTCGGATAAAGTGGTGGATTGCTGAATACCTTCGAGGTTGATATTGGTGTTATAGATAAAATTATAGATCTGTTGCCAGTAGTTATCTACGATGGAGTTGTCGGGCGCCAGGTAACCGCTCTCGAAATCCTGGTAATCGGAGAAGGATGTAGGATTATCCAGGTCATCTGCATACAAGCCGGCATAGACATTGTTATCATAGGTCATATAGGAAGGGAGGGTATTGTATAGCGCCGCCACCGCCGATTGGGCGGTCTGATCGCTGCTGAAAACCGTCTTTGTATCGGGCTGATAAGGAGGAGGTGTTACTGTCAGGAATTTCTCACAGGAAACAGATCCCAGGCATAACAGGATTATCGCCAGGTGGGCAAATTTATATTTCTTAACAGAGTTGGTATTATGTAGTGTCATGGTGTCTTTTATTAAAATGTTACTTGTATTCCGCCTGTATAGGTTTTGATCAGGGGATTGCCCAAACCTCCGCTTTCCGGGTCGGCGCCTTTATAGGGAGTTAAGACAGCCAGGTTTTGCCCCTGAAAATAAATTCGCAGACTGGAAAGAGATGCCTTTTTCAACCAGGCTTCCCTGAAAGTATACCCGAAAGAAAGATTCTTTAAACGGATAAAGGAGGCATCGGTGGCGTAGGCGGTGGAAGAGGTCAGGGGATAGAACGCCGCCGATATGGTCGGGTTCTTACCGGTAGTATATTGCTGGTACTTGGCATGGTCACCCTGTTTTTGCCAGCGGTCGAGCATTTCTACAGGCTGGTTGATCATCGTGCCGGCCTGGGCACCGGTCAGCCGGTTGATATATTCGGGCTGGTCCTGCCGGACGAATTGCAGGAAGATGTCCAGCGAGAAACCTTTGTATTCGAAGTTATTGGTGATGCCGCCGTAATAATGGGGGGTATTGTAGTCGCTCATTACGGTCCTGTCCTGCTGCGTGGTGCCTTTATAAGTGTAGAGACCGGTCTTTGGATCCACTCCCGTGAAGGGATAGAGCCTTTTGCCGGTGATCGGCTTGCCGATGATATAGGTATTGGCATAGGAAGAGGTGGCCAGTCCGGGGAAGGATGCCAGCTTGTTCCTGGCCGTAGTCAGGTTAAAATCGATATTCCAATGAAAACGGCTATGCGCCAGAGGTTTGGCGTTGATGGTAAATTCCCATCCCCAGTTCTCTACTACCGCATCGAAATTTTTCGTGATGCTGGTGAAGCCTGTCTGTGAGGGAAGCCTGTAGCTGACAAGCTGATTGCCCGAGCGGCTGTTGTAGTAATTGGCGGTCAACAGCAGCCTGTCGTCAAAAAACCCAAGATCCAATGCCATTTCCAATTTGACATTTTTTTCCCAGCTATAGTCGGAATTGAAAAGGCGTAGCGGCAGCAGGCCGTTGGCCTGTGTATCATAGTGGTAGCTGTCGGAGGTCTCCCAGCTGTTATAATACATATAATCGCCGATATTATCATTGCCGGTGACGCCGTAGTTGCCCCGCAGCTTACCAAAACTCAAAAAAGGCAGGGTATTTTTGATCAGCTTTTCTTCGGTAAAGATATAGGCGGCTCCTGCGGCTCCAAAATTGGAGTATCTTCTGCCGGGGCCGAAACGGGAGGACCCGTCCCTGCGGCCTGTTAAGTTGAGTATATATTTGTTCTCGAAGTTATAGTTGATCCTTCCATATGCTCCCTGATAATTATATACCGTGAGGGCTGGATTCGAGTTGGTGGTGGCAGCGCCTGTCCTGGTGCCGATATAAATATCGCTGCTGTAGTTGATAAAGTTGGAGGATAGCCGGTCGGAGCGTTTGCTGCTCCAGCTTTCCCCTGCCAGTATTTCGAGCTTGCCGAGCCGGCCTTTTGCCAGCGGGGTATTGTAGGTAAGGATCGGTTCTACCTGCCAGCCGCTGACATAGGAATCCTGGAAATAAGAGGAGGAGGTAGGGCTATACAGGGGGTTGAGCGCGATTTTCGGCGTGCTGTTGATCTCGTTGTAGTCGATGGAATTATACCCGCCATTGACCTTAAAATCCAATCCCTTAAAGATCCGGTAGGAGATGGCTGCGCTGCTGGTCAATATTTTGTTGGTGGAGGCATAGGTCTTGTACAGATCCGCCAGCGGGTTGGTAATGGATACGCTGCCTGCCTGCCATACCAGCTTGCCGTTGCTGTCGAGGGGGTTCGGTGCGTCGGGGGGCAGGGTTATGAATCCGACCAGGCCGGTGAAATCACTTTTGTCCATGTCATAACCGGCGCTGAATGTCATCTTCAATTTTTTGTCCAAAGACATATGGGATACATTCAGCTGTACGCCATCCTTGTGATAACGGGCCTGTTTGCCAGTGACCTTTCTGGCGACGCTGCTGTTCAGCGGGGTCTCATAACGATAGTTGGCGCCGATCCTGAAATTGGTGTATTCCGTACCGCCGGAATAATCCAGCTGCAGGTTGGTGGAGGCCCCATCGCCTTCCCGGTAAAGTTGGTTCCAATTAGTGTTCTTCGTGGTATCCCAGGTGAGGAGATCGGGGGCATTGGCAGCTGTTGGCTGGATGCCGTCATTTTTGAATGCTTCTCTCCGCATTTCGAGGTATTGCGGGGTGTTCATCAACTGAACATTTTTGGTAGACTTGTTGATGCCGGTATAGGCATTGAGATTGAGGCGTGATTTACCGGATATTCCTTTTTTGGTGGTAATGAGGATCACCCCGTTGGACCCGCGCGATCCATAAATGGCCGTAGCGTCCGCGTCTTTCAATACATCGATGCTTTCTATATCTGCGGGATTGAGCACATTCAGGGGGCTATTCGACAGGTTGGCCCCGGGAAAGGATCCGGATGTCTTGTCATTGAAAAAGGGGATGCCATCGATCAGTATCAGCGGACGGTATCCCTGGGAAAGGGAGTTCTTGCCGCGGATAACGATATCAAAAAATCCGCCCGGCAGGCCATCGGTCTGGGCAACCGTCATGCCCGGCACTTTTCCCGCCAGGGTCTGTAATACATTGGAAACGGGCTGTTCTTCTATATCTTTTGCTTTGACGGAAGTGACGCTGCCGGTGGTCAGGCGTCGGGAGGATGTGCCGTAAGCAATGATCTGCACTTCATCCAGCGGTGAGTTGCTGACTTCCAATGTGATTTTTACTACTTTACCGGCAGGTACTTTAATTTCTTTCCTGCCATATCCTACGGAACTGATGACCAGGGTAGCACCGGCCTCAACATTCAGAGAGAATTTACCCGCAGAATCAGTCGTAGTGCCTATCTTCCCTCCTTTCAGCGTCACATTCACTCCGGGAACCGGCTCTCCGGCCGCGTTCCGGATAATACCCGTAACGGGGGGCGGCGGCAATTTATCAGGAGCGGATTCAGTTTCTATGCTCTTTTTCCTGGAGAGCACGATCATATTCCCTTCGATGGCGAAATGAACAGGCTGGTCTTTTTCCGCCAGCCGGAGAAAATCGGCCAGGGGCATCTTCTCTATCTTCAGGGACAACGGTTTTGTACCCTGAAGGTCGTCCTCGTTGAAAAAAACGGTGTAATTGGTTTGCCGTTCGATGGCGGTGAAGACGGATCGCAGGGTCAGATTTTTACCGGAGAGCGTAATATTCTGGGAGAGACCGGTAGCGGATACGTTGAGTAAAGCAGCTGTCAGTAATAGAATAGTCAATTTCATGACTAAAAGTGTTTGGTTGAGGGTACGGCGCCGGGCATAGGCAGACCTGTACCAATAAGCAGTTTTTTGCATACATTGCATTGGTTTGGTTGTAAAAAAATTACGTTTCGACGCGAAATTTTGGATCAGCCCGAACTATTCGCCGGAAGTGTCGGAAGCACTTCCGGTTTTTTATTCAGGTTATTCCGGCATGCTGAGAATCGTTAGTTCATGGATCTATTTCACAGGTGATATTTTTGGCAGGTCAGCATCCAATGCTGTGTGCTGCTCAGGGAAGCACGATCAGTTTCCGGCCGTCGTCCAATCGGAAATGAACGCGGGCGGTCTCCAGTACTTTCAATATTTGGGATAGGTTTGCATTGCGGGACATTTTGCCGCCAAAATACATTTCGGGCACTCCTTTTTCATATACGACGTCCATGTCATACCAGCGCTGTAGCTGCCGCATCACGTCGGGTAGGGCCGAATGGTCAAAATAAAATCGTCCATTTTTCCAGGCCATCGCCTGTTCGAGGTTAGCCTGGCGATTGAGGGTCGTTTTACTATCGGTCACTACAGCCTGCCCGCCGGCTGTTACAATGATCTCTGCCGCATCCGGTCCGGGCATCGCTGACGCATCGGACTTTCGGTTGCTCGTCACCTTTACGCGGCCTTCCGATACCGTGGCGGTGACGGCAGGTTCATCGGAATAGGCATTGATATTGAAACTTGTCCCAAGCACCTGGATGGTCGTTCCACGGGTACTGACGACAAAAGGCCGGTTATGGTCCGGCGCAATTTCAAGAAATAATTCACCGGTAATTTCTATCGTACGATCCTTCCCGAAGGCTGTAGGAAATTTAATGCTGGATGCAGCATTGAGCCAGGCCTTGCTGCCATCGGGCAGGCTGACCTGGTATTGTCCGCCTTTCGGGGTGCTGATCGTATTGTACAATACTGCAGCTCCGGATGAGGAGGACCCGTCTATCTTATAGGCCAGCGATCCTGCCTGCAGTTTCAGGATCTTTGTATTTCCCTGGCTGGCCAGGTCGCCGTCAGCAGCGCTATCGAGCGTGATCCGGCTGCCGTCTGCGAGGGTGAGGATTGCCTTATTGCCTCCCGGCGAGATGTCGTTGCCGGCGGAAGTGACGGCAATGGCCGGGCCATTGATCCGTTGTTGCTTATTGTATACCTGGCTTAGAAAGCCGATGCCGGCGACGATCGCCAGTACGGCCGCCGCATAGCGGAACCAGGCTGTTTTGAAAAAGGGCACGCGGTGTTTGGATCGAGGCGAAGCTGGCGCCGGCTGCTCCGGTGATGAAGCCAGCTGTTTGTCCAATGAAATAATGGAAGCAACAGCAGCTTTGGCCTCCGCGGGTAGGATCGGCTGCAGGTCAGCAGCCGGGTGATCCATTATCTGGCGGGCAATGGCGTCCGTTAACAGCGCCGTATCGGCCTGCCGCGACAATTCGAGCAGCTCCTGTCTTTCAGCAGGCAGCAAGGTTCCGGCCATCTGCCGATCCAATAAGTAAGAGATTCGATGCGTATCCATATCCTATAATGAGTATAATGCAGCCGGATCCAAAACGTCACAAAAAAAATGAGTTTTTTTTAAAGGAGCCAAAATAGAAGGACAATCAGCGTTTCAACCGGATAGCCGAAGGCCAGCAGCTGGTCGCGGATCGATCTGATAGCCTGGCTAAGATGATTTTTTACGGTGCCGACCGGCATATCGAGCCGGATGGCAATGGCAGCAGGTTTGAGTCCTTCTTCGCGGTTGATACGGTAGATCTCCTGGCGGATCGGAGGCAGGCTGTTAATGGCAGTCTCTACCACGGTCTTCAGCTCCTGCCATTGTACGAAGTCAGCGGGGGTAGGAAGGACCAGGGCGGCGTTGAATGCAGCCAATCTGGCTACCCGGTTGTTCTCACCGGTCTGCCGGCGTATCCATTGCAGGCAGCAGCGGGCGGTGATCTTATAGATCCAGGCCTGTACGTGATCAAGTCCGGGCAATTTGTCCCGATGAAGCCAGACCTGCAAAAAGCTTTCCTGTATGATCTCTTCCGTATCTTCCCGGGACCTGGTAAATTTCCAGGCATAGGCTTTCAGGCGGGGCGCGTACGACGAGTAGAAGGAAGCAAATGCCTCTTCATCCCCCTCAGCAATGGAGATCAGGAGCTCATTTTCGTCATCTGATTTCATGTTTTCCAGCCGGATCCTTTTAACCGTTAAAAGACATAAACTTAGGAAAAAGACGGAGAAAAACAGGAAATGCCTGAAGAGTAAGCCGCCGCGTCGAATGACGCGGCAGGATAGACGGTCTTTTCGAGGGCGGAGACGAGGCGGGTTATTGACATGATCCGACAGGAGGGATCGATCTGTACACTTTGCGGGATGTCGACGATACCATATAATGAGACTGCTCTATCATCGTGTTTCAGGCCGGAAATTATCTCCATCAGGGACCCGAATAAAAAAAGGCTGTATCGACCTTTTGATACAGCCTCTTCTTCTCCGGATGAGCGGTTATTTTCTTTTTCTCCTGATCAGTATCAGGGCGCCCAACAGCAGGGTCAATCCGGGCAGAACCCCTAAGAACAGGATCTTCATGATGTTGAGGCCTTCATCGGTTACACTGACCCGGTTGTCTTTCGGCTCCGGCCGCACTACGTCTACGGGGAATTTCCCATCAGAGACCCAACCAAAAAGAGAGGTGGCGAAATCGAAGTTGCAGGCCGGTACATTTTTCCTGTTCAATTCGGAATTGCTCAGGAAATCGGCATCTCCGACCACAACGATGCGCTGTTGCCTGCCATTGATCTTGCGCGTAAGCTCCAAGGCGACGGGCAATGTTCCCCGTATGTCCCCGTCGGCGGCAGAATAAGCCAGGTCAACGGGTCGGCTATCATCCGCTTCCGGTTGAGCCAGGGGCTGAGCCGCAGACTTTACAGCAGGCTTGACCGCAAAGGATCCCACCCCTTTCTTTCGGGGAATAGCCAAAGACGTAACGGAGAGCTTCCCATTACTGAATTTTGGGACAACCGGCGCGCCGGTATTGGCGGCAGACAAGGTGGACACACCGCCCGATGCCGCGGAGTCAGTCAAGGTCTTTTGATTCCCGGCTCCTGTTGACAGGGTGCCGCCAGCAGGTGACAGGGTCATAGGCGTACCGGAAGAGAGGCCCCCGGTGGTCAGACGGCCGGCGCCCATAGTCCCGGCGCCTGCAGTGCCTGCACCCGTAGTACCTGCTCCCGTAGTGCCGGCGGCTGTACCCACCTGCCCTTTGCGAAGGGCGCGCAGCGAATCGAGTATCTTTTGAAAGCTGGCCGAACCCTGCACTTTAACCATACCAGGCTGCAAAGATGTCGTTGCAGGGCCCTGGCCGCCATCGGCAGCTTTGGCATCCCCCGTTTTCTCCGGCGCAAGCGTATGCACTGGCGCAGAGCCGACGGTTAAAGTGGCCGTACCCCCGCCTGTAGCTTTTATATCGCCGGCTTTCCCCGCCCCGGTTGCCGTGCTGTCATGCTTACCGAGGGAAATGGTCTTGCCGTCCACTGTGATTTGATCCGGAAGCTTTTCTTCTTTGAGGGAGGATGCGGACATCACCCTGGCATTGGCCATGCTCTTTTTCAGATCGACCTTACCTTGCTCGCCCATTCCTCCGCCGGAGATCAGGTCTCCAACGGCAGTCAGCTGAGCCCCAATACCTTTGCCTGCAAAGGGAGCTTCAATCTTTTCGATCATGTTCGGATTGAATTTTCTCTTCTTGCTCCAGCTGGATTTGCTGTTGGTGACAACCAGCGGCCGGATATCAAAAGGTCCATTATTCTCATAAGTCAGGCCCACCGCGCCCGGCATCGATAACACCTGGCTATCCGCAGCATCTCTTTTAAGGGATTTGGACCAGTCCGCCGCTGCGGGTGTCAGGATACCTTGCACCAGGTCCGGCGACAGCTGATCGCTCTGCTGTACCAGCATACCATCCATCAGCTGAACACCCACCCCTTTCAGCAAGGGATTCAGGACCTCCTGTCTGCCCGGTTCACCGGCAATCATGAGGTTGCCGCCATCCGCAATGTATTTCTCCAGCTTCCGCAATACCACCGTATCCATCCGTACCATCGGGTCAGCGAGCACCAGGGCGGTGATATCACCCGGGATATCCTGGTTGTGCAGGGAAATATTCTCCACATCAAAGCCCTGGTTGACCAAAGATTTCCTATAGGCCTTTTCATTGGTCAGCACCTTGTATTGGCGGTCGCCGGTCTGTTCGATGTTCCTTTCCAGATCGCCTGTAACAAAGCCTATTTTAGGCGCGGAAGTAGTCAGCCGCTTCATGGCAGCCAGTGTCTCCGATTCAAATGGAAAGACAAACTGGTCATCATACAGGCGCAGAAAGGTGGACTGTCCTTTGTATTTCAGCTGCATGACATATCGGTTCTGTTCCGGTCCCAGATCGATCTCCTGGTGGATCTCTTCCGGTGATTTAAACCGGCTGAGAGAGGTCTTAAAAGTTTTGGCGTATTTCTCGGCGATCTCCTTCATGGTCTTACCCGTCGTGAAAATAAATTTACTGGAAGAGGAGTCATAGTAGTACACATAACGGAAATCGATATCGGGCTTAAAACGCAGATAGGATTCCCACCGGAGCATATCTGTATTCCGGTCTTCCGGTTTACCATTCCTGTAAAACTGATCCAGCAGATTGATATAGGACGTCACTTCCAGGCGTCCATCCTTCATATTAGCAAGGATCTCCTGTCCCTTTGGCGTCAGGGTCTGGCTCTTATCTGCCGTTGTGTCGAGATATCCGACAAACCCGGGACGGGAAAAAAGATACCCCAGCAGCACCGTGGCGACGGTGATCCCCGCATACCGGCCTATTTTGACGAGGACCGGCGTCGTCTCCCTCTCCCCCTTTAGCTTATAAATGCTGAAAGTGAGAAATAGACCGGTTATCAGCACAAAATAAAGGATATCCTTGGTCGTGATAAGCCCCAGCATCATGTGGGCCGCGCGGCCGGAAATAGAAAGGAAATAGGTCAGGTCCCGTACAAAGTCGATATCCTGCCATATCTTTCCCACATAGTTCAGGAAGGCAAGCATCACCAGGGTGGAGATGGCCGCCACCACCTGGTAGGTGGTAAGACAGGACATAAAGAGCCCTATTGCCGAGTAAACGCACAACATCAGGAAAATACCTAACAAGCCGGAGAAAAGCGGACCTCTGTCGACATTGACGATATTGTTAAGGCCGCAACCCACAAAGATCCCCAGTATCGCTACCAGGAGAAAGCTGAAGAGCATCATGGCCACGAACTTGCCGAATACGATCTGCCTTACTTTAACGGGAGAGGAATAAAGCAGCTTTATTGTCCCGCTGCTCGTTTCCCGGCTCATCAATCCCATCGTCAGCAAGGGAAGATAGAGGAATATCCTGTTCAGCACATCGCCAAAAAGCCCGCTGGAAGAGCCGAAGGTGCCCTGTGTGATATTCCTGTTGATGAAATTCAGAAAAGGGCCGCCCAGGTCCTGTGCCTGTTTATACCGGGCGATGGCGGTGGTATAGACAAGGCCGTAATCGAACAGGAATACGACCAGCAGGAACCAGGCGATCGGAGAATAGAACAGTGCTCTCAATTCATTTTTCGCTATACGTAAAGTCTTCATGGAAGTTGCTATTTTTTGGATTTTGACGATAGTTGGGCAAAAATTTCATCCAGGGAGCTCTTGTCGAAGCCGATCTCCAAAAGATGCCAGCCTTTTTGTACGGAAGCTTCGATGATACGCGCGGCGACCTCCTGGTCGCCGTTGAAATAGATCCGAAGCTGCCGCTCCGTAAGGAAATCCACTCTCGAAACTCCCTCTATTTGCAGCAAAGCCTGCTCTTCGGGAGGATTTTCCATACGTACCAGGATACTGTGCGGCTCGATATAATTATTGAAGGCGTCCATCGTATCGGAAAAGACGATCCGGCCTTCTTCGATCATTTTGATCTCCTTGCAAAGCACCTGCACTTCCGTAAGGATATGCGTCGAAAAGATAACGGCGCGTTCGGTAGCGATCTCCTTGATGAGCGCCCTTACTTCGATGATCTGGTTAGGGTCCAGGCCATTTGTCGGCTCATCGAGGACGACAAGCTTAGGTTCATGGATCACAGCCTGGGCAATGCCCACGCGCTGCCGGTATCCCCCGGACAGGTTCCGGATCAGCCTGTTGCTGAAATGCATGACGCCGACCCGTTCCTTGGCAGCCCCTACGGCCTTTTTGACGTCGCCGGAGGAAATACCGCGGAGATAAGCGCAATATTCAAGGTACTCATCGACGGTCAGGTCCATGTATAACGGCGGCGACTGGGGTAAAAAGCCGATCCTCTTCTTTGCTTCCTCAGGAGATTCTCGCATATCGATGCCGTCGATCACTACCTTCCCCTCCGTCTGGTTGAGCACTCCGCAGATAATATTCATCGTCGTAGACTTTCCGGCCCCGTTGGAGCCGAGCAGTCCTATGATACCCTTGCGGCCGATCTCGAGGTTAATATCGCGGATCGCCCAATTAGCGCTGTAGCGATGCGATAGATGGTTAACAGTTAAAATACTATCCATGTAGATGTCTGATTTTAGATATTATTAAGGATTATCCGTCATACCGGGATTAGCCTGCAGCATGACGGGCGGCAGCTTGAGCACCAACCTGGCGGGCTGATTCAGCGTAAAGGTGGTAAAAGTGGCCTGGGCGTCGTCGTTGTACAGGGTATGTGTATACACCTTCCCCTGGAAAAGGGGATCGACCGACAGCCTGCGCATATCGAACCAGCGATAGCCTTCGGCGGCAAATTCCCGGATGCGTTCGTCCAGGACGAACTGGAGGAGAGCCGTTGGGCTGGCCAGCGTATCCGGAGGCACCGCAGCCTGTGCGGCGGGCATCCGGTGCATGCGAAGGGTCTCCAGGTCCTGCTTTGCCGCAGCGGTGTTATTCAGCCGGGCCTCACATTCGGCGCGCATGAGGTAAAGGTCGGGCAGCTGTATGCCACATTTGGAATATACGACGGTGGATTTCCGCAGTCTCCCCCCCTGGTTAGCCGTACCATTGGGATTTTTCGCGGAATACAATTTGAGACGCAGGTCTGTAGGATCATACAAAGCTGCGGCCGCAGGTGTGATCACAATGCCGTCGTTGCCGAAATAGCCGCCGGCGCCCATGCCGGTGGACCCGCCAAGACTGAGTGAAGAGCCAGAGGGACCGTTATAGAATCCAACCGACCAGACGGATTCATGCAGATCGTTGTAGTTGCTGCCGGGTGTATTATAAGGCAGAAAGGGGCTGGAGGGAACAAAAGCCCCGCCGGGAGCAAACTCCACATTGTAGTCATAGAGGGTGGCGGCTCCCGTGGCCGTCACGTCTGTGAGGGCCGCGCTCAGCTGGGCGAGGGCGTCGTTATATCTTCCCATATAGAGATAGACCCGGCCCAGCAGGGCCTCCGCACCGGGCCTTGACATCCGGGTATTTATCAGGGGTCTGACAGGCAGCTGCGGGATGGCCTGTGTCAGGTCTTGTATCATCGCATCATAGACGTTCTGAATAGAGGCCCGCTGGTAGTCCGTTTGATTGATATCCGCCTTCGTGATAATGGGAAAACCCGCATCCGTGGCGGCGGTGGAGGCATTATAGGGTTTTGCATAAAAATTGACGAACTGCAGGTTCAGCCAGCCGCGGATGGCCATTGCCTCCGCGCGGAACTGCGCCTTCAGGGAATCGGCGCCATCCGAAGCGCCCATGACTTCGGCGATGATCTTGTTGCAGGTATAGATGTTGAGCAGCTCTTCCGAAAGGTCGGCGCTCATCGGATCCGTCTGCCGCCAGATGGAATCCTTCCATTGGAACGTCAGGAAAGTCTGGGGATTGATCGTGGGGAGCAAAGGTTTTTCGGCCGCCACATCGTCGCCCATGATGGCAGGCTCCTGCCAGCCGCCCCCATTGCCATAAAAATAAAAGTTCTGGCTGTTTAACAGCAGGTCATAGTCACTAACTGTCTTGGCTACTTGCCGTCCGACCGGAACGACATTCAGAAAGTCCTTGTTGCAGGATATGCACGCCATAACCAACATGGGGATCACAAGACCATATATAATTCGTTTTTTCATGATTGATTCCGTTTGTATAGGTTAAAAAGAGAGGTTGGCGCCGAATGTATAGCTATGCCTGAAAGGCAGGTAGCTGACATTCTGAAATTCGGGATCGATATCATAATGATTGGCCTTCCAGATCATAAAATTGGTAACCTGGAGGTAAAAGTTCAACGACTGCGCCTTTATAGGTGTCAGTACGCCCGGTTTAACCGTATAGGAGAGCGTAACGTCTCTTAGCTTGAGATAGGAAGCGCTGACTACATTGAGGTCTCCGTTGGTGTAATAGCCGGTATTTCGTCGCAGGGCATTGGTGGTGCTATTGCCTACGAAGGAAGGAATATTGGTATTTTTCTCATCTCCCGGCTGTTTCCAGCGATCGGCAAATTCTGCCGGCAGATTAAGGAAGTTCATATACCCTCCTCCCTGTCTGCCCATCGTCAGACGGCCGGAGAAATAGTTATCGATAAAATACCTCCGCATCACGGCGCCCAGATTCCCAATCATGTTCCCGGTGAGCGAGAAGCCTTTAAAGGAAAATGTATTCGAAAGACTTCCGTTAATGGGAGGTTGTGTCGTTCCCATATAACGAATATCCTTCACCTGGGCGGCATTCACACTCTTGCTCACAGTCTTGTCGTTCAGCCTGATCTGGGGATCGCCTAAACTATCCAGGCCTGCATACCGGTAAGCGAAGAGGGGATACCTCGCATAACCCGCGGCATAAGTAGCGATCATTCGGCCGGTGACACTATTCAGGAGAGGATTCGGCTTGCCGTAGTCCAGCAGCTTATTGATATTATAGCTGAATGTTACAGCTGTCGCCCAGGTAAAATTTCGCGACCGGACGTTGGTCGACCGGATGCTGACCTCTATGCCTTTGTTGGTGAGGGTGCCCAGGTTACCTGTCGTGCTGAGGAAACCGGAGAGCGGGTTCAGCGGCAGGGTATTGATCAGGTTATTCGTGTGTTTGCTGTAGAGATCGAAACTGCCGC
>JAATFV010000131.1 GCA_015655015.1 Chitinophagales bacterium | reverse complement strand
CTGGTGATCTTTATTGCGGTTCGCTACTTTTTCGTATTCGGGGAAGGGGTGAAGGCGGGGGAGCTGAATTATATCGTGAAGAAGGGGTTTATTTTCAAGACCTATGAAGGCAAGCTGATCCAGAATGGTCTGCGTTCGAAGGCTCCGAATACGGTGCAGTCCTATGAGTTCGTTTTCTCCGTTGCTGAGGAGGGGGTGGCGCAGAAGCTGATGGTGAGCAGCGGAAAAAATGTGGAGCTGCATTATAAAGAATATATGGGGGCGATCCCCTGGCGCGGGTATAGTGAGTTCATCGTGGACAGTATTATTGCGATCACCGATCCGGGGAAATAGTAGCGCTCTGGTTCGCGGGCGTGCTGTCCGCGGATCGGAGGGGCTGGTCAACGAGGGCGGTTATTCCGAACGAAGACTTTTGACCGGGTTAGCCAGCGCGGCTTTGATGGCCTGGAAGCTGACGGTAAGGACCGTTATGAGCAGCGCTGCGAATGCCGCTAACAGGAATATCCAGCCGCTGATATTGACCCGGTAGGCAAAATCCTGCAGCCAGCGGTGCATTGCCCACCAGGCAATGGGGGCGGCGATAATGAATGCCAGGAATACCAGTTTTAAGAAGTCTTTCGACAGGAGGCTGACAATCTCCGTGACGGAGGAGCCCAATACTTTCCGGATACCTATTTCCCGGGTGCGTTGTTCTGCCGTAAAAGTGGTGAGCCCGAAGAGTCCCAGGCAGGCTACGAGGATGGTGAGCCCGGCGAAGATGCCCAGGATCAGGCCTGTCTTTTGTTCAGACTGGTAGGTATTCTTAAATCGTTCATCCAGGAAGGAATAGGAAAAGGGCGCATCCGCCTTCAGGTCCGACCATTCTTTTTTCATGGTAGATAATAAGCCGGCTATGTCTTTGGTCTTCGTCTTTACGATGAGCGCTCCGTCATTTGTGCCCAGTATCATCACCAGGGGGGCAATGCGTTCATGCAGGGATCTGAAGTGAAAGTCTTTGACGATCCCGATCACGTGGTAGGTCAGTCTGCTCTCTCCGTTATCAACTTTGGTGATGGTGTGTCCCAGGGCATTGGCTCCCCAGCCCAGGGCTTTTGCCGCTGCTTCGTTCAGGATCGCCCCGGTGGAATCGGTTCCGAACTGCCGGGAGAAGTTCCGTCCGGCCGCCATTTCCATTCCGAGAGTAGGTATATAACGGTCATCCACATCGTAGCGGAGGGTTTTGACGAGCTGGGTGCTGGTATTATCCGGGTAGACGAAAAAGTTGTTGTTGTCGGAACGCCCTGCCGGCAGGTAACCGGAAGTGCTGAGGTCTTGTACCCGGGGATCGGCCAGAAGCCGCTGACGGAAGACCTCCTGGTTGTTCCGCAGCCAGTAGGGGTCATGCACCAGCAATACCTGGTCTTTGTCATAGCCCAGTTTCTTATTTTGAATATAGTTCAGCTGCTTGTATACGACGGCGGTGCTGACCATGAGGGTGATGGAGATAAAGAACTGGAAGACGACCAGTCCGCTTCGCAGGCCAATGGTATTTTTCCCCGAACGGACAGAACTTCGGCGGAGCTTCGTTCCTCGCTCCGTCCTCGTTCGTAACCTTCGGTACCCTCGGTTATCTTTTAATACGGTGACGGGATTGAAAGAGGAGAGAAAAAAGGCCGGGTAACTTCCCGCGAGTATGCCGACGAGCAGGACAAGCAACAGTATGCCGGGCAGGAGCCAGGGGGTGGCTGTCAGCTGAAAATCCAGCTGTTTGCCGGACAGCTCATTGAAGAAGGGCAATATCCAGTGGACCAGCGTTATCGCCAGAGCCATAGCAATCGCCGTCAGCAGGATGGATTCCAGCAGGAATTGGCCCACCAGCTCCCATTGCAGGGAGCCCAGTACTTTGCGGATGCCTACTTCCCGGGCCCGTTTGGCAGCGCCCGCCGTGGAAAGATTCATGAAATTGATGCAGGCGATGAGCAGCATGAACCCGGCAATGGCGCTGAAAATATAGATGTAGCGGATATCGCCGTTGGCGCCCAGGTCTACGGCATAGTCCGAATGAAGGTGAATATCCGTCAACGGCTGCAGGAAGAGGCCAAACCGGTTGCCATTCTTTTGCATTTGATCCAGGGTGATCCCCATTGTCTTTTGCATTTGAGGGCCTATGTATTTTTCCACGAACCGGGGCAGCCTGGCTTCCAGCTGCCGGTAGGGATATCCTTGCGGCAGCACCAGGTAGGTATAATATCCGGAGGTGAGCCAGGAAGAGCTCCGGGAGTCCGGTGATGTGTTCATGGAGGCGAAGAGCTCGAAATGAAAATGGGAGTTGTCGGGGATCTTGTCAAATACTCCTGTGACTTTGTAGCCCGTATTCCAGTCTTTAAAATTCAATGTTTTTCCCATGGGGTCTTCGCTGCCAAAATATTTCTGCGCCAGGGCCCGGGAGATGACGACGGAATTGGGTTGGAGCAGGGCGGTTTTGGCGTCACCCCGGAGAAAAGGAATGGTGAAGACCTGGAAGAAGTTGGAGTCTGCGTAGGCGAAGGAATTGTCTTTGAGCGTTTTGTCGCCGTAGGTGATGCGGGGGTAACCGTTGTCCGATAAACGGGTGGCTTCCAGTACTTCGGGGAAGTCTGCTTTCAAGGTCCGGGCGGTGGGCGGCATCACATTCGCTTCGTTCATTTTTTCACCCTGCACCATGCCCCGGAGAACGACCCGGACGATCCGGTCTGCTTTTTTGTTATAGCGGTCAAAGCTGAGCTCGTTCTGTACGAAAAGCAGGATGATCAGGCAGGTGGCAAGCCCGATGGACAGGCCCAGAATATTGATGATGGAGAAACCTTTGTTCCGCCAAAGGTTGCGGACGGCGATCTTACCCCCCCTAACCCCCCTGAAGGAAGAAATTAGTTTGAACATGCTCTTTGAGTTTTAAGTCATTCAATAATTATAAGAATTTTGCTATTGGAAAGAGCCATCCTATGAGGGCTATTCTGAATCTAAGCTTTTTATCCCCTGAAATTTAGCTAAGAGAATGCCGATTTTACAAATCGCTGATAATCAACTTGTTTGTGCTTTATTCAGGACGACGATCGTTCGGAATTGATACTATTTCTGTTCACTTATGTATGACAGGGGGGCGAGTTCGCGTCAGCCGGTGGTTATTTAGCCAGCAGGCAGAAGATCGCAGGCTGTTTATGTAAGTTGGGAAAATTGGGGTCTTCCTTCCATTCCGCGATCGTTTTTGTCCGGATGAATTCATTGGGAGCGGTGAGATTGGCGGCGATACAAAGTTGGGTAGCAGGACGGCAGGTTTGGAGGATGGTTTCCAGGAGAGGGTTGTTCCGATAGGGGGTTTCAATGAATAGCTGGGTACAGTTCTTTTGCTGGGAGTCCAGCTCCAGGTCTTTCAGGGCTTTTGCCCGGGCGGGGGCATCCACGGGCAGGTAACCGCAGAAACGGAATTGCTGGCCGTTCATTCCGCTGGCCATCAGGGCCAGGAGGATGGAGCTGGGGCCGACGAGCGGGCGGACGGCGGCGCCGGCCTGGTGGGCGGCTTCGGTCAGCAGCTGACCGGGATCTGCGATCCCGGGACAGCCGGCTTCGCTGATGAGGCCGATGGTCTTTCCTTCTTTTATTTTTTGCCGGAAAGAGGATCTTACTTCTTCCTCGGCCTTGTGAATGGTGAACCATTCATAGTCATCGATGACCATTTCTTTCCAAAGGGATTTGAGGTAACGGCGGGCGCTGCGTTCATTCTCTACAAAAAATACGCTGCATTCTTTCACCGCGTCCAGCAGGTAGGCGGGCAGGGGGCGCAGGGAGCTTTCGTCGAGGAAGCAGGGGATCAGGTAGACTATTGCTTTGGAAGACATGATTTAAATTATTCGGTTTTCGGTAATATTTTCAGTAATATTTTTGGGAATTTTTTTGGTGTTGATGCCGGTCCCTGTGTGGGGGGATAGCGTCGGTGATCTTCGATGCCTGCAGGGGTGGTCCTTATTCAAGATTCTGGTGATAGAGGCTGATGGTGGCGGCGATGACGGCATAGGAAGGGGCGAGTACCCATCCGAGGATAGGTATGAAGTGCATGCCGTAAAAGACCATCCCGTTACCGACTGCCAGGCCTTTGTGCTGACTGATGAAGGCGATGCTGGCGGCAGGCGACAGCTTGTGCCGCTCGCAGCTATAGTCCAGCATGGAAAACCCATAATAATAACATTCTACGAAGGTAGAGATGACGGGGGTGATCCAGCCTACCAGGGGGAAAAAGGAAAGGATGAGGATCGAGACGGTGTATACCGTTTGCCAGAGACTGTTACGCAGGGCGAGGCGTATGCCCCGCTGCATGTCCCGCCATAGCTGTCGGAACTGGAAGGTATTGTATTCTTTTCCATTGATGAGGGCTTCCGTCTGTTCACTCAGGTAGGCGAAGACCGGGGAGCCGATGATAAGGAATAAATATTTGAACAGGGAAAAATAGAAGAAGACGAGGACCAGTCTCACCATGATGCCTCCCATGAGGAAGATGAAGCTCAGGAAGGAGCTTTGCTGGTGGTGCAGCCATTTATCGATACCGATCACCCGGCTGAGCCAGGAGACGGCGGTATTGGAGGATTCCCAGAAAAAATACATGCCCACGCAAAAGAGCAGGGTATACAGGATGCCGGGAATAAGGATCCATTTCCACAACCTATGCTTACTGATGAACTGATGAGCCTTATAATAGGACTGAAAGGCTATGATAATCTCTTTTAGCAAGGTGTTTTCCTTTTTGTTTATTTTGCAAACGTGGCTACCACCCTCAAACTTAAAATATTTATTTGGTGGAGGAGATTAAAAAACTGGATAATTCTTTTTATGACCGGTCAGATGTGGTGCGGATCGCCCGGGAATTGTTGGGCAAGATCCTGGTGACGGAATTTGAAGGGCAGCTGAGTTCCGGCAGGATCGTGGAGACGGAGGCTTATAACGGTGTGGTGGACCGGGCTTCTCATGCCTGGTCGGGTAGGCGGACCAACCGGACGGAGATCATCTACCGGGAAGCGGGTACGGCTTATGTTTACCTGGTCTATGGGATTCATCATTTGTTCAATGTCGTTACCAATAAAAAAGATATTCCGCACGCGGTCCTTATCCGGGCGCTGGAGCCGCTGGAGGGGATACCGTTGATGTTACGGCGGACAGGGAAGGAGAAACCGGATTTCACGCTGACGCGCGGGCCGGGTAATTTGTCCAGGGCATTGGGATTGCTTACGCTGCACACGGGAGCTTCCCTGCATGGGGAGGAGATCTTTATTGGGGATGACGGGTATCGTCCCCGTAAGACAGAGATTGGTATTTCTCCCCGTATCGGGGTGGACTATGCGGGGCCTGATGCGGAGCTGCCGTATCGGTTTTTTATTAAAGGAAATAAATATGTGAGCGGGCGGACTGAGCGGAGCGAAGTCGCGAAGCAAGCCGGTGCGAAGCGCCGGTGAGCGGAGCAGACATGGATGGTTTGAGACCGCCGCAGGCGGTCGTGGGAAATTGTCCTGGCCGCTTCAGCAGTCGTTGTGAAGAAATAAATGCCGAATAGACCCCTACCGCTGAAAGGAGCGTCGCAAGGATGTTGAAAAATGAAAAGCAGCTGGCATCCCGCCCTAGAACCTCGGGCAGGGGATACCCCGGCGACCGTCGGAAGCTTTTTTAATATAGATGAGGGAGATCTCGACGCCGCCGCGGCTTTGAGAGGCTGGCTGCAGCGAGGAGACATTCACGTCATAGGTGACGCCCAGGCTGAAGTTGCCGAAGTCCAGCCCGACATAGGGGATCAGGGCATCGGTGGTATAGGTGAACCTTCCCCAGAGGCCTGCGTAAAAATTGACGGGGTTGTCCAGGTCATTGTTGGCATTGACGGCCCAGGCGCCTCCCAGTACGACTTCATGAGAGCCAAACTGGGAATTGAACAAGCCGCTGACATAGATGGTGCTGGGGGAGCCGGTTATGGGGAAAAAACCTCCGCCGTGTAAGGTGAGCCGGGTAGGTACATTGATGGTGTCCACTCCCAGGAAGGATTCTTTCGGATGGTTGAGATGGTAGGCTGACGCTCCGAAGTAATAGTTGTTGGTTCCGTTGGAGCCATTGTACAGCAGGCCCAGGCCCATATCGAAATAATTCACATTGACATACTGGCTGTTGATGGCTTCTGTGGGAGAGCGCAGCCAGGTGCCGTCCAGCTGCAGGCCGTCTTCGAAGTTGAGGCGGGTGCCATCCAGGGATTTATTGGCGTAGGTGCCCTGGAAGCCTACTCCGAGCTGGTGCAGGCCATCTTCATCCAGGCTCTTATGGTAGGCGGTGGTGAAAGAAAAATAGTTCTGCGTCAGGATGCCGCTGGATGTCTTGTCGGTCATGGCCATGAAACCCATGCCCCAGGTGTCGTTCTCGGGAAGCTTGTTCCGGAGGATAGGGGCGTCGACGGAGATCGTGGACGTGATGAAGGCATTATTGATGTCAGGCCATTGATTGCGGTAGTTGCCGGCTACCCGGACCACGCCGTTGAATTTACCGGTGAGGGCTGGATTCAGGGAGAGGGGAGAGGCGAAAAATTGGGAGAATCCAGGATCCTGTGCTTTTGCTGCCGTTCCGCCATAGAAGAAGCCTGTAAAAAGAAACACAAGCGGGAGGTATGCCCGGCGGATAGTCCTCTTTGGAAAGGCTGTATACAGTATTGTCTGGATCTTCATAATCAGTTAAGGTCTCTCGTTATCAATAAAAACGTGTGTTCTTACTCTCCGGCACATTCTATTAGACGGGTAATACGATTCAACGGTTGGTTTTAAATGGGGTAGAACCCGAAAAGTAGTAAAAAAATGGCAAAATAAAGCATCCGGCTGCCAAAAATTCCCTTTATTTAACAGGCCGTGGAGCTGGCGGCAGATGTGCATAAGGACGGTCACATTTGCACTTTGGTGCCGAAAGCAAGGTCGCCGGCATCGCCCAGTCCCGGTACGATATAACCTTTGGCGGTGAGCTCATCATCGATGGCCCCGCACCAGATCTTACAGCGGGGTTCGCTGCGAAGAACGTATTCTATGCCTACGGTGCAGGCGATGGCGACTACCACATGGATCTCGGAGGGATGGCCTTCCTCGCGGAGGAATTGGATGGTCTTTACCAGGGAGGCCCCTGTGGCCAGCATGGGGTCGGAGATGATCACTACGCGGCCTTCCAGCTCCGGGCAGGAGACATAATCCAGGCTGATCTCGAAACTGCCGTCCGGCTGGTGTTTGCGGTAGGCCGAAATAAAGGCGTTGTCGGCTTTGTCAAAATAGTTCAGGATCCCCTGGTGGAGGGGGAGGCCTGCCCGCAGGATGGTGCCGATGACAGGCTGGTCTTTCAGCTGTTTGGATATGGCGATGCCCAGCGGGGTCTGCACTTCTTTTTCTTCGAAGACCAGGGTCTTGCTGATCTCGTAAGCTGCTACTTCCCCGATACGCTCCAGGTTGCGCCGGAAACGCATCCGGTCTTTCTGCGTCTCTTCGTCCCGGATCTCGGCGATCCAGTTGCATAAGAGGGAATATTCTTCGCTTAAATTGACGACCATATCGAAAGAGTGTTTGGGAAGAAAAGTATTGTGTTGACAAACCTACATTAAAAATGGGAGATTTTCATTCATATGACCGGCGGGCTATTTCCAATCTTCTTTTAATTCGGGAGGCTAACTGCCGGGGTGCGATCACTTTCATACATTCCCCGAAACCCAGGATCTCTCTTTCCAGCTCGAAGTTCAGGACGACATCGATACGCAGGAGGAGACCGGCTTCGTCTTCTTTGAGAACAGACTGGCTGGAATGGAGCGGTTTGGTATCGGTCGAAGCCTATTCCTGTTTGGGGGACAAAGGGTGCTCCGGGCAGTTCCTGAAATTCCAGGATCCGGTTAGGGCCAGGGTGGTAAGCGATTTGCCATTTTGCGCTTTGGTGATAAGGAACCAGCGGTTGTGGTATTCCTTTAATAAATAAGGGTGATAGATGTTCATCCGAAGATAGTGCGGATGGCTGAGGATGGCAGCCGGGAGGATTAGGGCAGATTCCTCTAACTAACTTATTTTTGCGTCCATATGGTCTACAAAGTCATTGGTCTTATGAGCGGCAGTTCGCTGGATGGGCTGGATATAGCTTATGTTCATCTGCAGGAGAAGGCTGCCACTTCGAAGGATAGTCCCCGGAAATGGGAGTTTACTTTTTTGCATACCGCCTGTTATCCTTACACGGAGGAATGGAAGCAAAGGCTGTCGGCGGCTACCGGTCTTTCTGCCCTGGATTATCAGCTGCTGCATACGGATTATGGTCATTACCTGGGAGCGCGGGTGAATGAGTTCATTGAATCCTTTCATCTGCAATACCAGGTACAGCTGATCGCCAGTCACGGGCATACCAGCTTTCATGTTCCTGCCCGGAAGATGACGGCGCAGCTGGGAGACGGAGCCGCGCTGGCGGCTGCGACGAAGATCAATGTGGTAAGCGATCTGCGGGCCATGGACCTGGCTCTGGGAGGGCAAGGGGCGCCGATCGTTCCCATCGGGGAGAAATTATTGCTGCATGGATATGAACTGTTTTTGAACCTGGGGGGGATCGCTAATATTTCCAGTCATGGTGGTGGGGGTATCCGGGCCGGTGTGCCGGGAGGCGCCCGGGCAGGGGCTTCGGGGGCGGGTGCATTTGTCGCTTATGATGTATGCCCGGCCAACCGGGTGTTGAATCAGCTGATGGCACAGGTGGGTAAGGAATATGATGAGGGGGGCGCCCTGGCGGCTACGGGCCGGGTCGACGAAGGTCTCCTGGGCCGGCTGAATGAGCTGTCGTATTACGGAGAGGCTTATCCCAAGTCGCTGGCGAATGACTTTGGAACGGATACGGTATACCCGATGATCGCAGCGGCGGGACTGGGAACGGCGGATGCCTTGCGGACTTATGTGGAGCATATTTGCCAGCAGATCAAAATTGCCGTGCAGGGATTGGCGCCGGTTGATCCGGAAGCTCCGGCCGGTCGTAAAATGCTGGTGACAGGCGGGGGCGCTCATAATCATTTCCTGATCGGACGTCTGGCTGAGCTGTTGGCCCCGCTGGGGGTGGAAGTAGCTACGCCTGTTACTGATTCGGACAAGGCGTTGATCGATTATAAGGAAGCGCTGGTGATGGCCCTTATCGGGGTCCTGCGCTGGCGGGAAGAGAATAATGTGCTGTCATCCGTGACGGGCGCCAGCCGCGATAGTATCGGCGGGGCCGTGTGGATGGGGCAGGAGGCGTAGACGCTGGTTTGATGTGGAGAGCGGAGGTACGAATTTTCATCTTATTTTCGACATATGAACCCTGAAGTTTATCAATGGGAGGTTAACATTGTCAAGGACCGTTATTACAGCCTCGACTTATCTTTTGAACAGGCGGAACAGGTATACCGTTTTGAAAAGGAGCGGGATATCTATGTAGAAGACTATTCCGAAGGGCATCACTTTTCCCATTGGGAGGAGCAGGATTATGCGCTGGATAATTTTACCAGGATCCTGTCGGCAGATCAGCTTATCCTGTACAAAAAAGATATGGAGGAGAGTAACCGCAGATATGTGGAGGAACTGGTGGGGGGCGATGAGCGGCACAGGAAGTCGGTTGAGTATTTCCGGGCGCTGGCCGGTTATTATAAAGACGTTTATATTCCCGCCTGGTTCAGGGATAGTGCGCAGGCTTATATGGTTCCTTTTACGGGAAGGGATAAAATAAAATATCTGCGGGCAGAGTACCACCGGTATTTCGATACTGAAAAGAAAAAATTGCTGGTGCACCATTACCGGCAACGTCGTTTGTTCTGTCCTCAGCTTTTGCAATTGACTTTATGGAAGCATGAGTGCGGTCCTCTGTTGTGGGGATATGAAGACTTCCGGAGGAAGATGGATACTGCTACCCGGGCGGTGGCGGAATTTCTCCTGGAGAAGTACAGGTCGTATCCGGAGCAGTTTGCGGATTTCTTTCAGAAAAAAGAAGAAGAGCTGGCTGTTTTTAGCAAGGCGGCGCAGGCCAGCCATCTCGGAGAGCCTGAAGAGAGAATCGGCGGATGGCACACGACTATGGCCGGGCCGACTGCGCTGCAGCTCAATGAGCAAAGAATCCTGCAGGTCCTGCTGACTGAACAGCCCACCGAGGTACATGGTTAAAGACCGGTGGTCCCGACCGGTGTGCCGGCAAGCGGGCTGTCTCTTTGCGTTTCCTATAATCCCAATACTGCTCTTAATTTAACATAACCTGCTTTGCTAACGGGTACCTGCGCTCCGGATTGGAGGATGCAGAGATGGCTGTCCTTTTCATAGGGGTCGATCCGGGTGACCTGCTGCACGTTGAGTATATAGGAGCGATGGGTGCGGACAAACTGGGTGTTGTCGAGCACCTGCTCAAAATAGCTCATCGTTTTATTTTTCAGGAAAGCTCCGTTGTGGGTATGGATCTTGACGTAGTCGTCGGAGGCTTCCAGGTAATGGATATCTTCTACGGGGATGATCTTTATTTTGCCGCCGGTCTTGACGACTATCCGGTGCTGCTGGGAAGGCGAATGGGATGCCGTTTCCAGTAAGGCGCGGGTATTCTCACGGGAATGATTGGGTGCCGGGGAGCTGTTGGCGGTCCCGGGTCCTGCGTGGGTTTGCTGCGGCGGACCGGCATGCTGGTCCAGCCATTTGCGGATGGCTTTTTCGAAACGCTGTTTGTTGAAAGGCTTCAGCAGGTAGTCCACGGCATGGGCTTCGAAAGCGCGGATGGCGTATTCGTCAAAAGCTGTGGTGAAGATGACGGCGGGGGGCTCTTCTATCAGCTCCAGCATCTCAAAGCCATTGATCTTAGGCATCTGGATGTCCAGGAAGATAAGGTCAGGATGGTGTTGCTGGATGGCTTTTATCCCTTCGAAACCATCGAAGCATTCCTGTACGACCGTAATCTCCGGGTAGGCCTGGAGGTATTCCTGTACGATCAGCCTGGCCAGGGGTTCATCGTCTATTATAATAGCTTTGATCATAAGAGAATGTTATATGGTGTTGTTAGCGATTGTCATTATAGCCTTGCTGTTATTACCTCTTCTGTATTAGCAGCGGGGGGCAGCTGCTGCTGGGGGATCTTTACGGTGGTGGTGAACAGGTTGTCTTCGATGCGGGTCTCCAGCAGATCGGTCCTTGCAAATAATAAATAAAGTCTTCTTTGTATCGAGCTCAGCCCGAAACCGGCTCCTTTCGAGGGGCGGGAGGTTTCGGGGTCGAAGGGGTTCTGCACGGAGATCCGGATGAATCTTCCTTCGGTCCTCGCCGATATGGTAATGGTGACGGCCTCTGTCGTATCATAAAGTCCGAATTTGATGGCATTTTCCACGATGGGCTGCAGCAGCATCGGAGGCAGTCGCATGTCGAGGCTATCCAGGTCATGATCGATGACGGTGGTGAGCCGGTGGCCGAATCTTACTTTTTCGATGTCCAGGTAGAGTTCGAGGTATTGTATCTCTTCGGAGAAGAGGACCCATTGCTGTTCTTCTTTTTTCAGGTTGCCCCGGAGAAAATCCGAGAGCTGCTGGATCATTTTTCGTGCCTGCTCCGGCTGGCTGCCTACCAGGGCGCTGATGGAGTTAAGGCTGTTGAATAAGAAATGGGGGGCCAGCTGCTGGCGGAGCT
>JAATFV010000210.1 GCA_015655015.1 Chitinophagales bacterium | reverse complement strand
GGCGGTAAGCGTTACCCGGTAGTCCCCCGTATCCGCATAGCTGTGCTCCGGATCCGTCGCCGCCGAGCCGGTCCCGTCGCCAAAGTCCCACCGAAATGCCAGAAGGGCTAAATCGGAAGCGCCGCCGCCCGGATCCGTTGATCCAACACCGGAGAGATCTTCGCTCCGGTTGGTGAAGGAGACTTTCCCATCCGGTATGAACACCGCGGCAGGAGCATCGAAGGCGGCTGCCGGTGAAGAAAATACCGTCAGCTGCCCTGTAAAAGTCTGCCGGTTGGAACAATTGTCTATAGCCGCAGTGGTTACGCTGACCGGCACAGTGAATATCCCCCCGGCAGTGAATGTATAATAAGAGGGAAAAGAATAAACACCATAGACCGTTCCCTTATCCACGATCGTACTATCCGGACTGGGATGGTCGATAACCGGGTTCGCTGTCACCGGAGAGCCGTCATGAACCAGCTGGGGCAGCTTGCTGAGATCCCATTCTATGCGGCTGGGCGTATACGTGGTCTGCAGCACCCACTTGAACGCAAGTCCCGTGCAGGTCCGTACGGAAAGCCTCCCGGAATCCGGCTCATTGCCCACCACTACAGAAGAGGTGAGATTTTTCAAAGGAGTAATATTGTAGGCGTAACTCTCATAATCCGCCACGCCATAGGTCGACCCCAAAAAAGCGGAATCACATTGGACAATGCAGGATTTCCCGGCGGCGATCCACCTTTTAATGACGACGGAATAACCCGATAGATTAGGATGAGGATAGCTATAATCATACGTGCTGCCTCCATCGATCCGCAGGGAGCTCAAACCCGCCGTCGGGACGATCACAGATACATAATTGTACAGGATATCCGACTGGTAGCTGAGGTAAAAGTCCGCCCGGTTGAAAGCCTGTTCCAACGGACTCAGGATCATCATCTCCGGATCGCCGAGGCCACCCCCCGCGAAATTACAGCCGTCGCCGCCCTGTACATCCTGGGATGTCATGAACTGAACTACCATGACAGGCTGATCGGCTTCTATATAGGCTGCCACGTCGCTGTGAAATTCGTAATACAGGCCGTTCACCAGCCCGGTAAGCGGAGCACCATTCCATTTTACAACGGTGGACGGGTCTTTTACCGCCACCCGGTAGATGGATGTCTTGACGGCGCTGCTGTTGGCGGATTTCGGGTTGACCCACGGTGCGGTAACATATCGCTTGCCCCAGGTCTGGTAAGGAAAGAGCTGCTGGATGATGAAATCCGAGCTGCTTCCGCAGATCGGCGTTCCCGTGCTGCCGGAAAAAACCGCCACCGGGTAACAGGTGCCGGCGGCATTCGCCACAGAACGGACACTGGTGCCTGTCAGCTCACCGGCATACATGCCGGCCAGCAGCTGATAAGTCTGCCCTTTGTTCAGCGTGACGGCGATAGGAACACCGGCCGGCGAGCCCAGGCTGGTGCGGGCCGAAGGCACTATCTCCACCACCGTATTATCACAGGCGGCCGTAACGCACACATAGGAACCATGATCCCCCGGACTGCTGGCCGCCACATAGGAATATCCCCAGGTCTCTTCCGGGATCAGCAGGGTAGCTCCCGAATACACATTTTCATAAAAATGAGCATAGGCTACGATGGGCGTGTCGCTTTCGATATGCACCGACCGGTCATATACTCTTTCCATGCTGCTGAGATTGACCAGGCCCATATTTGCCGGCAGAATATCCGATACGATCGTCGTATTGGCAGGGATCTGATATACCTTCTGCCAGCTGCCCGCTTCCGTATGCCCCGTGAACGTGACGGTAGCCCGGTTGGGGCCGGCGCTCATATACACCACCGGCGAAAGGGAATTGATGGCCAGCGGAGCGATCAGCCAGAACGATTTTCCCCGGTGGGAAAGATCCTGGCCAAGCGCCGGGGGCTGCTCACCGGTCAATAGTAAGACCAGCAGCCATGACTGTGTACTCATTACCTTCTTCAACCTGCCATATTTATCACAATTCAACCACATATGCTTATTTCAAGGTCATCTCCACCCGACGGTTGTTCTCCCGGGCGGCAGGATTGTCCTTTCCATCCGGCGTCGTTTCTTTTTCCAGCGGGCAGCATTCCCCGAATCCCCGGGCTATCAGCCGCTGCCGTTCAATGCCGGCCTTCACCAGGTAATCGACACACGCACGGGCCCGCTGCTGTGACAGCTGCAGGTTATACGCCGTCGTTCCGATGCCATCCGTATGGGCCGCTATTTCCAGCTTCACGGCGGGATTGGCTTTCAGATAAGCTGCCAGCTCGTCCATATACGGATAAGAATCCGGGGTAAGCGCCTTTTTCCTGAATTGAAAATTGATATTATGGGTCACCAGCATTTTCTTTCCTTCGAAGAGGTCCGGTTTCTTTTCAGGTATGGATGCCAGGTATACTTCCGGATTGTATACGCTGTCTCCTGTCCCTGGACGGGCTGTCCAGCTGGCCGGCCGGTATTTTTCCCGGACGGCGTTGAGCTGCAGCGAAGAACCGGCAGGCGCGGCGACCTGGTATTTGCCATCAGGACCGGTGGTCTGTGCAGGAAACGGGCGTCCCGAACCGTCTTTACCCGTTATCTCAACGCCGGCCAGAGGAGCATGGGTAGCGCTGTCGAAGACCGTACCGATAAAGTATTCCGTATATTTCTTATGGACCGTAAACAGTTCAAGGCAGCAGGCAGAGCTTCGGTCACTGCTCAGCAAGGCGTCTTCCAGCAGGCGGTCCCCCTTCGCAACGAAGTACAGATCGTCCTTTACGGAGTTGATGGGGAACCCCATATTCTTTGGTTCATCCCAGGAGCCCGTGAAATTCCCCCTGACGGAATAAAGGTCGAATCCTCCCATTCCTATCCGGCCATTGCTGGCGAATACCAGCGTCTGGCTGGCTGTATGATAAAAAGGCGCCTGCTCGTCTCCTTTTCCGTTAATGACAGGACCTGCATTGACTGCTTTGCCGGGCTGACCGCCTTTCAAAGGCGCATACCAGATATCGAAACCGCCTTTCCCGCCGGGACGGTCGCTGGAGAACAGCAGATACCCGCCATCGGGCGTAACCTGGGGTTGGCGGGTGTCGGCCCCTTCCACATTGATATTGCTGCCCAGCACAACGGGAACCGACCAGTCATTGTCCTTCTTCGTGCTGGTGTAAATAGCCGCATGGCGGCGCCCCTCCTTGTCTTCGGACCAAACGGTGAAGAACAGCTGCCGCCCGTCCGGCGTAAAGCTTGCTACGCCCTGCTGACGGTCTGGAATAACCGGAATGGTCAGCTTATCAGCCTTGCTCCACCGGGTAACTTCGGCGGATGGGACGCCCTGCGTGGACTGGACGCTCTGGCCGGCTGCCGTTGCCTGGCCGGATGGAACAGCCTGCAGCGTGGTGGAATAAAGCGCATTCGCATATACCGGATGGGCCCTGGTGTCCTTTTCGCCGGAAGCAGCAGCCGTTCCGGAGGCGCCAGCCTCTCCAGAACGGGAAGATGTTTCAGAACGGGAAGTTCCTTCGGAAGGCGAAGCTCCTTCAGAACGGGTCGACGTAAACACCATCGTCACAGGATTCATCCAGCCGGCCGCATAACTGGCTCCTTCCTTATTGATGCCGGCATCCATCCTCGCAACGGGGACATCCTCTTTCGGAGAACTCAGCTCCTGCTGAATAAAGGCATTATTCTCCAGTTCGCGGGAAGCCTGTGCACGGTAGCTATCGCTCGTTTTATAGATTTTCAGAAATAGCTCCAGCTCTTTTTGCGCCCAGCCGTATTTTCCGTCGATACGCAGGCAGATGGCATACCAGTAATGCGCCAGCGGCCAGGCGTCGGGAGCCTGTTCCGTTACCGCCTTGTACCAGGGCATGGCATGTGTATAGTCGTGCAATTGACGGTAACTTTCCGCCAGCCGGTATTCCAGCTCCTGCCGCTGGCCGCCCTTCCCCTCACCTGACTTGCCGCCGTTTTTGCTCTCATCCCCTTTGCCGCCGCCCCCGGAAGACCCTTGCCTCTTCACTTCATAGGCCTGGAAATGGACGCCCCCGGATGCGGAAGCCCCGAAATATTTTTCATAATACTGCGCCGCCGAATAGTAATCCCCTTTGGCATAGAACTGGTCGGCCGTTCTTCTGTAGTCTTTTGCATATTGCGCCCGTGCGGCCGGCATCGCCGCTCCTAACAGAGCCGCCAGCAGCAAAGACCTCGTATAGTGAAAAGTGTTATGATATGAACTATTCATGGAAGGACTGTTTTTTTATCAAAATTCTACTCTATAAGATTTTCAAAAGGATTCACCGGCCGTTTACCGCCCCATTGCCCCGGCGCCCTTGCCGGCGGCAAACTATCAAACTATTACAGCCTGGGACAGACAAAGGGTACCGCCTCCCCTTTATGGCTCTTCCGGCCCATGAAGGACAGCGATATTTCAAAGCTGTTGGCATTGCCGGTCATCTTGCCCAGGTCAGAGGCATTCACATCATAGCTGGCTCCCAGCAGGAAGCTGTTATAATAGAACCCTACATAGGGGACATACGCATCTTTGTACCGGTAGTTCGCGCCGATCAGAAAATCCAGGGTCTCATTGACCCGGTACTGCACATAGGCGCCGATCATCTTTTCATCTACGTTGCCCTGGCGCATGTATAATACGTTGGGGGTAATGCTGGCTTCATCCGAGATAGCGATACGAACGCCGCCATGCCCCGTATAACGAACAGGCATTTTATCGCTGGTGCCGCCCGTGATAAAAGGATCGGAAGGCTGGTTAAGGTGGAAGGCCGAGACGCCCAGGAAAACGTTGGCTTTTTTGTCAGGGGTAGCATCGTAATACATGATCCCCACACCCGCATCGAATGCCATCGCGGAGGTACGGGCCAGCACGTCGGAGCTGCCGCCGCCAGGATTGTATCCTCCCCCGCCCGTCCATTGGTCGCCTGTCTGAAACTTAGAGGGATCAAAGCGGCGGTTGATCAGCCCCATGGAAAGCCCCATGCTGATGCGTTGGTTGCCGTCGGCGCCGAAGCGGACACCGGTATAGGCAAAAGAGGCATAGGCATTCAGGTAATTGTAACCGCCTGTGCCGGCAGACTGGTTCATGACATTCAGCCCAAAAGCGGCATTCTTATTTGTCTTGACATCCGCCGAAACGCCGGGAGTGGAAAACGGGGTACTGATGTTGCCGTACTGGTTGCGGTAAATAGCTGTAACCCGGTAGTCTTCATCAATAGCACCCGTCAACCCGGGGTTTAACCACATCGGATATGCATAATATTGCGAGAAATGGGGATCGGTCTGTGCTGTCGCCTTCATCCCTGCCAGGATGGTCAGGAGTGTTCCGGCGAATAAAATAAATTTTCTCATTTTACAGTTTTTAAGCATGAACATTTTTGGTTCTCTCCAGGGCCGGCCCTTATCTGAGCAGGTTGATCGTTCCCTTTTTATTGATCACCGTTCCATCGGTCAGCGTTATCCGCACGGTATACACATACACGCCGACCGGGGCGTCTTTCCCATTGTACGTGCCATTCCATCCGGCCTGCGGGCTGTTCGATTCGAATAGCTTATTTCCCCACTGATTGAAGATCATCAGGTGCATGTCCCGGATCACATTGCTGTACACCAGGAACAGGTCATTGCGGCCATCCCCGTTGGGCGAGAACATATTGGGTATAAAGACCTGGCTGCTCAAAGTCCGGCCGGCCGCACGATTGGAAAGGATATCCTGGCAATCGGTAGCGCCTGTGGCCCGCACGATAAGACCCGCCGTATCCTGCGGATTGAGCCCCGTGATCGTATGGGTCAGCCCCGCCGGTCCCGAGCTGGGGTCCGTGAAATTGATGCCGTCCCTGCTGACCTGGTAGCCGGTCGCGCCTGGAGTAGCCGTCCAGGCAAAACGGAGCCAGTCCGTCCCGGCAGAATCCAACGTTACAACAGGAGCTGCCGTCAGCGGGGCAAACACTTCCGCAATGGCCCTTGTCCGGGAAAGACTCATACACCCCCCGGGGGCAAGCGCCTCTACCCACAGGATAGTCGTGGCCGCAGGTGCGCTCACGGTATAACTCGTACCGGTGGCCAGCACATTGCCGGCAGCCGCC
>JAATFV010000191.1 GCA_015655015.1 Chitinophagales bacterium | reverse complement strand
GGTATCGATCCCATTCGGAACGATATGAAGAGGCCTGATCTTATAGTTACGGTTGAACTCTTCCGCCAGGAAAGCCGACATAGCGACCAGTTGACCCGCAGCCGGCCTTATCAGTCGCATGAATTGATTGCCCGCACGGGCATCCTGTCCTAATATCCAGGTAAAATGCGGCAGGCGCTTCCAGGAGGCAAAGTATTTGCCCGCAAGCGCACAGGGGCCGCACCAGAAGCTGAGCAGGCCTGCCACCTCGTTCTCCCGCTGCAGCCTTCCCAGCATTCGCCAGACGGCTATCAGCGTAAAAAGCTTATTCACCTTACTCTTCCGCCAGCCATGGAAGGCAATGACGCGATTGCCAAACCAATCATAGGAATCTTTACGACGCGGATATTCGAAAGACAGCAGGATCACCCGCAGCCCGGGATAACTCCTGTTCAACGCCCTTACAAAGACCTGCTGCGGAGGCAGGCAGGCCGTATCGGCTTCATCCGAAGGAAACCCTGGCGTCAGAATGACCAGGGTCCGGGGCTTGTTATTCATCCGGGCGTCCTTGTTATTCATCCAGTGAAATAATTTTATTACAAAGTGATAAATTCATTTTGTTATGAGTGATCAGCACCACCGCTTTCCCCTTTTTTGTCAGCTCCCGGCAGTATTCCAGTATTCCGCGTTCCGACACTTCATCCAGCTCGCTGAAAGGCTCATCCAGGATGAGCAGGTCTGCATCTTTATACAAGGCCCTGGCAAATGCAATCCGCTGCCGCTGCCCTCCGCTTATATTCTTCCCGTTTTCAGCGATCACCTTATCGCGTTTCTCAGGATAGCTCCCGATCACTCCCGTAAGTCCTGAGACCTCCAGCGCCTCCCGGAACCTTTCTTCATTACAGGACCGCCCGTTCAACGTTATATTCTGCAGGATCGTGTCATGGATCAGAAAGGGCTGTTGTTTTACATAAGAGATGGACCGCCAGTACTTCCTCCGCTCTCCGGTATCCGTGACCTGGTCATTGATTACGATCTGCCCTTTATCCGGCGCCAGAAAACCCAGCAGCAAATGCAGGATCGTCGTTTTTCCCTTCCCCGAGGGTCCCGTTATCCCGATAAAATCCCCGGCATTTATCCGCAGGTCCTGGTTGTTCAGTATCATACGGTCGCCATAGGAGAACTTTACCTGGTCGAAGGATATGGAAAAGATCTTTTTAATGGCGTCTTCCGTTTCCTGCCGGGCAGGGATCATCCCGGATGGAGCTTCTCCGCCCGCATGCCTGACATCTCCAGCCGACGTTACTTTCCCGCCGGGTGCCCCAACATCTCCGCCAGGGACCGGCTGCAGGTTCCGGGTCGCATAGGCATAAGTATTGATCTGCCCGCTCAGATTGAGGATCTTCACGATCCCCGGTATGATCTTATAAGCTGCCGCCATAAAGACCCCGATGGTAAGGATGGCCGAATTATCGGTGTTGCCTGACCAATGGCTGAGCGTCAGCAGGACAACGATGCCCAGCAATGCGAAGATCTCGATCATCCTGGAAGGGATACCCTGCAGCACGATATGATCGGATAAATGCCGGTTATACTCTTCCTGGCGAATAGCATACCGGTCCAGGAAAACCTTGTTCTTTTCGTAAATATTGCTTTCCACATACCCGGCCAGGGCTTCCCGCAGATATTGTAAAGATTTCTCGCTGCTGCTCCTGATATTCACTCCCACGGAACGCACCCTCGATCTGATAAGATAAAACACGAGGAAGGTCGGTGGCAGCAGGATCACCAGCAGCAGCACGAATAATCTGGCATTGTAAGTCACGATGGCCGCCACCGCCAGCAGGATAAGGATCGTCTGGGTAATGATCTGCTGCATGCTGCCCAGGACATGCTGGCAGAACTCCATGGGCTGATAGCTGATCTCACGGATCTGCAGGGAGGAATCCGTATCGACATATCCCGACCACGCCCCCTCCAGGTATTGAAGCAGCTTGTTCCGGGAGATCCGGGTAGCCACCTGCATCAGGTAACGGCTCTGCGCCCGGTACACCAGGAAGCCGGCCAGGTTCTTCACGCTGAAAAGAAGAAAGAAAGCGACCATCGGCCAGAGTGAATGATGGTCGCCGGCCCAGCCCGAAAAAAGAAAAGAAAAAACTTTACCCGACGGAACAGCCCCCGTATAAAACTGGATAAGGATCAATAATAAGGTCAGGAAAAGGATGTCGGCGATACTGATGACAATATCCGACAGGATCAGCACCCGTAGCTTCTTTCGTTCGCCCGGTGTCAGTATCGCCCTTATTTTCCTGAACGTGTGTATCATTCTTTTTTGTTTGAGAAGCCGTCTTTCATTTTGAAGTATCGCCTTCATTTTGAGGCGCCGCCTTCATTTTAAGGCATCCTCTTTATTTTGAAATTCCTGCCCTGTTCAGCCGGTGCAGCCATTTGATCCATCCCGGCGGCAGGAAGCTTACAGCCAGCATAGCATAATTATCCAGCCGTAATGGATTGGCATGTATCGCCTTTGTCACATGCCAGCGCGCTTTCTCAGGGTGATAATTGTCGGCCAGCAGCTTCTTCCCGCAAAGGGCATGATAAGCGCCCTGTTTTATTTTATGGGTCTCCTGGCTTTTTATAATAGCCAGCAGCTCATCTCCCTCTTCTTTTGTGATATGGCCCCGCCGGATAATATCCCGTTTAAGCTGGCGAAAACGCCGGCCCCGCCATTTTTCGTCGATAGTGACCGAGGCGGGATTGATCCTCACTTTAATAAGCGGCTCCGGCAGGTTACAGAATTTTCCCCATTTCAGCAGCTGCACCCACAAAAGGTAATCCTCGAAATTATGCGCCGATAAAGAATAACCGCCCAGCCGTAATATTGATTCTTTCCGGTACATGACCCCGGAATGAATAAAGGGACAGTGCCTGTAAAGGTTGTCCAGGATCTCCCGATGTGTATGACCGGTACAACGGAAATGGAACAGGTGTTCCCCATTCTCCGAAATATATTCCGCGTCGCAGCCAACGATCAGGTATGCAGGGTGACCTTCCAAAAAGACCACCTGCCGGGTAAGACGCTGGGAAAAACAGATATCATCGGCGTCAAAACGGGCGATATAGATCCCCTTTGCCTCTTTTAACCCTGCATTCAGCGCTACGGAGACCCCGCTGTTCTCCTGCGTCAGCAAACGGATCCGTGGATCGGTAAAGCTGCGGATCACCTCCCGGGTATTATCGGAGGAGCCATCATCCACGATCAAAAGCTCGAAATCGGCAAAAGACTGTCCCAGCACCGAGCGGATCGCCTCGGCAATATATTTCCCCGCGTTGTAGGCAGGCATCAGGACAGTGACTTTTGGCGTGCTATTTTGCATC
>JAATFV010000021.1 GCA_015655015.1 Chitinophagales bacterium | reverse complement strand
GGCCGTATGCAGGCTGGTCTCCCGCAGCCCCATTGCCTTATCCAGTCCGTGAATAGGCATCGGCGTATACACATCATGGATTTTATACCCGGCAGACCGGACCTTTTTAACGGCAGGGAATAAGACTGCTTCGTCTTCAAAGTAACCTACAACAAATTTTTTTACTGCCATACTATTTAGCTTTTAGCTCTTATTAATATCAAACTGCCTGTTCAATGTCCCGGGCGATCAGCGGCCTCCTTCTCCCTCCCCCTTCAGGGGGCTGGGGGGTAGGATCAATGAGCATGGGCCATCTCATGTGCGAACTCTTCCACAGATTCTTTTTCGGCATCACCCATCTTTTCTTTATAAACGGCGCCGGATTTTTTAAGAATGTGCTTGATTTCCGCGATAGCGATAACCGGGAAGAATTTAGAGAACAGGAAATAACAGGTAAAGAACAGCCCGAAAGTTCCCATATAAAAACCAACTTCCCAGATGGTCGGCCTGTAATAGGTAGACCAGCTGCTTGGAAGATAATCTCTGTAGATAGAGGTGACGATGATCACAAAACGTTCGAACCACATCCCGATATTCACGATCACGGACATGAAGAAGGTCACGGTGAGGTTCCTTCTCATTTTTTTGAACCAGAAGATCTGCGGGGATAATACGTTACAGCCCATCATCAGGTAATAGCTCCATCCCAGCGGGCTGAAGATATTCACACGATTCTGCATGAAAGCCCAGTTCTCGAATTTATTCTGGCCATACCAGGCGATGAACAGTTCGGTCAGATAGGCTACGCCTACGATGGAACCGGTAAGTACGATTACTTTATTCATCACCTCGATGTGCTCCATGGTAATATATTCTTCCAGGCCCAGGACTTTACGGGTCACCAGCAGCAGGGTCTGCACCATGGCGAACCCGGAGAAGATGGCTCCCGCAACGAAGTAAGGAGGGAAGATCGTCGTATGCCATCCCGGGATGACGGAAGTGGCAAAGTCAAAAGATACGATGGTGTGAACGGACAATACCAGGGGAGTGCTCAACCCGGCCAGCACCAGGGACAGGGCCTCATGACGCTGCCAGTGTTTGGTAGAGCCGGACCATCCGAAAGAGGCAACGCCGTAGAAGGCTTTTCTCCATTTCAGCTTGGCGCGATCCCTCACCGATGCCAGATCGGGCAGCAGACCCGAATACCAGAACAGCAGGGATACGGTGAAATAAGTAGATATCGCAAATACGTCCCATAAAAGGGGCGAGTTGAAGTTAGGCCATAAAGGTCCGCGCGTATTAGGATAAGGCATTACGAAGAAGGCCATCCAGACACGTCCCATGTGCCAGATCGGGAACTGGCCGGCGCACATAACGGCAAAGATGGTCATGGCTTCTGCGGCGCGGTTAACACCTGTTCTCCAGCCCTGGCGGAATAATAAAAGGATCGCAGAGATCAGGGTTCCGGCGTGACCGATCCCGACCCACCATACGAAGTTGGTGATATCCCAGCCCCAGCCTACGGTCCGGTTGAGGTTCCACTGGCCAACGCCATATATGACCTCATGTGTTACGGATATGACTCCGAAGGTAAGCAGGCACAGGGAGACAATAAACCCAACCCACCATGACCGGGAGGGCGCCGCCTCAATAGGGCGCACAATATCTTCCGTGACCTGGTGATAATTTTTTTCACCGACTACCAAGGGAGGTCTTACCTGTGATTCGTACTTTAATAATGCCATAGTGTTTTGAGCTTTTGGCTGCCGGCGTTCGCCGCCAACTGTTAATTTCTCGCTTTATGTTCTTTTCGTGTCTCCCCGCGTTGATCCGCGTTACACGCTAATATTATTGTTCCTGGTCCTGCTCTTTAAGCCTCCTTGAGAAAGACCCCTTAAGAATGCTTTTCTTCTGTTACGCCTTCTTTTTCCTTTCCTTCAAATTCCCGGATCACTTCCGTGTTACGTACCTTGGCCAGGTAGTTGATATTCGGCAATACGTGCAATTCTTCCAGCGCATAGAACAGGCGGAAGGAATTGTCCACTCTTGTATGGGTGATCAGGCTGTCTTTATCATTGGCATTTCCGAAGACGATCGCATCCGATGGGCATGCCTGCTGGCAGGCTGTCCTTACGTCCTGCATATCTTTCAGGGGACGATCTTCTTTTTTCGCTTTCAGCTTGCCTTCCTGCAAACGCTGAACGCAGAAAGAACATTTTTCCATTACCCCTCTGGAGCGAACCGTTACATCCGGGTTAAGCACCATGCGGGTCAGGTCATCATTCATCTGGAATACGGCGGGATCCAGCTTGCCGACCGTTGTCTGGTCCTGGTTGTCCGGGAAGCTGTCTGCTCCTGTATAATCAGCCCAGTTGAAGCGGCGTACTTTGAAAGGACAGTTGTTCGCGCAATAACGGGTGCCGATACAACGGTTGTAAGCCATCTGGTTGAGGCCTTCGCTGCTGTGGTTGGTGGCGGATACCGGGCAAACGTTCTCACAGGGAGCATTATCGCAATGCTGGCAGAGCATGGGCTGGAATACTACCTGCACTTCGTTCGGATCATCCAGCTTGCTGCCGGGAGTCACCGAGAAATACCGGTCGATGCGCAGCCAGTGCATATCGTGATAACGTAAGACTTCGCTCTTGCCGACGACGGACACGTTGTTTTCCGCATGGCAGGCCACTACACAGGCTCCGCAGCCAAAACAGGAGTTCATGTCGATAGACATGCCCCATTTGATGCCGGGCTTATCATAGGTGGGGTAGAGTGTACCTTGTTCCGTAAAATTCTCGACGCCTCCGTAAGGTTTCAGCTCCTTTTCGCGCTCTTCCAGGATCTCGTTAGGGGTCTTTTTAAAATCCGCCAGGGTAACTTCTTTTACCACTTCCGAGCGGCCTTCATAGCTGTTATGGGTCTGGGTCTGTGCGACCTGGTAGGTCTCGTTGGTCTTTTCAAAGCTGATATCAGGGTTGCTCCATTCAACGGTCGTTCCGTTGAAGCCCAGTAAGGGGAAGGCATTTCTGCCAACGCCTACAACGGATCTTCCGATAAAATCGGGGGTATTTTCTGGTTTGGAGCTCTGACGGCCATAACCGACGGCGATACCGATCACTTCATTGTGCGTACCGGGAACGATGACGACCGGGAGGGTCAGCTCTTTATTACCAACTTTTACCTTAATGACTTGTTTTTCAGGATGCACTTCATAGGCATCTGCCTGGCGTTGAACGCTGAGGTCGAGTCCCCAGGTATCCTTGGCAAACTTGGGAGATACTACAGCGTAATTATCCCAGGTCGCTTTGGTGATAGGATCGGGCAGTTCGAGCAGCCAGGGGTTGTTTGCCTGGACGCCGATGCCGATGGCTACTTTCTGGTAGATCGACAGTTCGAAAGCGCCGCCTTTTTTCCATGCGTTGATGGCGGAAGCCGCTTCGCTGACCTTTGCGCTGTTGAAGGAGGCAGGAGCGGCAGCAGGGGCCGTGGCGGGCTCTATTACGCCATCCTGCAGGGCTTTTTCGTATCCTTCGATACCGCCCAGCTTACTGGTCCAATATTGTTTAAAATAAGCTTCGTAGGTGGTGGAATTATCGCTCCATTTCAGTAAAGACTCTTCGAAAGGCCTTGTTTTGAAAAGGGGAGAGATCGTAGGCTGCAGAAAGCTGTAATAACCGGGCTTGGGTTCTGCATCTCCCCAGCTTTCCAGGAAATGGGGGGCGGGGAGGACGAACTTCACCAATTCCGTTGTTTCATCGAGACGATCGTTGAAAGATACGGTGGTTTTAACCTTTTTCAGGGCAGCTTTGAACTTTTCTGCATCGTAATAATCGTAGGCCGGGTTGACGCCGTAGATGAACAAGCCGCTGACTTTGCCGCCATCCATATCTGCTACGAGGCTGTTCATTTCGCTGTCGATCCCCTGACGCACCTGGATCGGAGCGGACCAGCTGATCGTAGTTCCATTGGCGCCGATGGCCTCGTTGATGGCATTTACGATCACCTGTACATCAGGATTATTGCTGCCGCTGATTACGAGCGCAGCCCCTTTGTTGTCCAGGAGATCCTTGGCGGCTTTTTTAACACCGGCTTTTAATTTATCATTCAATGCGGGAGCGCTGACGCTTCCGCCCAGCTCTGCCAGTAAAGCCAGGGCGATGGCGCCGGACTCGGAAGGGCGGTGGGCATAACGGTCGTCGGCATTACCGCCTGTCATGGACAGCAGGCTTTCAAACTGGTAATGCTTGCTCATGACAGGGTTCTTTTCATTGATCCTTCTGCCCTGGGCATACCCGCGGGAGAATTCAAGGGGAGCGAGCCAGGTTCCGAGGAAATCGGCGCCCAGGCTGACGATCACCTTAGCATTTTCAAACTGGTAAGAAGGGATGGCCCTTTTACCATAGGTAGCTTCGTTCGCCAGCAGCAGGCCGCTATAGGAATCCGCATCATATTGCACGTGGCGGCTGCCGGGATATTTTGCTAAAAATTCGCTGATGATCTGTTTGGTGGTAGGGGAGGTGATGGTGCCTGTCAGCAGTACGACGGGCGCTCCGGCCATCGAGTCTTTAACCAGCTTGTCGAAAGCGTCGAAAGTGCTCACTTCCTGGGGCTTGCCGTCTGTGAGCTGGATCGGGTAACGGAGGCGGGCCGTATCATAGAGATCCAGGACAGATGCCTGAACCCGGGCGGAAGTGCCTCCTTTGGTGATCGTAGACAATTCATTCCCTTCGATCTTGATGGGGCGTCCGTCCCTTACTTTGGCGACGATGGATACGACATCTCCTCCGGAAGTGTAAGTAGTAGCGTAATAATCCGCCACACCCGGAACCATGTTCTCCGGCTTATTGAGATAGGGAATAACTTTTTTTACGGGAATTTCGCAACTGGCGGCCAGTGTTGCGGCGGCTGTGCTGAAGCCTAAGTATTTAAGGAAGTCCCTGCGGGGCGTTTTAGCGTCGAGCAATCCTTTTCCATCCAGGCCTTCCAACGGTAAATCCTGATCGAATTCATTTTCCGTTGATTTCTGAAACGCTTCACTGTCATTGCGCTCTCCGAAACTTTGCCAGTATTTTTTGTCGCTCATATTTTGAGAAGTTAAACCCCCTCTCGGTCTTCCGGTATACGTTCCGGACAGCTTTTAAGGGACTTGAATTTTTACATTATATATAATAATCTTCAAAGCTTTTCTAACTACCCCCTTTAGGGGCAGGGGGGACTAATAATGGCATTTCTGACATTCCGTACCACCGATATCCTGAACGGTCACGCTGTCCTTTTTACCGGTTCTCAGATCCGTATGGAATTTCTCGTAAATGCTGTAGAATTTGTTGCCATTACCGCTGGAATCAGGGAAATTGACCTTGGTGGTACGGTGGCAGTTGATACACCAGCCCATGCTGACATCTGCAAATTGTTTGACCTCGTTCATTTCCTGGATCGGGCCGTGGCAGGTCTGGCATTGTACCTTCCCTGCGCGGATATGCTGGGAATGGTTGAAGTAGACATGGTCGGGAAGATTGTGGATCTTGGTCCATTCTACGGGCTTGGCGTGTTCCGTATTGTATTTGCCTGACTTGGGGTCGTAACCCGTGTAGCTGTAGAGTTTCTGAATTTCTGCCGTTCCATCCACTTCGCTGCCGTCTTCGCGGAATAATTTCGGCCCCTTGGTGTAATCATTGATCGCCGCGTGGCAGTTCATACAGACATTCAGCGCGGGAACGGTGGCATGCTTGCTTTCCCAGGCGTTGCCGTGACAATAAAGGCAGCTGATCTGGTTAATGCCCGCATGTACTTTATGGGAGTAGAAGATGGGTTGTTCCGGCTGGTAGTCCTTGGTGCGGCCCAGGCCGATAGCACCCTCAACCACCCAGTATCCTCCAAGGATGAACAGGATCAGGATCACCAGGGTGATGTAGGCTTTATTTCTGTAGAAAGGGATCGGCTCGGCGGCGGGGATCCCTTCTTTATCGTCGGAGAGCTTCTTCAGGCTGCTGTTCACCTGGAGCAGGACCATCATGATGATGGCCAGGATCAGGGTGAGGATCCCGTATAAGAGCGTGTTGTCGCTCTCGGGACCTTTTGCTGCCGGCTGGCCTTCACCGCCGGCGCCCGTATTACCGGGAGCCTTGTAGGTTTCCACATACTTGAGGATGGCGTCGATCTCCCCGTCCGTGATCGTGGGGAAGACGTTCATCGGTGTCTTGTTGAACTGGTTGTACAGGTTCGTGAAATACGGGTTACCTGAAGCCAGCACCTTCTGATTGTTCTTTATCCAATCATGTAAGAGCTTCTTATCCGTGACCCTCTCCGTGACCCCTTTCAGGGCAGGGCCCGTGAGCACTTTTATAGGATTATGGCAGGATGCACAATTGGATTGGAACAAAGCCTTTCCGTCTTGCGCATACAACCTATTTCCCATTAAAACCAAGGTGGAGAGTAGGATACTGAAAAATAAAGTTTTGACAATCGGTCTATGGTGGATCATATATACAATCTGTTGTATAAATGTGGAAAAATCTCCTGAACAGGTTGCAAAAATAAGTCAGGATTTTAACAAAATATCAACATGGTGAAAATTTTTTTTCCCGCGTTTGGCGTGGGTTTCAGCCGATTGTGCAAAGTCATTCTGACCTTCTGTCATCTAACTGTCAACAAAATTATTGAAGAAAGATTGGTTAGAAGCAGCGTATTTGTTGTTTGCATTTTTGCATATCCCCGCCCAACTATTAAAACAGGATTAAAACCAGGGCCCCGGAGATGGTGCTGCCGCCCCGGACCCGGCCAGGCGCTAAATTTCGAAAAATTCCCGGCAGGAACTCAGTAACGTGCGCAGGATGCTTTTTATTTTCTCCCGCAGCTGGCGTAGTTTTGGCGGATGAAGCAGATCGCCATCTTCGCCTCGGGAGCAGGAACCAACGCCGCCCGTATCATCGATCATTTCCGTCACCATCCCGCTGTTAAAATAAGCCTGATCGTCTGTAACAAGCCCGGAGCGGGGGTATTGGGCATCGCCGAAAAAGAGCGGATCCCCACTATTCTTCTTGAAAAAGAGCCTTTTTTCCGGGGAAACGGCTATGTGGATGAGCTGCGGGAAAGAAAGATCGATTTTTTGGTCCTGGCAGGGTTCCTGTGGAAGATCCCGGCGACCCTGGTGAAGGCCTATAAAGGCAGGATCATTAATATTCATCCGGCATTGCTGCCCAAATACGGGGGAAAAGGGATGTATGGGCATTTTGTTCATGAAGCCGTGATCGCCGCCAAAGAAAAGGAAACGGGGATTACCATTCATTATGTGGATGAGCTCTATGACCACGGGCAGGCCATTTTCCAGGCAAGCGTCGGGGTGGATCCTGCCGATACGCCTGAATCGCTGGCCCGAAAAGTGCATAAGCTGGAGCATGAGTTTTTTCCAAGGATTATTGAAGAGGTCGTTCATCTGCAAAATCAACGTTAAAACGGTAATCCCGGGATTATTATGTCCTGATTTGGTAGTAATATCACTTTTAAAATCATTGTCTTTGGCTCATTCTACCTATAAAGTCATACTGGTATTCTTCTTTTCCTTATTCATCTTTACCGGCGGGCAGGTCCTGGGACAGCAGGTGATCGTAAAGGGGACCGTCTTTAATATGTACAGGACCCGGCCGCTGGATGGCGTCAGCGTGATCAGCAATTCCGGAAGAGGCACCACTACCGACTCTAATGGCAATTATTCCATTCAGGTACCGACAGAGGATTCCATTTACTTTTCTTATCTGGGCCGGGCGACGGCCAAATATGCCGTCAGCGCCATCAATACCTATTCCAGCTTTGATATTGCGCTGCATGTAGATCCTCTTGAGCTGAAAGAGGTGAGGGTCATGCCCCAGAACTATCGTATGGATTCTTTGCAGAACCGGAAGGATTACGAGAAGATCTTCAATTTCAAAAAACCGGGGTTCAAGATCACTGATCCGACCACCAATGGCGGTCTGGGGGCCGGGGTTGACCTGGATGAGCTGATCAATGTCTTTCGTTTTCAACGGACCAAGCGGATCAAGGCTTTTCAGCATAGACTGGTGGATGAAGAGCAGGATAAGTTCGTCGATCATCGTTTCAGCAAGTATATTGTCAAAAGGACCACACACCTGAATAATGAGGAGCTGGATACTTTTATGATCAAATACCGGCCTTCCTATGATTTTTGCAAACGGTCGTCCGACTACGATTTCCTGGAATATATCAAGCTGGCTTACAAGCAATACAAACAAGACAGAAAGGAAACGCCTTAGGGGAGACTACAGGTCTCCCGCGCGAAGCGCAATAATCAGACCCGGATGCCGAACGGTTCATCCGTTTCGGCATTCGCTGGAATATCCGTATGTCGCTCACCCGGTACAAGCATCCCCATTCATTATATTTGCCTTAAAAATTTCAACTATGGACCAACTGACGCTGGGTATCGGCACCAGGCTGCAACACACACAATTCGGACCGGGGGTCATTGTCGGCATAAAATATGCCGTCTACCTGGTCTCTTTCATTCACCATGGCATTAAAGAGATCGATAAGACCGACGACCACCTGGAGGAGATCATCCCGGAAAATGTCACGGAAGACGTGGAAACGCACTCGGATGCCGAAAAATCATTGCTGAAGATATTGCGGCTCTGGGGAGGGCTTACAGAGGTCGTACCCCTGGGTGATAAATGGCGGGGAGGCACGATGACCCTGCACTCCGGCGATAAATCCATCAAGCCAAAGGAAGTGCCGATCGATGTATTCTTCCATAAAATTGTCATGGCGAGGGACCGGCTCCGGGTCCTGGAACAGCAGATCAACGGGCATAAAGGGCTCAGCGATGAGGATAAGGTGAACCTGCAGCAATATATCACCCGGATCTATGGGTCTTTCACTACGTTCAATGTGTTATTCAGGAATAAGGAACAGTGGTTTGTCGGCGAGAAAGGGGCTGAATAGGAAGACCACAAAAAAACCTCCTTTTGCAAGGAGGCTTGCACTAATCAGTTCCATCACCATTAAACCTTATCCTATTGTTACTAAAATACATAATAATGTAATTAATAACAAGAGTTGTGCAAGAATAGTGCAAAACTTTAGCGGTCAGTATCCCATCAGCTTATGCACATATTGATCCAGCCTCGACTTCGCCAGAAAATTATTCTCCAGCTCCATATTGAAAGGGACCGGGGTATCCAGGGAAGCGCAACGGAGTACGGGAGCATCCAGCCATTCAAAGCAATTTTCTCCGATCCAGGCGGCTATCTCTCCTCCGATCCCCCCGATGAGGGTGTCTTCATGCAATAGCAATACCCGTCCTGTCCTTTTAACGGCAGCCCGGATCGCCTCATAATCCAGGGGCAATAACGTGCGCAGATCAAGAATGTCCAAAGAAATATCCGGATGTTCCGCAGCATAGGCCATTGCCCAATGGACCCCTGCGCCATAGGTAATAATGGAAATGTCCTCTCCTTCCTGCACCCGGGCGGCCTTTCCGATCTCAATTTCATAATACGCCTCGGGCACCGGGCCGGAGATGCTGCGGTAAAGGGCCTTATGCTCAAAATATAATACCGGGTTAGGGTCATTGATAGCTGCGATCAACAAGCCTTTTGCATCCATTGGCGTAGAAGGATAGACGACTTTCAATCCCGGCGTATGAACAAACCAGGCCTCGTTGCTCTGTGAATGAAAAGGACCAGCCCCTACGCCTGCGCCCGTCGGCATGCGAATGACCGTATCAGCCGTTTGTCCCCAACGGTAATGGATTTTAGCGAGGTTGTTCACGATCTGGTTGAATCCCGCAGTGACAAAATCCGCAAACTGCATCTCCATTACACTTTTATGCCCTTCCAGGCTCAATCCCAACGCGCAGCCTACGATAGCGCTCTCACAAAGGGGGGTATTCCGCACTCTGTCTTTTCCGAACTCATCCATGAATCCTTCCGTGATCTTAAACGCTCCTCCATAACCGGCGATGTCCTGCCCCATCAGGATGAGACCGGCATGCTGCTGCATGGATTGGCGCAAACCTTCGCTGATAGCATCGATAATCCGCTTGTGCGGCGCGGGGCCCTGGGAAGGAGACGGTGTTATAGCAGCCTCCTGATCGGAATTATCGTCTATGTCCGGGGTCAGGCGGGGAGCGATCGGATGAGCAGGCAGCGGCGCATACACATCCCTGATCTCTTCTTCCGTATCCGGAACGATCGCCCGATGATCCAGGACCGGCGCCAGCTCTGATTCAATTTGCTGTCTGATCTCCTCCCGTATCCGGTCAACCGTCTCTTCATTCAGTACCTGCTGTTCCAGGAGCCAGGCTTCGTAAGTGACTACCGGGTCTTTTTTAGCCCAGTCTTCCAGCAATTCTTTCGGAACATACCGGACACCGCTGGCCTCTTCATGACCCCGCATCCGAAAGGTCATGCATTCTATCAGATAGGGGCGCTGATATTTTATACAATATTCCCTTATCCCTTTCAGGGTATCGTATACCGTTAAGATGTTATTTCCGTCGATGCGCACGCCTTCCATTCCATATCCTTCCGCTTTATATACCAGGCTTTCGCAGCGATATTGCTCTGACACGGGTGTACTCAATCCATACCCGTTATTCTCCACCAGGAAGATGACCGGAAGGTCCCATACCGACGCCACATTCAGCGCTTCATGAAAATCTCCCTCGCTGGTGCCTCCATCGCCGGTGAAGACCAGGGATGCCTTATTTTTTTTGTCGAGCTTGCAGGCAAGGGCGATACCGTCCGCAACCCCCAGCTGAGGACCCAGATGCGAGATCATGCCGCAGATCGCATGCTCCCTGCTGCCGAAATGAAAGCTTCTTTCCCGGCCTTTGCTATAGCCGTCCCGGCTACCCTGCCATTGCAGGAACAATTTGGATAAGGGCATATTCCGGGTTGTGAACACTCCCAGGTTGCGATGAAGAGGGAGGATCCACTCCTCCTCCGCCATGGCCATGGTGGCGCCCGCAGCGATCGCTTCCTGCCCGATACCGCTAAACCACTTGCTGATCCTGCCCTGACGCAGGAGCAGCAGCATCTTTTCTTCGATCATCCGAGGCAATAAAATACTTCTGTAGAAACGAATAAGCTCCCCGTTGTTAAAATCTTTTCTGTCAAAGTTCATACAATCAACCTATCAGATTATGAATTAGCGTTCGATATTCGCACGCATATACGTCTTTTTATTGGCGCTTATGAGTGCTTCGCAGTTCGCGTTTCCTTCCTTGCCCGTACCATCCCTATTCCATGCCCCAATTAGTATTCACCTGCTTTCATCCGGGCTGCCGGGCTGCCGGTCTTTATAGAGCATGGAGGTCAGGATGGATAACAACAGGCTGAACAAAAGAGCCCATCCGAATCCATCTACGCGGAATCCCTCCACGAATTTCCCGGCAATCAGGACAATACCCGCATTAATGACAAAAAGGAATAAGCCAAGCGTGAGAATAGTGATCGGTAAGGTAAGAATAATGAGTATCGGCTTCAGCAAAGCGTTCAGGATGGCCAAAACCACCGAAAGCAGGAGGGCCGTCCAGAAAGTATCGATATGAATACCGCGTAACACCGCCGACAGGCCGAAAGCGACAACTGCCGTAACAATGATGCGGAGAAGGAAATTCATGTAGATCTTTTCGTCAAGTTAAGAAGAATATCCCAACACGACCGTCGATTTTTTATCCGGGTCCGCGGCCCGAAGATTCTTTATTCAGTGCCATTACTTTATACCACCATTGCCATTAAATTATACCACAGTCAGCTCGAAGAACGCAGCAGGATCCAGGTATTTTTTGGCCATTTCCTGCAACTCCTCCGGGGTAATGGTCTTGACGGTGCGGATGCCTTCATAAAAATATTCTCCATCCAGGCCATTGAGCAGGATATTCTTCCACCGGGAGGCTACATGAAAAGGCCCGTCCAGGTCGCCCAGGATGGTGCCGATCGTATAGTTGCGCGCCATCTGCAATTCTTCTTCTTCAATGGGCTCTTCACATAAAAGCTGCATTTCTTTATAGACCTCTTCAATAGTGGCGGCACAAACTTCTTTTCCCGCCTCCGTACTGATCAGCAGGGCGCTTTCCTGTATATTATTGGCCAGGTAGCTATAAATGCCATAAGTATACCCTTTGTCTTCCCGGATATTGTCCATCAGCCTGGACCCGAAAAAGCCTCCGAATACATTATTCAATACCTGGACCTTCTGAAAGTCGGGATGATGCCGGTTGGGGAAGTTCCGGGCAATCCGGATAGAACCCTGAACGCCATTCGGATCGTTGACGATGTTATATTTCTTCTCTTTTGCCGGGGTGATGTCGAACGAGGGTCCGATATCTGCTTTCGCAGGAGCATGCAGGGGCAATCCGCCAAAATGAAGCTCCAATTGCGGGATCAGCGTAACCGGCAATTTACCGGCGACAAAGATCCGGCAGGCGCCGTTGCGGTAATATTTATTATAATAGTTTCTCAGCTCCTCCTGCTCCAAAGCCTGGTAATCTTCCAACGAACTATATTTCCCATAAGGATGGGCAGGACCGTATAAGTAAGAGTCGATCAGGCGGCTCGCTACAAATTCACTCTTTTTCAGGCTTACCTGCAGTCTTTGCTGCCCGTTCTTTTTATAGATATCCAGCTCTTCCTGCGGATATACGGAATCCACGATCAGCTCAGCTACCACCGGCAGCAGCTCTCCCACATGCTTGCCCAGGCAATGCAGGGTTATATCGGCCATTTCATGATGGCAGGCCCGGCCCAGGTGAGCGCCATAATAGTCAAAATGCTCATTTATACTGAAAGCATTGCGGGTGGAAGTCCCATTTTTTAATAAGGCATTGGCCGCCGCTGCTATCCCTTTTCTTTCTTCATACGAGTTCCCGGCATTAAAGATCCAATTCACCATCAGGGCATCCACAGTGCCCAGGTCGATGGCATATACTTCCACGCCATTTCTTAATACGTGCTTTTGATAGGGGGGGAGCACAAGATGAAAATCGGTGGCGTCTTTTATGGGGGGAGCTATTTGTCTGTTCAGCATAATTTGTTTGTTGTTGTACTTTTTTAATTTGTTTGTTGCCCCGGGTTGCAACTCTGGACAACAAACCCGTTCATGAGGGCCCTTCGGGCCTTGCCGGGCCGGCGGGTCCAGCGAATGCCGAAAAGGATGAACCGTTCGGCTTTCGGGTCTAATGATGGCGCTTCGCGCAGATGACCTCCGGTCATCTAGGTGGTCCGATAATACAGCGTATTACTATTCTTCGGATCAAAGAGCTGTCGGCTGGTGGCCAGCATTTCATCCGCCGTCACAGCCTGGTATTTTTCCAATTCCGTGTTCATCATATTCACATCGCCCAGTAATTCATAGATAGCCAGGCTATTGGCACGGTTCATTACGCTCATATCCTCGAATACAATAGCAGCTTCCGTCTTATTTTTCACCTTCGTCAGCTCTTTTTCTGTTATTTTTTGGGTCTTTATCTTTTCCAGCTCTTCGTCTACCGCTTTATCCGCATCTTCCAGGCTGACTCCTTTGATCAGCTTACCTTCTATGACGACCAGGCCCGGATCATTGGAGCCGGTATGATAACAGTCGATCTGGCTGAAGAGCTTTTTCTCTTTGATCAGCGCCTGGTGAAGGCGGGAGGAAGCCCCCCCTCCCAGTATTTCGGTGACCAGGTCAGCAATGTAATAACCGGGTTCCGTACGGGAAGCCATGGGATAAGCCTTGTACAAGGCATCCAGGGGCACATC
>JAATFV010000098.1 GCA_015655015.1 Chitinophagales bacterium | reverse complement strand
TGCGATCAACCTAACGTTGCGATCAACCTAACGTTGCGATCAACCGGCAGCATCCACCAACAAAAAATAATTAAAAGCTTGTCCCCGCAGGAATCGGCGTATGACCGGACCCGGGAGCCTTATCAATAAACCAAAATCATAACTAGCTTATGCGTAAGATCTTACCTGCGCGGACCAGGCATGCTATGCCTTTTCCCAAACATCTGCTCATCAGTAGCTGCTGCCTCCTGTTATTTTTTCATGCCGTTACCGGACAGGAGAAAAAGAGCGGAAACGTCACCCTCCACCTGATGGTAACGAACCGGCCCGTGAGCGAGGCCTTCCAGTCGATTGAAAAACAGACCGGTCTCACCTTTCATTTTGATAAGACAGCCGGCATCGATCTTTCCAGGCCGGTCAGCCTCAGCCTGGAAAAAGCAACACTCAGCCAGGCCCTGGAGGCGCTGACCCGGCAGACAGGATACCAGTTCCGGCAAAGAGGAGATAAGATCCTCATCGTGGGTGCGACAGAACCGCCACCCGCTTCTTCCGGTGACGGAGGACCCGACCCGCTTAAAGGAAAGGTGCTGGATACGAAAGATCAGCCTGTTCAGGGTGTCAGTGTGATGGTGAAAGGCACCACTATCGGTACCCAAACGGATGCGGACGGCTTGTTCTCCATTAAAGCCACCCGGGGAAATATATTGGTGCTTTCTTTCATCGGGTATGAGACGAAGGAGGTCACTGTCGGTTCCGCCGCGTCCGTGGTGATCACCCTGGAAGAGAATAAAAAAGTCCTGGGAGAAGTAGTAGTGACGGCCCTGGGCATTCAACGCCAATCCAAAGAGCTGGGTTATTCCACCGCCAAAGTAAGCAGCGCCACCATCAACCAGGCCAAAACGACCAACCTGGCCACCGGCCTTTCCGGAAAGGTATCCGGCCTGCAGATCAATACGGCAGATAACAGCGTAGACCCCAGCACCCGGATCGTGCTGCGGGGCAATCGCTCCTTCCTCGGCAACAACCAGGCCCTGCTCATCGTCGACGGGGTACAGGTTGACCTTAGTTATATCAATTATATCAATCCCAATGATGTGGACAATGTAACGGTGCTGAAAGGCGCCAATGCAGCAGCCCTTTATGGCTCGGATGCCTCTAACGGGGTATTAATCCTTACCACCAAAAAAGGGGTGAAAGGCAAACCCTCCATCACCATCAGCAGCACCTATACCCAGGAAAAAGTATCATTTCTCCCGGACCTGCAGAACTCCTATGGGCCGCATGCCGGGGAATACACGCAAGGGTACGTGCTGTTCACCGATTACCAGGGCAACCGTTCCTATATCCCCTTCGAGCAACAGGCCCAGGGCCCGGCTTTCAACGGCGATTCCGTGCTGGTGGGTTTTCCCCAGCGGGATGGAGAAGTGTTAAGAGGTATCTACAAGGCCTACCCGAATGCCAAGTACAGTTTTTTCAATAAGGGCCATACTTTCCAGAATGACATCTCTTATTCAGCCGCGGATGATAAAGGGAGTTATTTCCTTTCTTTCCAGGATGTAAATACCAGGGGCACCGTTCCGGATGATGCCGCCCGCAGAACAGGAATGCGTTTCAACGGTTCCAGGAATTACGGCAAATTCAGCTCCTCGATCGGACTGGCTTACAACCAATTCAATGTGGACCAGGACGGGGACTTCAACGATACCTATACCTCCCTGCTGGGATTTCCGCCCAGCGTCAATGTACCGGCATATAAGAACACGGCCACCGACCCGAATGCCTCTATCAATGGATTCCCCATTCCCTGGTCGCTGAATCCGTATTGGTATGTCAATAACGTGCGTAACAAGTACCGCAATGACAACCTTGCCGGAAATATCGATCTCAACTTCAAAGTGCTGCCCTGGCTGAATGCCTTGTACCGGATCGGCTTTTCCTCCTTTAACACGAATGGGAAGCTTACCACTGCGGATAAAACCTATTCCAACGATGCGATTTTATATAGCAATGCCTCTTTCAGCTCGGACAACTATATAGCCTTTCCTCCCGCGCCCAACCAGGTAACGGATAATTTCGACTTCCGGTCACGCCTCAGCACCACGGCCTTAATAACGGCTGATAACAGCTACGGCAAATTCACCAGCAAGGCCATCATCGGGTATACTACCAATGACAGTTATGAGCGCAATTCCACCCAGACCAGCACCTCTCTTGCTTTCCCGGGTTTCTTCAATATCGGCAGCGGCACGCAGTCTCCCTCCCTGTATGATAATACCTCCCGGATAAGGACCACCGGAGCTTTCGCGGACTGGACAGTCGGCTACAACGATTACCTGTTCGTGCATGGGTCTATAAGAAGAGACCAGAGCTCCCTGCTGGCGGAAAAATACAGGACCTATTATTATCCCGGTGTGGATGTCTCTTTTATAGCAACGGATGCGATTAAAGCGTTGCAGGATAACAAGGTATTGAGCTATCTCAAATTACGGGGAAGTATTACAAGGGTAGGGAATATCAATATTCCGCCATATTCTCTGCAAAATACCTTTCAGCTTGCCAATGCCGGCGCCAACAGCCCCAGCGGCGGCCCGTATAACAGTTTCCCGTTTACCGGCACGAGCGTTACCAGCTACGCGATCAATCAGACTATTTATAATCCCCTGTTGAAGCCGGAGTTCACGGTCTCTAAGGAAGTAGGAGCAGACCTGGGATTTTTCAACGGAAGGGTCAACCTTCAGCTGGCTTATTTCAAAGAGAACACCTCTAACCAGACAGTGCCGGTACAGGTATCTCCCGTCACCGGTTATGCCACCCAGTATATCAATGTCGGAGAAATGGAGAACAAAGGGTATGAGATCGATCTGAACCTGACTCCCCTGATCAGGCTGAAGAATGGACTCCGATGGAATATCGGCGCTAACTTTAGTTACCTCAACAATCGGGTTATTAGCTTATTGCCGGGTATTGACGAGCTGAACATCAGCGGATCGACCGGGGCAAAACAATCTGGCGGGACCAGCCTCGTCCAGAATGACTATGCCATCGTCGGTCAGGCTTTTCCCTTCCTGAAAGTGCAGGACTGGGTGCGCGATCCCCAGGGCAGGGTAGTAGTGGATGCCACCACCGGGCTGCCTTCCCAGGACCCCAACCCCAAACCGTATGGGCAGCTGAACCCCAAATACCGGCTGGGCCTGAATACCTCGGTCAGCTATAAGGGATTCACCTTGTCGGGGGTAGCTGAGTTCAGGGCGGGCAATGTCATCTTCAACAATATGCCCTACCTCGATGAATTCGGTCTGTCGCCCCGGTCGGTTGCAGGGGGCAATCAGCGTTTTGTCTACCCCAATTCCGTTATACAAACGGCCCCCGGTAAATATGTACCCAATACGAACGTCACCATCAATGATTATTTCCAGTTCTGGGGACAGAATGGGTTTGCCTATTTACCCCCGGCCATGTTCGTCAGCAGCGGGGATTTCTGGAAGCTCCGGGAACTGGCCCTGTCTTACGAGTTTCCCAAGTCCCTGGTGCAAAGGGTAAAGATCCTGCAAAAAGCCACCGCCAGTATCGTGGGGCGCAACCTGTTCATCTGGAGGCCGAAGGATAATCAGTGGACTGATCCTGAATACAGCGAGGATAACTCCAATGCAGTCGGGCAGACCTCTACTTACCAGGCGCCCCCGGTCAGGAGTTATGGCCTCAATCTGACACTGATATTTTAAGTAATCCCTGATAATATATTCGTTATGAGAAAAAAGATACAGACCTTAACTATTCCTGTTGTCCTGCTGGTCTTGTTCACCGCCTGCGGCAAAAGCTATTTTAATGTAAATAACAACAATCCCAACCAGGTCACCGACCTGCCGCCCAAGACCCTGATGGCCGGAACGCTCAATCAGGCTGCGTCTATCGTCACCACGGATTTTCCCTTCCTGGGCTGTTATCACGGGTACTGGACTATTGCACAGGGCTTCAGCGATATTACCGATTATGCCAACTACAACTACAGCACCAATTTCGGCCAGAATATCTGGACCGACCTATACGGCAACCTGGGAAACATCACCTATATCGAGGCGGCGGCGGCATCCGACAATACCCTGGTCTATTTCGGGGCGATGTCCCGGATAATCGAGGCCCTGCATTACCAGATGCTGGTGGATGTCTATAACAGTGTTCCCTATTCGCAGGCTTCCGATAAGCTGAACCTTTATCCCAAATACGATGATCCCCAGTCCATCTATGAGGATATCCTAAAGAAGATCGATACGGCCATTCAGCAGATCAATGCGGCGCCTTCGACAGCCGTCCTGCCGGATCCCTCCAATGATATACTATTCGGGGGCAATATGCTCCTGTGGAAGCAATTTGCCAATACCCTCAAGCTGCGTATCCTCCTGCATCAGTCGGAAATGCCGGGCCGCCTGTCGTACATCCAGGCGCAGATACAAAGTATTGTGGCCGAAGGGGATGGATTCCTGCAGGCAGGCCAGAATGCATGGGTCAATCCGGGGTATTCGCAGAATAGCAACCAGCAAAACCCCTTCTATGCGGCGTTTGGGTTTACCACTTCGGGGGGAACCGCCATCAACTATGTCGCTTTCAAGGCCAATAATTACGCGATCAATTTCTATAACAATACCAATGATCCCCGGCTGGGGTATTTCTATTCGCCCCTGGCCGGATACGGCATCACGCCCTTCCACTATGTGGGCGGACCATTTGGTACGATCGGCCTGCCTTCCCCATCCTCGGCCTCTTCGATCGGCGCCTATATCCCGGCCAGCGGAGGCGTTCCCGCCGGACCTCGTGTCGGGTTATTGAAGGGGGATACACAGAGCTGTCCGATCCTCACGGCTACCGAAAGTCTTTTTCTGCAGGCCGAAGCGGCACAGCGCGGATGGATCGCCGGAGATGCTCAGACCCTTTATCAGCAGGCCATTACGGAATCGTATAATTACCTGCAGGTCACCGACCCGGGTACGGCTGCCAGCGCCTACTACAGCCAGCCGATCAATAATGTAGGATGGACGGCCTCCTCCAACAAGCTCCAGGCTATCATCGTACAAAAATGGGCTGCCCTGAACGGGATCAACCTGCTGGAAGTCTGGAGCGATTACAGGCGATTGCATTATCCTGCGGACATCCCTTTGTCCAATTCGCCCAATGTGGTATCCCAGACTCCGCCGGTGCGGTTGCTGTATCCCACGATCGAATACCAGACGAATCAGGCGAATGTGAAAGCCGTGGGGACGATTAATCAGTTTACGTCTAAGATTTTTTGGATGCCCTAAATCGGCCACGGGCCGATTGCCCGAAGGGCCATCATGAGACCCGAGCGCGGGCGGGACCCGTTTCCGCCCCGCTCGCTCACCCAGGGAGACCCCGGTCTCCCGGACCAACCTTCATACTTAAACAAACGATATGCGAAAATATATCAACATAGCTGCAGGACTCGGAATCGGCTTTTCTCTCTGCCTTCTCTCCAGCTCCTGCGTCAAAACCAACCCGAATTACACCAATTTTGCCGATGTGCACCCCATCGCCGAATTCTACCTCGGCGGCCCTACGATCAATACGGCCTTTATTGCAACACAGTCCACCCCTACGGATTACACCATCGATGTCAATCTTGCCTCTCCCAATCCCGCGGCCAGGCCCATTACGGTGACGCTGGCGATCGACACGGCTGATTTTAACCGGATGAATGATAGTGTGGGGGATATTTATACCCTGTTGCCGGATAGTGTTTATACGGTCCCCGATTGGAAAGTAACCATTGCTACAGGCCAGCATCTCGCTTCTTTGCATATACAGGTCAATAGCTCCGGGCTTAACAACGGATATTTGTTTATATTGCCGCTTAAAATAACGGATGCTTCGGGTGTTACGATAAGCGCCAATTTCGGCAACGGTTATTGGTGGGTGGCGCAGGGTAATGCCTGGGTAGGACTGTATCATTCGACAGGGTATAAGAGCGATGTAGGAGTGGTCACGAACATTAATGAGGATAAATACCTTTATTATGCGGATACGACCGGCGGGGCCTATCCTTCCAATACCGTGATAGCCCGTGCAGGAGATGATGTCACCTATATTGATTACGGAGTGGCCATGGACCTTACCATTGACCCTGTCACGGATACCGTCGCTGTCACTTCGGATCCCAACCAGGGAGCAGGAGCGAAGACGGTGCTGTTCAATAACGGACCTTGTACCTATGATCCCGTAAAGAAGACGTTTACGCTTAACTATGCGTATGTAAATGCTTACGGAAATACGGATAGTTTGCATGAGGTGCTGGTTTGGAAACCACTACCTCAATAGGAAAAACACATAATAAAACAATCGAATGACGAATCAACCGACCCCCTCCTCCCGATCCTTAGCCCTTGACATCTTCAGGGGAATGACCGTATGTTTTATGATCATCGTAAATACGCCCGGCAGCGAGACCTATACCTATTCCCCGCTGCGGCATTCTGCCTGGAACGGGTGTACGCCGACAGACCTCGTCTTCCCCTCCTTTTTATTTATGGTGGGCAATGCCATGAGCTTCGCCATGAAAAAATATCAGCTAATGGGGGATGGGGCTTTTTTGCAAAAAATATTCAAAAGGACGATCATCATCTTCCTGATCGGGTACCTGATCTATTGGTTTCCCTTCTTCCGGCAGACGGATGGCGGGGGGTGGGGGCTCAGTCCTATTTCCCATACCAGGATCTTCGGGGTACTGGAAAGGATCGCGCTTTGTTATTGTTTTGCCTCCCTCCTCATTCATTATTGTGCTCCTAAAACGGTCTTCACTGTTGCCGGTTTCTTACTGATCGGCTACTGGGTCATTTTGCTGCTGTTTCCTGTGCCGGGAGCCGATCCCTTCAGCATGACCGGGAATGCAGGGTATCGTCTCGACAAGTGGATCCTGGGGGAAAACCATATGTACCATGGGGAGGGAGTAGCTTTTGATCCGGAAGGCATCCTCAGTACCCTGCCCGCGATCGTAAATGTTATAGCGGGCTATTTTGCCGGCCTGTTCGTACAGCAGAAAGGAAAGACGTATGAAGGGCTGGCCAAATTATTACTGATGGGGACTTTGCTGATGGGGATAGCCGTTGGATGGGACCTGGTCTTTCCGATCAATAAGAAGATATGGACCAGCTCCTATGTGCTCTATACGATAGGCATCGATATGATCTTCCTGTCCTTCCTGATCTATTTGATCGAATTCAGGCAGAAGACACGGTGGACAAATTTTTTCGCCGTTTTTGGAAAAAATGCACTGGCCATCTATATCCTCTCCGAGCTGCTGGTGGTTGTTTTATTCACCATTCCCGCCGGTGCCGGTCAGAATCTGTTCGAATGGATCAATACGGTCTTTTTTCAACGATTTATTCCCGGCGCCTTTGGCTCCCTCCTGTTTGCCCTGGCTTACATGCTGGTGTGCTGGTCCGTAGGGAAGTGGCTGGATTCCAGAAAAATATACATCCGGGTGTAGGGGCAGGACAGTATGAATGGATTAATGTATTACATTGCGCACCCGTTTAGCTTTCATCTGCGGAACTTAGGTCCGCGGATCGAAGGACGGTCATTAGATATTGCTGGCAAGGAAGGCTATTTTTGATAACGCCGGACGGAGTGGCAATATCCTCACGTAATAAAATCAAATGTACAAAGCTGTATTCCTGGACATGGATGGCACCCTTCTGAAGTCGGACCATTCCGTAAGTGAACCTACCAAGCAAACACTGCGTAAACTAATAGCAAAAGGCATCCCCGTCATCCTGGTATCCGCCAGACCGCTGAATGCCATTCTTCCCACTTTCCGGGATATCGGCATTCCGGAACATTATCCACTGGTGAGCTTGAACGGAGGGTATATCGTAGAGGCAGAGCAGCCTATTTTCCAGGCAATGATCGACCTGGCTACTACAGCTGCTGTATCCGAGCAGGTGAGGCCATTCAAGGCTACGATCGCCTATTACCTGCAACGGGAGTGGTATGCAGAGACCAGCGATTCCTGGACCGAACACGAACAAAAGATCATGGATGTGAAGATCCGGATAGGGGTTTTACCGGAATTCATCGAAGAATGGAAGGCCCGCGGGATCGGCCCTAATAAAATGATGGTGATGAGTGACCCGGCTTCCATAACATCGATCCAGCAACACCTGCGATCCATCTACAATGGAAATCTGAATATATATCCTTCCAAGCCTACTTACCTGGAAGTCATGGATCCCAAAGGCTCCAAGTCCAATGCCGTCCGCTTCCTGATCGAACGGATGAAGCTCGACCGGACCGAGATCATTGCCATGGGAGATAATTACAATGACCGGGAAATGATCCAGTTTGCCGGAATGGGCGTAGCCATGGGCAATGCGCCGGATGAAATAAAAGCGGCTGCCGATTATGTGACGGACACCAATAATAATGACGGTGTCCGGAAGGCGCTGGAATTCCTGATCCCGGGGATATAGATAAGGCTGAAAATTAAAAACAGTAAATATTTATTGTTTATCGATAAATATTTATCTATTTTCGTTTCAAATTCCTTGAAATGAAACGTAGATTCTTTCAATATCTGAAACGCAGGTTCTCTCTGTTCCGATACACGGTCGCCATCCTTAACCTGACAACCTTATTTTCAGTCCTGGGCATTGTTTTAATGCTGCTATACACGCTGGCGGATGTTAAGCCTTATATTAAGCTTGCCAGGGGGATTAAGCTGGGAATGTTTGATTTTGAGCATGGCATACCTGTTCCGGTGCGTATACAGGCGAGCTTGCCGGATAGTAGCTTTTTTTCTGCCGGTGGCGCTTTATATCGTTCTCCCTCGGCGTTTGCCCTTGACGGATTCGATGTGGATACAGCCGCCTGGGCGAAGTATCCTAACGTCGATACGATCACAGCAGAATATAAACTATGGCATTGGAATACTTTCATCGAAAATGATAGAAATCAACTGTTCCATATTAAGGAAGGAGAGCTATTTTCCGGAATGCTGCATGTTCAGACAGAAAGAAAAGGATGGAGGCTTTTGCTGGTGTTACCGCAAATCCTGTACTTTTCTCTTTTTGCCTTCAGCTCCCGGCAAATAGCCAGGCTATTGAAAGATATTTTATCAGGGACTGCATTTAGTGATAGTAATTACCGACGTTTACGGAATATAGGGTGGGGGGTGATCGCCTGGCAGTCAGTTTTGATTATACTCTATATTGTAACTATGAATTGGATCGCCCTGGTAAATTTTCATTCCACCAGGCCTGACTTTCATCTTCCGGTTCAGTTGTCGCAGGCCAATCTGCAATATGATGTTAGTTTATCCTGGCTGATCGGCGGATACGTGTTATTAATATTGGCTTATGCTTTTAAAAAGGGAAATCAATTGCAGCACGAACAAGATTTAACCGTTTAACATGCCGATTGTCATCAACTTAGACGTCATGCTGGCCAGGAGAAAAATGAGCCTTACCGAACTAAGCGAAAAGGTGGGCATCACCATAGCTAATTTAAGCATCTTAAAAAGCGGGAAAGCCAGGGCCATACGGTTCTCTACCCTGAATGAAATTTGTAAGGTATTGGAATGCCAGCCGGGGGACCTGATGGAATACCTGAATGAGAAGGACTACAGAAAATTAATCGGATAGTTCAATTGCACAGCCTGAATAAAATATTCTAAATAATCTCATACAACCTCGCCAGGTTGATCAGCTCCACCGTATTGGAAATCTTTAATTTATCCAGTATCCTCGTCTTATGCGTCCCCACCGTCGATTTATGAAGACTAAGTGTATTGGCGATCTCGGATACGGAACTCCCTTTCAGCATCTGTAATACCACTTCGAACTCCCGGTCGGAGAGATCTTCAAAAGGATTGTCCTTTAATTTCTTGGTCAGCTCGCCGGAGAGGATCTCGGCCAGGTTATCGCTGATATATCTTTTTCCACCCAGGACTTTCTGAATAGCATATTTGATCTCCGATTCTTTCGAGTATTTGTTCAGGTAACCATGAGCGCCGATCTTCAGGAACCTTTTGGCAAAAAATACTTCCTGGTTCATCGTGAAGATGATAATCTTGATGGTGGGATATTCTTTTAAAAGATAGGTGGTCAGGCTGAAGGACTCCGTATGGGGCATATTAATATCCAATATCAGCAGATCGAAGCTGGCGGATCTCATTTTCTTGATCACCGTCTCTCCATCCTCGGCTTCATCGATCACCACGTCCCGGATACAGCTATTGATCAATAATTTTAATCCGGCGCGGACAATGGAATGGTCATCTGCAATTAAGATATTATGCATGGGTTAGGTTTGAATAGGGTTGTTATTAGCCCAAATATAGACGATATAACTTATATTGATAGGTCCGGAACGCCCTTATGTCATTTTTTTTGCAAT
>JAATFV010000173.1 GCA_015655015.1 Chitinophagales bacterium | reverse complement strand
TATGGCGTCATCGGCAATGACCAGATCGGTAATTATAGTTACCTGAGCCTTTATTTAGCAACAGGGGCTCCTTATGGATCGCAGCCGGGTTTTGTTCCTTACGGTATTGCCAATCCGGATTTCGGCTGGGAGAAGACGCGCAAGCTCGAAGCTGCTGCCGAGCTAAGCTTCCTGGATAACCGGCTGGGCCTGAATACGGCCTGGTTCCGCAACCGGTCGGGCAATCTGCTGGCCAGCTATCCGTTATCTCCCCAGAGCGGATTTTCTTCCTATACGGCCAATCTTGACGCATTGGTTCAGAATACGGGCGTTGAGGTCGAATTAAAGGGAACGCCGGTCGTGGGAAAGGATTTCAACTGGACTCTTTCCTTTAATATCTCGGCTTATAAGAATAAGCTGGTTAATTTTCCCGGTCTGGCGACAAGCACGTATGCGAATACGTATGTGACCGGGCAGTCTGTGAACGTGGTAGGGCTGTATCATTTAACGGGGTACAAGAACGGGCAAGCCACTGTAGCGGATGCCAATCATGACGGTGTCATCAGTCCGGGCCTGCAGGCGAACGGGCAGGGAGATTATATTGTCGCCGGTAGCAGGGACCCCAGCTATTTCGGAGGGCTTTCCAACAGCCTGCGGTATAAGCAATGGACCCTGGACCTGCTGTTCAATTTTACGAAGCAGAAGGGCTATACTTTACCGGGATTTCCCGGGCTGCTGTCCAATCAACCCAGGGATGTCCTGAACAGCGGGTTTACCGCCAGTACCCAGGCGTCTTCGGATTCTTATAATTCCTACCAGAATTATTATATGCTCTCCGATGCCCGGTTCAGCGATGCCTCTTTTATCAGGCTGCGGAACCTGTCGCTTGCCTGGTCGATGCCGGCGCAATGGTCCAAAAAAGCGGGAATGACCCAGTGCAGGATCTATGTCCGGGGGCAGAACCTGCTGACGATTACGAAATACAAAGGTTTTGATCCGGAGACTCCTTTGTTCATCAATTTTGGCTACCTGCCGGGCGCCACTTCTTCTTTACCTCCCCTGCGGATGCTGACTGCAGGAATTCAATGCACCTTTTAAATTTTGCGATCATGAACGAGACGATAAAAAAAAGCAGCGTGTTCATATGGGTGATGATGGCTCTTTTGGTCACCGGTTGTGAAAAAATGGTCGATGTCGGCCTTCCGGCCGACCTGTCAGGAACTTCTTCTATCTTCCAGGATTCCGCCACGGCGCAGACCGCCGTCAATGGGATGTATACCATGTTATACAACTCCAACGGGACGAATGCAGGTATTTATAGTTCCCGGATCAGCATGTTGCCGGCCCGGTCTGCAGACGAACAGGCGCCTGCCGCGGCTGCCTTCGATAATTTTTCCAGCAACAGCCTGGTGCCCGGTAATCCGGACGTCAGTGATCTATGGGCGAACTCCTATAACATTATCTACATTGCCAACAGTATCATCGAAGGCACGGCGGCTTCTTCGACGATCACTCCTTTGCTGAAGAAACAACTGGCGGCGGAGGCCGGTTTTATCCGCGCCTTTTGCCATTTTTACCTGGTAAATTATTTCGGAAAAGTGCCGTTGATCACCTCGACAGCCGTGACCATCACCAGTACGGCGCCTGCCTCCTCCATCGATAGTGTATATGCGCGGATCATTGAAGATCTTACGAATGCCCGGGATGTGCTGGCGACGGACTACAGCTGGTCCGGAGGAGACCGTACACGGGTCAACAGCCAGGCGGCTTCGGCCCTGCTGGCGCGGGTGTATCTATACAGGGGGCAGTGGGCGCTGGCGGAAGCGGAGGCTACCCGGGTCATCGGCAATACCGGGCTCTATTCTTTGGTGAGGGATCCGAACAAGGTCTTTCTGGCGAATAGTACCGAGGCCGTCTGGCAGTTCTACACCAATGTTTGGGGATATACCTATTATGCAAACTATAATATCCCCAGCGGTTTATCCGTACCTGACTATACCCTGAGCAATTACCTGTTAAGCGCCTTCGAGCCGAACGATGTGCGTAAAAGTGACTGGACAGGCAGCATTTCCATATTGGGGGGCAATTACACCTATGCATACAAGTACAAATCAAAGACCAATGATAATACGGAGTTCGAGACGGTCCTGCGGCTGGGGGAGTTATACCTGATCCGTGCGGAGGCGAGGGCGCAGCAGGGTAATATCAGCGGGGCACAGGATGATCTGAATGTTATCCGGTCCCGGGCCGGATTGGCCGGCACTACCGCGGGGGATCAGGCTTCGTTGCTGCTGGCGATTGAGCATGAGCGCCAGGTGGAGCTGTTCTGCGAGTGGGGGCACCGCTGGCTGGATCTTAAGCGAACGGGCAGGGCTGATGCGGTATTAAGTGTCGAGAAGCCGGCCGGGTGGCAGGCTACGGATACGTTGTATCCTATTCCTACGTCGGCGATCAGCACGAATCCGAATTTGAAACAGAATAAGGGATATAATTAACAGGACGTATCACCCGGTTAAGATGCCGGTAATTTATATTCTAACAAGTATTTAATTTTTAAAACTATGCGTACATTATTCTTTGTGCTGCTGCTGGCAGCGCCTGCGGGGCTTATTGCCCAGACCGGGGGAACTTTTCATATCACCGGCAAGATCACTGGTTTCCATGGACATTCGCCCTGGGTATGGCTGATATATAGTAAAAATGGGGAACGGATGCTGGACAGCACCAAAGTAGTCGATAACAGCTATTCTTTCACGGGCACGTTAACTGACAACAGCCTTGGCGCCATATCGGATACAACCATTGTGGGCGGCGCCTTATACTGGGGACATGGCGTTCAGCTCTACCTGATGCCTGAATCATTCACCATCACGCACGTGGATTCCTTTTCCAATATCGTTACAACGGGCAGCAAGGTCAATGCGGACCTGGTGGGATTCAGCAAGGCGTTCAAACTGTACGATCCGCAATTCCATGCGATCTATGCCCTGGAAAAGGAGGCAAAGAAGTCGGGAGATACGGCTCTGGCTGCTATAGCGGATAAGCGAGAGGACAGCCTGGCTGCTGTCGTAAGTGACAGTGTCTATGGTAATTATGTGCGAAAGCAGCCCTTGTCTCCACTGGCATTATACGCTTTGCAGTATTATGCCGGAGCCGAACCGGATACGAAGGCGATCCGGGCGCTGTATGCAACACTCGGCGAACCGGCCAGAAATTCAAAAGATGGAAAGGCATTCCTGGAGAAGCTGGATGCGTTGGACAATATGAGTGTCGGCAAAGAGGCGGCAGATTTTACCCAGAAAGATACGGCGGGTATTCCGGTGACACTTTCTTCCTATCGTGGAAAGTATGTATTGCTCGATTTCTGGGCCAGCTGGTGTGCGCCCTGCCGGGCGGAGAATCCCAATGTGGTGAAGGCGTATGGGAAGTATCATCCTAAGGGGTTTGAGATCCTGAGCGTATCGCTCGATAAGGAAGCCGATAAGGATAAATGGCTGAAGGCGATCCATGATGATAAGCTGACCTGGACGCATGTATCGGATCTTCAGTCCTGGGGCAATTCCGTTGCGAAGACGTACGCGATACAGGCTATTCCGCAGAATTTTCTGATCGATCCTGCCGGTAAAATCGTGGGGAAGAATTTGAGGGGTGAGGAGCTGGCGAAGAAATTGAAGGAGGTATATGGGGAGTAGAGGGATGCCGGCGCCGGTTGCGGCCGGCTGACGGTTGCTGTTTATTGGATAGACTTATTTAGGATAGACTTATGTGGCAGAAGAGGACCTCTCTTTCCGGAGAGGTCCTGTTTTTTTGGAAAAGTATTCTATAACGCGGGGTTGGGGCGGTTGCCCGGAAAATACTATCTTCAGAAGAAATATTTGCGACGTCCTAAACCATAGTTTACATGAACCAGCCATCCGGGGATACAGCTATTCTGGAAAGAATTACAGATGCCTTTGTCGCGCTGGATATAAACTGGTGTTTTACTTATATAAATAATAAGGCGGGACAGGTTTTTAACAGACCAGCCGGTGATCTTATTAATAAACCGATCTGGGAAGAATTCCCTGAAATGGTGGGGCAGCTATTTTATACCGCCTGTTATCAGGCAATGCATGAGCAGCAAACCATTTCTGTGGAAGAATATTATCCGAGAACGGAAACCTGGTTTGAAAAGTATATTTATCCGTCTCCTGATGGGCTAACCGTTTTATTCCGGGATATAACAGACCGGAAGACAGCGGAGGAGAAGATCGCTGAAGAAAAATACCGCACCCTGGTAGAACAGGCGTCCGATGCTATTTATATCACCGATATGACGGGCAGGTTACTGACGGTAAATGTCAGCGGATGCAGATTAACGGGGTATTCGGAAAAGGAGCTGTTACAAATGTCCATCTTCGATTTTGTAGATTTGGTCGAAATTCAGAAGAATCCATTTCGGTTCGATGAACTGAAGGAAGGGAAAACGGTAGTGATAGAAAGGAGGTTAAAAGGGAAAGGCGGCCTGGTATTGAATGTGGAATGTATTGCCAAAATGCTGTCTGATGGCAGGATACTGGTGTTCGCCCGGGATATTTCCGACCGTATCAGGGCACAGCAGGAAATCATTAAAGAGAAGAATATTTCCGACTCGCTGATCAATAGTCTCCCGGGCGTATTTTACCTGTATAATAAGGAGGGGAGATTTTTACGATGGAATACGAATTTTGAAACGGTATCCGGATACAGCAGCGCCGAGATCAGCAAAATGCATCCGCTGGATTTTTTTGATGACGATGAAAAGGGCTTGCTCGCTGAAAAGATCTTTTATACTTTTATATATGGCGATGAAAAGGTGCTGGCCAACTTCGTGCTGAAATCGAAAGAGAAAATCCCCTATTACTTTACGGGGAGGGCTATCGACTATGATGGTGAACCTTGCCTGATGGGGGTTGGCCTCGACTTTTCAGAACGGGTAAAGGCGCAGGAGGAGATCCGGCAGACTACTGAAAAATTACGTCAGCTGACCGTGCATCTTCAAAAGATCCGGGAAGAGGAACGCAAAAGGATCGGCCGTGAGATCCATGATGAGCTCGGGCAGCAAATTACCGCTATAAAGATGGATGTGGTCTGGATCGATAAAAAGACACCGGAGCAAGCGGTTGCCATAAAAGAGAAGCTGAAAAATATCATCACCCTGCTGGACGGAGGGAATCAATCCGTAAGGAGGATCCTCAGTGAACTGAGACCCATTGTATTAGACAATCAGGGCCTCCCGGAAGCGCTGGAGGTGCGGACCCGGCAGTTTATGGCAGCTACCGGCATCTCTGTTGTGCTTGCAATACCCGAAACTGAAATTAAGTTGCCTGATAAAATTGCTGATTGTATCTTCAGAGTGTACCAGGAGTCCCTTACCAATATTATGCGTTATGCAGACGCCCATCGGGTCTTATGTTCGTTACAGCTCCATGATAAAAAGATTGTTCTTACCATCGAAGATGACGGGAAAGGATTTGATACAGCCGTCCTGCAAAGCAATCAATCATTTGGAATTGCAGGAATGAAGGAAAGGGTCTTTTCACTGGGCGGTGAATTTGAGCTGCGATCCGAAGCCGGCGGCAAAGGAACCACCACTACTGTCAGCATACCGTGCCCCGATTAGAATTAACCATGAACCCTTCTTTCCATGAAACGTATTATTTTAGCCGATGACCATAGCTTTATCCGGTTAGGGCTTATTCAGATCCTGAAAGACGAATATCCTTCCGTAGAAATAACGGAAGCCGGTGATGGTGAAAGTCTGGTGAAAGAGGTGACCTTACATGATTTTGACCTGGTGATCTCCGATCTGGATATGCCCGGCAGGAGCGGCCTGGAGGCCCTTGAGCAAATCAGGTTGATAAAACCTGATCTGCCTGTGCTGATCCTTAGTATTTACCCGGAAGACCTCTATGCCGTAAGGGTGTTAAAAGCAGGCGCCTCCGGATATATGAATAAGAACGCTGCTCCTTATGAATTAATTACAGCGATACAGCGCATCAGCCTGGGTAAGAAATATATCACTCCTGAAATAGCGGAAAAGCTGCTGGATATCAATACAGGTAAGCAACCTCATGAAATACTTTCCAACAGGGAATTTGAGATCTTCAAATTATTAGCCTTGGGTAAGACCATTACACAGATTTCCGAGTCGCTGTCATTGGCATTGACAACGGTAAGCACCCATCGAAGCAGGATCATGGAGAAACTTGGGCTGTCTTCCAACTCCGAGCTTACCCGGTATGCTATTGCCCACCATATTATTTCTGATATAGCCTTCTAGCGGCCTTCTGGTCCGGGCTCCCTTTTTTTTGAATGGACCTTTTAATGGATGGTGAACAGGGGGAGAAGAGACCTGTTCATGTTAGTGTGCTCTTGGGGTGGGGAAGGGTGTTTTGGGTGCGTTAGTGTGAAAGTTTTGAAAGTTATTGATAATGAATTGGTTGTAAAAAGTTCATAAAAATTGATTTTAGAATATGTCCTGGGAGGGTGAAATTGTGTAAAATGATACCCAGAGCGGACTGTTTTACTATTTTTAGCTGGTTGATATCCATCGTGAATGTTATGCGCCTGCTTTTCTGCAAAAGGGGGTAGTAGTATTGCTACAAGCCACCCTCCCTTTCCTTCTATTGAAACAAGGCTTCTCTTACTATATTTTATCACCCGTCGCTGATAGACCTTTGCACCTCAAATAAAAAGAGTCTAAAATGGTGATATTAATTGTTGACAGCTCGGTCCTTATCATTGAGCGATTACAGCATTTGCTTTCGGAAACAGAAAATATTACTGCCGTTTACGGGGCCGTGTCCTATAAAGACGGCGCGAAGTTCTTCAATGATATTCAGCCTAATGTAGTGCTGCTGGATATTGATCTGCCGGAAAACCAGTCTTTTATGTTATTAAAAGAAATACGAAAGGCGAGGCAGAAAACTTCCGTGATCATTTTGTCTAACCAGACTGATCCCAGCCTGCAGGAGCAATACCGGGCGATGGGTGCTAATTTCTTTTTTGATAAGTATCATGACTTTGCAAAGATCCCCATCGCCATTAAATACATATCGAGCAATTAAAAGATAAATGGAAAGGGTTATGAAAGTTTTAACGTTAGCGCAGCATTCTTAACACAATGGTTAACATGGACCGGCGTATCTTTGAGGGGTCAAAAAGAAGATAATATATCAATGATATTTTTTAAGATTTTCTCATAAGCAGTTAGTTTTGGTTAACGGCCCCTGTGTCTACAGGGGCTTTTTTTATGCGCTATTCCATGTATTCATTGCATTTAAGGTAGTATCCTTGTTTATTATTTGTATGATGAACAAAAAAGCTTCTGGTTTTTCTACAGCGGCAAGCCTGGCTCTTTGGGTCCAAACCGTAAGAAAAACGTCCTGTACCAGGTCGCGGGCCCAATCCGGCGATTTAAGATAACTGAGCGCGGTACCATAAATAAGGGGTTCATACAGATCGTAGAGGCGCCGAAAAGCCCCTTCATCGCCGTCAGCGACGCGTAAGAGCAGAGCCTTTTCATGATGTGAAGAATTTTCGGCCAACTTGGTTTTGGTTATTATCCCCTGGCTGCAAACTATAATAAAAAAACCATATGATTTTAATTGTTAGGGAGATTTGTTGATAACTAATGGATTGTAATGACTTTAAAAAACCTGAGCCGGGAGATAATCCCGGCTCAGGTTAGTAAAAGGGCTATTCTATTGAAGACAATTACAACTCTATTGAGGACAACTACAGCTACTATGGATTGTTCTGCATGCCTGGATTCTGATCGATGATCTTCTGGGCGAACCGCATGGTCAGCCTTTCGGGCTTCAGGGTGTAGGTGGTGATGGTTCCCGCAGCTGACATAAACTGATGCGTATAAACTGTGTTGCTGAAGAGCGGGTCTACGGAAAGCCTTCTCATGTCGAACCACCGGTAGCCCTGTATGGCAAATTCCCGGGTACGTTCGTTGATCACAAAACGGATCAGGCTGTCCTGATCGTTGATATTGACTGTCGCGTCCGCCGGCGCCATTCTATTGGTGCGGAGTGTTGTCAGGTCTGCATTGGCGTTGGCGAGGTCGCCGGAGCGGGCCTCGCATTCCGCCCGCATCAGGTATACGTCGGGAAGCATGAGGCCGAATTGCACGGTGCCGGGGCCTACTCTGCGTAAAGCGCCTGGCATAATAAAGCTGCCGCCGCCGAAGGCGAAGGGGCCGTAAAACTTAAGGCGCTGGTCCGAAGGCTGGTAGAGGGATGCAGCGGCTGGGGACAGCAGGATATCGTTTTGAAGAGTCGTCCAATAATTCAGGAATTGTCTGCAGAACAGGTTTTCTGTATTGGTCCAACCGGTGACCCCTGCCAGGAGGGTCAGGGGAGTGATGAAAGGGTTGTATCCCAGGGAGCCTCCTACGGCCATGGTCTGGTTCAGGTCGGAAAAGGCAACGGGCATATTCACCGGCAGGTCTGCCAACGCTGTATTAAACTGCGAGAGGGCATCGCTGTAGCGGCCCATAAAGAGATATACTTTTCCCAGCAGGCCTTCGGCCGCGGAGCGGCACATGCGCGCCCGGGAGGAGGTTTCTTTCGGCAGCGCCGGGATGGCGGCTGTGAGGTCGCTGACCATAAAATCATAACAGGCTTTTACAGTGGCCCGGTCAAATTTAGTGGCGGTAACATCTGCCTCCGTGATAATGGGAAAACAGAGGTCGGTGGCGGCGGTGGCAGGATTGTAGGGCTTGCCGTAGTAGTTCGCCAGTAACAGGTAAGTCCAGGCACGGTTGGCAAGGGCTTCGGCTTTTAATGCCTGTTTTTGGGGGAGCGTTCCGTCGGGAGCGTCCAGCACTTCGTTGGCGATCTTGTTATAGGTGTAGAGCTGGGGCATGAGGTCAGTCATTTCCAAAGCGTCCTGGCCGGGGTCATAGACTACATCGTCCCAGCGGAAGAGCCGTTGGGTGCGGAGGTCTGTATTGGTAAAATAGGGATCGACGGAGACGGTCTCGTCTCCCATGGGGATCTGTGCCATGGCCGGGCCAGCTGACGCGGGAACGTTGACCAGGGTGCCATTATTCAGCAGGTTGTCGTAGTCGTTGACACTTTGTGCGATCAGCTCTCCTTTCGGTTTGATGTCCAGGAAACTTTTGGTGCAGCCTGCCGTGAGCAGGAGCAGGGCGGGTGTCAGGAGGAGCAGGATCCGTATAGATTGTTTCTGCAATGGGCGGATGGTGTTCATGAGGGCTCCGCCGTTGCTCTGTGTGTTAAGATTTGTTAAGCTCGGGTTCATACTTGTTTGATTGAACGGTTAAAAGGTGACGTGTGCGCCAAAAGTGATAGCATGCTGGTCATAGGGCAGTGAACGGGTGCCGCCGGATGTATACTGGTATTCGGGATCGATACCATATTTGTTGGCCTTCCACAGCAGGACGTTGGACAGCTGTAAGCGGAAGGTGATGTCGCCGGCATGGAGGTTGGTGACAACAGACCGGGGAAGGCTATAGGACAGCGTTACATCTCTTAGCTTGGCATACGAGGCGCTGACTACGTTGAGGTCACCGGCTGTGTAATAGTAAGTACTTCGCCGGGCCTGGTCGAGCCCTCTGCTGCCGACATAAGAGGGGATATTTGTTTTTGTCTCGTCCCCGGGCTGTTTCCAGCGGTTGGCGAATTCGGAATTTACGTTCCCGCTGTTGAAGAGGTTGGAGGTGCTGGGGTACAGTCTGCCTCCGCTGAAGAAGGCGTTCATGTCTCTGCGCATGACGTCGCCTAAATTATAAATGATATTGATGTTCAGTCCGAAGCCTTTGTAGCGGAAGGTGTTCATAAAACCTCCGTTCCATACCGGCTGATAGGTGCCCATCGAGGCGACATCCCCTGCCAGGGCGACATTGGGCTGTTTGGTGATGGTCTTATCCGCCAGGCGGATCCGGGGATCTCCCAGGCTGTCCAGGCCGGCATAGCGGTAGGCAAAAATAGAAAAGGAGGAATACCCCTGTTGTAATGGGTAGGCGATCTTGTCGGTGGCGGAGACGATCGGCGTGCTAGTGCTGAGGCGGGTGATCTTGTTTTTGTTATAGGAGAGGGTCAGCTGGGTGCTCCAGGAGAAGTCCTTTCCAACGATGTTCTTTGTATTTAGCCGCAGCTCTATTCCTTTGTTGATAATACTTCCCTGGTTGCCTATGATGGAGACATAACCTGTGAAGGAATTCACCGGCAGCAGTCCGATGAGGTTGTCGGTGGATTTGTGATAGAGATCCACGGAGCCTTCGATGCGGGAGGAGAGCAGGGCGAAATCAATTCCAAGGTTGGTGGTCTTCGTGCTCTCCCAGGTGAGGTTCCTGTTGGCCGGTACTGCGATGGTGAGGCCGTTTCCGGAAGGAAAGATCGTATTGGGCAGCGCCTGCAGAATATCATAGGAGGAAGAAGTGCCGGGGCTGGGGGAATTACCGGTGATGCCATAGGTGGCCCGTAGTGACAATGCGTTCAGCCATTTGACCGGCTGCATGAATTTCTCCTGGCTGAGGCGCCAGCCTGCTCCTGCGCTCCAGACGGGTTTGTTCTGGGCGGATTTGTCTTTGCCAAACAGGTTGGACTGGTCGATGCGCCAGCTGCCGTTCACGGTATATTTTCTGTTATAGGTATAGGCGCCGTTGGCGTAGTAGGAGAGGAAACGTGCATCCGTCTCTGATCCTGAATAATAGTCAGGGGTGAGGGTGCTTCTTCCGGTAGTGTTGGGAATGACGGGATTGAGCAGCCCGTTGCCGGTGGACAACATTTTGTAGTCTACGGGTATGTAGGTCAGCAGTTCCTGGTTATATCCGCGTACGACGCTGTTGTTGCTGGCGGAGAGCTGATCTGTCGATTCCTGTCCTGCCAGCAGGGTCAGCTGATGCTGTCTGTTCTTCCAGGCGTTGTCGTAAACAAACTGGTTGCGCACCGTCCAGTTCCGTTCATTGGTATTGTAGACTGCATATTTTCCGCCGGTGTTGGGAAGATAATAGGTAGGCGCACTGCCGGGAGTGACAGGTGCCACGGTAAAGGACGCCAGCTCGCTGCGCATGCCATACCCCGACAGATCGTCATAGGTGGTAGTCTTGTTATTGGATTTTGCCAGGCCGTATACTCCTTCGAAGCGGAGCCCTTTCCATAGCCTGATGGTCGTTCCCAGGGTGATCCTTGTCAGCAGGCCATCGCTTTTGGTAGTGCCGCTATTCATTTCATTGAGCGGGTTATAATCGAGGCTGACGCCGCTTTGTGTCTCATACACTTTGCGTATGGAGTCTGTCCGGAACAGCCAGGGCATGGAAAGATTGGTTCCGTCGGGGCCCCTGAACAGCTGATAGGGCAGCCAGCGGCTGTCCGGCTGTACGGGACGGGCAGCGCCGGTCATGGCATCCGTCAGGTCTGTGATCAGGTAGGCCTGGATATTCTTATTCAGGCTAAGGTCCTGGCGGACATTCAGCTTATAGGTCTTATTATTGTCTCCCGGTGTATAATCCTGGTTGTCGGTATAGGCCAGGGAGCCATAAAATGCATAGTTGTTGGTACCTCCGCGGACGGAAACCGTATGGTTCATCAGGAGGGGATTGCGGTACCAGAGGTCTTTGATCTGTTTGAGATTGTTGATGGAGCCCAGGCTGTCCAACCGGGCATCGGCGGTAGCACCGCTGATGAGTCCCCGGGATTGGTTGTACAGGATCTGTTCATGCGGCGGGACGGGGGCGAGGCCTGCGAAGGCAGGAGTGGAGACGGTGGGCCAGGGATTCAGGGACGGGTCAAAGATGTCTTTGGCGGCCTGGATGAATTGCCGGCTGTTCAGCATATTAAAATATCCGATATCGGGTTTGCTGCCGAATTTTGCAAAGGCGTCGTATTCGACCGTTAGTTTTCCGTTACGGGCACCCCTTTTGGTGGTGATGACCACGACTCCGTTGGAGGCGCGAGAACCCCAGATAGAGGCGGCGGTTGCATCTTTTAAGACTGTGATGTCCTCGACGTCCTGCGGGTTGACGGAGGCAACGTTGTCGAGGGGAAGGCCATCGACTACGAACAGCGGGCTGGAGGGGGTATTGATGGTCGTCAATCCCCGCAGCAGGATGGAAGAGCTGGCGGAGCCGGGGGCAAAGTTGAGGGTGAGCCCGGGGATAAGGCCATCGAGCCTTGCCAGGATATTCATGCTGAAGGACCTGTTTTCCACCACTTTCATGTCCGGTTTGGCGAAGGAGCCGACGGCGCGTTCTTTGGAGATGGTCTGATAACCGCTGGAGTAGGTAACTTCCACATCGCCGAGGGTCGTTACTTTCATGGTCAGCAATACTACTATTTCCTGTCTGCCGTTGATGGCAGTCTCCTGGGTCTCTGTATTCACGCTGGTGAAGACCAGGACGGCATTCGGGTTGACGGCAGTGAGCCGGAACTCCCCTTTCTCGTTGGTGATGGTCATTTGACGGGTATTCTTCACCGTTATGATTACGCCGGGGAGGGGTTCCTGATTGGTGTTCAGGACCCTGCCTTTTGTGTCGATGGGAGGTGCGTCGGCCGGTGTTGCCGGGTTGCCGATCTGGTTGTTGTCATCAGCTTGTTCCCGGATGAGGATCATGTTCTTTTCCATGCGGTAGGTATATCCTTGTCCTTTGAGGCATTCGGCGAGGACCTCTCCGAGCGGGGCATCCTTTACATTCAGTGTTACGGGGCGGGCGTTCGTGAACAGGTGGTCGTTGTATAATATGGAGACGCCTGTCTGTTTGGAAATGGTGTCGAACACTTTGGCCAGGGGTGCATTCCTGAGGGACAAGGTGATCTTCTGAGAGAGGCTTGTTGCCGACACATGCAGGCAGCATACCATGATTAGAATTGAGGTCATCTTCATAACCAGCGCGGTTTTGGCAGTGAGAAGCCCTTTCAGGTACCGGGCTTCTCCACTAAAGTTAAATGTCATACTTTCGTGTAGTTTTGGGTTTGAGTATTCAATCTTTCCTGTAAATCGTTGTGTGCGAAGACCCGGACATATTGCCGGGAGCGGGTGAGGCCGCTCCTGGTTTTTCCCTCTGGAGTCTGTCAGCGTTTTGTTTTTTTTATATCATTTCGTTTGGTTGTTTTTTAGGGTAAAACAATTACTTTTTTGCCGTTTGTACGGAAGTGATGGACTTTATTGCCTTCCAGAAAAGTTATCAGGTCGGCGATAGCGAGGTTTCTGCTGACCCTTCCGCTATAGGTATCCGACTCTTTCAATTCCGTTTCATATACCACGTCGACATCATACCATCGGGAGATCTCGCGCATCATCGTCCGGAGATCGGTGTGGTCGAATTTGAAGAATCCGGTGGTCCATGCCATTGTTCTTTCTATATCGGCGTTATTTATGATGGCGATGGGGGCGTTCTGATTGGTGCGGGTTGGCTGGCCGGTGTTAGCTGGTTGACTGGTATTGGTTTGCTGATTAATGCTGTTTTGCTGACTGGTGCGGGTTGGCTGACCGATGGGCGTTTGCTGTGTTTGCTGATCGATGCAGGCCTGTTGTCCTGGTCTCAGGGTCCTGGATTGGGCATTGCTGCTTACCGCCACGGAGCCTTCCAGCAGGGTGGTGGTCAGGGCGGGTTCCTCTTCATAGGCCATGATATCAAAATGGGTCCCCAGGACTTTCACTTCAGTGTTGTTGACTTTCACGATAAAGGGCTGCTCCTTATTTTCCGCCACTTCAAAATAGGCCTCGCCTTTCAGCTCTACCTCTCTTTGTTTACCTGCAAATGCGGCCGGATATTTCAGCGTGGAGGCTGCGTTGAGGCGGACTTTGCTGCCATCCGGCAGGACGAGGGACCATTGTCTGCCCCTGGCGGTGGTGATGCTGTTATAGACCAGCTCTTTATTGTCGTTGCCGGTATAGGTGATCCGGCCGTCTTCTTTATGGATCTCGGTTTTTCCCTGGGTGGCGACCAGTCCGTTGCCGGCGCTGTCCAGGAGGATGTTATGGCCGTTGGATAAGGTCAGGATGGCGCCGTTGTGGCCCGGGGTAATATTTTCGCTGCCTTTGGCGATTACCTGGGAATTGATGTGATGTCCCTTTCGCAGGAAATAGAAGACGCCTGACATAACCAGGAGTAATAATATGGCGGCGGCGTAACGGATCATCATACGAATGGGCCGGATAGGAAAGGGCACCCGGCTGTTCTCCCTCGTCTTGTGCCGGATCCGGGCCAGCAGCCGGGCATCAAAAGCGGCCTCCCATTCAGGGGAAGCTTCCATGCCTGCAGATACATCGAAGCCGGTCTCCATATATTTGTCCAGCAACGGTACGGACTCTCCCTTACGGATCATCTTGAATAGCAGGGCCCTTTCTTCCGGCCCGATAGTGTCAGACAGGTATTTGTCCATAAGTTCTTCAAAAATGGCCTTATCATTTTTATTCATAGCAGGGGAGTATTGCCAAAATTTAATGCTTGCTGACAGGATTACTAACAGACTTCCTGGTCGTCTGTAGAAATAAAGACGCAGGGTAGTTGGCGCCGGGTAGTGGTTTTTGCTCTTTTTTTATTTATAGAGCCAGTCTATGCCCAGGGCGACGGCTGTCAACAGGGTATCCGGGTGTTGCCGGACATAGGCCCGGAGAAAATTGAGGGCAGCTACGAGGTGCCATTTCACGGTTTCGGGGCTGATCTGCATCCGGTCGGCTGCTTCTTTGTAGGTCAGGCCTTCTTCCCGGCAATATAACCAGGCGAGCTTCTGCTGGGGTTTTAACAGGGCAATGCCTTTTTGAAGACGCTCCTGTAGTTGTTTGTACAATAGTTGCTGTTCCGGTGAGGGGGAATTATCGCCCAGGGAGGCAGGGGGCTCTCCTGCGAGCCGGAGGGCGTGGCGGCGTAAATAAGATACGAGGTGATTGCGGCATAGGATGAAAAGATACCGGCGGAAATTTTCTACTCCGGGCAGCTTGTCCCGGTGGACCCAGACCTTGACGAAGATCTCCTGGGCCAGGTCTTCCGCCGTCTCATGTGACTTTACAAACAGGAGGGCGTGTCCGAACACCTGGTTGCGGTAACGGGCCACCAGCCCGCTGAATGCCGCCTCTTCTCCTGCAGCTACCCGCAATACAAGGGGGTGATCCTCATCCTCGTGAATGTGCGCTTCTTTTTCGAACAATAGTCAATTTTTAAGCCGGTCCGGGGAAACCGGGTTGGTAAAGATACCTTTTTCGATATAATTTTTTCTATCTTAGCTCCCCTGTTAAGCCTTCCTATCCGGTTTGGATTCCTTTAGATTGATGATGATTGATGATCCCAAAACAACAGTAACCAGCGCGTGCCCTCAGTAATACAATATGATGAAAAAGAGTTGTTCCGGCAGATCTCGGAAAGCAATGAGGCGGCATTCCGGACCATTTTTGATCTGTACCGGGAGCGGCTGTTCACGTTTGCCTGGCAATTATGTCATTCGGCTGTTGATGCGGAAGAAATAGTACAGGATATTTTTTTAAAGCTATGGGAGCAGCGGGATAAGCTGGCAGGGGTCCATTTTCCACGGCAGTATATTTATATAATGACCCGCAACAGGACTTTGGACCTCCTGGGCAAGATTGCCAGGAATGAGCAAATGATCAAAGAGGTATGGAACCACCTGTCGCAATCGGATAATGTCACCGAAAATTTGCTGCAGGCGGAGGAGAGCCGGAAGCTCATACAACAGGCAGTGGCGGAGCTGTCCGAAAAAAAGCAGGCGATTTTCTTTCTCAGCCGCGACCAGGGGTTGAGTCACCAGGAGATAGCTGATCAGATGGGTCTCTCTATACAAACAGTGAAGAATATTGTGACGGAAATATTAAAACATATACAGCGTTTTCTTGCGCAACACTCTGAATTACTGGCCATTCTATTTTGGATTCAGGCGTCTTCCGTGTTATTTTAGGCGTCTTCTCTGTCTTTCGGCCTCCTTAAACCTTCGCCTTGTCTTTAAAACACCTCCCTGGTGTTTAGACCTCCTCCCTGTTATTTTTAGACCTCTTTCCTGCTGTTTTTAATCTTTTTCCCTGTTGTTTTTAAACCTTTTCCCTGTTGTTTCAGACCGATGGATAAAAAAAGTTTCGGTTTTGCCGGTACCTCTATCTTCTAATACAGTCTATGTAATCGTACGCTTAGCCATTGATAAATTACGTTAATCTATTATTAAATGACAGCATCCGAGAACCGGCTTGTCTATCTCTATCGCCAGTACGTCAATAAAAGCTGCACATCCGAAGAGATGCTGGAGTTCTTCGAATATGTCCGGGACCCGGACTACGAGAAAGTGCTGGAGATTATGGCGGAAGAACATCTGGAATCTGTCCAGGTGCTTGCCAGCCTGCCTGTTATTGACTGGGAGCATATGTATCGCAGTGTTGTGGCGGCAGGGGAATTTTCACGCCCCCCGTTGATAAGCGGCGGGGAAGATACGGGCGCGGATATCGGCCGCAACAGAAAGGGCCGGGTGATTCCCCTGTTTGCCTGGCCGCGGGTAGCTACGCAGGTAGCTGCGGCTGTAACGATCATCGTTTTGTGCGGCGGTGGTTATTTCTTTTTAACCCGGCGGCAGCATAGAAGTCCTGAAAGAACGATTGCCAAAAAGGATGTTACGCCTGGTTATAACAAAGCGATCCTTACGCTTTCCGATGGAGATTCGATCACGCTCGATAGCGCACATATCGGTGTGTTGGCACAGCAGGGCAATGCTGCGGTGGTGAACTCGGTCAATGGGCAGGTGGTGTATACAGCAGCTGCAAGCACCGGGTTGTCAGGTGCCGGCAAAGTTACTTACAATACGCTGACGACGCCCCGGGGCGGTCAGTACCAGCTGACGCTGCCGGATGGGACGAAGGTATGGCTTAATGCCGCCAGCAGCCTGATCTATCCGACCACTTTTTCCGGCGATGAACGGACTGTGCAGATGACGGGGGAAGTCTATTTCGAAGTGGCACACGACAAAAAGAGACCGTTCAAAGTGAAGGTGGGCGGCCAGGTTATCGAAGACATCGGCACCCATTTTAATGTCAACGCTTATACGGATGAACCTGCGCAGACCACTACTTTATTGGAGGGAGCCGTACGGATCGGGGGGCATATCCTGAAGCCCGGTGAAAAGGCCTCGGTTGCCGTTTCCGGCACTGTTGCGGCCTCCGGCGCTGTTCATGTGTCAAAGGGAGATCCGGAACAGGCTGTTGCCTGGAAGAACGGGCTCTTCGACTTTACAGACAACGACCTGCCAACTGTTATGCGGCAGCTGGCACGCTGGTACAATGTGGATATAAAGTATGAAGGAAAAATTCCGGAAAGACAGTTTACGGGCATGATCGGCCGGTCGTTAACCCTGGCCCAGGTATTGAAAGGATTGGCGAGAGAAAGTATACAATATCGTATTGAAGAAGGAAATCATCTTATAATAACCCCTTAAACCCCTGCTGCTAACTATGTAGACAACAACCAGAGAAAATTGACTTTGCCGTTCAGGCTGGCCTTAAATGAAAAACCGGGAGCAGATTGAGCCCTTCCCCGGTTTAACGCTCAGGTCAGTCATTGACAGAAGTGTTACCACTGCTTATTATTAACCTAAACAATGTGAAGTTATGCAAATCCAGGCGTTTTGCAAACTGCTGTCCTATGTCCATAAGGATAGCAAGTCCCTGCTAACCAAAACTATTTTAGTAATGAAATTGTCGGCAATTTTGATCCTTGTCACCGCCCTGCACGTGGCCGCCAGGTCCACTGCGCAAAAGGTGACTTATTCGGGTAAGGCTGTAGAGCTGCCGAAGGTCTTATCTGTTATCCGGGAACAGACGGGGTATGTGTTCTTCTATGACAAGAAATACTTACAGGACATTAGCCCGATTACGGTATCCTTAAAAGACGCTTCGGTGGAGTTGGCGCTGAAGACCGTCCTGCAGGGGCTGCCGCTGGATTTCGAGATCCAGGGAAATACGATCTTCATCAACCGGAAGGCGTCGGTTGTCCCGGATTTTGAGCAGCAGGTTCCGCTGGTGCCACAGGACACGATCAGAGGGGTTGTACGGGATAGTAGCGGGGCTCCCCTGCAAGGTGCTTCCGTCTTTATCAAGGGCACGAAGAAGGGGACAAGAACGGATCTTAAAGGCAGTTTTTCCTTACGGCGCTCCCAGCAAATGGCTATCCTGGTCATCTCCTACACGGGTTACCAGGACAGAGAGGTCGCTGTTTCCGGCGATGCCTACCTGTCCATCTTTCTTCAAAGAAGCGAGGACCCGCTGGACGCCACTGTTGTCCAGGCCTATGGGACTACTTCCCGCCGGTTCAGCGTAGGCTCTATTTCGACCGTTACTGCGGAGACCATTGAAAAACAGCCGGTGACGAATGTCCTGCTGGCGCTGGCAGGACAAGCCCCGGGGCTTGCTATCACTGCTACCAGCGGTGTTCCGGGCTCGAAAGTACAGGTCCAGGTAAGGGGACAGAATACCTTATTGAGCGGTTCCGGATTCAAACCTTATGATCAGCCGCTGTTCATCATCGACGGGGTACCTTTTGCTCCGCAAAATACCAAGATCAACCAATTAAGCTCGCTTGCCGATGCCAGCAGCATTAAAGACGGAGGGATCAACTCTTCCGGCGGACTGAGCCCTTTTAATAATATTAATCCCAACGATATAGAAAGCATCAGTATCTTAAAAGATGCAGATGCCACTTCTATTTATGGCACCCAGGGATCCAATGGAGTGATCCTCATCACCACGAAGAAGGGTAAACCTGGAAAGACAGCCTTTAACCTTAGTGCGAATACAGGTTACAATTCGACTGCCCGATCGATAAAATTGTTGAATACGCCGCAATATCTTCAGCTGCGCAAGGATGCCTTTGCAGCTGACGGGATCACTCCCAGCAGTAACCCCAGCAACTACACCGCTTATGCTCCCGATCTGCTGGTATTCGACCCAAACAAATACACGAACTGGCAGAAAACGATCTTCGGGAAAACTTCCAATAACACGGACATACACGCCAGCCTGTCCGGGGGAACTTATAACAATACCTTCCTGGTCTCAGCCGGGTATACCCGATCGGATTTTAATTTTCCCGGCAACTCGGCGGAGCAGCGTCTCACCCTGCATAGCGCTATCCATCACACTTCGCTGGATAGCCACCTGAACATCGATTTTGGTACGGACTTCGGGTATGACGAGAATAATTCCGCCGGGGGCGGCGCCGGTCAGCGGATCCTTTTACCTCCCAATACGCCTGACTTGCTGGATGCGAGCGGAAATCTGCTGTGGAGCTATAAGGGGGTCAATCTGAGCAACTATCAGTTCTATGCTTATCTGAAGCAGCCTGCGGAATTGCAGAATTATAATTTTAATAATACCTTACGGATCGCCTACAAATTATTTTCCGGATTGAGCATCAGCGCCAACCTGGGATATAGCCGGAATACTACGTCTGAAAAATCGCAGTTTCCAGCCGCTGCGCAGGCGCCCTTGTATGCCAGCCCTTCCGCCCAGTTTGCTGCGAATACGTATGAAACGATTAACATCGAACCACAGATAGATTATACCTATGTCAGGGGGAAAGGGATGTTCACGGCGCTGCTCGGTGCGTCCTATAAAAAGAACGACCAAAGTTCTAATAGTATCTATGCCTATGGTTACGCCAACGATAATTTCCTGGGCTCTGTAAATGGAGCATCGAGTTTATCTGATTATGATCAGTCCGACCTTTATAAGTACAGCGCCGGTTTTGCCCGTCTTAAATATGTCTATGATCAGAAATACATTATCAGCTTAACGGGCAGACGGGATGGCTCCAGTAATTTCGGTCCCGGCAAACAATTCGGCGATTTCGGATCCGTAGGGGCCGGCTGGATCTTTTCGGAAGAGAATTTCTTTAAGGAACCGCTGTCTTTCCTCAGCTATGGCAAGCTTTCGGGGAGTTACGGCACCAGTGGTTCCGATGGGATAGCGTCCTATCAATACCAGGCTTTCTGGCAGCCGCTGACTTACGTTCCTGCCTTCCAGGGAGTTCAGCCCAATATACCGTATAATCTGTACAATCCGGATTATAGCTGGGCATTGAAGAAATCGCTGAATATGGCCATGGATCTGGGCTTTTTCCATAACCGCTTGTTATTGAATGCCACTTATTACCGGGACCGGGAGGGAAATCAGCTGGGAGGTTATCCGCTGGGGGCGCATGTCGGTTTCGTTTCCGTTCTGGAAAATTTGCCTGCCACTGTTCAGAACAGCGGATGGGAATTCACCGTCACCTCGAATAATATAAAGACGAAGGCCTTCAGCTGGACCACTAATTTCAATATTACCTTTAACCGGAATAAGCTGCTGGCCTTTCCCAACCTGGCCGGCTCCTCATATGCGTCGCAATACGTGCTGGGCAAACCGGTTTCGGAAGTAATGGGATATCGGTTCAAGGGAGTTAATCCCACGACCGGTCTGTTCGAGTATTATACAAAAGGCGGACAAGCTACTAACAGTCCTGACTACCGCCTGGAATCACAGGGCGGAGACCGGGCCCCCATCGCAGACAGGGAAGTTAAATATATGGGTGGATTTGGGAACAGCCTTTCTTATAAACATTTTAATTTGTATGTCTTTTTCCAATTTTCCAGCCAGACGGCGCCTAATTATTTAGCCACTGCTTATGGAAACGGCGTTCCCGGCAACGGGGCTCGTAATTACCCTGTTCAGGTGCTGGATCATTGGAAGAATCCGGGGGATCATACCGTCTTCCAGAAACTATCCGCCAGTTATGGTTCTGATGCCTCTCTTGCTGCATCGAGTTTTTCCTCTTCTTCAGGAGCTTATGGCGACGATACCTATCTGCGTTTGAAAACGATGTCCCTGACCTATTCGCTGCCGGAGAGCTGGCTTAAAAAAATGCATCTGCACGACTTGCGTATTTATACCAATGTGCAGAATTTGCTGACCCTTACCAATTACAAGGTAGCCGATCCTGAACAATTTAATGACTACACTTCCTTCCCTCTGCAACGCACGGTGGCATTCGGTTTAAATCTTAACTTCTAATGTAATTTATCATGAAAAAGATCTCCTACCGCTATAATAAAATCATGACCGGCTTGTTCCTGATAGTTTTATCGGGAGCTTCCTGCAAGCGATTGATCGAAATACCCGGCAATCCGCCTACACAGATCACGGAAGCGCAGCAGTTTGCGGATAGTGTCACTACGATGACGGCCATTGCCGGCATCTACAGCTATCCTCCCAATGGCGTGAGCGGCTTTACCTTTAATGACGGCTATCTTACTCTGTATGGCGCACTTTCTTCCGATGAGCTTTCCACCGGCGGGGCCCTCAACACCGATGATCTGGCATTTTATGACAACAATCTGACTGCCTTTAACAGTACCCTGAATTCCGTTTGGGCCAATCCTTATAAGGGTGTGTACCCTGTGAATGCAGCGTTAATGAACATTACAGCCAGCAACACGCTCTCCGCCTCCTTCAGGAAACAGCTTACCGGCGAATTGAAAGTGGTCCGGGCATTATACTATTTTTATCTGACCAATTTGTTCGGCGGGGTGCCCCTGGTCACCTCTACGGATTATAAAGCAACGGCGCTGATCCCCCGGACATCTATAGACTCGATCTATAACCAGGTCCTCGCCGATCTTACAGATGCACAGCAGGCGCTTCCGGCCGGTTATCCTTCTGCGGGCAGGGTGCGCCCGAACCTTTACACGGTGGACGCTTTTCTGTCGAAAGTCTATCTGTTCCGGCAGGAGTGGCAAAAATCCTATGATGCCGCCAGTGCGGTGATCGGTTCGGGTCAGTATCATCTTGAGCCGGATCTGAATAAGGTATTCCTGGACGGAAGCCAGGAAGCTATCTGGCAATTGCCCGCTAACAATCCCTCGGGTAATTCCGTGACCACGGACGCCCGGCATTTTATACCCAATTCTTCCGGTGTTGTTCCTTATTATCTGTTGACCCCCACCTTATTGAATGCGTTCGAAAGCGGCGATTCCCGTCTGCTGCAATGGACGGCACAAGTAGTAGTGAATACCGGGGGAGGCGACCAGACCCTTAATTACCCTTATAAATATAAAAATGCAACTCCCAATGCACCGACCGTGGAAGATTTTATGATCTTCCGGTTAGGTGAAATACTTTTGAACCGGGCCGAAGCAGCGGCGCATCTTGGCAATACGACGGCCGCACTGGCGGATCTGAATGCTGTCCGTGCGAGGGCCGGGCTGACGGCCAGCGCAGCCAGCTCGCAGGATGATGTGCTGAATGCTATTATGCACGAAAGGCAGGCCGAGCTGTTCTGTGAATGGGGCAGCCGCTGGCTTGACTTGAAAAGGACCGGGACCGTTAATACCGTTCTTGGTATGGAGAAACCGGGGTGGAAGGCGACGGATGCCTTATATCCCGTGCCTAACCCGCAGATAGAGGTTGATAACCTGCTGACGCAGAATTTGGGATACTAGTAGATCGTTCTATCCGTTCATCCAAAGGCCGGTCACGGATGACCGGTTATAAAATTTATTTTTTTATATTATGCCAAATGCCATTGTAAGAATTGAGCACCTGTCCCATAAGTACGCCACGAGCTGGGCGATCCGGGACATCAACATCGAGATCACTCAAAATGGGATCGTGGGCCTGCTGGGTTCCAACGGGGCCGGCAAGTCCACGACCATGAACATTCTCTGCGGGGCGCTGAACCAGACGGAGGGGAACGTGTACATCAATGACATCGATCTGCGTAAAGAGCCGGAGCTGGCTAAAAGGCAGTTGGGCTTCCTGCCGCAGAATCCGCCGCTGTACATGGATCTGACCGTGGATGAATACCTGCTCTATTGCGCTAAGCTGCGTAAAATGGAAAAGAGTGGTATCCGCCCGGCGGTGGAAGCAGCCAAGGAGCGATGCGGGGTCGCTCATTTCAGCCACCGGCTGATCCGTAATTTATCCGGCGGCTACCGGCAGCGGGTGGGGATTGCGCAGGCTATCATTCACCGGCCCAAGCTGGTGGTGCTGGATGAACCCACCAACGGGCTGGATCCGAACCAGATCATCGAGGTGCGGGCGCTGATCCGGGAGATCGCTTCCGACCGGGCGGTGATCTTTTCTTCGCACGTTCTTTCCGAGGTACAGGTGCTGTGTAAGGAGATCAAAATGATCGATAACGGCAAGATCGTATTTTCCGATACCATGGATGCCTTCAATAATTATGTAGAGCCGCACAGCATTTTACTGCACCTGGAGAACCCGCCTCCGGCGTCGGCGCTGCTGCAGATCCCCGGGGTGACCAAAGTGGACTTTCTCACGGACCGCCAGCTGCGGCTGTTCTTCAGCGGGGACGCGGAGATCACCGAAAGGATTGTTGCAGCCAGCATATCGCAAGGCTGGCGGCTCCGGGAGATCAGCCTGGAGAAGAGCTCGATCGATGAAATATTCGCCCAATTATCAAATTATTCCAACAAAAACTAATGAAGACGACCTTTGAAATTGCGAAGACTGAGCTGGCGCAGCTGTTCTATTCTCCGATCGCCTGGTTCCTGCTGGTGGCCTTCCTGTTCCAGTGCGGGCTGGTGTATACCGGCACGATCGAAAACTACCTGACACAGCAGGAGCTGGGAGGTGCAAACCTGCGGTACCTGAGTTTCCTGACATCCAAGATATTTGCGCCGCCATATGGTATCTGGCCGTCCCTGGTGAGGAACTTATATCTCTATTTGCCGCTGCTGACCATGGGGCTGATGAGCCGGGAGATCAACGGCGGGACGATCAAGCTGTTGTATTCTTCCCCGATCAAGGTGAGAGAGATCATTTACGGGAAATTCCTGGCGATGATGTTGTACAACCTCCTGCTGGTGATGGCCCTTTTATTGATGGTGCTTTTCGGGCTGTCCAATATCCATGCGGCGGATGCGGGGCTCTTATTCGCGGGGCTGCTGGGCATTTACCTGCTGTTAAACGCCTATGCGGCTATCGGCCTGTTCATGTCCTGCCTGACCTCCTACCAGGTGGTGGCAGCGCTGAGCACCCTGGTGCTGCTGGCTGTCCTGAATTATATCGGGACCCTGTGGCAGGATATCGACTTTGTCAGGGACCTGGCCTACTTTTTATCCATCTCGGGAAGGGTGGACCATATGCTCGGGGGGCTGATCACGACCAAGGATATCCTGTATTTTTTCGTGATCATTTTCATCTTTTTAGGGTTCAGCATTTATAAGCTGCAGTCGGACCGGGAGTCTAAACCTGCCGTCGTCCAGGCCGGCCGTTATGTGCTCATCGTCGTAGTGGCGCTGGCGCTGGGGTATGTGACTTCCCGCCCCGGTTTTATCGGGTATTGGGATACCACGGCCACCAAGACGCGGACGCTGGCCGTCAGCGCCCAGCAAATCCTGAAAGAGACGGGGGATGAGTCCATTGAAGTGACGTCCTATATCAACCTGCTGGACAACCGTTTCTGGTATGGGAGACCGGACCAGCGGAACCAGGATATGGAGCGCTGGGAGCCTTATCTCCGGTTCAAGCCGAATATAAAGTTCAACTATGTCTATTTTTAT
>JAATFV010000116.1 GCA_015655015.1 Chitinophagales bacterium | reverse complement strand
TCTATTTTCATCTTTTCTGCTTGCAACTGCTGGATTCTTTCATAAGGCCCCGCTGTTCTGTTCACGATTTGCTGCAAAAGCGAGAAAAACTGCAACAACCGACTGTGTGTGCCTATAAACTGTTGCTTGTTCAGGTCTTCCAGCCATTTTAAAGCGTTTTCGCTGGCAGGAGATAATTCATAGATCGGTTCGTCCGCCGATTCATAATACCGACGTAAATAACCTTGCTGAGCCCACTTTTGGAGAAAATCTATAGGAGACTTATTATAGTCGGATATCCCTTGGCGCTCAAGGGAGAACAAGAAATCTCCCAGCAAACTGACCAGGTCCGATTGGGGATAGGCTATTCGTTCCTGCTGCTTGAATGCCAGATGATAAAAGCTAATTAATAACGGGAAATGCTCCGCACGGAGGATTTGGAGGGTCTTATCGTTCCGGTAAAGAGCGATTGCCTTGTCATAATTCATAGAACAGGGGGGCTTTGCTGGTTCATAATCCCCGAATTTAATAAAAGCTAAATATATTAGCCAATTTTTTTTGAGACTACCGGCCGTTTCGGCCCATTATCGGCCCTTTAAATTCGAGAGGACATACTTTGTGCCACGCCCGTTGTTCCCATCTTTTCCACCATTTTTTTGTCTATTAAATCCTGTAATTCTGTAGTGGACACCGATTTACCTAAATTGTTTAATTTTTGATATTCGGCATTCGTAATACTATGATTTTGCTTCACATACAACACTGCTTTGACCTGCCGTTCATTCAGATCCAGTCCACGCAAATATTCTTCCGTATAAATATCCTTTTGAAAGGTAACGCATATCCCATCCTGTTCCTCTGCGATTATAGGATCCGGGATACTATATTCCCGGCAGCCCTCCATCCGAAAAGAAATCGGATATCCAAACTTTTTGGAAATGTAGTTCCGGGTCGTGGATTTACTTTGAAAAAATGTGGTATCAATCTTGGTTTTCGTCGCCACCTCATAGGCCAGTCTTACCAATTGCTTAAAGGGATATTCCTTTCCCCGCTCGGTCAACCATAAGAAATAATCTGTCCTGTTTACTTTATCCATCCGCTCCAATTGGTCGGCCGCAGCAAGCATGTCTTCGCGTTTAACCGGTGCTAGTTTATTCATACAATGTCTTTCATTTTTGAACGGCGTTCACCCCGAAATTCTCACAAATCGGCAGTCTTTGAGGTAATGGCTTCATGTATCATTGCAAATTCCGTCTGTTGACATTGCACGAATGCACATTTCCGCGACATACAGACCTGCCACAGGAAGCTCCCCGGGGCCTGTGCTGACGCGATCGTCGAAGTCGATGGCTTTTCCAGCTGAGAGTTGTTTCCATGGCGCCTGTTGATGTCCACAAAGCCGGAACTTCCTCCGAAAGAAATTGTTATTCCGACCATACGGCAGATAGGGGCACAGCTTGCAGGTTTTCGCCGAAGCCTCCCACCATGTGCTCACCGCCGTATAGCACTATTCCTCTTTGAAATTTCTTACCGGCAAGCTCGGCAAGGCGCTTTAGTCCTTTAAAATCATTTTGATCCACGGACGCGGTCGATTTTATCTCGATGCCGTAAAGCTGTTTTTTTCTGTCTTCCAGTACCAAATCCACCTCCGCACCGCGATGAATACTGAAATGGTAGGCCTTCAAAAAGAGATCCGACCAGCTCAACAGTTTGATGATCTCCATGACGATGAAATTTTCCAGGAACGCGCCCGCTGTGGTTCTGTTTTCCATCAGGCTATCGACACTCTCTCCCCGCAGGTGGCATAGCAGACCCGTGTCGTTAAGAACAATTTTAGGGGATTTGACAAATTGCCCTTCTATATTCGGCGTCCAGGCGGGAATTTTCAGTATGAGGAAAACATGCTCCAGCAGGGCCATATATCGTTGCAAGGTTGTATTCTTTACGCCTGACAACCTCGCTATATCTGAAAGGTTGATCGTACTCCCCACTCTTGTTGCTATCAATTGTAGGATGTTTGGTATCTGCGTTAATCCTTCAATATTGGCCAGATTTTTAATGTCTTTTTGCAAAACCGCGTCAATATAGGATTCAAACCATTTTGCTTTCCGCCCCTCCGTCTCACGTTGTAGTGCTTCCGGGTATCCGCCGGCGCGGATAGCCTCTATCATGTCTTTCCATTTGTTTTTATGGGATTGGAAACGGCCGTCAGCCGCAATCAAAGTTTCCAGGAACTTCGATTTCTTGCCGTGGATTTCAGCCTGTGAAAGCGGCCAGAGGTCGTGAATTTCAATCCTTCCAGCCAGTGAGTCGGCAACCTGGGGTAGGGTCATGACATCAGCCGAGCCGGTAAGAATAAGCCGCCTTCCTTTCCTGTTATCATCGACAAGCTTTTTAATACTTAAAAACAGTTCGGGTGCTCTTTGCACTTCATCGATGATGACATGAGGACTTAGATTCTGCAGGAAACCCAAAGGATCTGCCTGGGCGGCACTCAAGGTTGTCGGGTCGTCCATTGTCATGATCTGTCCATCAAAACTTCCCGCTTTCACAAGCTGTCTACATAGCGTGCTCTTGCCTGTTTGGCGCGCTCCGTTGATAAGAATTACTGGTGTATCTTTCAGAGCCTCTATAATCGGTTTGGCTATATATCTTTGATACATAAGGCAATATTAACACTTTTTATCAGAAAATGTCTATTTTAGTGGGTAAATTTTACCCATTATATGGGTAATTTTGACCCATCTGCTGAACAAATTTAAGGCGACAGATCCTACGGGTGTACCATTCAGCGTAGACGGCGGGCATAACGATCGTAAACGGCACAATAGCCAGCGTGTCAAACAGTAAAAATGCATACATTTATAATAGTTCTTTCTATAGTCTTCTGTTCGGATTTGAAACATGAAATTAGCGCCTCCTTTGGAGTTTAATCATTGGGATTTCGTACAAGAAATTCGATAAAATGGTGAGTTCGACGGAATGCAACGTGTTAGTGCACTTTCAGTGTCCTATCAAAAATTAATAAATATAATGGGTTGAAAAATAGCCTGTCAACGATCTGGGGTTTCAGCACGAGATCCCCTTCAAGATAGAAGGGGAGTAGTTGGGTAACGACCTGGAGACAGGAAGCGACTTGTTCGTCCAGGGTCGAATCATTGGGGCGATTTGCGGCCAGTTGCTGAAGCAGCTCATTAATTGGTAACCGCCTGCCAGGTTAAAAACTGTATAGTAATGAAAAGGGAGCGTCTAACTGTCACTTCACGAAAATCCCTCCAGCGGCAGCTAACTGTGTTCCTCCGGTCAAGCTGGTGACCACGCCATTAGTCCAGCTTTTAGCAATGAAATGCGTTCCATCGCCCTCGTCGTCTCCGGAAACATAGACTGTAGATCCGTCAACAAAGATGCCAGCTGCCGAGGTAGCTTTGGTATAATCTTCCAATAAGGTCTCTGCTCCGTTTTTCCAAACCGCGGCAACGCTATTATACACATTGCTGGGACCTGTTGGGGTGGGACTCTCTTCATTGCCGGCGACATATACATCTGAACCAGAAACAAAAATAGAGAAAGCCTGAGCGGTCCTGGTGCCATCGGTCAACGCGGATGGCCGACCATTTTTCCAGACAGTAGCAATATAACTTCCGGTGCTATTGCTAATTTCGCCGGCTACATAGATGTTGGTATCTGATACAAAGATGGAATGGGCCATTGCATCGTCAATGCCGTTGGAGAGATTAGTGGCCACGCCGTTTTTCCAGATTTTTGCGGTGTACGCATAATTAACGCTGGCTTCGTAGCCAGCAACATACACATCTTTACCCAAGACGAATACCGAATTGGCAAAAGCGTCTTTTGTTCCGTCCGTGAGCGCGGTTGCCACTCCATTTTTCCAGATTGTTGCCGTATTGACACTGTTGGAAAGCATTTGCTGTCCAACCGCATACACATCCGTTCCGGAAACAAAGACGGAGCTGAGCGATGCAGATTTAGTGCCGTCGGTCAGCGCAGTTGGCGTACCATTTTTCCAGATTTTGGCTACCGCCACCGTGCCATTATTCTCAAAACCTGCTACATACACATCCGTTCCGTTAACGAATACGGATGATGCCTGCGCCTGGTGGGTGCCGTCCGTCAATTTAGTGGGTTTGCCATTTTCCCAGACTTCGGCAACATTGCCGTCAAAACCTGCGACGTAAACCGTCCTGGCACCGCCGGCCGTTCCACCGTTGTCGGGATTTCCTGAATGATTGCTCTTCGTACAGGATAGGATTGTTGTGAATACGGCGATGGCTGATAACAGTTTAAACTTCCCCATGAATTAGTTGATTATTAAGTTTAATGATGTTTAACGTCAGCAAATATGCCGCTTGACTTTACTTTACACAATACGTAATTGATCGTACGGACCTTTTCCTTGACACCTAAATAAGCCAACGGCGGGGGGGAGGCGAACATCCCCTCCCGGGAATGTGCCTATTCTGCGCATTTTTTGATCATAAGCTATTTTTATTAACTTTACCTGCATCCTTCAGAACATCGCCGATGGCTTTGTAATACCACCAACCTTTCCTTCCTTTGACTTTTTATCAGGAAATCTAATTGAATTGTCTACTGGTCAACCATATAATGAAACCGAACTGCTTCGACGTATCGCCGATGGAGACCAGGATGCGTTCTCTGAGTTTTTCAGGCGATATTTTGATCAGCTGTACCTTATTATGTTCAAGTATACGAATAGGAGCACCGATGCAGAGGATATCATACAATCCGTGTTCGTCAAGGCCTGGGAGAAACGTCATGTATTTAAAGAAATGGAAAATCCTATGAACTGGTTCTTTATCACCGCCCGCAACGAATATCAGGACCGTTTTAGAAAAACCAGGCAGTCCAGGAGATATCAACAATACTTACAAGAGGTCTTTAATGAATCTGACATATCACCGGAATCGATCCTGGCTAATAAGGAGTATGCAAATATCTATCATCAGGCAATAAAGAATCTGCCTGAAAAGCAGCAAATGGCCTATCAGCTAAGCCGCGAAAAAGGATTGACCTACGACGAGATCGCCACGGAAATGAAAGTCGAAAAGTCCACGGTGAAGGAACATATAGGTCGGGCGATACGATCGATCAGGGCTTTTTTTCTTTACCAAACCAGCCAGACTGGTGAATTTATTCTTTTTTTACTTTTTTTCAAGCTGTTGTCCCCCTCTCTTCTCTATTATTCGTCTTTATATATATGACCCAGGACGAATTTATCCGGTTGTTAGAAGGCTTTCACCACAGGCGCCTGTCTGAAGATGAGCTGCCGGCTTTTCTGAAAGCAGCTGAAGATCCGCATTTTGAGTCGCTGATCGGCGAAAAGCTCCATATGGAACTGTCTCAGATGAGGGCTTCATCCCTTGCAGACGGGCAAAGAGCGGATAAGGTGTGGGGCAAAATAATTGATGCCCGCCGTGTCCCTGTTCTCCGGACTTTATGGATCCGGTATGCTGCTGCCATCATCATCTTATTTGCCGCCGGCGCCTATCTCTGGATCTCCGGCAAGAGACAGCACCAGGATATGGCTCTGAATGCAGATATACCCCCTGGCCGTCAAGGGGCTATTCTTACCCTGGCCGACGGAACCCGGGTGAAATTAGACAGCATGGGCAATGGCATGGTGGCCGAACAGAAGGGTACCAAGGTCTTGCTGAAAGACGGCAGCCTTGCCTACAATGCCAGCAACGCGAGTGCGGTGACCTACAATACGATGACTACGCCAAAAGGACGTCAGTTCAACGTCCGGTTGCCAGATGGCACGAAAGCCTGGCTTAACGCCGCTTCATCCATCTCTTATCCTACCGCGTTCACGGGTAAAGACCGCCTCGTTACTGTCAGCGGCGAAGTTTACCTGGAAGTTGCCCGGGATCCGGCAAAGCCATTCAGCGTAAAGGTGGATGATAAGACGGTGATCGAAGTGCTGGGCACAAGCTTCAATATTCGTTCCTATCCCGGCGATGCGACAACCAATACCACCTTACTCACCGGCGTTATACGGGTAAATGCCTCAAACCGCGCGCAGCTGCTGAAACCCGGAGAACAAACGCGGGTAAAAAAGGATGGCGAAATTCAGCTGATAAAAAATGCCGATATACAAAAAATAATGGCCTGGAAGAACGGGCTCTTCAATTTCCAGGACGAAACATTGGTAGAAGTCATGCGCCAGCTCGAACGGTGGTACGATATTGAGGTAAGATATATCGGGGAACCGCCGACAAAAAAGTTTTATGGTGAGGTGGGAAGAGACCTGACATTATCCCAGGTTCTCGAGACGTTGCACGAGATCGGCATCCAATGCAATATCGAAGGGCGCACCTTGATCGTAAGAAATTAAACCTTCTGTCCTTTATACCAGGGAACTGCTATTTCATTATCCAAAACTACTGCAAGTATGAATTTTATCTCTTGTTGGGGCCGCCTTGCCGTGACCATCTGTTTCATTCACGTATGTGCTGCAGGCGTTGCCCAAACCGTTACTATTTCCGTAAAAAAATGCCGCATCGATTCCGTTTTCTCGGTGGTTAAAAAACAGACCGGCTACGTTTTCTTTTGCAGCTCGGACATTATCAAAGATGTCGCACCGGTTTCCATCGACGCCAATGAAATGGATCTCATCCAGTTCCTGGATAAGCTTATCGGCGACCTCCCCCTCAGGTACTCTATCAAAAACAAAACCATCATCATCAGCAAAAAGACAGGCGCAACATCAGCCACCATCGATAAACCGGTAAACATGCCTGCTGCAGCCGCCCAGGACCCTGTCGCGGAGCGACCACCCATCCTGGGCCTTGTACGGGGACGCGACGGCCGGCCGCTCGCAGGGGCCAGCGTATTGGTGAAAGGAACAAAACGAGGCGCCTCCACCGACCCCGGCGGCCGGTTTTTGATCGAGGCGAACACAGGGCAAATACTGGTCGTTAGCTACATTGGGTACAAAACGGCCGAGGTACGCATTGTTTCCAACAAGGTCGATCTGCTGGATATCGTACTGAATGCCGAAGATGAACACATAGAGGAAGTGGTGATCAATACGGGTATCATCAAAAGAGACAAAGCCAGCTTCACCGGTGCGGCCACCGTATATACCGGTGCACAATTGAAAGCGGTAGGCAACAGAAATGTGCTGGAAAGCCTTCGTAGTCTGGACCCGGCCTTTATCAAAGTAGAAAATAACCTGCAGGGCTCCAATCCCAATTCCATGCCCACTTTTGAGATCAGGGGACAAACCACTATCAATACCAATACGCTGAATGGACAGTTCAGCCAGGATCCTAACCAGCCTCTTTTTATCCTGGATGGATTTGAAACCACTTTACAGATCATATACGATCTCGATATGAACCGCGTGGCCAGTATCACTATTTTGAAAGATGCTGCTTCTACCGCGCTCTATGGCGCCAAAGCAGCTAACGGAGTGGTGGTGGTGGAAACCAAGCGCGCAGTTCCCGGCCGGCTGCAAATCTCCTACACCGCAGACCTGACATTTGAAATCCCTGATCTTCATAGTTATAACTTAATGAATGCAGCCGAAAAGCTGGAGTATGAACGGCTGCATGGTTATTTTTACGACACCACAGGATCGGCGCAATGGCCTAACGAGGAAAAATATAATCACCGCCTGGCAGAGGTAAAACGCGGCGTAAATACCTACTGGCTCAATGAACCTTTGCGCACCGGTCTCTCTGACAGGCATTCCCTGCAGTTTGCAGGTGGCAACAGTGATCTTATGTTCAATGCTTCCCTGTCCGTGGGAAGGCAATTGGGTGTTATGAAAGGTTCCAACAGGGGGACCTGGGGTGGCAATATCGGCATCTCATACCGCAAAGGCCCCCTGAACCTGTACAACACCCTGTCTTTATCAGGCGTCAAATCTGACGAATCGCCCTATGGGTCTTTTGCCGATTTTGCAGCAGCGATCCCCTATTACCGGAAAACATTGCCGGACGGAACGGTTGGAAAATATCTTGACCCGGAATTTGATCCATCTATTATTAATCCGCTGTATAATGTCTCTTTTCCCGGCATCAACGAGGCAAAATCCTTTTCCTTCTTTGACAATCTCGATGCTATTTATACGCTCTCTGCCAGGATCCGCCTCCAGGCCGGGTTCCAACTTTCGAAAGGTTATGCTAAGACCGTAGGGTTCGTCCCCCCGGAAAATACAATGTTCGATAATTCGGATCTTCAGCAACAAGGAAGCTATACGCAAACCAATGACGAAAATTATTCTTATCGCGGGTACGCGATGCTTAGCTATGGAGAAGTGATCGGCAAACACCAGCTTAGCGCCACTGTACGGGGCGACTTGTCCGAATCTACCAGCGAATCGCGGGGGTTTTCAGCCGTGGGCTTCCCCTATGGTTCCGACGGTAATCCCATCTATGCCTACAGTTATACGCCCTTCGGCACCCCCACTTCCAGCGATGGCAAATCACGCAGCGCAGGCCTTCTCGCAAGCTTCAACTACGCGTGGGACCGGCGCTTCCTGTTCGATGCGGTATACCGCCTGGATGGGGCCAGTGTGTTTGGCAGTGACCATGTATTTAAACCCTTTCTGTCCGGTGGCCTTGGCTGGAATCTTCAGCAGGAAGCATTCCTGAAAAAAATGCAGTTTTTCAGCCTGCTTAAACTACGGGTCAATGCCGGTTATACCGGTAATGAGAACCTTGGCCAGTTCAGCTCCATATCTACTTATGGTTACCAGACCGGCAACAACAACCTCTTCGGCCAGGGTATTACTGTGTCCTCGCTCGGTAATCCGACAGTGGACTGGCAGCGTACGCTGCAAGTGAGCTATGGCATCGACATGGGCTTCTGGAACAACAGGGTCAGCGGTTATATAGAATATTTCGACAAAAAGACGGATCCCCTGACCATTGGCGCCGAAGGTACGCTGCCTTCTTCCGTCGGTACAGGCAAAAATTACGTAATAAATGCTGGCTATCTCAGCACCAGGGGCTGGACCATGAACATACGGGTGCAGCCCCTAAATATACCTTCTAAAGGCATTATATGGTCCATAGGTATTATGGGCAGCCGTTACAAAAGCCTGTATGGCGGCCTGGCCGACAAGCTGGCTAAATTGAATGAAGACCAAACAGAAAGCAAGGGGCTGCTGCGCTTTACAGACGGGTACAGTCCGGACGACATATGGGCGGTGGTTTCACGTGGGGTGGACCCCGCTACCGGCAATGAGATCTTTCAGAAAAAAGACGGTACGATCTCTTTCGACTATTCTACGGATGACATTGTAAAAGTCGGCAATTCCCGTCCAAAAATAGAAGGAGGCATCAATACCACTTTTACTTACAAAAACCTCTCGTTGAATAGTACCCTGCGTTATCGCATTGGCGGATACGTATTCAACACTGCATTGTATGACAAGGTAGAAAACGTCGGGTACGTGCGTGAGAACCTCGACAAACGCGCGCTGTACGACCGCTGGAAAAAACCGGGTGATATAGCGCAGTTCACCGATATTAAAAGTACTACCGCCAACCTTAGCTCCCGCTTCATACAGGAAGATAATCACCTCATCGGCGAATCGTTCAGCCTGACCTGGCGCACCGATGCAAAATGGCTGCATCAGCTGAAACTGCAGTCGCTTTCCATTACCATGTATACGAATGATATTTTCCGCCTTGAAAAGATCAAAACTGAACGTGGAATAGATTATCCATACGCCCGTACAGCCAGTCTCAGCATCAATGTTTCATTCTAATTTAAACAGGGGACAATGAACCGAAAACATATCATCATCGTTATGCTCGCCGGCATCTTTCTTAGCGCGGCAGGCTGTAAAAAATACCTGCAGGTGCAGCCAACGGGCGCCTACACGGAAGTGCAGGTTTTTTCCAATAGGACGGCCGCGCAGCAGGCCCTGAACGGCCTCTATATCGACCTGGCCAGTAACGACCTTTATGGCGCCGCACTCACCCAAACCTATATAGAGCTGATAGCCCAGCGCTATAGGGCCCTGGCGGATGGTGTCAACTTTTACGAACAGTATCAACAGAACGACTATAATGCAACACAGGCGCAGAGTGTTTTCAACACCATCTGGCAGAGCGCCTATCAGACTATCATGTCTGCCAATCTTTTCCTGGATAAGATCGAAGGATCTATAAAAAATCGCGTGGTTTCGGAAGAGCAAGGTCAGTTGATGAAAGGCGAGGCGCGTGCTGTCAGGGCGCTGCTGCACTTCGATATGATGCGCCTGTTTGGTCCCGTGTACAGCCTGGGTGAAAATCAGGCGGCGGTACCCTACTACACTGTTGCCGATGGAAAGGCCCAACCCATCCTTACATCCGCAGAAGTTGCGGCAAAAATACTGGAAGACCTTGATTCCGCAGAAAGCCTCCTGGCCGACGATGTTATTATAAGATCGGGCATTATAAATGAACCGGACTTCTATACAGGCCACCGAAATCAGCGCATGAACTATTTTGCCGTAAAAGCGCTCAAGGCGCGCGTATATCTATGGACCAATAAAAAGACGGAAGCGCATGATGCTGCCCTGGCTGTGCTGAACCAGGGAGAGCAGTGGTTTCCCTGGCTGCCCTACACCTCTATTATTAATTCGTCCACGCCAGACCTGATTTTTTCTACTGAGCTGATTTTTGCTCTATATAACCGGAACCTGTATAAAAATTATGCAGCTTTCTTCAGTCCTGCCCTGACAGACAGCCGGCTGCTGGCCCCTGATGCCGTCAACCTCCGCACCACGTTTGAGAATAATGAGAACGATTGGCGGTATCCCACCACCTGGCGCCAGACCACCAAACCCTTCCGTACCTTTTTCAAGTATGAAGACGCGTCAAATTATCAGTCCTGGGGATTCCTGCAGCCGATGATCCGGAAGTCGGAGCTCTATTATATACTTGCCGAAACAGAAACTGACGTCGTGAAAGCGCGTGGCTATCTCGATTCCGTGCGTAACAACAGGGGATTGCCGGCTCTTGCTGTGAACGCCTCTGTGCCTGCCGAGCTTTTGAAAGAATACGGGAAGGAGTTCTACGGAGAGGGTCAGCTATTCTTTTACTATAAGCGAACCAATACACCTTCCATACCTGATGCCATGACAAATGCGCCCAGGATCCCCGTGTATCAAGTGCCGCTGCCCTTGTCTGAAACCACTCCCCGCTAATGCAAAACCAGCCCATCATGAAACGATTACTATACATCAGTATTATTTTGACGGCACTGTCCTGCAAACGGGACCCGCTGATTACCTATAATACAGAAGACAACGTGTATTTCAATTACACTATATCGGCCAATTACTATGTCGACAGTACCAACTTTTCTTTTGCTTATCGCGATGCCAGTGTACAGGACACCATCCTGTTGGTACCATTGGGGGTCACGGGAGCGCCGGCTGCAACCGACCGTCGTTATGACCTGGTAGTGGACGCGGCATCCACCGCTGTAGCCGGGACCCATTATGAGCTGCCGGAGCCGGTGATCCATGCAGGCAAGGTGGAAGATACACTGCGTCTCCGCCTCAAGCGCGCTACAGATCTGACTGCCGGGGTGAAAAAACTGATCCTTCACCTGCAACCCAATGAGTTCTTCAAAACGCAGCTGCAGTATAGGGTAGTCCATACTGCTGCCCTGGACACCGCCAATGTGCTGACCTTTTCCATTACCATGTCAGATATCCTCGATGAAGGACCTTTCTGGAATGACTCCTATGCCGCCTTCTTCGGTACATTCAGCCTGAAGAAAGTGAGATTTATACATGATCTGTTGGGAATGCCCCTCGATTTCTGGTCGGTGTACCCGGATAACCAGCGCCGGACGGCCGCCACTTACTATGTTTCGTCCACATCACGTTATCTGAGCGACCAGGCAGCGCAGGGCAATATTATTTATGACGAAGATGGAACCCCGATGACCATGGGCGCCGGGTACTGATGATCATTACTTCTAACATTCAAATGTCGATCTGTATGCATAAAATATCAACCTGTTTTATAATGATGACGTTCTGTTGTGCCTTTGTATCCTGTTACAAAGACATGGGTAATTACAATTACCACCCTATAAACGAAATAAACTTTACCAATATAGATACCGCCCATGGGTATACATTGTTATTAGGAGATACGCTTGCTATAGCCCCTGAGCTGAAAGGAACGCAGGATCCCGCCGGCACCGGCAAACAGTACAGCTACGAATGGTCGCTGGACTTCAGCGCGAAGGATTCCGTGCTGTCCACGGAAAAAAACCTCCGGGTAAAGCTGCTGGTGGCCCCCGGTAGATATACCCTGCAATTTAAGGCCACAGATAAGGAAACGGGTATACGGGCCCACATCAGGACTCAACTGCTGGTAACGACGAGAGTTTTTGAAGGTTACCTGGTGATGAATGAGGTAACTGGACGTACAAGACTGGATATGCTCAGCTACCATCGGACAGACGATCAATTTGAACAGCTTACGGACGTGCTCTCGCAATTGGGCTCCGGGGCTCCGGTACAGGGTAAGCCGAGACAGGTGTTCTGTATGGAAACAGAGTCCCTTTTCATCACACCGCAGACCTATCGGATCTATCTTGTTACAGATAACGGCACCTTCAAGGTCGATCCGGAGACCTTTGGATACAATACACTTGACGATTTCCGGTATGAAATGGTGGGCGCCTTACCGGGCGACTTCGCACCGACAAGCCTCACCGGCAGCCTGCAGTATCTCTTTATGCCTACCACGTTCATGACCGAAGGCAACAATATATACAGGCGGATCTACCAAGGCATTGTATTTCCCTATGTGCCGGTGAATATCTATGCCGGCGAGGCGAACCCATTCAAGGCTTTTCCACAGGTAACGTGTTATGATGATGGGTTTGTGGTATATAACATGGACAAGCGCACGTTTACCACCGGCTCATTCAACAGCGTAAACGTCACCGATATGCCGCCCGGTGCTGGATTTCCCGAGGGGAAAGATATGGTGTATATGGAGGATCAGCAGTCTACTGGTTATGGCTATGCGGTAATGAAAGACCCCGGTCTGGCCAATTATTACCTGCTCCGCTTTTACCCGGGCTATTCCTTTTCCGACTACTTCGAGCCGATGACCGCAACAGATATAGACAAGGCTGCTCATTTTGCCACAAGTCCCGAGCTGGGTTACCTCTTCTACAGCGTTGGCGGCAAGCTCTATGAATACGACCCTTTCCTGCAGCAAAGCTTCCTGATGCTGGATAAGGGCAGTGAGGAGATCACCTATATCGCGTTTCAGAAATTCTTCAACCCCAATTTTTATGATAAATATACGGAGTTCGGCAACCTGCTGACTGTCGGCACATTAAACCCGGGAGGCACTGAGGGCAGCAACGGCACGCTCGAACAATATGGGGTGCCCCCGGTAAACAAACCATTGCAGAAGAAAAATTCATGGACCGGCTTTGGCAGGATCACCAGTGTTGCTTACAGGGAAAGAAATTGATTTAATCACATAAAGTAAAAAAATGCAGGAACCTATTGTTAAGATAGAAGGCTTGTCACATCGGTATACCAGTAGCTGGGCCATCCGTGGCATCGACATGCAGATCAATGCTGCCGGTATCGTGGGGTTACTGGGCTCCAATGGCGCAGGCAAGTCCACCACTATGAACATTCTGTGCGGGGCGCTGAACCAGACGGAAGGTAAGGTGTATATCAATGGCATCAGCATGCGGGAGCATCCTGAGGAGGCTAAAAAACAGATCGGCTTTCTTCCGCAAAGCCCACCCCTGTACATGGACCTCACCGTGGATGAATACCTTCACTATTGTGCCGGATTGCGGCTTATGTCGAAAGATAACATGAAACCTGCCATCAAGGAAGCCAAAGAACGCTGCGGGGTGGATCATTATAGCTCGCGCCTGATACGCAATTTATCAGGGGGGTACCGTCAGCGGGTGGGGATTGCGCAGGCCATTGTGCATAAACCCAGGGTGGTGGTCCTGGATGAGCCTACCAATGGCCTCGATCCCAATCAAATAATCGAAGTGAGGGCATTGATCAAAGAAATTTCGCAGGACAGGGTAGTCATCTTTTCCTCGCACATCCTTTCGGAAGTACAACTGCTCTGCAAAGAGATCAAAATGATTGAAAGCGGACGCATCGTATTCTCCGATACGATGGATGCCTTTAATAATTATGTAGAGCCGAACAGCCTGCTGCTGCACCTGGAAAATCCACCTGCAGCAGACGAACTGCAGCAAATTAAAGGTATCACCAAGGTTGATTTCCTCACAGAGCGGCAGGTACGACTGCACTTCAGCGGCGACCAGGATATTACTGAGCGGGTAGTAGCTGCCAGTATTCATCATGGCTGGCGTCTGCGTGAGATCCGCCTCGACAAAACCGCGGTCGATGAAATATTCAAACAGCTATCCTCCCACTAAATCAATCATTCCCCCGATAAATAAATTTTCATGAAAACAATTTTGAGAGTGGCTAAAACAGAGTTAAGAACTCTGTTCTACTCGCCTATTGCCTGGTTTTTGATGGTCGTCTTTTTTATTCAGTGCGGCCTGAAGTATGTGGGCACTATAAAAAACATTGCACGCACGCAGGAGCTGGGCGGCATGGAGATCAACCTTTTGAACAATCTTACCAGCGGAATATTCGCTGGCTTTAGCGGCCTTTTCCCCACCGTGATACAGGTTCTTTACCTGTATATCCCGCTGCTCACCATGAGTCTTATCAGCCGTGAAACCGGCAGCGGCACCATCAAGCTGCTGTATTCCTCTCCCGTAAAGATGCGCGAGATCATACTGGGTAAATACCTTGCCATGATGGTATACTGCCTTTTATTGGCGGCTATAGTCAGCGTATATGTCATATCCGGCATCCTACATATCAAGCACCCTGAAACAGGTATGCTCATGACGGGCCTGCTGGGCTTCTACCTGCTGCTATGCGCCTATTCCGCCATTGGCTTGTTCATGTCGACACTCACCACCTACCAGGTGGTAGCCGCCATCGCCTCCTTCATCATGATAGGCATCCTAAGTTACATCGGTGATCTCTGGCAACGCGTCGCCTTTGTACGTGAGCTTACTTATTTCCTCTCCATCAGTGGCCGCACGCAGAAAATGCTGGCGGGACTCCTCACCACAAAAGACGTGGTGTATTTCATTTTGATCGTCTTTATCTTCTTAGGCTTTAGTACGCTCCGGCTGAAAGGCGGCATGGAATCCAAGCCGTGGACGGTAAAAGCGCTGCGCTATGCAGGCGTGCTGGCCGTTGCATTCCTGGTGGGATATATCACCTCCATTCCAGGTTTTATCGGCTATTACGATGCTACCAATACAAAAACAAATACCATCACACCCCGCGTGCAGCAGATCATAAAGGACCTGGGTGATGATCCAATGGAAGTGACGGCATACGCCAACCTCGTGGAACCGCACTATTATCTCGGTAATCCCGATTCTTACAAGCAAAACCAGGGACGCTGGGATAACTATCTGCGTTTCAAAGACAATATCGGGCTGAAAACTGTCAGCTATTACGATAGCGCTCTGGGGTTTCCCGCTCTTTTCCAGATCTATCCCGGTAAAACTCTGAAAGAGATCGCAGATCAGAATGCCAAAAAGTACGATATGGAGCTCGAAGACTATCTTACGCCACAGCAGATCCGAAAGACGATAGATCTAAGAGGGGAATCGAACCGTTACGTGATGCAGGTGAAATGGAAAGGGGAAAAGGCATGGCTGCGTGTCTTCGACGATTCGCAAACCTGGCCCAGTGAAACGGAAGTGGCCGTTGTGCTGAAACGGTTACAAAAGGCCCGTATGCCTAAAGTAGGTTTCATCACCGGCGAGCTTGAACGTGACATAGATAAATTGAGCGAACGCGATTACAAATTGCTCACCAATTATGCCCCCTTCCGCCATTCGATGGTCAACCAGGGTTTTGACGTGCAAACCGTAGTGCTGGAAACAGAGGACATCCCGGCGGACCTTTCCGCATTGGTGCTGGCAGATCCCAGGCAGGAGCTGACCACTGCCGCCCGGGCCAGGCTGGTGCAGTATATAAACCGGGGAGGGAACCTGCTGATAGCCGGAGAGCCCGGTAGACAGGCGCTGATGAATCCCCTGCTGAAGGAGCTGGGCATACAGATGACGGAAGGCCTGCTGATAGGCGAAACCCAATACGAACCACCCACTGTGCTGATGCAGGAACTCGATCCATCTGTCATCAATTTGTTCAAACCGCTGGCCGGATTTGTGAAAGACAGCGTGCCTGTGTCCATGTCAGGCGCCGCAGGTCTCACCTGGACGGACAGTGGAGCCTTTACCGTGCAGCCGTTGCTGAAAACAAAACCCCATATTGTCTGGAACAGGATCAAACCTTATGATCCTGAGCTGATGGTCGTGGCCCGTGTAGATCCGACAGCCAGTACCCAGGCGGAAATCCGGATCCGTGCCGCCACCGGCCGCAATAAGGACCTGGGCGTAGTGTCTTTTTCACCAGCAGACGGAGACATCATGGGTCCCATTACCACTGCCGTCAGCCTCAGCCGGAAGATCAACAACAAAGAGCAGCACATCATTGTGGCCAGCGATGCCGACTTCCTCAGTACCAAAGAAATGGGCAGAGATGGCACCGCGAACTTTGCATTCAGCACCGGCATCTTCAGCTGGCTGACCTGCGGTGAATTCCCAATCCTTGCCGTCAGGGATCCTGCGCCCGACAACCGGATAAAGGTGACACTGAAAGAAGCCGGCGTGCTTCGTATCATCTACATATGGGTGGTGCCAGGTATCTTGCTGGTGTTTGGTACTGTCTTGCTGATCCGCCGTAAAAGAAAATAAGGGCAAACCATTATTAGATACCATTTATGAATAACATAATTTTTCTTCCTTTACTCACATGCTTATTTGCCTGCTCAACCAGCACGTACGGGCAAATACCGCTGGACCCGGCTGTACGTACCGGCAAATTGCCCAATGGCTTTACTTATTTTATCCGTTACAACAACGAGCCACAGCACAGGGTGATCTTTTACCTGGCCAACAAGATAGGGTCGATGCAGGAGAATGACGATCAGGTGGGCCTGGCGCATTTCACAGAGCATATGAGCTTCAATGGCACCAAACACTATCCCAGGAACCAACTGGTAGAATACCTGCAGAAGTCCGGCGTACGCTTCGGCGCAGACCTCAACGCCTATACCGGGTATAACGAAACCGTCTATCAGTTGCCCTTGCCCTCCGATGACACCGCCATTGTTCGCAATGGCCTGCAGATCATGCGCGATTGGGCGGCCGACGCTTTGCTGGAAACGGAAGAGATCGATAAAGAGCGGGGCGTTGTCCTGGAAGAAAAACGTCAGCGCATAGGCGCCGGGCAACGTTTCCAGGACAAAAGCCTCCCCATCCAGGTAAACAATACACGTTATGCCGTACGGACGCCCATTGGTACCGAAGACGTCTTGAACAACTTCAAGCCCGATGTTATACGGCGATTTTACAAGGATTGGTACCGCCCCGACCAACAGGCCCTGATCGTGGTAGGCGATATCGGTGTCGACAGCATGGAACGAGAGATCCAACGGCTGTTTGGCGATCTTAAAAATCCTGCCAATGAGCATCCCGTTATTAAATACAATATTCCACTGACGGGCAGGAACCAGTTTCTTGCAGCCACTGATGCCGAACAAACCAATACACAGATCACGCTGCAGATCAAACATCCCGAACTGTCATTAAAAACAAAGACAGACTACCGTGCCCATATTGTGCGCAATCTGTTTAACCAGGCCCTGGCCGGCCGGCTCACTGAGCTGAGCGTACGACCCGACCCTCCCTTTATACAGGCCGGCGCAGCATTATCCGGCTTCATGGGCGGTCTGGACGCTTTTAACGTGAGCATTGTAACCAAGCCAGGCAAGATCAAAGCAGCATTCGATACGGTATGGACCGAGATCGTACGTTTGCAACGGCTGGGTATTACCAGGAGCGAGTTTGAGCGTGCCAGATCTGCCTATTTGAACCGGATGGACGATATCTATAAAGAGAGGAGCAAGATCCCTTCCGATGCATATGTACAGGATTACCTGTCCTGGTTCCTGGCGGGCGTCGCGGCCCCGGGTATCGAGGTGGAATATGCCCTGGCTAAAGAGGTGATGGCAAATATTACCCTGGAAGACGTGAATGCATTGGCGGGTACCATCATAAAAGAGGCGGATCGCGATATAATGGTTTTCGCTCCGCAAAAAGACCAGGCCGATCTGCCTGCGGAAACGCAGATAAACGCATGGATTGCCGCTATTAAACAGGAAAAGCTGGCGCCATGGAAAGATGAGGCCGGCGACAAACGATTGATGTCGGCCCTGCCTTCGGCCGGCAAAATAGTCAGCCGTGAAAAGATCGATAGCATCGGCGCAAGCATCTATACATTGAGCAATGGGGTAAAAGTATATGTGAAAGCCACCAATTTTAAAAATGATGAGATCTTATTCACTGCTTTCAGCGAAGGAGGCACATCCTTATATCCTGACAGCCTCTTCCTACAGGCATCTGCAGCAGCCTCGCTGATACCCGCCAATGGCCTGGACGGGTTCGGTCCGGTTGAACTGGGTAAGATACTCACCGGCAAAGCCGTCGAGGTACAGCCTTATGTGCAGGAAATGTATGAAGGTCTCAGCGGTGCCGCTACCGCGAAAGATCTGGAGACCGCCATGCAGCTTGCCCACCTGTATTTTACAAAACCCCGTTACGATGCCACATTGTTCGCCAACAATATCACCGCCAGCAAGGCAATGATGCTAAACAGGAACAACAACCCGGAAACGGTATTTGGCGATACCATCAGCCTCGTGATGAGTGGTTATCATTACCGCCGTCAGCCGCTCACTGCGGCCAGACTTGATTGTGTCAGCCTCGACAAAACATATGCCATTTACAAAGAGCGTTTTGCCAACGCAGGCGATTTTACATTCGTATTCATCGGCAGCATCGATACGGTCACCTTTATTCCATTGATCGAACGGTATCTCGGCTCATTGCCTGCTACCGGACAAAAAGAGGTCGCCAAAGACCTGGGCATTCGTGTTCCCGAGGGACGGATTAGTAAGATAGTCTATAAGGGAAAGGACAATAAAGCGCAGGTAAAACTGTACTACAGCGGCGACTATACTTTCAATGTGGCGAACAATACACAACTGGCAGCGCTGGGAGCGGTACTGCAATACCGGATGACAGAAAGGATCCGTGAGCTGGAAGGAGGCGCATACACGCCCAATGCCGGTGTAACTTATAGTAAGTTGCCCCGCAGCCGGTATCTCATTGCTATTGAGTTTACCTGCGCACCGGAAAGTGCCGAAAAAATGATCGAAGCTGCGAACAACGAGATCAGTAAGATAAAGACGGGCGGCGTTTTGCAGGATGATATCGACAAGTTCAAAGCCGAGCAGTTGAGATCGAGAGAAATACAATTAAAAACCAACGGATTATGGCTGGGCTGGCTGACATATGTCCTGCAGAATAAGGAACCCTATACAGGCGTATTGTATCTTAAAGAAAGGCTGAATGCCGTTACGCCCGGATCAGTACAGCAGGCAGCACAACAATTCATCAATGACAGGAACTATATCAGGCTCCTTTTAATGCCCCAACCTTTCCACGAAGGGAAGCAATCAAGCCGTCAAAATACAGTCGATCAGGGTATATTCACCAATCCTTCAGGAATAATTGAGAAAGCCGCCGAACGCGGCTTTTCGTTCACTAACCCAAAATTTGTGGTCGGGTTCTCTTCAATTGTTTACCAGCTTATTCATGAAAGCCGAAGCAATTTCTCTGTATAATCAACCATGAATAACGGAATATTGAGTAAACCATTATCTTTTTTTAAATTTTTTAATGAAAACCGGATTCGAACAGGTGGCTGATATAGATCATTATAAACGGCAAGGCTCTTTCTTCTTATGTTTTCGTCTGACTTTACTTCTATGGGGATAATATCGTTCTTCACTTGAATTAAAAAGTCTATCTCCTCCAGATCGATCTGGCCGGCATAGCCGCCGGTCAATATTATTTATATTTTAGCGGAAGATTTAACAAATCCAGGACCATTCCATTTACCAGGCTTTAGTTTCCGGCGTTACAATATTTCACTACGAATAATATCGTTGCCAGCCTTTACCTGATCCAATACAGATCAAAAGCTGGTGAGTCCTATTAGATCGTCATATCGTCGCAATATCAATCACATATCGGTAGCGGGCTTCTTTGTTGACCACTTTGGCATATACCTCCGTTAACTCCTTTGCGTTGATGACCTGGATGTCGGGAACGATATTGTTCAGGGCGCAATAGTTGATGACTTCCTGTGTTTCGGGTATACCGCCGATGAGCGACCCATTGAAATTGACACGATTGGCGACAAACGAAAAATTATTGAACGATAATTCGCCGGCCGGCAGTCCTACTTGCGTGTAATGTCCATAAGGTTTTACCAGCGAGGTGTAGGCCCCGATATCGTATTTAGCCGGAATGGTGGCGATCATGTAGTCGAGCTTTCCGCAGTAAGGCATTAGTTTTCCCAGGTCATCCACCACAATAACGTCTTTTGCACCCATTTTCTTGATATCACCGACTTTGGATGGTGAAGTTGTAAAAGCATAGACGTCCGCACCTTTGGACACTGCAAGTTTGACGGCCATATGCCCGAGCCCGCCGATTCCGGCAACGCCTACCTTCATACCATCCACGATCTTTGCATGCATGAGGGGTGAGTAAGTGGTGATACCTGCGCAGAGCAGGGGCGCGGCTTCCTTCAGGTCCAATGACCGGGGAATATGAATGGCGAAATGGTCCCGCACCACAATGCACGTGGAATAACCTCCCTGAGTATAACCACCCGGGGATGCCTGATCCGGTTGGCCATACGTAGACACCATAACATGGTTATTGCAGTATTGCTCCAGGCCATTGTCGCAGTTTTCGCAGTGCATGCAACTATTCACCATACAGCCCACGCCGGCATGGTCTCCCACTTTGAACTCCGTTACTTTTGGGCCCACTGCCGCGACTACGCCGGCAATCTCATGTCCGGGGACCAGGGGATAATGCGCCGGCCGCCAGTCGCTCCGGGCAGTATGTATATCCGAATGGCAAACGCCGCAATACTTTATGTCTATCAGGATATCGTTGTCACCCACCGGACGGCGTTCAAATTCCCAGGGAGCAAAAACAGCTGATCTGTCATGGGCGGCATAACCCCGGGTCCGAATATTCTGGGCGGGTTTCGCGGCGTCCCGGGCAAACAGCGTGCTGCCGCCGGCCAGGACTACACCAGCGCTAAGCATTGTGGACTGCCTGATAAATTGCCTGCGGGAATTTTCATTTTCTGCCTGGATTTGCTTTTGAGATTGCATTGTAACATATTTGGGGTGAACGGAATTTACCCGGATCTTTCTTGGAGATGCCTCAATCGCGGTTGCCCGCATGATGCCTACTACGGCATGTTTGCTTGTGATATAAGCGCTCACATTGGGACTGCCGTTGACACCCGCGACGGATGAGGTAAGGATCATACTGCCACCATCATTCATTTGAGGCAGAACATATTTGGCTCCCAACCAGATTCCTTTTACATTGACGGCAATCACCTTATCAAATACATCCTCAGGGTAATCTTCGATCGGCTTCACTACGCCTTCAATTCCTGCATTATTAAAAAAACATCGATCTTCCCAAATACTTTTACGGCAGCACTTACGTATCCCTGCACCTCGGCAGATTTCGATACGTCCGCAGCACTGTACTGAACATTATTGCTTCCCAGTTCTTCCACCGTTTTTTTAAGTGCATCAATATTCAGATCCACTAACCAAACTTTAGCGCCTGCCTCTAAAAATAATTTAGCAGTTATCCTGCCAATACTACCCGATCCACCGGTTATAATAGCTACTTTGTTTTCCAGTGTTTCATTTTTATTTAATTTTACAGTTAAAATAATTTGTGTATAACTATTTTCCCAATCCCATCTGATTCATATAGGTCTGGTTATCCCAGAACAAGGATTCTTCGATCATCAGGCCGTCTTTCCAATGACCGACAGTGCACATGGGCAGGTTGAAAGATTTGCCTGTCGGTTGAATGAATTTGCCGTTACCAACCGGCATTGGTTTCGTAAACGTGCCCATCATCACCCCCGTTACGCAGGTCCACTCACCGGTACCATTCCCAAAACGAATCGGATGTACCTTGATCCTCGTGTCCGGGGCATACACAAACATGGCTTTCATATCCTCCAGGTGCCTTGTAAGCCCATTGGTATGATGCCCGTCAGGCCAGTTGACAATGATGTCATTGGAATGGCTTTCATGAAAACGCACCCATTGCTGACCGCTGAATATTACAAAATCCAGGGTGTCGAATGTGGTTAAATTTTTTTCCAATACTACCCCGCCATCGGAAATTTGTTTTAAAACCCCTTGCATAGAGTCGATCTTTGCCTGCATTTCCCTGGAGTAGGCTCCGGAATTATTCGTACAGCCGGTTAAAATGCCGGCGGCAATCCCGATAAGCAGCATGGCATTTACATTAACGAGTCGAATAGTTGTCCTTTTCATTTTTTGTAATTTAATTTAACAAAACTAATTGCCCTATTTGGCGACCTCACAGGCAGGAAAGCGCCACATTCCTACTTTTACCAGTATGGAAGCGAATTGCCTTAAGAATTGAATGGATAGTTACTTAAAAAAAATTGAATAGAAATCATTTCAGGTACATACCGGGAAATTGAAATGATTAAATCGGATGCTGATTTTAAAATTACGAATAAATCCCGGCCTCAAACTATGATAGTTATCAGGCTTTCAAGTGAGGATGGTCATCATGGCAGGGGTACGGCATCAAAACGGCCGCATGCGGCATGACCTCTTCGAAGATGGGTTTTGCTCTCGCGCGCATATGATCCTCCTTCCTGGTGTTGCTGAAATATAATGCCTTTACGCTGCCAACGCCCGGAGCTCGATACGGAAAGTAGTCCCCAGGTTTTCCTCGCTTTGCACGCTGATGGTGCCGCCATGCGCCCTTATAATCTGGCTGATGATGGCGAGCCCCAGCCCAAAAGAGGCTTCACCTGCCGTACCGCTGCGCTTAACACCGGCATCGGGAGTGAAGAGCTTCCCTTCGATGTCTTTGGGAATACCGATGCCCTGATCGCTGACAGCGATGACGGCCTTGTCATCCTGCCGGTGCAGCTTTATATTGATGTCGGCGCCTGTGGGGCTGAACTTGATGGCATTGTCCAGCAGATTGATGATGACCCGCCACAGTTTGTCATGGTCAGCGGAAAGGGTTATGGGTTCGGCGTCGAGGTGGATCGATTGTTGCTTTTCTCCCGCCTTGAATTGAAGGGTGGCGACGCAAGTCTCCAACAGTTTTGCCAGATCGATTGTCTCTATTTTCAGGTTTCCCATCGGCAGGTCGAGGTCCATGATCCCGCCAACCAGCTGTAAGGATTGATCAGCCGACTGCCGGATCAGGTTCAGGATGGTCTTCGTATGTTTATCAAGACCGGCTTGCTGAAGCAGCAGGGGGACAGCTGAAGAGATCGCTCCGACAGGATTGCGGAGATCGTGTGCGATGGTCTTGAGCGATCGCAGGTACATGGCCTGATCTTCGTTCAACGCATTTATCGCCGTCTGCGTCTGCCGGTTTTCGGAACGGAGGGCCTGGTTGAGGCGGTTCAGCTGGCGGACATGATCGGTTGACTTCCGCGCGACCCGGCGGATCAGGAAAGCGATGGCTATCAGCATGAAGACGACCAGCAGGGCAAGAAGCAGATAAACCGTCTTGACATGGTCACGCTGCTGCAGCAGCTGTATGGTATACTTGTCTTCCAGGTGCACCAGCTCGCCGGGCACATCTACGGTCGACATGGGCATTTTGGCGGCATATAGGGAGTCGTTGAGGTCCGTCCAGGCATTTAACGATGCCCAGGCTCCGGACCAGTCCCCGGATTTCGCAAGCCATTGGGCATGCAACTTTCGCCAGGCCAGGTCCAGGCTGGGGTCAGGTCTGCTGTCCAGCATAGTGCGAATTTCCTGTAGCGCTGTTCGGGCTTCGGGGAGGTGGCCCTGGGAAAGGTGCAGACCGGCAGCTTTGATCAGGACGGTGAGGGCGTTACCGGAGTCGTGGAGGGGCCGCAGGTTGACGGCGATGCTGTTCCGGTAGAGTTGCCAGGCCATAGCTGTATCCCGCCGGTAAAGAGAACAGTCGCCCTGGTTGCCATAGACGACGGCCTTTGCGGTTTCGATATAGGTGCGATGGGAGGAGTCGCTCAGAAAGGATTGCCCTTCCTTGCCAATAAAGGAAAGGGTGCTGTCAAAGTAAAAGGCCGCGCTGTCCCATTTCTTCATGGCCGCGTAACACTCCCCGATATTGTCCAGATTGCATTGTTCATAGGCAAAAGACCTGAAATCGGGCCGGCAGGCGTCGAACTGCTGAAAAGCCAACCTGAAGAGATTACGCGCGTCGGGAAAACGTCCTGCCCGGTAGCTGGCCATGGCGATCCGTTGGGTATATTCGGCCATCAAACAGCTGTCCCCCAGGTCCCGGATGGCCTCAAGGCCCTTGCGATAGTAAAAGAGGGCGCTTTCATTGTTGTTTTCCAGCTGATAAGTTTCGGCTTTATCGATCAGGCACTTGGCGTATTGACGGGGATAAAGGCGTTGCTCTTCAGCGCCTGACAATATCATAAGGGAACTGTCGATGTATAACATGGCCTTCTCAAGGTCATGCGCCTGATAAAAGTAGTAGTTGCCTTTGTAATCGTAATGGCGGACGCGGTCCAGGACGCCAGGTGATGGAAAATGGCTATAGACAGAGTCGACGAATTGAAAAGACTGGTCGACAGGAAGATTCATACTGTCCACCTGTTGAAAGACCTTGTCGAAATAGGCTGGGTTATCGGCAGGAAGGATGGATGGCGTATGACAGCCTATAAGCAGCGCAATCGTAATGACAACGAGGGCGCATCTCCCAGCAAGAGTATCAGAGCATTGACCAGGCATAATAAAAACAGGCAAACGAAAGAGGCGTCCTGTTCAGTATAAAAGAATGCCGGTAATTTCCCTTTTGTGGAAAAATAGGTGGTTTATGTCCGGATTATGTGTAGAAAATCACATAATCCGGACATAACTCTGTAAATATGCTGAGTGGGATGTTAACTGCCTTATTTTTTCTTTCGCCTGATCAGCAGGACGGTACCGGATAACAGGAGTATTCCCGGCAATACTCCCAGCAGCAGGACCTTCAAGACGGTCGGACCTGCATGGGATATCGCCAGCCTCGTGTCCAGCGATTTAGGCCGGTCGGTATTGATCGGGAACTGGCCATAGGTAAACCATCCGAAGAGTGCCGTATTGAAATGAAAATTGGCCGTTTTTATATTTTTTCTGACCAATTCTGCATTGCTCATGAAATCCGCGTCACCCGTCACTATGATGCGTTGTTCCCTGCCATCTACAGTCCTGGTCAGACACACCGCAGCAGGGATAGGGCCTTTTTCGTCACCGTCTGCAGCAGCGTATACCAGGTCGGTTGAGTCGATGTCCAACTTTCCGTTTTTGTTCCAGGTACGCCTGGCATCTGTCAGCAGCAGCGGCCTGATGTCATAGGGGCCGTTCAAGGCATAAGATAATCCAGCGACTCCCGCCATAGAGACTTTCAGGCTGTCTGCCCCGTCATCCGCCAATGCCGTGGATAGTCCCGTGGCTGTCCGTGTGAGGTCGGGCAATACGAGGTCCGGTGCATATTCCTGGCTTTGCTGGACTACCGTACCCTCTTTCAGCCGGACGCCCAACGGTTCCAGGATAGGGTTCAGGATCCTATCTCTGCCCGGTTCCGCTGCGATCAGCAAGTTGCCTCCGTCGGCTATATACTTTTTAATTTTAGCGGCAGCGGCTTCGCTGAAAGCGGTTTTCGGATCTGCGATGATCAGCGCGGCGATACCGGTGGGTATCTCCTGGTCAGCGTGTACGGTCACAACGTCAAATCCCTGGTTGACCATCGCGTACCTGAATGAGATCTCACTGGTAACCATCTGGTAATCCCTGTCGCCCATTTTGTCCGGGTTCCTTTCATGTTCCCCCTGCCAAAATGCGATCGCCGGCAATTTTACCGTCAGGCGTTTCAGGGCCGCAGAGGTTTCTGTCTCCGAAGGATAGACCTGCATGTCATCGTATAACCGGAGAAATGTCTGTTTTCCCTTGTAACGAAGCTGCATGACATAGCGGTTTTGTTCGGGGCGCAGATCGATGATCTTTCTGATCTCAGCAGGCGTTTTATAATCCTTGATATCGGTCCTGTACGACAGCGCGTATTTTGCCGCGATGGCCTGTAAGCTGAGTCCCTTGTTGGACTTGTAAATCCTTTCGTCGGGAACGCTGTCGTAATAATATACATACTTGAAGTGGATATCCGGCTTGTAGCGCAGGTAAGGTTCCCAGCGTGCGAGGTCGGTATTTCTCTGGTCCGGTCTTCAGTACCAGTATCGTCTGTCCAGCAAATTGACGTAAGTTGTCACTTCCAGCGGACTTTCTTTCATTTCCTGTATGATCCGGCGCGTATTGGCCGTCAGCGTGTTGGTTTTGGTCGCGGTAGCGTCATAGTATCCCCGCAAAGCGGGCAGCGATGTCACATAACCGATTGCCAGCGCGGAAATGATCACCGCAAGGTATTTTCCGGCATTTATCAAAGCTGAGCCGGACTCTCTTGCGGCCTTTAGCTTAAGTATACTGAGGCTGAGAAAGATATAGACGATGACACCAAAATATATTACGTCATTTGTGCTGATCAATCCCAGCAACATTTTCTCCGTTCGACCGGAGATCGAAAGGAAATAGGTAAGGTCTCTCACAAAATCTATGTCCTGCCATATGGTGCCGATATAGTTAAGCACGGCAAACAGCACCAGGGTGCTGATAGCAGCCACCACCTGGTAGGAAGTGAGGCAGGACATAAAGAGTCCTATTGCCGAATAGGCGCAGAGGAGCAGGTACATGGCGAACAGTCCGGATACAAGAATGCCGTAATCGGCTATCCGGATGTGGATGAAAGCCGCGATGGTTATAATGCCCAGCATGATCGTCAGCAGGAGATTGTAAGCCATCAAAGCCAGATATTTGCCAAATATGATGGAACGTATTTTGACCGGCGATGAATATAGCAGCTTTATGGTTCCGCTGCTGATCTCCCGGCTCATCATACCCATCGTCAGCAAGGGAAGATACAGGTACAGTTTGTCCATGATCTTTGGGAACATTCCGAAAGGGGGAGAAAACATTTTTTCTGTCAGGAAGACCAGGTATTTGGGATAGGAGCCCATTTCCTGCACGGTCAGATAATTTTCTACCTGGGAGATATATTCCAGCCCGCATTGGAAAAGAAATATTGTCAATAGAAACCAGGCTATGGGAGAATAAAACAACGTACTGAGCTCCAGTCTCGCGATCCTTGCTGTTGTTTTCATAAATCAGTTTGTTTAGAGGATTTGCTTGATAATTGGGCGAAGATCTCGTCAAGGTTGCTTTTGTCCAGGCTGATCTCCCGTAATTGCCAGTTGCTCCTGATACTTTCAGCGATTATTTTTTCCGAGATATCCTGGCCGCCTTTGAAATATGCACGGACTTGTCTGCTGGTGAGGAACTCGACTTTGGTGATGCCCGGAACCTTTAGCAGGTCTTCGGGGGAGGGAGGGTTTTCCATAACCATCAGCAGGCTATGCGGTTCTATATAGTTGTTGAATGCATCCATGGTATCGGCGAAGACCATTCGGCCGCCTTCGATCATTTTTATTTCCTTGCATAACACCTGTACTTCGGATAGTACATGCGAAGAGAATATGACGGCCCTGTCGACCGCGATCTCTCTGATGAGTGACCTGACTTCGTGGATCTGGTTAGGGTCCAGGCCGTTGGTAGGTTCGTCCAGGACTACGAGCTTAGGGTGGTGTATGATCGCCTGTGCAATGCCGACCCGCTGCCGGTAACCTCCGGAGAGGTTACGGATGAGCCGGTTACTGAAATGCGATATGCCGCAGCGTTCTTTGGCTTGTTCCAGCGCGGGCCGGATAGCCGTTTTATCCATCAGTCTTAAGTATGCGCAGTGGACCAGGTATTCGTCTACGGTGAGGTCCATGTACAGGGGAGGGTTTTGCGGCAGAAATCCGATTAGCTTTTTGGCCGACTCCGGATCTTCCCGCAGATCGATGCCGTCGATTTCCACTGTGCCTTCCGTCTGGTTGAGCACGCCGCAAAAGATATTCATCGTAGTAGATTTACCTGCTCCATTGGAGCCCAGTAATCCAACGATACCGGACTGGTTGATCTCTAAATTGATATCCCTGATCGCCCATGCCGTGGCATAACGGTGCGATAGGTGTTTGGTTCTCAATATGCTTCCACCCATTATTAATATATTATAATGTTTACTATGGTTGTATGTCAGGACCTGCCGGTCGTTACCGCGGGTTCTGTTCCATCCCGCTGGCTAAAATTTCGGTATCCGGAATTGGCCACGCGTAGCGGGAGTCGTTTGGCGGCAGCGTGTATTGAGTTCCGGCGATATTCCTGACGAGGGTGACCGCAAAGCGAGGGTCTTTGTTCAGCCGTCTCAGGTCCAGCCATCTCAGTCCCCGGAATATGAGCTCTTTTCTTCTTTCCATCAGGATCTTCCTCAGGGCGTCTTCCGACGATGAGGCTGTATAATCGACGAAGGTGGATTGAGGGACTCCATTGACGGTCTGTGTCTTCCATCTGGTTTTAAGGAGGTCGTTCAGATCTTTCATGGCGGCGGCCGTGTTTCCGAGCCTGGCGTTGCACTCTGCCCGCATGAGATACACTTCGTCTGTAGCGATTCCGCTGAAGGCGTAGCTTTTGTAATCGTAACTGCCGCGGAAATACGGGAATCCATCCGTTATGCTGAAAAAGATCGATTTGCGCAAATCGTTATCGTCATAGGAGCGATATAATATTGAGTCTATGATGGCGATGTTGTCTCCGGATATATTAGTATCGTAACCCGGCATTCGTCTATGTAGGATATCTTCCGCGGGAAACGTCGTGCTGATGGAACGGGGCCCCGGTACAATCGTATTGTAATCCATCAGCGTATTGTACATCCCGAGGGACGCATCCGCGTATTTGAATGCCTCTGCGTAATTGCCGACTGCCATATATATTCTTGCCAGGACCGCATTGGCGGCCGTCCGGGAAGGCATGGTAACATAGGTTGCGGTCACGGGCAGTAAGGGCAAAGCCGTTTTCAGGTCGGTTATAATCTGGTCGTAACATTGCTGGACCGTGGCCCGGACAGATCTTACCGTAACATTGCTCGTCATGCGTAAAGGGATACCGGGATCTTTTCCGGACGTGGCGCTGTCGTAAGGCAGCGCGAACGTCTGAACAAGGTTGTAGAAGGACAGGGAGCGCAGGAACAGCGCTGATCCTTTTATCTGATCGGCTTGTGCCTGCTCACCGGGCGAGACGCTGATGGTCGGCAATACTTCGAGTATGATATTCGTGATATAGACCTGGTTGTATGGGGCGGTCCAGTTTTCGTCGTCCGATCCTGCGGTATATATTTGTTTGGCCCATGTATATGCGTTCAGTTCAGTCACATAGAGATTGTTGTAATTGCTGGGGGTAAGATAGTAGTCGTCCGACCCTATTTCTCCCAGCGCGGGGTCGTTGCCTACGAACAGGCTTTCCCCCTGTAACATCAATTGGAGGTCGGCGAGGGTAGAGGGAATTGCCAGCGCATCGTTGGGCTTCGCATCCAGGAACTCATCCTGTTTCTTACAGCACAGGAATGGTATAGCGAATAGGATCGTTAATATGATCTTAATACTGTTGCTCATTTTCATGACTTATCGATTTATTCATTTCAGATTGATGAAACTTCGTATGCTTCTTTAAAAAGCAGCCTTCAGGCCGAACGCCATTGTGCGCGGTATTGGCAAATTGGCTATCGAATTGCTGGACAGGTCCGGATCTTCGCCCTGGTGGTTGGCTCTCCAAAGGATACCGATATTGTTGGCATAAAAGTAGACGTCGAGCTGTGTGAAGGGAAGTTTTTTTATTTGGGCCCGGGTCAGCGAATAACTGAGGTTGATGTCCTGTAAACGGATATGATCGGCTTTTTCAACGAGGATGGAGGCTTTTTGGTAAAAGGCGGCCCTGTTGCTGTTATAGGGGGGATAGGGTTCTATCGATGGGATATCCGTATGGTTCTCATCTCCGGGTTGCTGCCATCTTTTGTAATAGTCCGTATGGCCTGACCAGGGAAGGCCTGCCAGATACAATCCATTCCTCCGGTAATAATAGTTCAGCTTGTAGATGAAGTTGACGGAAAGGGAGAAATGCGCGTAAAAAAATGTATTCCGAAAGGAGCCATAGATGGTCGGGCGCGCGGGTCCGTTGTATACCAGGCTGTCGATGCTGGTATTGTGGCTGGCGATGCTGTTATAATCCTTGCTGACTTTCCCGTTAAGATAACCCTGCGGGTCGCCGGTCTGCGGGTCGAGACCGGCCCATCTATAGCTGTATACGCCATAGAGCGGCTTGTTGATCGCGGGGTAAAGTGAGATGGAACTGGCAGATAAATAACTTCCCGGGCTTTGCTTCTGTCCATAAGACGACACTTTATCCACTGCGTTGCTCAACAATAAATTGCTTGTCCACTGAAATCCACCGACGTTGACGTTCACCGTATTCAGGGTGATATCGAATCCATGTCCTGTGATGCTCGCGGTATTACCAAAAAAGCTGGTTAGTCCTGTCGAGGCAGCGAGCGACGAGTAGCCGAACAGGTCTATTCCCTTTTTGAAATAAAACTCGATGGTGCCTGTCACCCTATCATTCTTTGTGCCGAAGTCGATCCCAAGATTTATCATACGCAATTTCTCCCATCGCAGGTCAGGGTTACCCGGGGAGTTGGGGCTGGCGTAGGGGATGCCGGTATAGGCGGAAGCAGAAGCATTAAAAAGTCGTATAGTGGTGACTGCCGTGGCGCTTTTGTTGATGTTGGCCGTATAGCCGTAGGTGGCCCTGAACCGGGCGTGGGGCAGCCAGGAAAGATCGTAGAATTTTTCCTGGTCTATATTCCAGGCCAGCCCGGTGGAGTATAAGGGGACCGCTTTCTGATTGGTTTGTACACCGAACATATTGGATTTATCTACTCTTGCGCTGGCGGAGACCACATATCGTCTGTCATAGGTATAAGCGGCATTTCCGAAATAGGAGATATAATGGTCGGTATAACGGGAGAAGCCGAAGCCATTGCGATAGAGCTGTCCGGATCCGCCTGTCGTGAATTGGTAGGTTGTCTGAAAATTGGGATAGGAATACGCATTACCCGTCTGTTTGTCATATCCGTAGTAAAAGTCGGCATTGTTTGAATTGATGGTCTCGCTGACCTCGGCCCCCGCAATTGCCGCGACTTCATGCAGATTATTCCAGGTATGGTTGAAATTCCCCTGTGCCCTGAGCTTATGGGATGTAAGGAGCGATCCGGATTTGTTCAACATTCCCCCGATAGGGACCGGATAGGATAGAGACCCGTTAGCGTTTCGCTGGGTATAGGTGTTGATCATATCTCTCATGTAATAGGTCGAATCGCTGTAGTATTTTTCTCCGTCACCGTTGGTGCGTTCATATTGATATTTTACTTCGGCATTCAACCCTTTAATGAAGTCATACCGGATGCCCAGGTTGATCCTATTGTCGGTCAATGTTGCCGTGTTATCGGCATATTTGATCTCATCGAGGGGGCGGTAGGTCCAGTCCAGGAATTTACCGCCGCCAGCCGTATCGGTGAAACGGTCCGTGTAGGCCTTGGGGAAGGCGAGGGCATTGCCAGCGTCGTCCGCGAGCCGCGCATAAGGATACAATCCTTTGTAGCCCATCATAACGTTGTTGGTGGGGCTGTATCCGGTTTTGGTGGTGGACTGCGTAAAATATACCGCGGTCGAGAGCAGCAGGTTTTTGACCGGGTTGAAGTCGATCCCGGAGCTCAGGTTGATCCGCTTGTATCCTGATCCGACCGAACTGCTCAAATTATCGTCGAAGCCAGCCGAGAAGAAGTAAGCGTTGGTGTTGGCGCCTCCCCTGAGATTGATAGCGTATTGCTGGTTGACCGATTTCCTGTAGAAGTATTTCGAGATATCATTTCTGACATCGAATTTACGCAGCGCATCAATTTGGGATGTCGCGTCCGCGGCCGTGATGAGTCCGGCTCTTTTATCGGCTAATAGCTGCACGACCGGGGTTACGGGGGTGTAATAGGGACTGGTAAGATCGCCGTCATATACTCCCTTATCGAACAGGGTTTGTTCTATGTTGATGAAATCGTTGGAAGGGAGGAATGAATGGCTGTAAAACACATTCGGTTTGTCTCCTATGGTAAGGTTGGTATTTACTTCAACAACCAGCTTATTGTTTCGCCGTCCTTTTTTGGTGGTGATGACGATCACGCCATTCCCGGACCTGACTCCCCAGATCGAAGCGGCGGCCGCATCTTTCAGGACGGTGATGGATTCCACATCGTTCGGATTGAGATTGTTCAAGTCTCCTTCGTAGGGAAAATTGTCGACTATGACCAGGGGCTGGCTATTGGCAAAGAAGGTGCTGTTGCCCCTGATGCTGATATCATTTTGGGTAACGGTGTTCCTGTTGAAGAGCAGGCCGGGAACGACGCCTTCCAGCCTGTTCAGGATGTCCGTGCTAACTCTCCGGTTAAAGAGCGTGTTGTCAACCTGTACGAATGAACCGGTGGCTCTTTCTTTCGCAAATACCTGGTAGCCTGTCGAGATATTGTTTACGGCGGCCGTGTCCAGCTGCGTGGCGGCGATACTCAGGATGATAGTTAGTTCGGTCACCCCGTTGAGTCGAACCTGTTTGCTTTCATACCCAACGCTGGATATGACGATGGTGGCATCGGACTCCACACCGGACATCTGAAACTCCCCTTTTTCGTCTGTCGCTACCGCGATCCACTTTCCTTTTACGGAGATGGTGGCTCCTGCGACGGGCTCCCCTTTTTGATTAGTGACCCGACCGTGGATACCGATCGGCGGGGCAGCCGGCTCAGGCGTTTCAATGGGAGCAGCCTGGGATTTGCGGCTAACCAGGATGGTGTTGCGGTCGATGCTGAAAAAGAATGGTTGGTTTCTAAAGCAGAGCTGCAGCACATCGGTGATGTACGCGTCCTTTACTACGATGGTGACCGGTTCCGCCATTTGCAGCTCTTCGCTGCTGAACAGGAAGTTGAAGCCGGTTTGCCGTCGGATCTCCATAAATACTTTTTCGAGCGGCGCCTTTTTTTCATTCAGCGTCACGCGTTGGCTAAAGACGGCGGCAGATACATGCAGGCACGCCAGGGTGGATAAAAGCAGGGTGAGCTTCATGATGAGAAGCATTTTTGAATAAAAAGCAGTTAAATGCATAAATTGCATTGTTTGGGTGAAGAAAATGATCCTTTGCGGGTTTATTAACTGGCCTGAACTACTGGCCGGGTTTCGCGTCAACGGAACCTGGTTTTTTTATGGCCTGAAATGAATGCCTGAATAGTTGATTAAACTTACTTTATCCGGGTTTTTTACCGGTTGGTATGATGGATATGGTTCGGCCTGCGATCTCGAATCGGACATAACCCAGTTTCCCGAACATATCCAATACCTGGCTGATGGAGGCTGTCCTGGTGATGTGGCCTGTATAATGGGAGCCGGATATGCCGGCATATTTTACATCCACGTCATACCAGCGGGTCAGCTGCCTCATGATGAAGGCTATATCATCTTTTTCAAAATCGAATTCGTTGTTGACCCAGGCAATAGCTTTGTCAAGGTCGGCGTTCCGGGTGGTCTGTAGTTTTCCATCCGGCGAGCATGTCGTTTGTTCGCCGGGCTGTATTACTTTGGGCTGTTGGCCCGAGGCGGATGATATGCTCACTTTCCCTTCCAGAAGTGTCAGTGTCAGGTTTTCTTCGTCGTCGTATGCGTTCACATTGAAGTGGGTTCCGAGGACGGTGATTTCGGTGGTTCCCTTTTTTATCTTAAAAGGTTTGTTGTGGTTTGGGGCGACTTCAAAATACGCCTCGCCGGTCAGCTCGATGGTTCTATCGCTGCCGGTGAAGGCGGTCGGAAATTTCATGGAGGACAATGCGTTGAGCCATACTTTGGTGCCGTCGGCCAGGACGACCCGGGTGCGGCCGCCTTTTGCGGTGGAGAGGGTGTTGTAAAAAACGCCGGCTGGTTTTCCGGTCGTCGCGTTGTATGCCAGCTGGCCGTTATCGACTTTTTGAACGCTGGCGCTTCCCTGTTCGGCGAGCAGACCGTTTTGCATGCTGTCCAATATAATCGTGGATCCGTTTGCAAGCGTCAGAATGGCCTTAGTGCCGGAGGGGGCGGTTATATCGTTTTTGACCGCGAGCTCACGGGAGCCCGTGCCGGCGGGTTTGTTGACAGTCCAGAAATAGGTTGCGATCGACAGGAGGACGATGGCGGCGGCGGCATACCACCATGCACGAGCTATACCGCGGGGGGCTGCGGGTTCGGGGTTATCCGGGGTCAGGACTATGTCCGCCGTTGCGGGTGCTTCGCGAGCAGGGTAGTGGAGAATATAGCGAATCATTTCTTCGAGGTCGCTATCCTGGTATCCGGTGGTATTGCTCGCATACCCGGTGGTTTCGCCCACGTAACCGGGGGCATTGTTCACGGCTTTTTCGTATAGATCCTCGATAAGGCGGCTCCATCGATGGAGGTTTTCCTTGTTCTCCAGCAATTGAAAAAGTGTTAGCTTTTCCTGATCGGAGAGGCTACCGGCTATATGGCCCTGTAGTAAGTATTGCAGGTTTGATGTACTGTCCACATGGTAGTTGACACCGCCTAAAGAACATTCGTACTACCCGTTCGAAAATTATTTTATATCGCTCAGCAGGATGATGAGGGAGGGGATCATCCATAGTCCCTTCTCCCGGAGGTAGTCCTGGACGAAGGTGATACCTTCCGCCAGGTGGTTACGGACGGTGTTTTCCGAGATATTCAGCCTGGCGGCTATCTCCCGGCGGGAAAGGCCTTCGCGGCGGCTGAGCAGGAATACCTCTTTTCTTTTCGCGGGCATCCGCATGACGGCTTCTTCGATGCGGGATTGGGCGAATTTTGCGTCCAGCAGATCCTGCATGTTGTGCAGGGCTTCCGGGGTGTCAGCGATCAGTTTTTTGTTCCTTAGTTCATAACGTAACTGCGAGCGGATGCGGTTGGAAGTTGTATGGGCGATCACGGTTCTCAACCATCCTCCCGGGTTGTCGACGGACGCAAGTTCCGCACGGTTCATCCAGAGCTTTAAAAAAACTTCCTGCATGACATCGCGGGCTTCCTGTTCGGATTTTAGCAACGAAATGCTGACAGGCAGCAATTGTTTGTGATAGTAGCGCACGATTTCGCGGAAGGCTGCTTCTTCACCAAGGGCCATCCGATTGAATAATTCCTTATCGATATGTTCAGCATATGCTTGCAATAGGCGAACCTTTTTTTAACTATAGGCGAATAAATTTTCGTAAAGATAAAGTTTGAGAAAATGCTGGAAGGAAAGGTGTATGTTATAATGTTCGGGCAAGCAATCGACCCTATTATAATCCTTCGGAGAAAGATCAATATTAGGAATAATATATTTTGGGGGCAAAATTTTTTTTTAAAAAATTATACTCACCGGCCGGTGGCGGAGGTTCGCGCCGCAGATCCGGCAGGCCGCATTTCGAGCGCTCTGAAGTCCAGCAGCGCACCTTTGTCGAAGTGCCCGGCAGGTTTGAATATTATTTTTTGCAAGCCTTTTTTAAGGGTGATGAACCCTATCTTTTCCGTCTTGTAGGTTTCCCAGGAACCGCTTTTGCCCGTACTGCCTGCCAGCTTGCGGTCGCCTGCCTGCAGCAGGAATTCTTTTCCTGCTTCTTTGTCAGAGACGGCCCATTCGAGGGATACCGCATAATCCCCTTCTTGCAGGACGTCTACATCCCATTCGATGCGGTCATCGGCTGTAAACCATCCGAAGGCTCTCCATTCCTGCATGTATTTGATGTTCGGTCCCACGCCCAATCCGTTCCTGGCAGTGAGATAAAGGGAGCTATCCGGAGCGGGTGATACGATCGTTGGCGGCATTGGGATAGGGCGTCTTACCTTGCGCATCTCGCCTTTCAGGTAACTGACGACGGGCTGTGAAAGGTCCTTTTCCACCGAGGAGGTATAGGGGCAGACGGTATCCACCTCATAACCGCCGTACTTCCATTCGTTTTCCGCGGGCACGTAGCCAAGCCATCCGTTGGTATAGCCGTAGTAGAAGGTAAAAGGGAATGGGGAACGATCGCGTATGGCGTTAGCGACCTCGCAGAATAATTCGACGGGTGCGCTCCAGATCGCGGCATCGTCGTTGATCTTGAGGAATCGAACGGGCAGCTGTACCAGCTGTTTGCCTTCGGGGGTCTTTCGGGTATACCGGTCCAGGTCGGCCGGCCAGCCAAGACCCTGTTTGAGGGGCGTCTCGATCGTCAGCGATCCTGCAAAGAGTTTTACGCTATCCGTTGTGAGCAATACTCTTTTATTGGCTTCGATGATTTTATCGCCCAGCAATACACGAAACTGGCCCAGCTCGGTCTCTTTTTTGGCATAGGGACTTTTGACCACGCTGTAGATAGGGGCGAGGTCGCCGGCGGCGCCATTTATAAACAGGAGGGGGACGCCGGTCTTCTGTTCTACATAGGTCGAGACCATGCCGGCGACGTCGCCGCTAATCTCCGTGTTGGCGGGGCCGAATACCGTGCCGTGAAGGGGATAGTTGGCGATCAGTGCGAGCGGGTTCCCATCGGCTTTGTCGAGGCGGATGAGGCCGATGCGGTGGTCGGTGGGGCCGTCGGGGTTCATGCCCGGGGACGCTTTTCCGTCCGGGCCTATGGCGCGCCGGTTGATATTGGCTTGAGAGAATCCCCAGCCGATGCCCAGGCGTGCCGCAGCCAGCTTGCTGCGGGCGGTGATGATCCCTTCTATGAGCTTTTGTTCGACGAGGGAGGTGTAGGCGGTGTCTGCTTCATGCGGGTACAGCTCCCCGGGGAAAACAGCGGACAGGCCGGGTACGCCTACTTCCGGGGCGGAATGTGTGTGGGTGAGCGACCACCAAAAATGAACGGGAGCAATGCCCAGCCGCCTTTGGAGCAGTGCTGCGACGTGATCGTATTCCGATGGGGACACCTGGCAGAGATCCGAGGATACGAGCACAAATTCCGTCAGTCCGTCATCGATGATGACGATCTTGTGATAGATCGGATCATGTATGCCGGTGGATTTCCTGGCGGAATATCCAACCAGCATGGTTGGGCTCGTGGGGGTGATGTCCACGGTGACGACGGCGGCGCGGAAATCGGCTTTGGCGGCGAGGGCGGTCAGTATCATACTTGCGAACAGGGCGAGGTGTCTGGCAGCCCGTAGGCCGCTATGCGGGTAGCTCATGGTCTTTTGGTTTTTTTGGGGTGAACTTTCTGTGTGGCGGCGACGGGTGAAATAGAACGGCCATTCAGGTATTGGACGATGGGTTCGGTAAAATCTCTTTCTACCGAAACGGTATAGGGGGAGACGTTCTCCACTTCATATCCTTTATGTTTGAATTCTTCTTCCGTAAACATATAGCCGAGCCATCCATTCGTATACCCGTAGTAGAAGGTATATTTAAAAGGGGAGCGTTCCCGGATCGCGCCGGAAATCTCGCAGAACAGTTCCAGCGGGGCGCTCCATAGGGCAAGCTCTTTATTGAACTGCAGGAACCGGACAGGCAGCAGCACCATATTCTTGGCCGTGTCGATGGGCCGGGTGTAGCTGGCAAGATCGGCGGGCCAGTCTAACTTCTCTTTTCTGGGAGTTTCTATGGTCAGGGCTCCGGCCTGTAATTGTACCGAGTCGATGGTCGCTGCGATGCCGCGGTTGGCTTCCAGGATCTTATCGCCGAGCAGGACCTTGAACTGGTCGAGGTGGCCTGCTTCCGGGCTGGGGTAAACGCAGTAGATAGAGGCCATATTACCTGCGGCCCCGTTGAGATACAGCATCGGGGCGCCTGTTTTCTCTTCCACGTATTCGGAAACGATGCCGGGCGCGTCGGCGCTGATCACCGTGCTGCCGGGGCCCATTACCGTGCCGTGCATGGAATAGTTGGCGAGGAGGGCGAGGGGGCTGCCATCCATTTTATCCAGGCGGATGAGGCCGATCTTGCGATCGACGGTCCCATCGGGGTTCATGCCGCCGCGCGCGATGCCATCGGTGTCCCAGGCGCGCCGGTTGATATTGGCCTCTGCATATCCCCATCCCATGCCGAGGCGGGCGGGGACGAGCTTTTTCCGGGCCGCGGCCATGCCTTCGATCAGCTTTTGCTCCACGAAGCTGGCATAGGCCGTATCGACGGGATGGTTATATCGTCCCTTGATGCTGGGGGCCATAACGATCGCCAGGCCGGGCCCGCCGACTTCGGGGGCCGAATGCGTGTGGGTGGCCGACCACCAGAAGTTTACCGGGTCGATGCCCAGCTCTTTTTTGGCACGTGCCGCCACCTGGTCGTACAGCGATGGGGCAACCAGGCATATATCGGAGGCGACGAGAAAAAATTGCGTGACCCCGTCGTCGAGCACCACGATGCGGTGGTAGAGGCGGTCATGGATCCCTGTGGACAACCGCGGGGAATAGCCCAAGAGGATTTTCGGACTGTCGGGGGTGATGTCTATTTTGACGACCGCTGCGCGCAGATGGCCGGGGGAGGCGGTAGGGTGCCTGCCCGGCTGCTGGGCGGAGGCGTCTGTGATCCACAGCAATAAGAAGACGATGATGAGTGGTTGAATTCGTAACATGCTGTACTTTTTTACGTTGATGATGTATTGTTGCGTTGCTGTCAATTCTGTCGCAGGAAGGCCAGGAGGTCGGCCATTTCCTGCTGGCTGATGTTCTTCTCCAGGCCTGTAGGCATGGGTGAGATGCTGGCCGATTGCAGGGACTTCACTTCCTGGCGGTTGATGGTTCTGTCCATCTTGCCGTTGTTGCGCAGGGTAAAGGCTGCTGGCGTTTCGCTGACGATGACGCCCTGCACGGTTTCCCCGGTTTTGAGCTCCACATTCCATAGGTCGAAGCCGCTGGAGATCGACAGGTTGGGGTCGAGCACATTGGCCATGATGTCTTCCTTGGTCCAGTTGTGGATGGTGCCGAGGTCGGGTCCGAAAGCGACGCCGAACTTACCTCTTACCTGGTGGCATATGGCGCAGTTGGCCATATATACCTGCTTGCCGTTCACCGTATTGCCGGGCAATGCCAGGGCCTGCTGGTATTGCTGGTTGACCTTTTTTGCCTCTTCTTTGTTGCGGGTAAATATTACCCGGGCGCGGTTGCGCAGGTTGGAGTCGGCCTGCTGCATCAGCGAGACGCTGCTGTTGAAGCTCACCCCTGAGGATTTGATCTTTCCCGTTTCGATGGCAGTGAGCAATAGGTTGATGCGTTCGGGCTTATGCATGAACAGGGTGATGGCCGGGTCCCTGATCTCTTTGGTGAGGATGGGCCATTGAGCTATGAGGTATTGGCTGATCGCTGTTCCCGGCACGAGGTCGAGGGTACGCAGGGCCGCCAGCTGGACAATGGGCTGCTCCTGGGGGATCAGCAGGGCTTTCAGCTGATCGGCGTATTGGGTGGGATCACCCAGCGAGAGGAAATCCGCAGCCTGCGCTCTTACGGCATCGGGCCGCGACTTGTCATTGATCATGGCCAGCGCGCCGGCTATCGATCTTTTAGCGAGCGCAGTATCGGGTATTCCGGTGACCTTCAATACATGAAAGGCGGCATTTAGTATCTCCGGGCTGCTTCCTGCGAAGCAGGTTCGGATCAACAACTGTTGGTATATAACGGGAAGATCGATAGGAGGTTTCCTTGTCTTCAATCCCTGGGACAGGCCGTCCAACAGGGGTGCCTGCCGGGTTGCTTGTTCAGCAGTGCCGGGCTTCGTCGCCCGGCGGATGAGCCCGTATACCTCGTCCGGAAGGCCGCTGGCGCCGACCATGGCCGTGAGGCGTTCTACCATCGACGAATAGGCTGGGACATCAGGTTTAAACCGTTCCAGCACGGCATTCAGCAGTGGTGCCGTTTGGGTGGAGGCTGCCGACAGAGCGGCTATCTGCACCCATTTGTCATCGATAGCCCTGAATAGCAGCTGATTTCGTGCAGCGGCGGCGGCGGGCGAATTCACATATCCAAGGGTGAGCAGCAATTGCAGCCGGACTTTGGGATCGGGGTCATTCCGGAGCGCCAGCAGGGCGCCGGCCAGGGTCTTGTCCCGGGAAAGGTGCAGCTCGGCCAGCTGAATGGCATTTTCACGGATACCTGCAACCGTATCCTTCAGGGCCGTTTTGATCAGGTCGGGTGTCAGGGCTTTCAGGCCTTCGAGGGTCCACATCGCATGCAGGCGTCCCATGTCCGAACCGCCATTTGCCGTCATCCGGATCAGGGAGGGGATGGCTTTGGGATCGGCCTTGTCAACCAGCAGCCGCTGGGCATTGATCCTCCACCAGTAGTTGCGGTCGGCCAGATAGGCTACCAGCTCCTCCGTGGTGGCATTGCCCAGTTGGAGGCGTTTGCTCCAGTTCAGGGGAGGCGTGCCCTTGGGTGTGATGCGGTAGATACGTCCTTTGTCGTTGCCGTTATAGAGGCCCCCGGCCGCAATCGCTTCCGCGGACATCCATTCCGGTGATTCTATCACCTGGCGATAATAGTCGCAGACATAGAGTGCGCCATCGGGTCCTACGTAGAAATTGACGGGACGGCACCACGCATCGGTGGAGCTGAGGAATTCGGCGTGTTCCAGGACTCTGCCGGCGGCATAGCTGGTGCCGCTGTCACGGAGCAGATCGGCATGGGCGAGGTTGCTGACCGATTCGGCGATGAAAGTGACCTTGCCGGTATTGTAGGGAGCGGGGAAGAGGCCTCCCATATAGGTAGTAAGGCCGCAGGCCGACGTCATGACTCCCACATTGGTGAGGAGCTGTCGGTCGGGATGCAGGGTGGTGGGGAATACTTCGGCGGCGTCGAGGTGATCGGACATATTCTGTATGGCCCGGGACACGGGCATGGCCGGATTCCGGGCGAAGTACCGGCGGGCGATCATTTCCTGGTATCCCTGGTTGGAATTGTTGCATTCGAAGCGATGTCCCCAGGCATCAAAAGTCTGTCCGAACTGGCTGGAGGTAGACGTCTGTTCCAGAAGCTGTTGGTCGGGGCGAAACCGGACAGAGACGCCGCCTGCATTTTTGGGCAGCTTCGGACCGTTGGGCAGCCCGGGGTAGACGATCTCGCTGCCGTCGTCTCCAAATTCCTGCTTGTATTCCCGGGTAGCCACGGCGCCCTGGTGGGCCAGGTAGATCCAGTTATCGATCCCATAGACGGGGGTATTCACGCAATGCTGGGGATTGGTCTGGGCAAATCCCGTCAGAAGGGTATCGGTACGTTCGGCCTTTCCGTCGCCGTCGCTGTCTTCCAGGTAGAGGACATTCGGGGCGTCGGTAACGAGCAGTCCTTTTTTCCAGCGCATGATGCTGGTAGGTAGTACGAGCCCGGACTTGAACACGGTATTCCTGTCCATGATGCCGTCGCCGTTCTCGTCGGTGAGCATCATGATGCGGCCGCTGCCGCTTTTATCGAGGGGATAACCATGCATCTCGACTATGTACATCCGGCCGTACTCGTCGATCTCCATGTCTACCGGGGAGGAGAGAAGGGGCTCGGACGCGACCATTTCGATCTGAAAACCGTTGGCCACGGTAAAGGTAGCCAAGGCATCTTTTGCGGCTACTCCGCCGGACTCGCCCGGTTGATGCCGGCAGCCGGAGAGGGCGGCTGCGACCAATAAGAGAATGCTATAGCGACACGGTCTCTTTATCATCGTGCAAAAAATAGTAGGTTATGAATTTTAGTTGGCTATTCGACGTCCCACCATATCGGGGTGGAAATCTTGTCCTGCCCTCCCAGGTAGGCATCGACGGCTGTCTTTACAGCCGCCTGGCTGGCATTGGTGATAGCGGTGGGATACGTGATGCGCCTGATGAATTGTCCTGCGGGGATATCTCCGTTGCTCTCGTTGTCCACTACCGGGTACAGCCTGGGGTATCCGGTCCTTCTGAATTCGGACCAGGCTTCTTGTCCGTCGGGGAAAAGGGCGATCCATTTTTGGGTGAGGATACGTTCCAGTTTTTCTTCGGTGCCGGCCGACTCATCCCATTTGATGGTGATGGTGCTGATCGGCGGGGCATTATTGGCGGTATTGTTAGGATCGACATAGGCCTGGGGGGTGGAAGCGGCATCGTTCAGATAGTCTGCGGCGCCCGAGAGCTTCAGAATGTTGAAGGAGGCCGTAATTCCCTGGTTGTAAAAATCCTGCGCGGTTCCCCCCATATCCCAGCCTCTCACGGCGCCTTCTGCGCGCAGGAAGTAGCTTTCGGAGGCGTCCATGAGTTTTACGAACGGGTTGTCCACGAAATTGACCATCGAGTAGCCCAGGTAGGATTTATCGTTCATAGCCGAGCCGGAGCGGATGCCTTTGAATGCCCCGCCCAGCGAGGGGTCCGTTGCCGGCAGGGCATATTTCGCCAGCCTGGGATCATGGTATCCTCCCAGGACGGATTCGACGGCGGCATTGAGACGGGTCTCGTTCCAGTCGCGGGTGATGGTCAGCAGCGGGTGAACGGTGCCGGTAGTCATCTCGAAGTTGCCTTCTTTATCGGTCAGCAATCCTCCGGAGTCATGGACGGCGGCTTCGGCTTCCGTTTGGGCTTTGGCGGGATCCACTTTGGAGATGCGGATGGCCAGGCGGAGCCGGAGGGTGTTGGCGACCTTTATCCAGGTGGCATAGTTGCCGCCGAATCGCGATTTGTCGAATTTTGCATACCGTACGAGATCTGCGGTGGGGTTGGCGGCTTCGGCGGCCTTCAATACATCGACGGCCTTCGTCAGCTCGGTGAAGAAGGTATTATACGCTTCCTGTTCGGAGTCGAATTTTACATCGCTGGACGATCCATATTGCGTATAGGGTATGGGGCCGAAGATGTCGACCAGCCGGTGACCTGCGAAGGTCTTGAAGATGATGGCCAGGGAGTAGAGGTCCGGGTATTTGGTCTCGAAGCCTTTCTTATACATCATCAGCCACTGGTTGAGGACTTTTGGCGAAGGAACATTCCAGATCGCGTTGTTCCAGCTATCCACCATGGTATAGGTACCGTTGTTCTTATTGGCGTAGTAATTTGCCGGCAGGCTCATGTATCCTCCGAAATTGTCGGCGTTGAGGTTCTGCTGCATTTCAATATTTGCGGTCGAAAGCACGTCGACGATGCCGAGCTGCATGCCGGGAAGGGTGTATCCACCTTCATTGGCATCCTGTTCGAGCATTTTGTCGGTGATCAGCTTTTTGTCCTCGTTCATGCCTTTGAAATCCTTGGTGCAGGAGCTAAAGGCGGGGAGAAGGATGATCAGCCATCCTGTAAGTCTCGGTGTCATATTAGTTGAATTAGGTGGTGTAAGTTGAATTTGGTGGTATACAAATAAATTTTAGAAGGTGGTTCTGAGTGACAGCCCGAAGGATCGCGTCGCCGGCATGGTGAAAGAGGCGATACCGCCGGTCGTGGGAGAGGTGGTCGCGGCTATTTCGGGATCGAACGGAGCCTTTTTATAGATAAAGAAAACGTTTCTGCTGATCAAGGATACCGTCAGATCCCTGAAGAAATTCTTAAACAACGGTATGGCATATGCTATCGACGCTTCCCTGAGCCTGATATTGGTGGCGTCGTAGAAGTAGGCCGATCCGACGGCTGCCGCGCCTGCCCCGGTCTGGTTGATATAGAATTTCATGGCATCTATCTTTTGTCCATTCACCAGCACCCCTCCGTTGTCGCGGGCGATGCCCGTTCTTTTCGACAATCCTTTGTAGTCCAGCCACAACTCCGTCCTGTTCATGACTCCGCCGCCGAACCGGCTGTCGATGAGGAAGGAAGCGGAGAATCTGCCATAGGTGAAACTGTTGTTGAGGCCTGCGAGGAAGTCGGGGTTGCCGTTTCCGATGTACTTGTCCATGGTAGGCGTTGTCAGTGGCAGGCCTGTCGCATCGGTCAATAATTTTCCATGGCTGTCATACTGGTAGGCTTTGCCATAGAGGTCGCCGTAGGCACCGTATTTACCATCCTTAGGCCGGGTGAGGAAAATGGCGGCTACGCGGCTGCTGTTGTAGCTGGTTAGTACGTACTGGTCGGCTTTTAGCAGCGAGCTCAGCTCCAGGATCTGATTTTTGTTCCGGGAGAAGGTGAGCGTGGAGACCCACCCGAGCTTGCCGAAAGCGGCTTTGTAGGTGACGAGCCCTTCGAAGCCCCTGTTGCGGATGGTGCCGCCATTGATCCAGAAATTGTTGGCGCCCGAGCCTGCCGGGGCCTGGATCTGGAATACCTGGTCGAAGGTGGTAGCGTGGTAATAGGTGATGCCGATGCTCAGCCGGTCCTGTAGCAGGCGCAGGTCAGCGCCGAACTCATAGGACCGGGTGCGTTCGGGTCTGAGGTTAACGGTGTCGATGCCGTCGAAATAAGGGAGGGTGCCCCTGGCGACGATATTGCCGCTGTTGTCGAGGGAGTAGGGGGGCTGCCAGTTCTCGATGCCGAAGGGAAGGCTGTTGCCGACCTCTGCAAAGGAACCTCTGAGTTTCAGGTAAGACAGGCCGGGTGCCTTTTGTCGCTGGATCGCCAGGAAGGAAAGGCCTGCGGAAGGATAGAAGAATGCCTGTCGCACTGTCGAGCTCCATTCTTTCCTTGCCGTAACGTCGAGGAATAGCTTGTCCTTATAACCGAGGGTGGCGTTCCCGAATGCGGCCCGGCTTAGCGTGGTCGTTGCGGACTCGGATTTGTTGAACAGGCCGTTGAGGGCAAATACGGAAAAATAGTTGGGGTAGGTCAGTGAAGTGGCGACGGTACTCGACAAGGCCAGACTATTGTAGATGGTTTTCGTACTGCTCACGCCGAGGGTGCCGGACAGCGAGATATCAGGACTGAAGTTCTTGTTCACGATGAGCAGGAGGTCGGAATAGGAGTATCTGACCTGGGTCTTATTGAGGCCGTATCCGCCATTGGCTCCGGCTACGGTAGACTGTGTCGAGGCATAGGTACGGGTTTCCGAATTGTCATTGATGATATCATAGATTTCCCGGCCCTGGATGCTGAGCCATCCGGTGGCCTTGTACCTGGCCGTGATCGTGGAGATGGTGTGCTGGCGGAAAAAGTCATTCTGGTTGCGGTTCTGTACCCAGTAAGGGTTTTGGTTGGGGAAGGTCTCGTTCCGGATATACGGCCAGTTTTGAACATACATGGACCTCAGGGGATTCCAGACTTCGTAGTTATCGCCGCTGTATTTGGACCAGTCGTCCCCTACCGGGAAGGAGTAGATGCCGGGAAGTGCGCTGAAGCCGCCCGGGGTGTTCTGGTTATATACTTTCTGGTCGGTAAAATTGACAGACCCGTCGAGGGTGAGTTTTTTATTGAACAGTTGGGAGGAGCCTCTTAACGTAAAATTATTCCGTTTAAGATCGTTATGGATAAGAATGCCTTTTGCGTCGGTATTGGCGAAAGACAAATAGACCTGTGCGATGTCGCTGCCGCTTGTAAGGGACACGGCATTAACGGCTGTTCGGGCTGTTTTGAAAAATTCCCTGAGATGTCTGTCGCTGCCGTTGGTGATCTTAGCGCCCCAGCTGTCATTGTACACAGGGTTTTGCTGGCCGTAAGTAGTTTGCAATTTCGGGAGATCGACGGCGTCTTCCAGTGTGTAGGCGGAAGAGTAGCTGATTTTGGATGCGGCGGCTCTTCCTTTTTTTGTCGATACCAGTATGACGCCATTAGCGGCGCGGCTGCCGTAGAGGGCGGCTGCCGAGGCCCCTTTCATCACCTGCATGCTTTCGATGTCTTCCGGGTTGATATTGGCCAGCAGGTCCGAGCCGCCGTACATGGGGGCTCCGTCGATTACGTAAAGGGGTTCGCTGTTGCCGGTGAAGGATTTATCACCGCGCAGCAGGATCTTCGTAGAGCTGCCCGGTCCGAAGTTGCCTTTCGTGATGACGGCCCCGGCCACCTTCCCTGCGAGGGCATTGGCGAAGCTGACGTCCTTTACTTTAAGGACCTCGTCGGAGCTGACGGTTTGGGTGGCGTAGGTGATGCTCTTGCGGCTTTTCCCAACGCCCATGGCGTTGACGACCACTTCTTCCTGTGCATTGACGAGTTTGTTGGCGGTTATGGCCAGGTTTGTCCGTCCGTTGATCCTGACTTCTTTTGTTTCGATGCCGATGCCGGAGATAACGAGCGTAGCGTTCCCGTCGACGGCCTTCAATTCAAAATAGCCATCGCCGTTGCTGGTGACGCCGATGCCGGAGCCTTTTATGACGATGGATGCGATGACAGGTTCGCCGCTGCTGTTGGTGATTCTCCCTTTAACGGTGATCGGTGGCGGGAGCGGATCCTCTTTGGGTAAGGCGACGATCTTTTTTCGGATGATGACGGTTTTCTCCAGGATCTCGTAGGTGAGTTCCTTACCTTTCAGGCATTCCTCCAGGGCGTTTTCGAGCGAGGCGTCCTTGAGGTATACGGTGACGGGACCGGCTTCCTCGAGCAGTTCGTAGCGGAACAGGAAATTATATCCGCTTTGCTTTTTGATCTCCCTGAAAACCGACTGCAGCCGGAGGTTTTTTCCGGAGAGATTGATCTGCGAATACCCCCTGGCGCTGACCTGAAGCAGGGCGGTGAGTAATAATGCCGCGGTTAATTTCATAACTCGCAGAGTTTTGGTTAGTAGCCGGTCCCAAACATAAGGAGGCCGGCGAAGTGCCGAAAATTGCATAACTTCGTGTTAGTTTAGGTTAAAATAATAGCAGTCTGTCAGAGATTGTATCTATAGGTTAACCTGAACTACTCGCCGCTCCGGTCTAGCCACCAGGGCGGTTTTTGTTAAGGCAACCCCGTAAACAAAAACAATAAGGCTAAGGGGTGACGATCACCTTTCTGCCTTGCACTTCGAATTTTATTCCTTCCGCTTTTTCCAGCATCTGCAATACCAGGGAGAGTTTTGCGTTGCGGGATATCGAACCCCCGATATGGCCCGTGACATTGCCATGGTATTCCACTTCTATATCGTACCAGCGGGCGATCTGTCGCATGATGGCGCCGAAGTCGGTCTTTTCGCCGAAGTAGAACTCCCCGTTCTTCCAGGCCGTCTCTGCCTGCAGGTCGACATCGTTCCTGAGCGTAATGTCGCCGTCAGCAGCTACCAGGGCTTGCTGGCCGGGCGTCAGGACGCGGGAAGCGTTATCGTGGTTGACCCTGACAGAGCCTTCTACGAGGACGGTATTGATGCTGCTCTCATCGTCGTAGGCATTGATATTAAAACTGGTTCCCAGGACGGCTACCCGCAGGCGGTCGTTGACGGTAACATAAAATGGCCTGGCGGGGTCGCGGGCTATTTCAAAGTATGCTTCTCCGGTCATGCTGACCTCTCTTTCCCTGCCCTGGAATAAGGGGGGGAAGGTAATAGAGGAGGCGGCATTGAGCCAAACTACCGATCCATCCGGAAGTGTCAGCCGGTGCTGGCCACCCCTGGGGGTCCTCATCGTATTGCTGGCCGGTGTAGCGGCCGTATGGGCGGTATCGGCTGTATAGATTATTTCGCCGTTGCGTGATTTCAGGATCACGGCACCGCCCTGCAAGGCGATACGCCCCACGGGAATGCTGTCTATGGCAATAGTAGCGCCATCTGCGAGGGTCAGCATCGCTTTGTTGCTGCCGGGCGGCAGATCGCCGGCGGGGCGGATCGTCTGTCCCACAGGTATATTGGCGAGCGGTTCCTTTTTCGCGGTCTTATATAAATAAAATCCCGCCGCCGGGATCAGCAGTGCTGCGGCTGCATAGGGCAGCCATCTTTTAAGAAGGCGCGGCGAGCTTATAGAAAGGCGCGGCGCGGATCGGTTCAATACCGGCGTATTCGGCTGAGTGTTGGAAGTATATTCCGTCGTGCCGGCTGCCGGCCGGGTGTCCGTGGAAAGGATCATACGCAGTAATGCCGCGGAAGTTTCTGCGGGAAGATCTTCGACGGGATCCAGTTTAAAAAATACCTCGCCGACTATCTGTTTGAACAGGTCTTCGTGTTCGTGCACGTGGGTCAGCATCTGCTCTTGTTCCTCTTGGGAGGCGGTTTTGTCCAGGCAGCGATGACACAGGTATGTAAATGAAGAGGCGTCCATATTTATATTGACTACCGGGCGTGGTCTTTTGGGTGAGCCGGTTGGAAAAAAAAGTTTATCCGGCCAGCCAATAGAGGAATAGTACGACCGGGAGGTCGAGCCGGAGCATGCAATAGGCGCGTATATGACGGATAGCCTGGGCCAGATGGGATTTAACCGTTTCTGTGCTGACCTGCATTTCCAGCGCGGCCTGTTCGCGGGTGAGGCCATTTTTTTTAATGAGATGATAGACCTGTCGTTGTTGTGGGGAGAGGCGGTCGATGGCCTGGTCTATGATCGTATCGATCTCTTTTTGATCCAATCGTTCTTCGGTGTCCCTTTGAAAAAGGTCATCGGGTATGTTGTTGTGGTACTCTGCCGTTCTTTGCCGTCTCCTCGACAAATTCCGCAGGGCGGTGTAGACGGTATTTTGCGTAATGGTAACGAGGTAACCGGGGAAATTATGGATGGAAGTCAAAGCGGATCTTTTGAGCCAGCATTTTAAGAATACATCCTGGACGATTTCTTCGGAAGTGGCCGCAGATCCGGTCAACCGGATGGAGAGGGTATAAACGCGGGGACGGTAATGGTGGTACAGGTGTTTGAAAGCGGTCTCGTCCCCGTTGGCTATGTCTTCGAGCAACTGCCTTTCGTCGTATTCTTTCGTAGAGTGCAAATAATGGTTATTCTTTTATATTAAGTAGAGAAAAACTACTACTGCAATCTATGAAAAAAAACGGCAAAATCTATCAACTTCGCGTCCACAATATAAATTAAGCTATTATTATGAATACGAGAAAAGGGATACGGCAGATTATAGCCCGGCACGTATCAAAAGTTAGCTCAACCGCAAGCATTGGCAGGCTAAATGTAAAATCGCCGCATCATCGGCGGTTTCCGGTGATTTCTTTATTTTTTTAGCGGTTTCTTCGCGTTTAGCAATGCTAAGTTGCGACTACATGATGGTACAGGACAGTTAGCTTGGCAAATAAACGTAGACTTGTGACTGACAGTCGATAACATTGGGTAGGAGGATACTTATCAACAGTCCGAACGTGATAAGCGGGAGCTGATAATGGATGTCAAACGCCCCAATTGATGAAATCAGAGGAATAGGTGAACCTTTTTGAAAACGATTGCTCAGTATCTCATTTTCTAATTAAGTATCCCCTTTTAATGTTCCGCCATGTGTCGAAATTTGCGCTTTGTAAAATTGCTTTTCTCCCTGTCAGCTCTTATTCTTTTAGCAGGATCCTGCAAAAACTCCAAAGAGCCCGGTGCCGGGGTATCGGCAGATCCCAAAATTGCTCACCTGAAACTTCCGTCAGGCTTTCACGCGGATCATTTATATAGTCCCGGCATCAACAACCAGGGATCCTGGGTCGCGATGACCTTTGATGACAAGGGACGTATGATTGCCTCTGACCAGTACGGTAATTTATACCGGTTGACTATTCCAGCGATCGGTTCGGATACCAACCAGTCAAAGATCAAAGTAGATTCCATTGCGCTGCAGCTCCCCGGTGATACGTCCAAACGGAGCCGGAAGATCGGTTTTGCCCACGGTCTGTTATATGCCTTCCATAGCCTTTATGTGATGGTCAACGTCAATGAAGGCGATTCCAACGTCATCCGTCACAGCGGGCTGTATCGCCTGCAGGATACGGATGGGGACGATCAATATGACAAAATTACCCTGATCAAAAGACTACAAGGTGATGGCGAACATGGCCCGCACAGTATCGTATTGTCTCCCGACGGAAAGTCTTTATACATCATTGCGGGCAACTTTACCAAAATCCCGAAAATGGATACCTACACAGCGCCCCCCGTCTGGCAGATCGACAACCTGCTGCCGCTCATCAGGGATCCTAACGGGCATGACAATAGCGTTAATACGCATGGCGGATGGATCGCCCATATCGACTCGACCGGGGGGAACTTTAGCCTGATCAGCTCCGGTTTCCGCAATCCTTTCGATCTTGCCTTCAATGAAGCAGGCGATATGTTCACCTTCGATTCCGACATGGAATGGGATTTTGGTTTGCCCTGGTATCGTCCTATCCGCCTCTGTCATGTACCCAGCGGCGGAGAGTTCGGCTGGCGTCCCGGCACGGATAAATGGTCTCCCGTTTACCCCGACAATCTGCCTCCTTTGCTGAATATAGGCCAGGGCTCGCCAACCAGCGTCTTCAGCGGTCAGAATGCCCGGTTCCCGGAGAAATATCGTCGTTCGTTATATGCTTTCGACTGGAGTTTCGGGATCATTTATGCATTCCAGCCTCAAGTCGATGGAGCTACCTATAAAGCGACCGCAGAAGAATTTATCTCCGGTTCACCCTTGCCTTTAACGGATGGCCAGATCGGCCCCGATGGCGCGCTCTATTTCCTGACGGGCGGCCGCAGGCTGGAATCGGATCTTTACCGCGTATATTATGGCGATAATACGGGCAATACGGAGAAACTGGCTGCCCCGGAGCTGACCGACCTTCAGAAGCTCCGCCGCAAGCTAGAGACGTATCACGAGGCGCCGAAGGCGGATGCTATTGCCTTTGCGTGGCCTTATTTGAAACATGAGGATCGCTTCATCCGTTATGCGGCACGTATCGCCGTCGAACACCAGCCGGTCAGCGAATGGCAGGAAAAGGCCCTGGCTGAAAAAGATCCCGTAACCCTCACCCAGGCCGCTATTGCCCTGGCCAGGCGAGGCGCGCCGGATACCGCCAAAATCAAACTGGTAACCAATCCCGGGCCCGTAAACGAAAATCCCTCTGTTAGAGACAGCCTGCTCTCCGCATTGGCAGCCATTGATTATACCCGCCTCACCGAATCCCAGCAGATAGACCTGCTCCGTGCTGTTGAATTGGTCCTGGCGAGAATGGGGCTTCCCTCTGCGGGCGTGAAAGCGAAGATCATTGCCGATCTCGATCCCCAATACCCCGCAAAAGACAATAATCTCAACCGATCGCTGAGCAAGGTGCTTGTATACCTGGAAGACCCGGCGGCGGTTGAAAAGACCATGGCATTGATGGCCACTGCAAAAGACGATCCGTCTTATCAAAAACAGGTTACCCAATCTTCCGACCTGATCCTGCGTAATCTGCAATACGGTAAGGATATCGCCGGCATGTTAGCCAATGTTCCGCCCGCTCAGCAGACTTATTATGCCACGGTATTGTGCCAGGCCAAAATTGGCTGGACCCCCGAATTACGCGAAACCTATTTCCGCTGGTTCTATAAGGCCTTTGGCTATAAGGGCGGGCATAGCTTTGTCGGTTTTATCGATCTTGCCCGCAAGAATGCATTGAAAAACGTCCCGAAAGACAAGTTCGCCTATTTTAATACCATTTCCGGTGATTCAATCGTCGGTCGTGCGCAGATGGGGCTAGCTGGCAACGTACAACAGCCCAAAGGCCCCGGAAAGGACTGGCAGGTTGACACTGCATTGGCCCTTGTAAAGGATGGCCTGTCAAACCGTGATTTTGACAGAGGTAAAGCGATGTTCACCGCCGTCATGTGCAGCGCCTGTCATACCATGCGCGGTGATGGAGGAACAGTAGGGCCCGATCTCACGCAGCTGGGCAGCCGGTTCTCTTATAAAGACATGCTCGAATCCATCATCGAACCCAGTAAGACCATTTCGGATCAATTTGCCGCCACGGTGTTCTATCTCCATGACGGCGGTTCGGTCACAGGCCGCCTGATGAACCAGGATGCCGAAAATTATTATGTTTCGCAGAATCCCTTTGCGCCGCAGACCCTTCGCACTGTCCCGAAAAAAGACGTCGAGCGGACCCGGCTTTCTGAGACCTCGATCATGTTGCCCGGTCTGTTAAATCGGTTGAACGGAGAAGAAGTAAAGGATTTATTGGCTTATCTTAAGGCCGGCGGTAACAAACAGGATTCGATCTTTGCGAAAAAGCCATAGGTCGATCGTCGACCAGGCTGATTCAAAAGGTCAACTGGACTTAGTCAGCAAGTCAACGCTCAGTCAGTAAGTCAACACTCAGTCAGTAAGTCAACGAATTCAATTTTAATAACGATGCCCCATTCTGCAATGCCATCATGGACAGATAAGATCTCCAACCCCGCGCAACTGGGAGGGATTGAGACCTCAGTGCTGGACAATGGGGCAGGGAGGGGCACCCGCATAGCCTGGATCAATACGGGTACAGGGCTGCGCTATAAAGTGGTGATCGATCGGGCGATGGATATCGCCGACGCATTTTTTAACCAATATGGCCTGGTATGGCTGAGCCGGTCAGGTATCACGTCCCCGCAACCTTTCTCTGACAAAGGGATCGGCTGGCTAAGAACTTTCGGCGGCGGCTTGCTTACGACCTGCGGACTTTCCCATGTCGGAGGTCCGGAAAAGGACATCTACGGCGAGCGGGGCCTTCATGGTGAGATCAGCAATACCCCGGCAGAAATAGAGTCTATCATCCAGCCCGATCCGGCAGCCGGAAAAATGGATATGAGCATCACTGGTATTGTTAAACAAACCCCCATCTTTGGCCCCAGCCTGGAATTAAGACGCACCATCTCCGGTACGATCGGTCAGGCTTCTATCCGGATCCACGATGAAGTATGCAATCGCGGCAACAGCCCCGCCCCGCATATGATCCTGTATCATTGTAATTTCGGGTGGCCGCTGGTTGACCAGGGCAGCCATATCTGCTGGCAAGGAGATTGGCAACCCCGTTATGTGGAAGGCGTACATGAGATCTTCCGCGAAGGGCATGATTTTCGCAGAGCTCCTGCGCCGATAGACTCCCATTTGGGCACCGGCGAGGAATCGGCTGTGATCGATCCAACGTCCGATCTTTCGGGGCTTTGCGCCTGCGGGATCTACAATCCCGGGATCGGGATTGCCGTGGTGCTGCGCTTTCCCAAAAAACAGCTGCCCCGGCTCACCAACTGGCAGCATTGGGGAAGAAACGAATATGTCACGGGGTTAGAGCCTGGTACCAATGCGCCTATGGGGCAGGCCAAAGCCCGGGAACAGGGAGAGTTGATCCAGCTCGCTCCGGCTGAGACCCGGATGTATGACCTGGAGATATCCGTTTTGAGCGGGCAGGAACAGGTCGACACGTTTTTGAAAGCCTATCAAATCAACTTATAAATTACCATCAATGGAAAAACTAAGTGTAGCAGAAAAAGCATTTGACCAGGGAAAAGGAATTCTGCGTCTGGCTCCCACCTGGGTGCCCCGGTCATTTTGCGTGCCCGGGCGAAGGCTCAAATTGCACCCGGACGATTACTATGTGCTGGGCGGCCAACGGGGCGGGATAGACGAACGTTGGTTTTCCTCCACGACTCCAGCGAAAAACGGCCCCTTAACCGGCCGGAATGAGGGGTTGAGCGCGGTCATTTTCCGGGACGGATCCAAAGAAGAGCAAATCCTTTTAAAAGATGCTATCGACCATCTCAAGGGAGCTGTCGTCGGGAAGAGGATCTGGGATCAATACGGCGCCTGGCCCATGTATTCGAAATTTTTTGATAATATGGGACCTCTCCCGCATCATGTCCATCACAATGATGAGAAGGCTGCCCTGATCGGCCAGCTGGGGAAACCGGAAGCCTATTATTTTCCGCCGCAGCTGAATAATCATGGCGGCGACTTCCCTTATACCTTTATGGGTATAGCCCCCGGCACCACCCGGGCACAGATCCGGGAATGCCTGGAAAACTTTACCAAAGGCGATAATAAGATCACCAATTATTCCCAGGCTTACCGTCTTCAGCCGGGTACGGGCTGGGATGTTCCTCCGGGTCTGTTGCATGCACCCGGCAGTCTCTGCACGTATGAGCCCCAAAAAGCGTCCGATGTCTTTGCGATGTACCAGTCCCTGGTCAACGAAGCCATCATCCCCGAAGAGCTGCTCTGGAATGGCACTCCCAAAGAAAGCATCGGTGATTTCGAAGCGCTGCTGGATGTCATTGACTGGGAGCTGAACGTGGACCCGCATTTGCATGAGCACCGTTATATGCATCCCAAACCTGTAAAATCGATTGAGGCGATGAAGGCAGACGGCTATCTCGAAAACTGGGTTTGTTACAAATCGGAAGCCTTCAGCGCCAAAGAGCTGACGGTCTTCCCGGGTGCAACGGTCACCATCAAAGACGCCGGAGCCTATGGTATCATTATGATGCAGGGGCGCGGCAAAATGGGCGTATGGGAGATCGAGACGCCTGCACTGATCCGTTACGGTCAATTAACGAATGACGAATTCTTTATCAGCGAGTTGGCGGCAAAGGAAGGCGTGGTCATTACCAATGCTTCCGCCACTGACCCGATCGTCATGCTGAAACATTTCGGTCCGGGCAATCCGGATTTACAAATAGGCCTCCGATAGATGCCTGATCTTTTTATCTTTAATCGAACGATATGCAAACAAATAATTATCCCAAGCTTCACAACGCTACCTGGCCCGGTATCGTTGGTAAAGGCCCGGGTTCCGAGCCTGTTATTTCCCTGGATACCCTGCTCGAGCTGACTGCTGCGGCCTCCGTCAACGGTGTAAAATTTGACGGGATCGATATCGGCCTTTTCGAGCCCCATTTTCAGATCGACCTTACGGACGAGGGCGCCAAAAAGCTGGCGGACAGACTGTCTGCGCTCAACCTCGTCGTGGGAAGCCTCGTTGCGCCGATCTGGCCTCCTGCCGGCGGCTCCGCCATGGGCAGCCGGGAAGAACGGGCCAGTTTTGTAGCGCAGGTGCGCAAGACCTGCGAGTTTGGAAAAAAATTACGGGCTGCCGGTATCCGTCCTTATGGTGTCATCCGTATTGACTCGGCTGTCAATCCGGAAACCTGGTTGAAAGATCCGGTGAACAATACCAGACTGATCGCGGAAACTTTTCGGGAAGCCTGCGATGTCGCCGCCGGTTATGGAGAAAAGCTGGCTGCAGAGGGAGAGATCTGCTGGGGAGGGATGCATAGCTGGAGAGCGATGATCGATACGTTGGAAGCGGTCAACCGTCCCAATATCGGTTTCCAGGCGGATATGGCGCATACGCTGTTATACCTGCTGGGCTATAATAGCCCCGAAGACAGGATCCTTCCGGCCGACTTCGACTGGAAGGACCGGGAGACGCTCCGGCAGGGGCTCAAAACGCTGACCCATGCCCTGCGGCCCTGGACAATCGATTTTCACGTAGCGCAGAACGACGGTACGGTGCACGGTACCGGTTCTCATGACAAGACCGGCCGTCATTGCCTGGCTACAGACCCCAATGGCAGATTGAATATTGCAGAAGATGCCGGTTACTGGTTACGGGATGACAATGGGCAGCTTACCAAGGCATTCAAGCATATCTGCTGGGACGGCTGCATGTTTCCCAATGAAGTAATGGCACAACAAAAGACCTGGAACGATATCCTGGCTTCGATGGTAAAAGTCCGTGAGGCACATGGCTGGTCCCAGGCTGATTGAATATTAAAGGATTGAAAAATCAAAAAGATGAACAAGAAAAAGAAAGAGCTGCGGATAGGTCTTATCGGGTGCGGTTTTATGGGCAGGACGCATACCAATGGATATAAACGTGTCGGAGATTTCTTCCCTGCACTGGAATATACACCGGTCTTAAAAGCCGTCTGCGCACGCAATGAAAACAAAGTCCGTGAATTTGCCGATCAATGGGGTTACGAGAGTTTTGAAACGGATTGGAAGGCGTTGATCGCACGAAAGGACATCGATGCCATAGATATTTGCACGCCTAACGATACGCATGCGGAGATCTCGATCGCTGCGGCGGCAGCCGGTAAGATGATCCTCTGCGAAAAGCCCCTTGCGCGCGACCTTGAGGAATCCCGGAGCATGGTGGAGGCCATCGAAAAAGCGGGGGTTGCTAATACGGTCTGGTACAACTATCGCCGTTTGCCTGCTGTCACCCTCGCCCGTCAGATCATTGAGTCGGGTAAGCTGGGGCAGATCTTTCATTACCGGGCAAATTTCTTACAGGACTGGACCATCAATGCCAACCTGCCGCAGGGTGGGGAAGGGCTATGGCGCATGGACGCGGCTGTTGCAGGCTCCGGCGTTATGGGCGATCTGCTCTCGCACTGTATCGATACGGCCATGTGGCTCAACGGAGGGATCAAAGATGTCACGGCGATGACCGAGACTTTTGTAAAGGAGCGTGTCCATCAGCTTACCGGCAAAGTGCAGCAAGTGACGATCGACGATGCCTGTTCCTTTCTCTGCCGGTTTAATAATGGGTCACTCGGAATTTTTGAATCGACGCGATATGCACGCGGACATAAAGCGCTGTATACTTTTGAGATCAATGGCGCGAATGCTTCTATCCGATGGGATCTGCACGATCTCAACCGGCTGGAATTTTTTGACAATGCCGACGACTCAAAACTTAGGGGCTGGCGATCCATCCATGTTACGGATGGCGATCAGCCTTATATGGATAAATGGTGGGTCCCGGGGCTGGGAATTGGGTACGAACATTCCTTTGTGCACCAGGTGGCGGATTTTCTGAGTAGCCTGGAAACAGGCATGCCCTGCCCGCCCAGTTTCCGCGATGCGTTGGAGACCGCTAAAGTCTGCCAGGCTGTGTCTGAATCCGCGGCTTCCGGAGTATGGAAGAACACGGGAGTAACGATATGAGCATCTCTGTAAATGAAATATGACCGGTATTCCTGCAAATAAATCAGAATGATAAAAAACATACCAATGACAAAGAAAAGCCTTTTCAATTTTTGGCTGTTAGCCATAATGCTGGCCCTCCCCGCGCTGATTTCTGTTAGCTGTAATAATTCAGGCGATAGGGCAGCTTCGAATACCGATAGCTCCTCGCTGAAAGAGAAGGGTGGGTTTGTCCAGCTGTTCGATGGGAAGACATTTACAGGATGGCAGGGGGATACCGGTTACTGGCGGATCGATAGCGGAATGTTCATCGGGGAAGAGCATCCCGACAAGATATTGAAGGCTAACACCTTCCTGATCTGGAGAGGGGGTACGCCAGGCGACTTTGAGTTCAAGGCTGAATATCGGATCAGCCCGGGCGGCAACAGCGGTGTCCAGTACCGCAGCGAAGAAGTGAAAGACGTTCCTTTGGCTTTGAAAGGATACCAGGCTGATATTGACGGCGCCAATCAATACACCGGTCAGAACTATGAAGAACGCGGACGGGGATTTCTGGCAAAACGCGGACAAAAAGTAACTCTGGAGCCCAATGCCAAGCCCATTATCACGGATTCCCTCGGAAACTCCGATTCGCTGAAGATGCATATTAAAGACAGCAGCGAATGGAATGAAATTTACATAATCGCCAAGGGTAATCATATGCAGCATTATATCAACGGGATCCTGATGAGCGAGGCGACCGACAACGACACGGCAGCCAGGAAGCTGACGGGTTTGATCGGTTTGCAAATGCATGTGATGCCGTACATGAAGGTCGAATACCGGAATATCCGGCTGAAGCAGAATTGATCGTGGCATTCCATCCATTGAAACAGCCGCCTGGTGAGTGAGCTGCTCATCCCAGGCTGATTTTGATTGATACCTTATGCGAAATGCTGAGTACTTACTCTTAAAAATTTTATAAAGTACTGTTAATTCGGTTAAATGGATACGTGCAAGCGTAGTTTTATCGGGTCGAATTTCTTGAGACCCTATAAAAACATTTAACAATCAATGAAAAACCAAAAGAACACGAAAGTCCTGTGCGGACTTTTTTTGAGCATCGTATTCTCCTCCCTTCTCTTTACTTCCTGCAAAAAAGGCGATGAGGGTATTGCAGGGACTAACGGTGCTGCGGGTGCGAACGGAGCCAATGGCGCCAACGGAACTAATGGCAACACGATTCTCAGCGGAGAAGGCACCCCGGCTACGACGCTGGGTGTTAACGGCGACTTTTACCTGGATACCAGGGTTACTGCCCTATACGGTCCGAAGACCGCAGCTGGCTGGGGCTCCCCTGTATCTCTTACAGGTGCACAGGGTGCAACCGGCGCAACTGGCGCTGCCGGCGCGACTGCCCTGGCAGACACGTTCTCCATTTATACGGATGACTGGATGATGAGCGATGATGTATTCGTTCAAAGCGACAACAACAACTATTCCACTTACACCGCCAAGTATTACAAACGCTGGCTGCCAGACCTTACACAGGACATCCTGGACCACGGCATGGTGATCGTGAGCTTTACCCCTTCAAAGGCTAATGAGCCCGGTCAATGGCTGCCAATCCCTTATATCATTCCGGGATACGATCCCAACGATACCCGGGTCAACTACAACTGGTCATACGTGACAGGTGAACATACCCTTCGCGTCCAGTTCTATTTTACGCCGTTGGCCAACGTGACGTATTATCCGGCGCCCGCAGTGATGCCGTCCGGAGTGACGACGACCGGAGTGCCGGGCCCCGATATCGCGGATTTCAATGTGCCCGATGCACAGTACAAAGTGGTCATGATCCCGGCGACGGTTACCGAAGAGATCACTTCTATCACTAAAAAACATTTTACTAAAACAGGTAAAGTTCTGTCAACATTTTAAGTACTGCTGGTCAAAATAGAAATTTCGATGGATCCGCCTGGCAATCTGTTCAAGATTGTTCAGGCGGATTTCTTTTTTATCGGGCAGGGTGCGACAGCCAGCGGCTTTAGGACTTAAACCCTGCGCTGCGGTCTAAGAAAGGCAGTCTAAGAAAAGCAGCCTGTGATTGCTAAATGGAAAAATAAGCCACCCAGCCGATAAAAAGTAACTGGAGAGGGATACGAAATAACAGGTAACGTGGCCCAGGTCCGGCATAGGCAGCCTGTTCCAGGTCGAGATGTTTGATAGCCGCGTATATATTGGCAGGAAGCAGGAGTATAAAAAATACAATAAGGGAAAGACCGGCCAGCCCCCTGACCGAAGGAAATAACAAAGCCAAGCCGAGTATAACTTCTGCAATGCCGGTCAGGTAGATGATCAGGTTTTTGAAAGGGACAAACGGAGGTAACATCATTGCCATTCCTTTTGTAAATAAGATATGGCCTGATGCAGTAAGCATCAGCATCAGGCACATGGCCAGGTTACCCGCAAAGGGCAGGTTCCAGTCCTTCAGGACGATCCTGGAGATAACAGAGCCGGCTACAAAAACAGACAGGAGGACAACAAGCGGTTTCATTGGCTGATCATTTTAGGGCGGACCAAAGTTCACCAAAACCTGCCGGCTAAAAAATGATGTATGTTAGTTTCGTGTATGCAGCTTCCTGATCCGGCTTAAGCTTTCAGGCTGAATGCCCAGGTAGGAAGATAAATGGCGGACTGACAGGTTTTGTATGAGCGCGGGGTTCCGCTGCAGGAGCGCTGCATACCTTTCTTCTGCCGTTTGGGAGAGCAGGTCCATTTCTTTACGTAGTCTTTTGATGTATTGCTGTTCTGCAATCAGCCTTCCGATACGTTCCACATTATGATGTTTACCATAAAGCTCGTTCAGGAACCTGATGGAGATCGCATAAGCTGCCGTATCCTCCAGCGCTGCGATATAAACCGGGCTGGCAGCCCGGGTGATCAATGAATAATAAGCCGTCACAAAGTCGCCTTCAAAATGGAAGTCTACGGTAAAATCCTTTCCATTTCTTAAGAAGTAACTTCGGGTGCCTCCTTTTCTTAAAAAGTAAATATAGTTCTCGACCTGGCCTTCCCTGGTCAGAAGATCCCCCTTGCTGAAACGCTTGCTTATTAACCTTTCCGAATAATCCTGCCATTCATTTTCTTTTAGCGGACAAAGCTGATACACAGCCTGCCTGATCCCGGAAAGATCTTTACGCTCTTCCTTCATGGTGTATGAATTATTATTGATCCCCGATCAGCTGTTGTTAACCAATAATAAAAATAACCTAAAGAATGTTAATTTTGAACAATTATTGGAGGGGGAAATTCTTGTATAGTCACGCCTGTCTGCCCGAAATTGTAGAGAGATGGCAGGTTGCTTTAGAGTTCTTTGATCCTTATATTCCTAAAGCTGACCTTATCGCCGTGTGCCTGCAACAATATCGCGGATGATGTCGCTGCTGCAAATCCGCTTGTCGTTTTGAATTTGCTTTGCGCGATTGCCTGTTTAAAGACATCGCTTCCCCTTTCATATTCCAGTATTTTTACGCCATTCAGCCAATGCTCAACGTGATTGCCTTTTACCACGATCCTCGCAGTATTCCATGTCCCGGCGGCTTTGTAGGGTTTGTCGGCGCTGGCTGGAAGAATATCATACAATGCGCCTGTCTTCCGGTTCCCGTTTATCCCCAGCGTGGCATCAGGATGCCTGCTGTCATCTATGATCTGGAATTCGCACCCTAAAGAAGTGTTAGGGATTAAAAAATATTTGATGCCACTGTTACCACCCTGGGAAACTTTAAAATCCAGGGAAAGTTCAAAATTAGTAAAAGACCGGGCGGTGATGATATCGGTTCCATGGACTTTGGCAGGATCGAAGGACAATTCCCCTTTTTCAGCGCTCCAGTCTGCATCCGGAAAAGTATCTTTTTGGGCCTGGCGCCAGCCGCTGAGTGATTTTCCGTCGAATAAGGATAACCACCCGTGTTTGGTCTTCGTTTGCGCCTTGACAGGACCGTTGCTCACCAAAAAGGATAGCAGGAGAAGATAAAAAAGGGATTTCATTTATAGTCTGTTTGTTTAGATTACCAATGTACTAAAGATACAATAGACAAGGGAATAATAATTGTTTGACCGGATGCCGGGCCGGATAATTGGGCAAGTTTAAAATAATCCAAATGATGTTGAAAGGCCTTTTGCCAGTAAGCCGGATCATGCTGCCCTGATTCTGTATGATATACTGCTCTTATATCCAATCTTTTACAGGCCAGATCCAGCTCATTATTCATTGGCAACAACAGATCCTCCGTCCCGCAGTCAAAATAAAATCCTTTAGCCGGTTTTTGAATTTTTAAAACACTTTCGATCGAAAATCTGTCCCAGCCCGGACCATGAGGTCCCAATATTTTTGATAAATCTTTAAGGACTCTATCGTCTCCGAAAAAACGCATGCTGGCCGTCTTCATAACTGCATAATCAAAGCGGACCGTACCGCTGGTGCTTGCAGCAGCAGAAAAATATCCGGAATGCGCTAAGAACAAATGCAGGGCGCCATAGCCGCCCATGCTGAGTCCACTAATGAAAATGTGGCGCCTGTCGATGGTATAATGCTGTTGTATATATGGCGCCAACTCCTGAAAAAAGAAATCTTCAAATCTTGAATTCTTTTGTACCGGGCTATTTAAATACCAGGTACGATAACCGTTCGGGCAAACTATGATGAGATCATATTTTTCTGCCACAGCTTTGAGATCGATAAAAGTCCCCCACTGCAGATAGTTCTCAGGATAACCATGTAATAAGTAAAGCAGGCTGTATTTTTTACCGGAATGGTAACTGTCAGGTCTGAAAAACCGCACTGTATCAGGCCCGGGCATGTATTTGGAATGAAAGACATGGGTTTCCTGCGCGACAGCCGATATTGACAAAAAGAAAATGAAGGGTAGTGTAGTTTTTAGCTTCTTCATATTCCTGCAAATGTCAGGGGTTCAGCTGGAACAGACAATAGCACAAAAAATTGTGAGTGGATTTTTAAAAAGACCGGTTCTTTGTATTGTCAGACAGTCGCAATGTTGTCAGACCGCTGCAGGCATAGATTCTTTCGCCCAATCACACATTTTCCTGAGCAGGAGGCAAAGCTTTATCGCAGACGGGGTCAAATAATAATCGATTCTTTTAGGAACTTCCTCTATGGTATTTTTACTGATCATACCATCTTTCTCCAACGCCCTTAACTGCCGGCCCAGCATCTGATCGGAGATCACTGGTATCCTTTCCTTGAGAACACTGAACCTGTTGTAACCTTTCGCAATATCCATAAGGATTTGTGCTTTATACCGGCCTCCGACGATGCCCAATGCATAATTCAGCTGGCATTCATAATATAAAAATCGTTGATTACGCACATTAGTAGAGCTTATTTTCCTCATAATGCAAATTTAGCAGCGGCAGGCTGTTTTTAAGGGCTCACAATTTTGTGAGCTGATTCCAATATAAGGTTCAGGTCCGCACAATACCCCATTATTATATGGGGAGACAAGGCCGGCAGGGTATTCAGAACTTACAGGTATTACCAGCAATCCCGCTAACGGGCAATTTGGCGACAAAGATATCACCACTTTGCGGATACCTGATCAGCTCTTCTTCCGAGAGGTCCTGACGAGCCGTAGTGATGATCAGGTGATCCAGCTCTTCTCCGGCAAAAGCACAGGAAGAAACATTTGGTACGGGGAGTTGGACCGAATCCAGCAATTCCCCTGTCAGGGGATCCCACCGGTATACGCCGAAGCCACCCCAGTGCGCGACCCAGAGCATTCCCTCTTCGTCGATGGTCATACCATCCGGCCCTCCCATATCCGCGGGAATGCGGACAGCCACTTTCTCGAATTGTATATTCCCGGTGGTCCTGTCGAAAATAAAGGATTCCACCGTTCTGCGGGGGCTGTCGATGTAGTATAACCGCTTATTATCCGGGGACCAGACCATTCCATTGGAAATAGTGACGGAATCCCGTTTTTTCCGGGGGACTTTATCTTCATCAATGCAATAAAGAGATCCTGCCCCTTCGTCAAAATCCAGCTGCAGGGTGCCCACCCACAGGCGGCCCTCGCAATCAATGCCGCCGTCATTACAACGGTGCCGGGGAAGGTCTTTTTCGATATCAAGCAGCCATTGCAGATCTCCTGTACCCGGGTTGAATACAGCTATGCCGCCCTGCATGCCGAGCAGCAGCCGGCCTTGATTATCGGGTAAGATCAGGCTTACCCGCCGGTCGAATTGCCAGACGGTTGGGTTGCCCGGGGGAGGAGATCGTTGCGCCAGCCCGGTTTCCGATGAAAGCGCTGACCACGGATATTCGAACAGCCGCCGGTTCTCGATATCCACCCAAAAACAGGATTTTCTTTCGGGATGCCAGAAAGGACCTTCGCCGAGGAAACATTGAGCGGGATACAGTAGCGTGGCATTCATTATTTTTTCAGTTAAAGCATTGGAAGAAAAATTGGGGTCGTTAGCGTTCACCAGCGGCTGGCCAATATTGGCCGATCTTCTTCCGAAGGAAGGCCACGCTCCGTTCCAGCTGAGCCATCCCTTCCACGCCGTCCTCTATGCTGATCCATCCGTCGAACCCGACTCTTTTCAGCTCAGTGAAGATCGCATCGTAGTCATTCAGGCCTTTGCCGATCTCCCCATGGCTCAATCGTTTGGCATATCCGGCTGCGCCGCCTTCTTCGCGCCGGAGATCTTCGATGGTCCCTTCCAGCAGGAACCGGTCGCTGGCGTGCATGGTGACGACTCTTTTTGAGACCATCCTTAGCAGGTCCAGGGGATCTTCGCCTGCGAGATAGGTATTGCTGGGGTCGTAGTTGACCCCAAAATTCGGGTGATGGATGCTGTCCACCAATTTACCGAATACTTCCATTTTCTGGGCGAATTCAGGGAATTCCCAGAAATCATCTTTATAATGGTTTTCCAGGATCAGCGTAATGCCGCGTTGCTGCGCATAAGGCAGACAAGCTTCGATACATTCAGCCGCCAGCTTCACCCCTTCCTCCATGGAAAGGACAGGCCTTCGCTGACCGGAAAGTACGCGGCAATAGGATCCGCCAAGGGCATAGGTCATATCTATCCAGCGTTGCTGTTTGGCTATTTCCTTCGCTCTGAAGGCGGCATCGGGATGGGTGAAGTCGGGGGAACAGCACATCATGGGAATCGTCAGACCATGGTCTTCTACCTGCTGCCGGAAAAGGGGCCAGTTGGATTCCTCCGACATCTCCAGGAAGCCGGCATACCATTCCAGTCCTTCGATATCCAGTTGGGCGGCCAGTCCGATCCATTCTGCGACGCGCATCGTACCGTCTTTACAAAGTGCGTGCATGAAAGCTTTGGGGAATGCTGCTAATTTCGGCATGGGAAGTAATTTAGCGTGGGGAGTGATTTTGGCATGTGGAATAACTTAGCATGAGGAGTGTCCTTGACAAGACGGGTAATTTAGTGTGGGAGTCATTTAACATTGGGCGTAATTTTCTATGGGAAGTAATTGACATGGGAATAATTATGCAGATGGTGTTAGCTGACCGGCGGGCGACTAATGGTGGAACTATCTTTAGGCGGGTTGCGGCCCAGAAAGGGATGCTGTTCGATGTCCACTACCTGTCCGCTGACAGGGCCACTTTCATCGGCCAGCCAGTAGATGGCCGCTGCCGCAATTTCGGAAGGCCACAGGATACGGCCTGCCGGTGCATATACCGGAGGGAGGTCCTTGTACCAATCGTCCGCCAGCCCATGGTCGCGCTTGCGGATCATCTCTGTCTCGGTGAGCACCCAGCCCGGGTTGATCTGGTTGACCCGCACGCCGTTCTCCCGGTGAAGGGTATCTCCCAGGTTGCGCGTAAGGGTCATCAACGCGCCTTTTGAAATACTGTAGGCAAGTAGGTTGGGCTCTCCGCTCCAGGCGTTCACGCTGCCGATGTTCAGCACACAGCCCCTGCTGTTTTCAAGGTGGGGGAGGGCCGCCCTGATAAGCGCAAATGGTGCGATGGTATTGATCTCCAGGACGCGTCGTAAAAAGGCGGCATCCGTGGTCTGTATATTGGACGATACGACCCAGGCGGCATTGTTGACGAGGGCGTCGATCCTGCCGAAGACCCGGAGGGTCTCGTCTACCAGGTGCTGAGGGGCATCCGCCCCGCTCAGGTCTTCTATATGCAAAAAGGCCGAATCTTTTGCCAATTCGCTCAGCACTTCTTCTCCCCAATCTTTTTCAAGACCATGGAGGACGACGCGGGCGCCTTCCTGGACGCATCTCTTTGCGATCGCCTTGCCAATGCCGGTCGTACTGCCGGTAACGATAATGACCTTGTTTTCGAGTCGCATAGCGGGATGAGGATTTATACTGGTTTCAGCGAATGAGATTATACGGGTTGCGGCGAAGGAGACTATACTGGCTCCAACGAATGAGTTTTAGACGGGTTTCAGCACACTTTTAACGACTTCGCCGCGATGCATTTTTTCGAAGGCCGTTTGCCATTCGGTCACCGGCCATACGCCGCCGATAATAGGGCGTACATCCAGCTGTCCGCTGGCCAGCAAGGCGAGCACACGCTCCCAAACCGGCCAGTTATGACTAAAGCTGCCCTGAAGGGTCACATTTTTCTGCACCAGGGGATCCAGGGAGAAGCCCAGGGGCTGCGGTCCCCAGCCAACCTTTACGATATGGCCATTGGGACGCACCAGCTGCATAGCGATCTGCAGGGTGATGCTGGCTCCGGCCGCATCGATAATGCAGTCGGCTCCCAATCCATCCCGCCGTCTTGCCCATTCCGTAGCATCGCCGATAATGGTTTCGCAACCATATTGGGCGGCAATGGCGAGGCGATGACGATCTGTTTCCAATCCCAGGATTGCGACTTCCGCGCCGCAAAGCCGGGCTACCGCGGCACATAAAATGCCGATCGTGCCCGGTCCCAGGACGATCACCCGGTCACCAGGTTTCAACCGGCTGTTTTCTACGACGGCATTGAAGGCGACGCAACAGGGTTCCGTAAGGCAAGCCTGTTCGAACGCCAGCTGATCAGGTACGAGGTGCAGGCAACGGGCAGGGACCCTTACATAACGGGTCATGGCTCCGTTGACACCATATCCGAAACCTTTGCGTGTGGGATCCAGGTTATAAAGCCCGCGGCGGGACATGGGATTATTGGGATCGATGATGGCAGCTGTCTCACTGACAACCCTGTCTCCTTCTTTCCAACCTACTACCCGGCTGCCGGTCTGTACGATATGTCCCCCAAACTCATGCCCTAATACGACGGGATAGTTGACGGGCCAGGAATGATCCGCCGTCCATTGATGCAGGTCGCTGCCGCAGACACCGACATTGACGACTTCCAGCAACACGTCTTCTTCCCCGATCTCCGGCCTGGCTATTTCCCTGATCTCTACCGAGCCTTTTTCCGGGGCATAGTTGACCACGGCTGCAGATAAAATTTTATTACTCATGCTTGATTATTTGTCGATATAATTAATTCCAGGCAACGTGACTTTTTCGTTGTCAACGCGGCTACTTATTTATTACTATGGTTGAATACTTGTCAATGTGATGATTAGTTATCTATGATTGTTCATTTTTCCGATCGATTCCGTTATCTATGTGACTGCTCATTGCCTGGCCGATTGATCAGCTATTCATTTGATTGCTCATTTGGCAGGGCGATTGATCATTTGCCGATGGCGATGTCGCCATATGCATGCACCTTTTCACAGATCAGGCGCAAGGAATCCTCCAGGGCGCCGCCGGCTGTTTTAAATGCATCGGCGTCGATGGTAAGAGGAGCACCGAGCACTACCAGCGGGGCGCCGTATTCGGGACAACGAATGGCCTGTTCCAGACTAAGTCCTCCGACTGCCTGAACGGGTATATTCACTGCCTGCACGACTTCTTTTAATTGATCCATGGGACTGGGCATGCGCTCGCCCCGGGCTGCGATGCCGCGTCTTTCATCGTAGCCGATATGGTGAATAACAAAATCGCAGCCAAGGTCTTCCAGCCATTTTGCACCTGCGACCATGTCCGGGCAGCCCAGGTTGTCACCCATTACCTTTACGCCGAAATCGTAACCCGCCTTCACCACACACCGGATCGTTTCTTCATGGGCCCGGGCCATCACCACGACATGGGTAGCACCTGCTTTTGCCATCATTTCCGCTTCGAGATAACCTCCATCCATCGTTTTCAGGTCGGCCACTATCGGGACGCCGGGGAATGCCTTACGCAGTTCCTGCACGCCTACCAGGCCGTAAGCCAGGATGAAGGGAGTGCCTGCTTCCAGCCAGTCCACGCCGGCACGTTTGGCGAGGGCTGCTGTTTCGAGGGCTTCGTCCATGTCGGTCAGGTCCAGGGATATTTGAACGATCGGTTTCATGATTTTTAAAATCAGGCTTTATCAAAGCTAATGCATTCCTTCAATTCCTTTTCACTGTAGGAAAGATCGTATTGCTTCAGGATCTCGGGTGGTACGCCATTCCATTGATTGGGCCGGTTGCCCATATAACCGATATCTTTAAACCCGATCTCGGTGGTATAGAATCCCGTGATGGTCAGGTTGCGTATCAGGGAGAAAAAGGCCGCGCCCTGTCTGTCTTCCGGCTTTACTTTTTTGGGATAGGCGATGGTGTCTACGATCCCGAGCCGTTGTTCCTCCGTTAACTCCCTGAATGGCTTTTCGAATTTCTTTATGCAATGCAGGTCCAGCCAGCGGAGACCGCCGCGCAGGGGCGTCTGGTGTTCGGGTTTGTCTATCACGATGAATGCTATAAAGTCAGCAACTTTGGCATCGGAGGCGCTGCCGCTTATTTCATCGCGGGGGATGATGATGTCCGCGAGAATAGCGATCGCGGTCATTTCATCCGACGTAAAAAAAGTCTTTCCTTCCAACCCTTTCATATATTCTTTTTCTTCCTCCATCCGGGTGGGATCGTTGGGGGCAGTTGCGGATGGGGCGGAAGTGCCGGCGATTTTTTTATCGTCCGTGTGGCAGGCTTCGATCAAAGTGCCTGTGGCGACGGAACCTACCAGTAATGTTTTTATCGATTTTCTCCTGTCCATAAAAAAGATTTACTAAATATTTTGTTTTTTCATCTCATCGATGATGTATTCGCTGGCCCGCATGGAAAGGGCGAGGATCGTCCAGGTGATATTTTTATCTCCCTGCGAAACAAAAGCGCTGCCATCCAGGCAAAATAGATTTTTGCATTCGTGTCCCTGGTTCCATTTATTGAGTGCAGAGGATTTAGGATCATTTCCCATTCGGACAGTGCCCGCTTCATGGATGACATTGCCGGGATTGTTCAGCCCCCATTGATTGGCCTCGCTGTTATCCTTCGACGTTACGATAGCGCCCATATTATGCAGCAGCTCTTTGAAAGTCTCGTTCATGTGTTTGGCTTGTTTGATCTCGTACTCCGAATGTTTGACATTAAAACGGAGGACCGGGATGCCATATTTATCGACTACGCCGTCGGGATCGATCTCGCAATAATTATCTATCCGGGGTACGGCCTCTCCTCTTCCGGCCATGCCTACACGGGCGCCGTAAAGATAGCGGATGTCTTCCTTAAGGGATTTTCCATAACCTCCTGGTTCTTTATGCTGACCTTTTATCAGCACCTTATCCTGGGTATTCTCGATGCCCCAGCTGAACCCGTACATCGGCATTCCCATGCCTCCGCCGTATTCGATATGGTAACCTCTGGGGAAATCGAGTTTTTTATTATCCAGCCACCAGGGGGTATATACATGCAAACCTCCTACACCGTCCTCATTATAACGTTTGCGGTCGAAGAGGGCAGGCACGATGCCGCTCATCGAGGCGCCGGTGGAGTCATGGAGGTATTTGCCGACCACATTACTGGAGTTCACCAGCCCATTGGGATGACGGGGCGATTTGGAATTGAGCAGGAGCCTTGCCGTCTCACAGGTGCTTGCGGCTAAGATCACTGTTCTGCCGAACACCTGGTATTCCTGCAGGTCCGTTTTGTCGACATAGGAGATGCCGGTGGCGAGCCCCTCCCGATCGGTAAGGACCTCCCGGACCATCGCATTGGTAAAGATATCTACATTGCCTGTCGCCAGCGCCGGTTTGACGAGCACGGAGGAGGAGGAGAAATCACCGTATACTTTACAGCTTCTTCCGCACTGGGAACAGAAGAAGCAGGCGCCGCGGTCCTTATTGATCTGTTTGGTAAGAATGGAGAGGCGGGAAGGGATCACGGGGATGCCGGTGCCTGAAGCCGCTTTTTTGATAAACAATTCATGCAGACGGGGCCTGGGCGGGGGCAGAAAAATACCATCCGGATCGTTGGGCAGTCCTTCGTTGGTCCCGAAGACTCCGATCAGCTTGTCTATCTTATCGTAGTAGGGTTTGACATCTTCGTAACCGATAGGCCAGTCATCCCCCAATCCGTCATAACTCTTTCGCTTGAAATCTTTCGGCCCGAAGCGAAGGGAGATCCTGCCCCAGTGGTTGGTCCGTCCGCCTACCATACGGGCGCGGAACCAGTCCCATTTCGTCCCCTCTTCTTTGGTATAGGGCTCTCCTTCGATATCCCATCCGTGCCAGGCGCCATCGAAATCGCCGAACGGACGTAATTTGGTGCTGGCCCCTCTTCTGGGGGATTCCCAGGCGTTCTTTAGTTGCATGGAATGAATAGCAGGATCGAACATGGGGCCCGCTTCGAGCAGGGCGATCTTTAACCCTGCCTGGGACAGCACATAGGCCGCCATTCCGCCGCCTGCTCCCGAACCAACGATGACGACATCGTATTTTTTTGCTGACTTCCTGATCTGGATATCACCCATATGGCAATTTTATTCGTTAATAATATTAAAGAGAAAATATGTTGTTTGATACTACCTCAACTGGATTTTTTTTATTTTTTCCAGGCGAAATTGTTTTTCCGCTGAATTTGTTCACTGGCGTCTGATTCCCGGCCTGGTTTTATTTCCGGCCTGGCTTCTTTTTGAAGACTTCCAATTCTTCCAGCGTCCAGGCATCTTTCCGGGCCGCATTTTTTGCCCGGATGTCCTTTACGTCCTCCGGCTGGACCAGCCCGCTGTGTCCTCCGTGGTTGTCCAGGCCGACGCGGATATAACTCAGCACGGAAGCGATATATTCATCGTTATGCTCCCCCTGGGCCGGCATTACGTCGGGATATTTGACGTTGTCGACAGGGCCTTTGAGTCCATTCAGCAGGATCCTTACCAGGATATCTTTATCACCCATTACCAGGGAACTACCGGACAGGGGAGGGGCGAGGCGGGAGGAGAGACCTTTTCCGTCCGGGCCGTGGCAGGTGGCGCAAAGCTGTCCAAAATTGGAGGCGCCCATGAATACCAGCCGTTGATCATCTTCATCCATGTTCGAAGTGAGGTCCCGCAGCTCTTTCAGGGATTCATCCCCTTCATGCAGGCTCTTTGTCGCTGCCCGGACGATCATTTGATTATTGGCATTGGATGCGAGGAGATCCTTCAGGAGAGAACGGGAGCGGGCATCTTTGCTGAAGCGAAGGGAAAGGGCCAACTGGATCCTTACATCCGGGCTGGGATCGTTCCGGAGAGATTGGAGAGCGGTGAGGATCCCTGGTTCCTTCTTTATCGCTGTTTCGTTCTGTGTCCCTGGTTCGTTCTTTTGGAGGAACTGCTCACTGATCCGGACAGCTGCTTTTCTAACCTGGGGATCTTCGTCCTGGTATGCGGTTATCAACGTCGCTGCATCTATCGCCTTCAGGCCTTCCAGGGTCCAGAGGGCATGCACCCGGGTAACGGCTTCAGGGGGATGGTTCCAAAATTTCAGTCTATCCAGGAACGATCTTTTCCCGAGGGCCAGATCTTTAAGGGCCGGTACCTCCGATTGATGATCATGTATGATCAATAATTGCTGGGCATTATCCCGCCACCATCCGTTGGGACTGGAGAGTGCTGCGACCAGCTGAGGACCTGTCGCGTCCAGGAGATGCGGGGCCGGGCCCGGAGTATATCCGTCATGAACGACCCGGTATATTCGCCCCCGGTTAATATGCTTATCCAGGCCTTTGCGGCGTATCTGGGGATTGATATAACTATCGGGACGGGTCCAGTTACTTTCCTGGATGATACCATGGTACATATCGACGATATACAGGCAGCCATCCGGGCCCGTGGCCGTATTAACGGGCCGGAAGTTCATATCTGAGGAAGCCAGGAATTCTCTTTTATCGTAGGCATTGGTGAGGAGGGTCTCCCCGCTGCTATCGCTCACTTTAGCCCGGCGGATCAGTCTGCCGACCGGTTCGCATATAAAAAGATCGCCTTCCATGGTCTTCGGGAGACGGTCGCCCCGGAAAACGGTTTGACCGCAGGAGGCGGTGAAATGATTGAGGCTGCTATCCTGCCGGAGGCGTTCCTGCCCTCCCTGTACATCCGGGGTACCGATGATCGGCCATACCTGGTCGAAATCGCCGCGGCGTTCGTTGTCGAAGTCAATCCTTCCGTAAGAAGGGTTTTGCTGGAAATTGAGGGCGGGCGTTTCTCCGCCTGCCGAAGAAAAATAGAGGCGGCCATAGTCATCCTGCGTAAGGCCCCATTGTCCTCCCGGCCCTGTTGCCATGGTATCGACATCCAGCCGGCCTTTGTTATACCGGTAACGCACCGGATTGGAGGTGACATAGATCCAGTTGTCTATGTCCCAGATCAGGCCGCTTTTCTGGTGTTCGAGGTTGGCGTCATCGGGTGTATCGTTGTGATAGACGAGGGTCTTTTCGTCGGCTTTGCCGTCGCCATTCGTATCACGGTAGCTATAGAGGTTATAGGTATACGTCTCATTGACCACCAGCCGGTCATCCAGCGCCAGCATCATGCGGGGCAGGACGAGACTGTCTATGTAGATCGTGCTTTTCTCCATTTTCCCGTCTCCGTCAGTATCTTCCAGGCGTGTGATACGACAGATGGGAAGGCGTTCGCCGGTCCCATTAATGTCCTGCATGTAACTGCGCATTTCTGCGACATACATCCTGCCGTTCCCATCCCATACGATGGCTACCGGTTCCTGGATCACCGGTTCGCTGGCCACTAATTGAAGGTGATATCCCGGCGGGAGATGCATGGTCTTCATACTTTCTTCGGGGGAAAGCCAGGCCGGGTCAGGATTTGGATCGATGGGGACCGGTCTGGGGGGCGCCGGCTCTTCGGTAACCGTTGGTTTGCAGCAAACAACCGACAGGCAGGTGAGGCCCGTGAAGACATATAACAGGGATCGTTTCATTAAATAGTGCTGTTTAAACGGCCGTTGGAGGCCGCTATGTCTATTAAGAGTGAATCGAAGCCGTTATATACTCAGCTGGAGGGGAAGAAAAAATCATTTCAGCTCCTTCAGGCGAAAGTTACGATAAGCGATCCTCATGGGAGGACCGACATGTACCTGTACGCCGAGGTAACCGGTAAACTTCCTGTTGACGGTGTCATTATCGGTAACATCGCTCATCAGGATTCCATTGATATAATGCTGCAGGTGATTGCCTATTGCTACGATCCTGTATTGATTCCAGTCATCGTTCCTGATAGCTGCTTTGAGAGCAGCGGGATCTCCCAATGATCCGGTCACTATCTTTGGCTGCCATTGATTATTCCTGATCTGCGTCTGAAGGGAGTCCGGAGAAATTGCTATCGGCGGCAATGTCGTTTTCTCTCCCTGGGAAGCGAGGGTTGTCCGCTTACGTTCCTCATAGTTGCTTCCGGTATAGGTATTGGCGCCATTCAGATCCGCCTGATAACCCCTTAATGCGTTGGGAATACCTTCGATTTTTTCACTTCGGTAATTGATCCCGCTGTTGCCTTCAGCAGAAACTTTGTAGTCCACCCTGATCTCAAAATTTTCCGGCATAACTCCCTGCCAGATGATAAACGTATTACGTTTCAGGAGGGTTTGCGGCGTAACGACGCCTACCAGGCAACCATCTTCCACCCGCCAATAGGTCGAATCTCCAACCCAATTGTCTAAAGTCCTGCCGTCAAAGATCCGGACGAAACCGTCCCCGTCTTTAAGATTTATATGGCCTGCTTTTTTTGCAGTGTGGCAACTGCCCAATGACAGCATCGATAACAGGACACCTGGTATCCAGGTGCTTTTCGGTAGATCAATGCGGCCGCTGAGCTTGTACATAATTTGAAGATAACCTTACTTTCCATTTACTTTTTAAAGCATAACCTTATCTCCCATTCGCCCTCAGCACGGTCATATCCTTCTTAATCTGATCATCATAAGTCTTTTTGACGATATAATGCCACTGCTTCTCCGATACGTCCACCGCGAAAACATCCCCGGTTTTATGGGCCTTGACAGCATCCTGGAATTCTTTAGGCATCATTTCTTCTCCGAAAAACCAGCCGGTATCACCATGCGTGGTATTGCCATCCATGGTGTATTGATCGGAGAGCTGATCGAAGGATGCGCCTGAGGTAGCCTTTTGAATGATCAATTTTTTCAGGCTGTCGATCTGGGTCTGTGATAATGACGAGCCGTCGAGGAAGATATAGTTTGCCCGGTAAGCGACTGTCTCCGTCGCCTCCAGGGCTTTATAGGTGACATAACCGACGGAAAAGATATCTCCTTTGTTCTGCCGTAACAGCCTTTTCTCGATAAGGGTGGTGTCTTTTCCGTAAGACAGCTTGAGCAAGGCCGGTTTGAGCGCCGGATTGGCATCGATGAATGCTTGTGCCTCCTGGACAGTCCCGATCTTTTGAAACTTCTCGGTCACTGTTTGTTGTGCGAAAATTGATGCTGAAAAGAGCAGGAATAAACCCACAAGACTATGTTTCATCCATACAAAATGTTTTTTTAATGGGCGGATCGAGCCTGGCTGTTCAATATTCATGTGCATATTCGTCTTTTCAGTGGTGTTTATGAATGCTTCGCAGTTCCCCTGTGTGCTTAAATCTATCATGCTCGGGTTCATATTTTTATTTTAAGTATGGTGCATTAAAAAAAGATTAAATGCTGAATATACCTATGTGCATATGAAGGTACTACTTTTTCATAGTATTCCTGCTGTTAACGAAATGCAAATTGCGTGTTCTGTTCATGGATAGCCGCAGCTACAGGGCCATAGACAGGCCGAAAGTCAGATTGAGGCTGCTCATATTCTGGGTATAATCAGCGGTATAGCTGTTTACCTGTACGGCTGCGGCATTGTTGAGCCAAAGGAGACCGGGGATGCCAAGTCCATCGCCAGAAGCTACCACCCGGGTCAGCTTTTTAAAGGTCGGTTTCAGATACCAGAAGTCCAGTCCGGCGATGAGCGAAAATTTATTGGTCAGCTTATACGCCATTCCTATTTTGACCATCCCGGAGAATGACCAGGCATTCCTTTTGTTGGAAGTTGCTATTTTGAAATCGGAAACAATATTGTTGACCCCTGTGTCTCTTACTCCTGTGATCGTATAATCAGGCAACCAGGATTCGGCTGCACCCAGCATCAGTTCCCCCTTAAGGTCTATTCGTTTAGTTACCGCAAAATGGTAATAGGCGCCAGCCAGGACGGCTGCTGTTTTATAGGATCTTTTTTTCGTTGACCACTGATAATCGGGGTATTGCTTTTCAAATGTCTCCAGGACGGCCGATGAGCTGATCCCGTTAGCCCTTGCCCGCAGCATGGCAGTAAAGCCCAGGCCGGAATGTCCGATGGTATGCATATAAGACAGGTCCAATACGCCGCCAACCTTTGCAAGGCCTGAACTGGGATCGTTCCCATCTTTGTTGGCATACTCGCCGGTCGGAAGGGATGGCCCGATTGAAAGGCTTAAAGAGCTGTTTTTCTGGGAGAAAACGTTATGTGCTGATAAATAGATCAGCAGCAGGGTAAACAGTGATTTTTTCATTTTGTACGATTCTATGAAAGGGTTTAATAAAAGGGTATACCTGTTGGTTATGTTTTTGGGATTATACCTGTTGGTTATGCTTTCTTGTTATATCCGCTGGTTATGCCTTCTGCGAAGCCATTTGTCTTATATATTCCCCGATGATCATTCCCAGCTTTTCTGAAAGATTATTTTTTACTCCCCCGGTAATGTCCTGGGTAATTTTCGTCCGGATATATACCCGCATCTTGTCCGGGGTCCTTTTAAAATAAACACCGGTCACATAAGCCCATTCGTTAGCGGACATTCCATGACTGGCTGTAACGCGGGTGGCCTCCACATTAATGGTATTTAATTTGTAGTTTCTCACCAGGAGGGCCTGTCGGATCATTTTAATGAGGGTCTCCTGTGTTATTGGAACGGAGGTCTCCAGGTAATATTCATTTAATGTTTTAAAGGTCCAGATCCCTTTGGCGTTCTGGGTCACTCCTTTGGCGTAGGCGTCGAAATTAATTTCGTCGGCCGTTTTGGGCAGGTCGGATAACCTGGCCGTACTGAGACAGGATGGCAGGATCAATGTCAATGTCGTCATCATAAATAGAACATAACGCATAATTAGTTCAGGAGTTTTAACTGCTCAGAAGAAGGAACGATCCTGGCTGAAAGATCTGGCTCCGGCATTGTCTTATCGAAAGGGAACATCGGTCGTTGTATTCTTTTGTAGGGAAGGCGTTCCAGGTCCTGGTCAACTCCTCCGGGGGTAAGCGCCAGGATCCAATCCGCTCTCATCGCATACAGCTCCGGCTCCAGGTACCCGATCTTGACAACGACAATGCCTGTTTTACGGGGATTAAGGCCCAGCCGGGTGAAATCAATTTCTTTGTGATAAGGCTTGCGTTTTTGTGTGACGATGATGTGTAAACTTCCTACCCGGACAACTACTTCGACTTCCGCATCCTTGTCACCCTGCTCTATGGATTCTACTGTTCCTGTTAGCCGCACGGGAGGGGCATACCGGGCATCGACAGCTGCACCGGCATAACCATCTACGGGTTTTCCGACTCCTGCCGCCAAGGCCATTTTAACCAGTTCAGGTCCCGGAATAGAGGCATAGATAAGTGAAGGTCCATTTGCCGGTTTAAATTCGGGGCGGGCGAGTATTTCCCGTAAGGTCCAGGTGACGTCACCGGCGCCCCCGGCGGTTGGGTTATCTCCCGAATCGCTGATAAAGAAAGGATGTTTATTACTTGTCAGCGCACTGGCAAGGGATTCCTGCAAGGTGCCGGTGGGAGCTACGAATGCATAACCGGACCGTGCATCCCAGAAACGTCGGGCCAGCTGCTGAGCAGTATGGGTCACCTGCGCCTCATCATCACCCGTGACCATCACGACAGCATGATTGCGCGGTTCGTCAGCCCAGGCATATCCGACCCAGATCGCCGCGTCGATAATCCCTTTTTGTGCGGCGGCAGGCGCCACTGCCCGATAAACACTCTTTGCCGGTTCTATTCTCGTGCTTGTTTTTTCACCAGGCAGCAGGACAGGGATGGAGATCCAGGCTTTATAGGCAGGTTTGCCCTTGCCGCTTTCGATCCTGTCGATAAGGTTCTCCACAGCCCGCTGTTTCGTTTCCATGGCATCTTCATGCGGCGCCATCCGGTAACAGGTGATCAGATCGGTGTTTTCCGCCAGACGCCACGAGACATTACCATGAAGATCCATCGAAGTGGAGATGATCGTTCTTTTCCCGACCACTTTCCGGATCCTGACTATAAAATCTCCTTCGGGGTCATCCAGGCCTACCACGCTCATAGCTCCATGGATGTCGAAAAAAAGACCGTCATAGGGGCCGTTCCTGCTAAGTGAATCAAGGGTCTTGTTTACCAGGGATTCATAGGCTTCGCGGGTAACGGCGCCTCCCGGCAGGGAGCGGCCTACCAGGGTCGGGACCCAAACGGCCCGATGCCGGAGCGATGAATCAGCCGATAGGAACGGGTACAGGGAGAACACTTCTATCCCATATTTTGCATGGAAGGCGGCTTCATCGGTCAGCGCCGGCGAAAAAGTGCTCGATTCTATGGACAGGCCTGCAATGGCAATGCGGGGAACAGGCTTTGCCAGCCCTTCTGCCAGAAGGGGAGACATCCCCCGGCAGCAGGAGATCAGTAACAGTAACAGATATCTGGCAAGCCAACCCATAAGAATAAGATTACCGGTTATTAAAGCTGGTGGCGGCAGGCTGGTTTTTCAAAAACCGCTTTTCAATGACCGACAGGTCGGCTTCCTTAAGCCTGGACGTAGCCTTCAACACTTTTACAAAATAGGCGACTTCATTTTGTGCTGACGGGCACCCGGTATTTTCACCCGGAGTATCCAATCCTGCACCGGCGGGCCGTATTTGCGAATCAGCAAGGAGCTTGCCTTTGGCATCCAGGATGACCCAGAATGGCAGACCCGCCTTTTCTCCATGGTATAACTTTAGCTGATCCATCGATCCGGGGTTTTCCAGGTTCTCTTTCCCTTTAGATTCCAATACGTCCAGGTAGGTGATCACATAATTGTCATCAAACATCTTTTTACATTCTGCATCATTGAGAGACGCTTCCATCTTTTTACACCAGCCACACCAGCTGGCGTGAAATATGAGCAGTACTTTTTTGTTGGTTTTCCCTGCCTGTGCGAAGGCCTGGTCCATGACTGACCGGGTAGTGGGGACGGGCTCCTGGGCAATACTTAAGATTCTTATACTAAAAAGCAGGACAGCTAAAAAAAGGGCTTGTTTCATAATTTTAAAATTTGCGGGTGAAAACCGCTGCGCATGTTCAGCAGGTCTATCCGTAACAATTTAACCCCTTTTTCCCTGTCTATCACGTTAGCCGCAATTTTTTTCCACCAATAAAAATAATATTTATTACTTTGTTGGTTTAAGGATACTGCCCTGTCCGATCGGGTTCAATTTATTGGAAATGAGTGAGTTGTTGAGAAAGAAGGCCTTGCGTTCCTTGAACATATGCAGAAAACATATAAATTGATTGGGGCGATCAGCCTCCTCACAGCTGTATCAGCTTTCAGAACAGATAATTGGAATAACAGATAAACAGATAATAGGAATGGCAGATAACTGGAATAAATATGGAATAAATAAATACAGCTAATGAAAATATCGATGACCCGGCTTGCCTTTTTTTTGCTGATAACCAATCTTGCCGATTTCGCAATGCTTCCGACAGCTTCCGCCCAGCTCAAACAGGTAACTCCTGAAAGTCAGGACATGTCTTCCTCCCGGTTATCCAATATCGATTCCCTGTTCCAACATCTTACCGGTAACGGTCACGAGGTGGCAGGTGTGTCGGCTATTGTTTTACGGCATGGACAAATTGTATATTATAACGCGGCAGGCTATCGGGACATCGCCCGAAACCAGCTCCTGAAAAAAGACGATCTCTTTCGGATCGCGTCACAGACGAAGGTAATAACGGTAACGGCCATCATGATGCTCTATGAGGAAGGGCGGTTATTGCTGGACGATCCCATTTCGAAATATATCCCGGAATTCAGTCACCCTGTCGTGCTGAAATCCTTTAACGAAAAGGACTCTTCTTATGAGACCGGGCCCGCTAAAAGCGAGATCACTGTCCGGCAGCTGCTCAATCATACCTCCGGCATTTCGTACACCTCAATCGGCACCAAAGAAGCAAAGGCCATTTATACCAAAGCCGGCGTTCCGATCGGTTTTGAAGCAAGACATATCCAGCTCGCCGATAAGATGAAAATACTTGCTAAGCTGCCGCTGATGCACGAGCCGGGCGCCGCATTCACCTACGGACTAAATACCGATGTACTGGGTTACCTGGTAGAAGTCGTTTCCGGGAAATCGCTAAAAGAGTTCTTTCAGCAACGGATCTTCGACCCGCTGGGCATGAAGGATACTTACTTTTATATTCCTGCGGATAAACAGGGCCGTCTTTCAAAAGCCTATGTCACCGACGCAAAAGGCCACACGGTTGAAAATGACGCGATGGATACCACGGGGGGAGTGAATACGATCTATCCTTTCACGAAGAATGGCACTTATTATTCCGGCGGAGCCGGCCTGAGCTCAACGGCCTATGACTATGTCTTATTCCTGCAGATGCTGGCGAACGGCGGCGAGCTCAACGGCCACCGACTTCTGAGCCCGTCCAGTGTCCGGCTGATGACGATGAACCAGATTGGCGATCTGGAGTTTCCCTGGTCAGCTGTTAACAGGGAAGGCTTTGTCTTCCAGGTAGTGACCGAAAAAGGCAGTGCTGAATCCGGTTGGAACGCCGGCACCTATTTTGGCGGGGGCTATTGGAATTCTACCTATTGGGTGGATCCTAAGACCGGCATCGTGGCCCAGATCTGGACACAGCATTTTTCTCCTTACGGGGGCGAATTATTTAATAAATTTAAAGCTATTATTTACGGCGCCATCACCAAATGATGTTTTCAAATTCTTTTCATGCAAAGCCGACACTTAATCAACCCGCAGGATTGAACTTTTTAAAATAGCTTTTATCAATGAAATTTTTATCTATTGCTTGCTTCCTCCTCCCGGTGCTCTACACGACCGCCCAGGTTTCCTCGGAAAAATATAACAAAGTCTCCAAAAAAGTCGACTTCGTCCGGACTCCATCTTCCCCGATGGTATACGGCGACCATCTCGGCAATCGCATCGATCTGATAATAAAGAACAGCATTGAAGCGCAGGATCCGGAGGAATTAGTAGCTCCATTCAGGACCCGAAAGGAGACCCGCCTCTGGCAAACTGAATTCTGGGGCAAATGGATGTTATCCGCCGCCAAAGCCTATCAATATACCGGCGATGCCCGGCTATATGACAGCATGAAAAGTTCTGTCTACGGGATTATGGCCACCCAATCCGGCGATGGATATATCGGCAACTATGCTCCGGGGTATCATCTCAAGGCATGGGACGTCTGGGGACGGAAATATACCATGCTGGGCCTCCTGTATTTTTATGACCTCTCCGGCGACGCCAAAGTCCTCGACGCGGCTGCAAGACTGGCCGACCAGCTAATGACCGAAGTCGGCCCGGGCAAAGCAAATATTGTCCTTACCGGTGTCTTCAGGGGGATGAACAGCTGTTCAGTATTAGAGCCCATTATGTTGCTCTATGAACGCACCGGGAAAACATCCTACCTGAAATTTGCACAATATATCGTTGGGCAATGGGAGACTCCGGATGGGCCACAGCTGATCAGCAAGGCGCTGGCAGGAATTCCTGTCGCCGAAAGATTCCCTGTTAAAGAGAATTGGTGGACATGGGAGAACGGGCAGAAAGCCTATGAAATGATGTCCTGTTACGATGGGCTTTTGAAATTGTACCAGCATACCGGTACTCAGCAATACCTTGATGCGGTGTACGCAGCGGTTAAAAATATCCAGGAAGAGGAGATCAATATCGTAGGTTCCGGCGCCTCCATGGAATGCTGGTACCATGGCAACAGCCAGCAGATCTATCCTGCGGCCCATGGCATGGAAACATGTGTCACCATTACCTGGATGAAATTATGTTATGAGCTCTACCGGCTCACGGGGGAATCGAAATTCGTAGAGGAAATAGAGAAAACAGCCTATAATGACCTGCTGGGCTCCATGACACCGGATGGCGTCTTCAGCAAATACAGCGCATTACAGGGATTCAGGAGCCTGGATGGTTTTCAGTGCGGCATGAAGCTCAACTGCTGTATGGCCAATGGTCCGCGGGGACTCGTCCTGCTCCCGGATGTCGGAGTCATGACGAATAAGGACCAGGTTTATATCAACCTTTATAATGCCGGAAAGGCGAAAGTCCTCCTGCCGGATGGTACGGAACTGGGGGTGACCATTGAATCGGAATATCCTAAAAACGGAGCCATAAAAATAAGGACCGGATGTAAAGAAAATAAGTCCTTCTCTATGTTACTTCGCATTCCGTCGTGGAGCAGCGATTACAAAGTGACGGTAAACGGGGAGGTTATCAGCACTGCTCCTTCTGACAAAGGGTATCTCGAACTAAAAAGGGTATGGAAGCCGGGTGATGAAATTCTCCTGAGCCTGGATATGAAAGGAAGGATCCTGATCCGGCATAACGGAATACAAACGTATCGGGCATTTGTCCGGGGGCCGATCGTGCTTGCCCGGGACAGCCGTTTCAGCGAAGTGCCGGTGGATGCAGAAATTGCCTCTATTACGGAAGTCAAGGGGATTGTGGAAATGAAAGATGTAAAATTAAAGGATGCCTGGATGGCTTATCTCGTGAAGTTCAGGTATGGGCCCGGTGAAAGTACAAAAGAGGTAGAAGTGCCGTTCGTTGATTTTTCCTCGGCGGGAAACCAATGGAGTGCTGAAGACCGTTACCGTGTCTGGATACCGGAGATCTTTGATCCGATCCGGGCGTTGGCGCGTTGATCCTGGCAAAAAAAGAGCCGGATAAAGGAATTTACCCGGCTTGCTGTTGCAAATCTTCTTCAAACTAACTAAGAAACACTACTGTTTACGCAGTAAAAAGGGTACGCTACATGAGGTTTATACGCTACATGTTGTTTAATTGAATTTACCAGGCTGCAATACGATATGTGTGAGCAGACCAGGATACGTTATATAATGCATTCCGATAAAGCTGATGCAGTAAAGGAATCTTTTGTTGTCGATCAATAAGGCCTGGCCTACCATCTCTCTTATTTCCTGATTCATCGGTATAAATTAGGTTTTTGCTATTTGGGTGTCATAAAGTAGTCAATCCTGGGAATAAAGATGTAACCCGGCGGACAAAGTTTTTTTAAAAAAAGATATAACTATTTGATTGTCAGTGTATTTTAAAATAAAAAGGAAATTCTCCTTTTCCCGGTTACAATTCCCTCCGCGGCTGTTACTAATTAGTAAATATTTACTATTTTGTTAGGTATTAACACTTAATCGATCCCAATCCATGAAAAAAAATACACACCTATATTCTTTGTTGTTCCTGGCTATATGCCTGACGGTGCTGGCTTGCCAGAAGTCTCTTTCGCGGGCCGGCGCCGGGCCTACCGGCCAGACGCAAGATTCCACCCAGCTGCCGCAAGACACCGTTCCGGTCAAAAAGCCGGATTCTGTGGCGACTACGCCGCCTTACCCGCAAACGGCCGTCACCGGATGTGCTTATGCTCCTAACTACGGGGATTCGATTATTTTTCCGCAGCCGGCAACGAGCCAGGATTATATTGTCCATCCCACAAATGATCCCGGGCCAGGTAAATATTTTTCATGGCCTATCGGTCTGGTCATCGATTCCCTTACGGGGGCTATCGACGTAACGAAGAGTGAGACAGGGATGCGTTATGCTATCGGTTTTGTAAAGAGCGGGACCAACGATACCTGTCTGAATACCCTGATCATCGGCGGAGCCGCGTACATGGACAGCATATATGTCTTATCAGACGGAGCGACGACGGCTGTACCCTATTACGATGCCAATGCGTACATGGCTGCTGCCTGTAGCAGCGGCAGCGGTTGCGCCTTCGACGTTACCGGATCGGCGACCAACGCGAGAGTGGTCATCGATAAATCCACCGGGGTGATCGACCTGGAAAAAACACTCAATGGGACCAGCCTGCTGGGAGGGGTATTCGGTCTATTACCGCTGAATGGAGTGAAGAGTGCGGTGATCCCCATTTACTACCGGATCAATGATGCGAGCAATAGCGCCCTGCAGCATATAGATGTCCAGTTCGAATACTATTATAGTAAATCCCAGATGAATCCGGGACTGATCATTGGCCTGCTCACAAAACTCGACAATATATTGACGGGGAACCTGATCAGTACGACCAGTAACCCAAGGCCGCCGCTCATCTTTATCGTCCGGAGCAGATAGGATAACCTTCAAACAAATAAGATCAGATTTTCAATAGGTCAGATACCAGGTCCCAGGCGATGGATAATTATCCATCGCCTTTTTTTTGTGGCTTCATGTTTTTGTGACTTCATGTTTTTGTAACTTCATCGGCGTGAAAATAAGCCTGACCTTAGTTATTTTACTGGTATTGACCTTCCTGAATTTTGGCAATCCCGGTACGCCATTAAGCCGGATCCTTGAATTATATCATAAGGCGGATGAGCTGTTTCGTCTTCCCGTTTCCACGCCTGCTAATGACAGCACTGCATTGGCCGGTTTTGAACAGGTGATCGGAGAGCTCCAACGATCCCCGGACTTTAAGGATAAGGACACCCTTTTTTTCCAGTCCTGGCTGAAAAAAGGGATCTTATTGGATGTTAAATATGATTACGCAGGGGCCAAAGAGGCTTATTGCAAGGCGTTGGATTTTCATAAGCAAAAAGATTCTTTACGTTTTGTAGCCTATATCTATGCCGGGGCAAGTTATTACAACCTCACCAATTTCGACTCCGCCAACTATTTCCTGCTCAAAGCAGAGGCCATGGCCAGCCGGTTCCGGGACCAGGACGACGAGATCAGGTTATATAATACATTGGGTGTCCTGTATTATGATAATGGAAATTATCAGCAGACAAAGAATTATTTCACCCGGGCTCTTGAGATACTCAAAAGCAAACAGCCTTTTGATACTTCGTTTGCGGTCACTCTTGAGACGAATATCGCTACTTCTTATTTTCAGCTTGGATTATTCCGGGAATCGCTGGCGATCTATAATAAGATCCTTCGTTACCGCATCTTTACCGATCATATCTACCTGAATATGGGCATGGCCTATGCTTCCCTGGATAAATACGGGGAAGCGCTGGCCTGTTTCAGAAAGGTGAATGCCCAAAAAATGCCCCGGGTCTTCAACGAAATGGGGTATGCACAGTTGCAATTACACCGGTTCGATTCTTCGGCCTGGTGCCTGGATCAATTGCAAACCCCCGGAAATGCCGCCAGGCTGAATGAACTGGACTTTGGAGTAAATGATCTGTACAGGGCTGACCTGCTTGCCGGCCAGCAGTTATATATGGCTGCCTTAAAGAGCCTTCAGAAAGCCATTATTATCTTTTCCCGGAATTTTAATAAGGAGGACATTTTTTCGAATCCTTCCAATTTCACAGGGACATTTGCTTCCTATCGGTTATTCGATGCCTTGTTTAAAAAGGCAGATTTCTTCGAACGCCTGTACAGGACAGAGCCCAAAGAAGCATATTTAGCGGCTTCCTATGAAGCGTATAAAGCTGCCTTATCCCTGTTGCGCTATATTGAAAAGAGCTATGATACGGATGCTGCAAAAATATTCCTGAAGAAGAATAACGGAGAGGTATACCAGGGCGCCTTAGCCGTATGCCTGGAACTCCACAAATTACATCCCGCTGACCATTATCTTGAACAGGCTTTCGGGATCAGCGAGAAGAATAAAGCGTCCATCATTACTGCGAATCTGAAGGAAAGGACTTTCAAACAAATGCCGGGGAAGGACTCCGCCTTACTGCAACGCGAAAGGAATATCAAATACAATATCGCCCGCCTGAATGTGAAGAGTGAAGAGGCCGACGGCAAAGCAGTGGAAAAGATCGCCGGGGAAAAAGCCGGTTATGAGATAGAGCTATCGCGCCTGCAAAAAGAGCTGGAGCAAAATGGGAGTTATTATAAGTTGAAATACGATGATTCGTCACCGGGCATTAAAGAGCTGCAGCAGCACCTGGACGGTCAGCAGGTTGTGATGAGCTTTTATGTTACGAAAGAGGCGCTGCATGTATTCCTGCTTACCCAATCTTCCTTTGCCTATACCCGCATCGATTCCTTATCCAAACTGGAGGAGGATGTGGGGGATTGGCTGAGACTATTAAAAACGACAGAGAACGGCCGGAAATTCAAGGGAGCCGTCATCGGCTCCCGGTTATACCAGCAGCTGATAAAGCCCATACAAACGATGATCCCCGGAAAGGATGAATGGATCATCATTCCTGACGGCTTCCTTTATTTTCTTCCATTTGAGTCCCTGCCTGCCGGCTCAGGTACGAAGACGCTGTTGGAAACGACGACGATCAGCTACCGGTTTTCCTCCAGGTTGTTGGGACTCTCTGCCCCGGCCCCGTCCGGTGACAGCGCTGTGAAGGTCCTGGCGTTTGCTCCTTTTGCGGGGAAAGGCGGGGGCTTTGATCAGTCCGGTTCTGTTTCGTTCAGCCAGCTGCCTGCTTCCCGGGAGGAGGTTGCCGGTTTGAAAGGGGCGGTGTATATCGACAGCCTGGCTACTAAAGAACAGTTCTTAAAAGAGATCAATAAATATCCTATTGTACATCTTGCCACTCATGCGGTTTCCTCTATCGAAAATGCCGCCGCCTCCTACATTGCTTTCTATCCCCGGCATAATGATCCCGCCACCGATCGGGATAGCGCCCGGAGCAACATTCTGACCACCGATCTGGGTACTGCCCGGAACAACGTTCTGATTACCGGTCGGGATACTGCCCGGGAGAGCTCTCCTTCTGAAGACCGTTTATTCCTGGAGGAGCTCTATGGCCTTAACATGAATGCTACCAAACTGGTGATCATCAGCGCCTGTGAAACAGGTCAGGGAGAATTGGTGAGCAATGAAGGGGTGATCAGCCTGGCGCGGGCATTTGCCTATGCAGGCTGCGAGAGTTCGATCAATAGCCTTTGGAAAGCAGATGATAAAGCGACGTCCTTTATCCTGGAGAAATTCCATATATACCTGCAAAAAGGCTATACAAAATCAAAAGCTTTACGGCAGGCCAAGCTGGATTATCTCAAAAGTGATGCGCTTAATAAAAGTCCTGCCTACTGGGCTCATCTTATACTGATCGGAAATACGGAACCTGTATATACAGCGGGGATGGGGTATTACTACAAGGCGGGGTTGCTGGCGGCCTTTCTGGGGGTTCTTTTTTTTGTTGGGCTAAAAAGGAGGAAAAAAAAGTCGACGTTATTTAACAACGCCGGTATTAAATAAAAATGCACCTATGCTAAATGCTCGTTTTTCAGGGTACGCCGACTTTTTTCGATCATGGTTTTTCACAAAGAATTTGAAAATAAGTTCATAGAATCAGAAGGATTTAAAGGAGGTAGGAAATGGTTTATGAAATGGCAGGTCTTTCATGAGGATCCTTTTTTCATAGATCGGGGATTCTTTTTCATCGGGCTCAGATCTTGTCTTTCATAAGATGCTGATCTGTTTTTCAAAGGATGGCAGTCTGCTTTTCATGGGAGGTCCATCTGCTTTTCATGGGATCCGGGTGGTTTCCGGGATAAGAGACTTTTCACCGGATCTGGGTCTTGTTGGATTAATAAACGGGCTGTTTGCTCTCTTATATATTAGTACGTCTATATATTAGTACTTCCATTCGAACATAATGTAACCGAAAGAGGAGTAAAATTTTAAATTTATTGCTTTTCAATTATTTATGGCTCTTGTATTGGGCGATCCGAAGGTCCGTAAAAGACATTTTGGCGACGATATCATGAAATAGATGGCTTTTATTGTCCCTTATTTTCTCCAAAAGAGGTATTGCTTCATTCACATCGTTACGGCCAAGCCAGCTCATGGCTAAATAGAACTCAGCTTCATCCTGGAAGTAATCGCTGCCGGACTGAACATTGGCAGCGATTACCTGTTGGAATTTATCGATGGCCACATCGTACTTTTTTAATTCGAGATCGGCGATCCCTGCCAGGAAATAAGATTGGTTGTTTTTCTCTTTCGCTGCATTAAACAGATTGACTACTTCTGTCCAGCTCTTCTTATTATACGCCTCTTCTATCGCGCTCTGCGTTCCAGTGCCCCGACTTGTATTTAATGTGTAGGTAGAATAATATTTTTCGTAGATCCCGGCAGAGCTGGTCGTTGTATATTTAAAAATAGCCGCTCCTCCGGTTAGGATGACGATACAAGCCGCTACACGTAAAGTGTTCCGGTAGAGGGAGCGGATAGCAGCTCCTTTAGGTGTTGCAGGGGCCGCTTGCTGTGCCAGCCATATGGACTTCACAGCGCCAACCTGCTCATATAAACCGGCATTCCGCACAGCGTCCACCGCTAAATTGATAGTATGCCATTCTTCGGCAATGGCAGGATCATTGCTGATGCGTTGCTCCATTTCGGGGGATCCCTTACCGTGAAGGCTGTTATCAAAATGATCGATTAATGGCGTCTGATTGTCTGACATAGGTATTTATTTAGCGATTTCCTTTATCTGCATAGCAATGAGAGGGTTGTCTTTAATGAGCCCGGTCAATTGCTGCAGGCATTTATATTTTTTATTTCGTACGACCTGCTCATTTTCATAAGGCAGGTGGTCGACTATTTCTTTCATGGACAGGTTCTCATAATAGAACAGCATCAATATCTTTTGGCAAGGCTCTCCCAGCTTATATACTAATTCGCGTAATTGGCGTTTCTTCTCCAGATCGCTGATATGATGACTCACATCTATCTCATTCTGGTCCCGGCCATATTCAAACTGTTTTTCCCGGTAACCGGCTCTTTCTCTTCTCTTCAGCTCATTGAGCCAGATATTCTTTGCAATGGATGCCAGGAACGTTTTGATACTGGCTTCCATCCGGAATTTGCCCTTTTTTGCGATCTCGATAAAGGCTACGACGGTTTCCTGGAAGACATCTTCCGCATCCTGACGGCTACCCCCATAATGAATAATGGCGGCTCCCGTGGTCTCAGAATATTGCTGATAAAGAGATAAAATAGCTTTGTTCAGGTCTCTGGGATCACCGATTGCAGCTATCAATTCGGCATCAGTATATTGCTCTGCGACTTTCATATATTAGTAGGTTCTGAAGGATGACATGTAACCGGATTCGCTAAAATATTACTTTTTTGAGGGTCTTTAAACTTATTATAGAACGAAAATGACAGCGATTGAATTGTATACCACGTAGTTATGTAAAGAAATACCCCTATGTCAGGTGGCCGATATATGAACCGGTAGATTCAACTAATTGATATTTAATTGTTTATGATTTGCTGCTCGTTTGTATACCGGGTATTTCCGTTCCTGTATATTTCAATCGTATATTTAAAGAAATGAGCCGGCTCACCACCGTCCCTCTTTATAGTATTGAATCTGAAGGATAAACAGGATGCAGGAATTTATTGACCCGGGCAGGAATTTATCGGCCTGGCGGAACATCTGTCCATGCTAAAATGAAAGGATGAGCAGGGAATAATGCTGAAAAGAGCGAGTCGGGAGGAGGGATGCTGAATTTTTAATAGATTTAATACTATATGAAAAAACAACGCTTAATTTTTTTGACGATCGTATTGCTGACGGCAGCCGATCCAATGGGGCTAAAAGCCCAGGACACCCTGAATTCCCCGTCAGCAGAAAGATACCGGGCCGACTGGGAATCCCTGAAAAGATACCGGACGCCGGATTGGTTCAGAGACGCGAAGTTTGGTATTTTTATTCATTGGGGCGTATATTCTGTTCCTGCTTTCGGCAGCGAATGGTATCCGCGTAATATGTATGATTCCACTTCTGCCGAATTCCGGCATCATGTCAGGACTTATGGGTCTCAGCAACAATTCGGCTATAAGGATTTCATACCGCAGTTCAAAGCGGAAAAGTTTGATGCGGAAAAATGGGTGACCTTGTTCAGGAAGGCGGGAGCGAAATATGTGGTGCCTGTGGCGGAGCATCATGATGGATTTGCCATGTATAAGACAAGCTTGTCCAAATGGAATGCAGTTGAGATGGGACCCAAACGCGATGTGCTGGGGGAGCTGTCGGCTGAGATCCGCAGGCAGGGCTTGATCTTCGGGTTGTCCTCTCACCGGATCGAGCATTGGTTTTTCTTTAATTTCGGCAGACAATTTCCTTCCGACGTCCTGAACCCGAAGTATGAAGATCTCTATGGGCCGGCGCGGGAAGAAAAGGATGATCCCTCTCCCGAATTTATGAATGACTGGCTGTTGCGCTGTACCGAGCTCGTTAATAATTACAAACCCCAGCTGTTCTGGTTCGACTGGTGGATCCAGCAGCCGGCTTTAGATCCCTATCGCAGGACCTTTGCTTCTTATTATTATAATAAAGGATTGGAATGGGGGAAAGGGGTGGTGATCAATTACAAATATGACAAGGCTTTTCCGGATGGAGCGGCAGTGCTGGATCTCGAAAGAGGGAAGCTGGATGCGGTAAGGAAGCTGCCCTGGCAGACCGATGATGCTGTCGGTAACGAATCCTGGGGATACGCGGCGGGGAATACGTTCAAGACGGCGCAATATGTCATCACCAACCTGATCGATATTGTCAGTAAGAATGGCAACCTGCTCCTGAATATCGGGCCCCGTTCGGACGGCACTATTACGGACGAAGAGACGCAAACACTCCTGGGGACCGGCAAATGGCTGGATATTAATGGAGAGGCGATTTATGGGACAAGGCCGTGGTCTGTTTATGGGGAGGGGCCTACGAAGTCGGCCAGCGGAGCCTTTGCAGATCAGAAGATTCCTTTCACCGCAAAAGATATCCGGTTTACGACCAGGGGGGCGGTCCTGTATGCCATAACGCTGGGATCACCGGTTGAAAAGACGGTGATCCGCAGCCTGGGAGCCAGGTCGGGTAAGGGCGCGATCGCCAGCCTGGAGATGGTGGGCAGCCCCGAAAAGATCCGCTGGTCGCAAAAGGCGGATGCCCTGGTCATTGAACCTTCTGCCACGTATCCTGTAGAGAATGCGGTGGTGTATAAAATTGTTTTTCGGTAGGTTATAGTGGGATTAAATAATGCCAGGTTGGGGTAAAATGGATTTTTATGAAAAGTCATTATTTTATTGGTTGGGCCTTTATCTTTTTCACCACCATACCGGCGGTTAAGGCGGGCATCGTCAAAATAGTCATCAGTAAAGAAGAACCGGCTTTCGGCGGTAAGACAACCGGCCCTGCCGGTCCTTATGAAAAGATAACCGGCAAGGCGTATGCAGAGGTGGATCCCGTCCTGCCTGAAAATGCCCGGATCACAGACATACAGCTGGTTCCCCGCAATGCCCGGGGAATGGTGGAATATTCCATGGATTTTTATATCCTGAAACCGCTTGACCTGCAGCGGGGGAATCATAAGTTATTGGCAGAGATACCCAATCGCGGCGGCAAGTTATTCGGAGGGTTCAACAACAGCGGCGGGGGCAATGATCCCGGGGAGGCGGAGAAGGGAGCCGAAGGTTTTTTAATGCAAAAGGGATATACGATCGTCTGGTGCGGCTGGGATATTTCAGCGCGCAGCGGCCATAACAACCTGACCATTACCGTACCGGTGGCCGGTAATAAAGACGGATCTTCCATTACCGGGATCTCGTATGAATATATTTCTTTCGATAATGACCAGGGGACCAGCTATCGGCTGGCTTATCCTGCTGCTTCGGTAACCAGGGATTCCGTTTTGTTAACGGTACGTTCCCTGCTGAATGACACCCCGCAAGTGCTTCCTTCCAGCGCCTGGGAATATGCCGATGAGTCGACCATCCGCTTGTTGCCGGCGGGGACGGCTTTTCAGCAGAGCGCCATCTATGAGTTCTTTTATAGGGCCAAAGACCCGCTGGTGGCCGGGCTGGGACTGGCAGCCACCCGGGATTTCATTTCTTTTTTGCGGTATGCTCCTGCGGGTGGAGGTGACCGTTCCGGCAAGGAAGCAGGTCCTGCCGCCAACCCCCTGGCTGGTGAGATCCGGTACACCTTTAGTTTTGCCATTTCGCAGCCTGCCCGTTATATGAATGACTTTCAAACATTGGGCTTCAATGTAGATGAAGAGGGCCGAAGGGTGTTTGACGGCATAGAGAACTGGCTGGGAGGGGGGAGCGGGGTAGGAATCAACTACCGTTTTGCTCAGCCGGGGCGTACAGAACGGAACAGGCAGAATCATCTTTACCCGGAAGGTATCTTTCCTTTTGCCTATCCGGTGCTGACCGATACATTGGGCATCGGCAGGGGCGATGCTGCCGGGATCTCCTTCCGTGACCCACGAAACGCTACTCATGGTGCAAGAGACGCCACACGTTTTCCGGCGGTTACGGCCGGCCGTCTCAGCGGTTACTCACGGCCGGAGCTCCGTCCAAAAGTAATGGAGATCAATTCTGCCAATGAATACTGGGTGAAAGCGGCTTCTCTCCTGCATAGCGACTTGCAGGGGAATGATCTGCCGGACCCTGACAATGTGCGTTTTTATTTAATGGCAGGAATGCAGCATGGCAGCGGCAACGGGGCCAGCAGGGGGGAATGTCAGCAGCTGCAGAATCCTACCCGGGCTGAGCCGGCTTTGAGAGCCTTGTTCATCGCACTGGATGAATGGGTCACCAAAGGGCGGAAGCCGCCGGACAGCAGGGTACCCCGCCATGCTGACGGGACCGCAGTGATGGCGGCGGCCGGCCGATTAACCGGCACTATCCCGCAGGCGGCGCTTGGATGGCCGGATATTCCGGGCGTTACTTACACCGGTCTCATTACCATACATTACCGTTTTGATTATGGCCCGCTTTTCAGGCAGGGCATCATCACCCGATATCCAATACCTCCGTTTAATGAACGGGCTTATCCCAATTTTGTATCCAAAGTGGACGAGGATGGCAATGAACTGGCAGGGATACGGCTTCCCCCTGTTGCGGCCCCGACAGCAACGCTGACCGGCTGGGCATTACGCAGGAGTGGCTTTGGGCTGAACGACGGGGGCGAATCCGCCGGGCAGCAGGTACCCTTTGCAAAAACAAAAGCAGCGCGCCTGTCCGCAGGAGATCCGCGGTTGTCCCTGGAAGAACGTTATGGCACACACGAGAAATATGTGGAGGCTGTGACAAAGGCAGTTAAAGAGCTGGAGGCCCGGAGATTTTTACTGCCGCAAGACGCACAGAATTATATAGAGGAGGCGAAGGCCAGTGAGATTCTAAAGTAGTTAGCTCTGCTGATATCAGGGCTTTTTATCTGACACAGTGAGCTTATTCAGCAAGGTGTTGGGCGGATATCCGAACTGATTTTTAAACGCGAACGAAAAATGGGAAAGATTCTCAAAGCCTGCCTCAAGATAGACATCAATGGGTTTTCGCTGTAGTTCCGCAATCTGGTGATAGGCCAGTTTCAGCCGTTTTTCTGTCAGCCATTTTTGGGGTGTGGTATTAAAGGCCTTTTTAAAATCCCTTCTAAAAGTCGCCAGGCTGCGGCCGGTAAGGTAACCGAACCTGTCCAATGTCATGTTGAACATATAATGCCGCTCCATGAAGTCGGTGAGATTAATTTTACCTGGTTCTTCGAAGTTGGCCAGCAGACCGTCCATCTTTTCATCAATGGATCTCAATATGCTGATGGCTTCTTCAATTTTAATTGCGGCAATATCAGGAGGCAGGTTCTCGCCCAGGTCAAAATAGGGAATCAGCGATGCCAGGCAGCTTTCCAGTAAAGGATGTTTTGGGAAGCGAACTACTTTTTTAAGCGGCGGTACCTTGCCAATGGCTTGCTGTAGCTTGCCAGGAGCATTATGCCTGGCGAAAAAATCTTTTAATCTTTCTTTGGTAAGATGCATGGCGACAGCCTTGTGCGGGTGTCCGTCCTTTGGATACATGATAACAGTAGCCAATTGGTTGCGGGGAATAAGAAATATGTCACCTGTATTGAAAACAGCCGTTGTTTCGGCCTGGACAATTTTCGTTTCGCCCGAAATGAACCAGACCAGGATATGATGCTCAAACAGCACTTCGGTTTTAAAGGGCTTGCCATTAAATTCCGAAAGCTTAATATCGGCAGTAATATATTTTGTTTCAAACTCCATGATCCAATGGTAAATTTACAAAATAAAACGAGCCGAATACATGAATCCGGCTCGTTGTACCAAATCTAAATTATCGGTGCCTGTCAGTGGGCGCAAAAGGGTAACTCAGTTGGCGGGAAAGGCGACATCTGTCATTTCTTCGCTTAGAACCCATAATTTTTTCGCATTTTCAGCATCGACTGAATAAGGCTTTACTCCCCTCAATGATAAAGGGTCGTTATAATTATGTTCAATGTTCCCTTCATCCAGTTCGGCTACCTCTGCATTCTCGCAGTATACACCGCCAATACCGTTTAACCGGGGGCTGGTTGCGCACCAAACAGATGTGGCTGCGCCCTGCGCGATATTTTTTAGCTTGGCTGCTACTTCAGGAAAGATATTTCCGTTCTCATCATGGGTGCCCATTTGTTGAAATAAAGCCATCGGGGCAACACGTCCAAGGTCGGTGCCGATCACTGATCCGGGATGCACAGAAAAAGCCCGTACACCAACGGCCTGGCCGCGGTGGTCGAGCTCTACCGTGAAAAGATTATTGGCTGTTTTGGATTGTCCGTAACCTTGTAATGTTTCGTACCCCCGGTTGGTGAAATTCGGGTCATCAAAATTGAACGGCGCCATCTGGTGTCCGTATGAGGATACATTGATCACCCGGGCGTCCCGGGCTTTCTTTAACGCCGGCCAGAGTAGTGCCGTTAGCTGAAAATGCCCCAGATGGTTGGTAGAAAGCTGCGATTCATAACCCCGTTTATCACGTTGCAAGGGCACCCACATGATACCGGCATTATTAACAAGGATATGAAGGGTGTCATTGGCGGCAAGAAATTTTTTTGCAAACGTATTTATCGATCCCGGGTCCATAAGATCCATCTCCTCAATCGTGACATTATTCACGCCTTTCAGGTTGCCGGCAGCCTTATGGATATCACGGGCCGGTATGGTTACTTTCGCGCCTGCGGTCACGAAGGCTTTCACTGTTTCCAGTCCTATACCTGCATACCCCCCGGTAACAATCACTGTTTTGCCGGTAAGATCAATTCCTTTTATAACATCCTGAACGGTGGATGTCGCGCCAAACCCGGAATGAATGGGTTTCTGTAAGGCTCCGTTGTAATTGTCTTTCAGTATCATCTTTTCAATTTTTATAAGACAAAACTAGCGAACCTATAAGGAAGCCGCTTTGTTTAGAACGTCAAATTACTTTGTTTAAAACGTCAATTTTCACCCTTATAAAGTAATAAATCGCCGCCTTATAAAGTAATAAATCGCCGCTGGTCCTGTAAAGACTGGTCAGGATGAACAGGAACAATGATTTTAGGATCGCCCTGATTTTTGATAATGTATATTTGTAAGTACAAGCTCGCGAGAAGATCAAAAAGAGCATAATCTATACCGTGAAAAAAATCAGTGAATTGAATTTGTTCAGGGCATTCCGAAGCCTGAATTATACGCTTTATTTTTTTGGCAGGTCAGTTTCCCAGTTTGGTACCTGGATGCAGCGCACTGCCGTTGTATGGGTAGTATACTCTATCACACACTCCGCTTTTTTGCTTGGGGTTACCATTTTTGCCGAGACATTCCCTACCTTTTTATTTTCGATTTTCGGCGGTATCGCAGCCGATCGCTATGACCGGTACCGGGTCATCAAGATCACCCAAATCACTTCGATGATCCAGGCAGTGATGCTGGCCATCCTGGTGCTCACGGGCCACACTGTGGTGTGGGCGATACTTGTCTTAAGTGTAATTTTGGGTATAATTAACGCCTTTGACCTGCCTGCCAGGCAGGCTTTAGTTCATGAAGTGGTGGCAGACCCGGCCGATCTTCCAAGCGCCTTATCGCTCACTACTGCTACGGCAAGCCTGGCACAGCTGTTGGGACCTGCTTTATCGGGTATCGTTTTGAATGCGTTTGGCGCGGGTGTATGTTTTCTTCTCAACGCTGCAAGTTTTGGCGGGGTGATCATTTCACTGCTCCTGATGAAATTGCCTGTTCATGAACCCAAAAAAACGGAGAAAAAAATTATGGGAGAATTTGTTGACGGCTTTGCCTATCTCAAAAAAACTCCGGATATCGGCCTGGTCATATTAATGCTTGCCCTTGTCAGTTTACTGGTGCTGCCTTACAATACGGTGCTGCCTGTATTTGCCAAGGTGGTCTTTAAAGGGAATGCTGCCACTTTCGGTTACATTAGCAGCTTTATCGGCATCGGGGCTGTAATCGGCACTATTTTTCTGGCATCCCGTAAACCCGGCACACATTTAAGACGGATCCTGCTTTTGAGCACTGTTATCATGGGAGTGGCATTGATCTGTTTTTCACAGATAAAGAATTTTCCGGTAGCCATGTTGTTCGCGGCTTTAGCAGGGTTTGGCTCCATTGCCCAGTTTACTGTCAGCAATATCATCGTTCAGTCTGAATCTGACCCTGCGATGCGAGGTCGTGTGATCAGCATTTTGCTGATGGCGATCTTTGGCATGATGCCGCTGGGCAGCCTTTTGGTAGGCGCGGTATCAAAGCATATCGGAGCGCCGGATACGGTATCAGGCCAGGGTATCGCCGCACTCATTATCGCCATCCTGTTTTCCGGATTCTTGCGCAGGAAGATGAGCTCAGCCGAACCGGGGTAGATCATCTTGACCGTATCTCCTTGCGCATAAATGAGAAATAGGAAAAGGCGAAGCACAATATGGTAGCGGCGATGAGTCCTGTGAGCTGTGGCCAGACGATGAGCACGCTTTCTCCCAGGGGGAGGGGATTGGGGATAGCACCTGCCACCTGTTCCATGGTCAATGGTCCCAGACTGCGGATCGACGGCATGAGCAGGGTGGTAGTCGCGTCGCTGAACAGCTGACTGGGCGCAAACCGGAGCAAATTGAGCACTGTATGCCGGAAGTCGTCGGAATCACCATCAGGCATGGGTATAGGTCCCTGGTCAGGAGCGAGCGCCCTGGCGACCAGCTTGATAATTATCGGGTAGAAGATCGTCAGGAAGAGCCATACCGCTATGGCCATCAGGGCGGACGTTGCCGGCTGGCGGAAGCGAACGGAAAAGAGTATGGACAGGTTAAGCCAGAACGCGACGTACAGGATGCTTAGCAGGGTAAAGGAGAGGATACGGAGAAATTCGCTTGCTGTAGGGGGTACGCCAATGAAAATAAGTCCCAGACCCGTGACGAGGAAGGTCAGGGAAAAGAAAAGGATGCCCACTACCAGCAGAGAAGCGACGAATTTCCCGTTGAGAATGTAATCGCGATGGACAGGCTGCGCCAATATGCGGCTGAGCGTGCCCCTGTTAAGTTCCGAGTTGACGGCATCGAAGCCCATGGTGATGCCGAGGAGCGGCCCCAGGAAATTGATGAAAACGATAAAGGAAGGCAGGGTTCCGTCCGTTGCGGTAAACAGCTGCAGGAAAAAGAAGCCGCTGCCCGTGCCATTTGTCTTTGATGACAGGCCAATATTGTTCAGCGCCGTATAGAGCGAGCCAAAGCAGGTGAGCAGGATCAGTGATAGCAGAATGATGAAACGCCAGCTGCGTACGTGGTCTGACATCTCTTTGCCTACGATGACCCAAAAGGGATGTAATGGCGGCTGCCGGTAAGTGTCAAGCAGTTTTTCCATATGATTCGCCTCCTTCGAAATAGCGGTGATAGATATCGTCGAGTCCATAGATTTTCTTCTGTAAATGGGTCAGTCCGTAACCGGACTGTATCACAGCCCTGGCAATGGCGGAAGTGGCGTCCCGGCTGCAGCCTATACGGAAGGCGCCGCCGGCGAAGCTTACGGAGGAGACGCCTTCTACCTGCCTGAGCGTCGAGAGCAACGGCAGTACTTCGTCCTCCCGGGTTGCTGGCGTTTGTTCTTTACCGGGGCGAGTTACGCCGGCCTCGATCAGGAAAGGTTCGCCTGCGAACAGCCTGGATGAGAGCGTTCCGATATTACCTTCTGCGATCAGCCTGCCGCCTACAAACAATCCTACCCTGTCGCATACCTGTTGCACCTGGTGGAGGTGATGGGAGGACAACAATACGGTGATCCCCTGATCCCTGCTCAACTGTACGATGAGGTCGAGGAATTCTCTTACGCCCCTGGGATCGATGCCCAGCGTGGGTTCATCGAGGATAATGATCTCCGGCGCTTTGATCAGAACATCGGCAAGGCCCAGCCGCTGGCGCATGCCCCGGGAATAGATGCCGGCCTTCTTGCCGCTGTCGGCTTCAAGGCCTACCTGTTCGAGCAGTTGCCGGGCCCGGCTGTAAGCTACCTCTTTTGGAATGCGGTTCAACCGGGCTGTATAGAGCAGGTTTTCCAAACCGCTGCGGCTATCATAGAACCCGACGTCGTCGGGCAGGTAGCCCACTCTTTTCTTCACCTCGATGGGAGATACCGTGGGATCGAGCCCGCATACACTCACTTTTCCCGCTGAAGGTTCGGTCAGCCCGAGCAGCATGAGGATAGTCGTGGACTTTCCGGCGCCGTTGGGTCCGAGCAGTCCGAAGACCTCGCCCTTTTGGATGGAGAGGTCGAGCCCATCTACGGCGGTCTGTGTTCCGTAACGTTTGGTGAGTCCGGAGATCGTTATGATCGGTTCGTTCATGGCTACCTCCTTCCGTATTTCCTGAACAAATAATAGACGCCGCCCAATGCCAGGAGTATGATAAGTATGCCGGACCAGCTCCACAGCAGGGACGTTTCTACCGAAACCCGCAACGGGGCGACAGAACTGGTTTCCGCTGTTTTTGCCGTGAGGTTGGTCATATAATCCCCCGCAATGGCTTTCGGGTCGGTCGTGATGGTTGCGGAGACCTGCGTCGTTTGGCCGGGAGAAAGATCTTCGATCCTTTTGGGGTCGAAGCTGACATTCCAATTGACGGGAGCGGTCGAGAGCAGGTCAATATTTTTGAGGGGTGCAGACCCGGTGTTCTTCACCAGGAGCTCCAGCCGTTTGTCGTTGCCTGCTGTAGTGCTTGTGCTCAACAGCCCGGTAGGTGTAGTCAGCTGCAAAGCATAGGATCCTGTAATGCCTACTTCGAGGGTAAGATCGGCCGATGTGGCGCCTGTCACAGCCACGATGGGGATCTTGTACGTTCCTGCCCCTGTTTCGTCCGGGGGATCGACCTCGATACTGATATCCTGGGTATGACCTGCTTCTATGTTGACGGAAGATACCTGTTTGTAATTGGCTTTGAAGCTCACTTTCCAACCCGGGGGAGCCATGGTGTTCAGGGCATACGCCTGGCTGCTTTCCGTGTAATTCCGGAGCTTGGCGTTGAAGGTAAAGGTGGAGTTAGCGGCTCCTGCCATATTGGTCTGGTCGGCGGTAAACTCCGTCTTAAAGGTGCCCTGCTGGGAGACGGTGACGGCCAGTGGGAGGGTGCTAATTCCTTTGGCTGCTACCACGAAATGATAAGCGCCCTTATTGATCTTCAACGGAACCTGCAGCTGCAGGGAAAAGTTTTTCTTTTCCCCCGGCAGCACTGAAATACGGCTGACCGTCCAGCCACCCGATTTCACCTGGTAGGTCCAACCTTTGGGTAGTCCTTCTACCGCGATCTCGGCCGTTCGTGTTGAACTGCCCTTGTTGACCACATCGATGGGGTAATCGATGGACTCTCCCGGAGGAACAGAGATGCCGGTAAAAGGAGTGTAGAGCGAAAAATTTTGTGCGAAGCAGCTGTTAGAGAAGCCGGCTGACAGGAATGCTGCCAGCAGTAAGGCAGATAAAGCGCGAGTCAATCTTAAAAAAATAGCCATAAGAAAATATATTATATAAATTGTTCCCTAAAACCTGATCTATACAGATATTTTTGACTAGTGTCAGTAAGTGGTCTCGATGTTTTGGTTAAAAAATCAGAACGGTCGCAAATTTATAAAAATGAAATTTTTCTAAAAAAGGATTACCCGGCTTTTTTACAAATTCTTAACATTCCTTATGAAGTATTGGGAGAGGTTGTTTATTGGAGAGACAACTTCCTTTCCTGAGAGAAAGCCGGGGGCTTCCGGACAGGGGGATCTGGCGGCCGGGGGGCGTGGCGCGTATTTTGTTCGAGGCGTTTCCAACTACCTGGCTATGGCTTACTATTGATTCTATTGAGGCGATACCTCCAACAGACAAAATCCTTTGAATTCCGTCTTTATTTTCCCATCTCCTCCTTTTACTGTACCCAGGTCTTTCTCATTAAAATAATCCTTTACTGAATAATTTTTCCCTGTCGCCAATCCCCGAAGGTCGAGCTGACCTGAAAAGGCTGGTGTATAAAAGGCATAATACATTACTCCGTCTTTCTCTATGCAATGTGTCTCCGGATAGTCATAACCAATGTCATAAAGATCGCCGCGATAAATTCCTTTGCTCAATAACTTCGAATTATATATTTCGAGGTATTTTTTGAATAAGACTTGCTTCTCAGGAGTCAACAGATTTTCATCAACCCGTCGGTTACCCGTTGCCGGCCAGGTGAACTTTGTTCCCGGAACGCCGCCTATACCGATCTGGGAAGCAAAATCCTTTTTGTCGTCGGTAAGCTCTACGTGATCGCCAAAGTAAGCGGTACCGGGCATCAGCGCCTTATATACCTTCCCTTTCAATCTCACCTGCCAGCTGTTCTCCGGGTCGCTGGCTACAAACTGATTCGTGTATGGCATGTGATAAAAGTTCATGCAGTCTCCGCAGGGGCAAAATTCAACGACCGCTTCCGGCTTGATGCTCCGGGCGGTCTCAAATAACAATTTATACAGCTCAGGCATTCTTTCATAGGATTGTTCGGGGGAGGAAATGCCATGGCGGCGGCCGTAGTCCGGTGCGCAGGCATTCATGTGCTGGCCATCCAGCTTCAGGGCATCAAATCCCCAGTCCTGCAGGAACAGCTTTACGACATCCCTTGTTTCGGCCCGTACGGAACTGTCGGTCGGCGCCATGTAATAGGCGTTCCAGTAGGTGATGAACTGCGGCGAGCCATCCTGGCGGATCAGGGCCGTATGCGGATGTGTTTTAAAAATATTACTCTCCGGGTCCATTGCCAGCGGGGCCCACCAGATCACTGCTTTCATGCCCTGTGCATGGATACTGTCGACAAAGGCTTTCATCTGCGCATCTCCGCCGGGGAAATGTTCTTTGTTCGTATGCCAGTCGCCGTTGCTTTGCTGGAAGCCGTCGTCAAGGCCCACCCATTTGATCCCCAGCTCCTTCACTTTAGGCAGTGTGCCCAGGATCTGCTGTACCGTGAAATTCCTTTCATACCCCCATGCGCACCAGACCGGTTCAAAGGCCTCAGGTTCCGGATCGGCGGGTTTTACACCTTTTATCTGCATGTAAGCGCCGTAATTCCGAAGGGTGGAAAAGCAATCCTTCCGATGCACGCTTACAAAGGTCTCAAAGGTCTTCAGCGTGTCACCGGGCGCCAGTGTAGTAGGTTTCGGATAGGCGTAATCGAGCGATAGGGTAGGACCTTCGGCATATTTATCGTAATCCACCGGTAAGGATACCAGCCGTGGCTGCGGATCGGTGAGGCCGATGGCAAAACCGGCGTCCTTTCTCCAAAGGTCGACAACGGGGATGCCGCCGCCATAGTCAGAGGCATTCATTCCCATGTAGTTCTGCTCCGAATAGGAGGGCGTTATTTTGGATATCCAATCTCTTCTGTCGCTGTGTGAGCTGCCCTGGAAGCTCCAGAATCTGACGGAGTCGTTTTCGGGAATAAGACGGTATTGATGGCTGACCCATTTTTCAATGGTGAGCGGCCGGGGTCCTTTGTTGATATAGGCGACGTTGAAATACGCGGCATCGGGAAACCGGTCATATACTTTCACCGAAAGTATCTTGTCGATTTTCTTTGCGGTGTCGGCGCCCTGGAAAATGGTTTCCGTGCCCGTTCCCGCTGCATCATTCAGGGGCTTTTTCTGCGTGGAAGACAACACAAAATCCTTAACCGGGAAATATTTCGTGATAAGATATTCTGAATTGGAGAAGTCTTTCATAAGCGGTGTCCCGGAAAGGTCGGAAGCCACCCGCGTCTGCATTTTTGCATTTACGGAAAAGGAGAGGTGCCTGCTCCTGATGGTAGTGGCTTGTCTCCGGACCGCAGCGGTCTGCGCGTTGCAGAACGTGGACGAACAAACAGCGATTATAACCAGTGCGGGTTTCATTGCCGGTAGTTTATTATTTTTTCTGCATTGTCACCATAGACTTTTTTTAACACTTCGCCCGGCAGATGGAGCCCGTACAGGGGCCAATGATAGCTGAACTGGTCTTTTTCATAAAAATGTTCGTCGGCAGACTCTAATATTCTGAAAGTGGTCCGGTACATTTTGGCCTGATCGCCCATGTCGGTGCCATATACGAGCCGGTCCTGGTATTTGGTCATAAATGCTGCGGTGTATCTCGGAACAGGCGATACTTCTGCATACCGGGCTGCGATGTCTGCGTAGAGGTTGGGGTATTTGTCCAACAGGCTGCCCAGCACGTCGAGATTTGCGCAGCTGTTGGCAAAGTGGCAGGCGACGAATATCGTATTGGGGTTGTCTCTAACGGCATTCTCCAGGCTGGCAAGCAGTTCATCGTGGCCAAGCTTGCCGGGCTTGTTCATATTGACATGCCAGTGTGCGGCATTCATCAGGCCGTCGTTGGTCGAATCAGGGGCTTCATACATCCATTGATCTTCCGCCACATGGATGACTATGGGCATTTTCAGCTCAGCGCATTTCTGCAGGAGCGGTTTCAGGGCGGGGTTGTCGATATGTATGCCAACGCCCGGAGTTGGTTTCGAATACAATTCTCCCTCGCCCTTATCACCCAGCTCACCAATGCCGCGGGCGCCTTTCTTATAACATCTTTCGAGCTCGGCGATCGCATGCTGTATCCAGCCGGGCTTGCCGAAACCGGTATAGTCAAACCCGCAATAGAACGTGAAATGCTCCGGGTATTTGCCATACCGGTCGACGATGGAATCGAAACCGCTTTCCGTCGAATAGGTGAGGATGACGGTCTTTTTGATCCCCACCTCATCCATTGTCCTGACCCATTGGGCTATTGCTTCCGGCGTTTTGGCAAAGTCGTGGCTATGCATGTCCGTCACCGGGTATGCTGCTTTGGATATCGCTGTTGTCGGTGTATGGTAGATGGAGACGGGGTGGTAGTTCTTCAGCAGGATATCCTTCTGTGCAACGGCATGGGTCACACCGGACAGGCTGAAAAATGAAAAAAGCAGTTTGGTTGCAGTTTGGTTCATATATTAATGGCTTGAAGTTTTTTCGTGATGAGCTGCTGTACTTCGGTGATCGCTTTGGGGAACACTTTCCGCAGGTCGATCTCGTCGCTGTCTGCCAGCAGGGCTTGCAACTTTTTCATGAAGGTGTTCTTGGTTTCCGTGGCGAGGTTGATCTTACTGATGCCGGAGCGGATGGCTTCCTGCAGCTGTATGTCCGGTAAACCGCTGCTGCCGTGCAGCACAAGGGTGCAGCGGGTGACCTGCCTGATCTCCCTGAGCCTGTCGATCCGCAGGTTGGGCGTTTCCTTATAAAATCCATGTGCATTTCCTATGGCGATCGCCAGTGCATCGATGCCTGTTTCTTCCGAAAAACGCTGCGCATCTGCGGCGCTGGTAGGTTCGGCTTTCTGGTCCTGCTCCAGTTTGGCGATATAGCCGAGCTCTGCTTCCACGTTGGCTCCATAACCGGCGGCTAATTTCACCGCTTCTTTGGTGATGCGGACATTTTCGGCAAAGGGTTGTTCGCTGGCATCGATCATCACACTATCGAAGCCCGCTTCGAGGCATTTTTTTACGATGTCCACACTGCTGCCGTGATCGAGATGCAGCCATCCTTCCACTTCGAAGTCTTTCAGCATGGCCCGGGCCATGGCAACGGCCGGATCGATGCCCAGGTAGTGCAGGGAGCTTTCGCTGAGCTGTAATATCAGGGGGCTGTTCATGGCTTTTGCTGCGAGCAGCAGGCCCTTCAGCGTCTCAAAGTTGTAAAAGTTAACGGCCAGCAGCGCCTTTCTTTCTTTTGTATAAGCGGCCAGCTTCTGCTTGATTGTCATAGATGGTAATTAAATTTTTCCAGGGCAGTGCGCCGGAATGTTGCATAATCTTTAAAAGCCGTGGTGCCGCCGGCTGCTGTCGTGTTCACCGCACCGCAGAGTGCACCGAATTCGAGACAGGCTTTCCCGGATCCGCCGCGAAGGAATTGATGAATGAAACCTGCATTGAAGCTGTCGCCTGCGCCCACGGCATCTACTACTGCTGTATTCAGGAAGGAAGGTTGAGCGAACAAGGTGTTCTCATGCCAGAGCGATGCTCCTTCATTTCCCTGTTTAACGACGATCAGCCCTGGCGTCTGTGTTAATGAAACGACACATTCCTGTAGTGACGGAGCACCCACAAGATGCGTCAGTTCCCCGATATTGGGCAGGAATACGTCCAGGTGCGGAAGATATTCGGTGAGGTCAAGATCCCATTTTTCCGCAGGATCCCATTGAGGGTCGAAAGAGGTGGTGAGACCAAGGGCGCGTGCTCTCCTGAAAAGATCCGCCAGCGAGGGTTTCAGTCCGGGCTGGAGGAATACGGAGCTTACGTGAAGGTGGGCCGCGCTCAATAACATATCGTCGGTGATCTCTGCGGCAGTAAGCTCGTTCATTGCTCCCGGGTAGGTGACCATCGCGCGGTCTTCTTCCATATTCAGCGCAACGGTGATCCCGGTGTCGCTGGTGCTGCTATGGATGATATAACCGGTGTCGACGCCTTTCGAGGCAAGGTCATTGATGATCTTGGTTCCAAAGCTATCCCTGCCTATGCGGCCGCAAAATGCGACACGGCTTCCAAGGACCGCCAGGTTGCTCGCAAAGATGGCGGAGCTGCTGCCCAGCGTGAGCAGCATTTGTTTGGCAATGATCTCTTTGCCCAGCTCGGGAAATTTATTGAGCTGGTTCAGGAGGAGGTCCACATTCAGCTCTCCTACTACGAGGACGTCAAATTTTTTTTTGACCACGTATAGATATGTTAGTTCGTTACAGGATATATATTTACTCCTTCCACCACCCTGGAGATGGACCCGCTTGCCGATGGCGCATCGGGCATCAGTCCCAGCTGAAGGCTTTTAAAGAATGCGAGCAGCTGCGCTGGCACTATGCTGCAGAGGGGAAGGAAGTCTTCTGCAATGTCATCGGTGTCCGGATTATAGAACACCTGTGCGTCAAGCTGCTTGCTTTTAGTTTCGCGTTCGCTTATGCCGAACTGATACCTGGCGGACTGGCCGTTTTTCATGGCATGGAGCAAGTCATTTTCATATTTCCGGACATAAGGGTTGCTGTTGAAAAAATAAACGACGAGTGTGGTGCCGTCGATCACTGCTTTGGGGCCGTGGCGGAAGCCCAGGAAACTGTCCGATTTGCAGATGATGCGGCCGTCGGTGAGCTCCTGCAGCTTAAGGGCGGCTTCGGTAGCTGTCCCTGACAGGGGGCCGGAGCCGAGGAATACGGCCCGTTCAAAGTTGGTTTCGGCCAGCTGCTGTATCTTTTCAATTTCTTCATTCAGTATTTTCCCGGCCGATGCGCAGACGAGCCGGAGCTGTTTGCGGCAAAAATCCTTTTGCGGAAGGTGGGCGAGCAAGAGCCCTGTAAGCAGCATGGAGGAGTAGCTGCCTGTCATAGCCAGGCTTTTGTCGTTGGCGGTTTCGGGTAATACGAAGACGCGGGTAGGGTTGTTGGAACGGACTTTCGCCAGGGCGCCTTCTTCGCTGCAGGTCACGATGAGATGGTAGCACTTTTTGGAGAACTGGTCAGCCAGCCCGACGGCGGCGATGCTTTCCGGACTGTTGCCGCTGCGGGCGAAGGAGATCATCAGCGGTATATCGTGCTCACTGAAATAATGGGATGGGTGTGATACGATATCGGTGGTGGCTACTGCCCGGGTAAGCTTGCCGGTGGCGGTGAAAAAGCTTCCCTGCAAGGAGAGCCCGATGAATGCGCTGGTGCCGGCGCCGGTCAGAACGATATTATTTATTTCACCGTATGCTTTTTGCAGGAAATCCTCAAGGGCGGCCGAGACCAGGAACAGTTTCTCCGCTGTCTGCTTCCACAATACCGGCTGATTAGCAATTTCACTGGCCGTGTGCATGGCCTCTTTTTCGAGAAGAAATGTTTGGGGGAGTTGTAGTAAAGTCATTTCCGTTAGTTAGAAAACGAAGATAGTATAATCTTTCATAAAACTTTAATTTAACTTTCAATTCCTTATTTATTGTTTAGCGAAATGGTATTACTTCACAATATTTACTCCTTTAATCGAAAATTAGCAATTGAAATAATACCTTCGCGGGATAACAGACCCATATGGCGCGAAAACAGGAAAGATTTACGGTATCGCGGCGCAAAAAGATATTGGAGGGTATATATGAGGCGGGCGAGGTACTGATCTCCGATCTCAGCAAAGAGTTCAGTGTCAGTGAAGTAACGATCCGCAACGACCTGGAATACCTGGAACGCAAGAACCAGCTGATCCGGGTTCGCGGGGGGGCTATTCACTCCGATAACCTGGTGGGCGTCGATCAGCGTCTTACGGAGAAGAACAGGCTGCATAAAATAGAAAAAGCGGCCATTGGCCGGAAGGCGGCGTCGCTGATACGGGAAGGGGAAACGATCATTGTCGACAGCGGCTCGACGACTGCGGAGGTGGTCAAACATCTCGGCGGCATGCGCCAGCTGAATGTGATCACCAATGCGCTGAACATTGCGAACATGCTGACGGCTTATGTCAATATCAATGTGATCATTCCCGGGGGGTACCTTCGCCAGAACTCCATGAGCCTGGTAGGCCCGCTGGCCGAAAAAAACCTGCGAGCCTTTTACGTCGATAAGCTGTTTCTCAGCACGGATGGTTTTGATACCACGCAGGGGATCTTCACTCCCAATATCGACGAGGCTCACCTGAATGCTATCATGATCGACATTTCGAGGGAAGTGATCCTGGTCACCGACAGCAGCAAATTCAAGAGAAGGAGTCTTGCCTTTATCTGTACGGTGGATAAGATCAAGACGGTGGTCACTGATAAGAATATTCCTGAAGACGACCGGAAACGGCTCGAACAGGCGGGGGTGGAGGTGCTGATCGCTTAACGTTTTTTACACGCTTAACAGCACGATGGCAATGGCCGCGAGAATAAGACCAATCATCAGCATCGGACCCGGAAATACGGTATAAATTACTAAGGATATCGCCACCGTAATAACGGGAGAGAGGCCTGAAAGCGGCATTACCACGATCGCATTCCCATATCTCAGGGCATACACCAGCGTCAGGGCGCCGATAGAGTTCAACACCTGTATGCCTGCTGCGAGCCATGGACCCCGGAGTCCCCAATTAACCGGGACAGAAAAATCGGTCATCCATATCGCTACAGGAGCAAGCATCAGACCGCCCAGGCACATATACATAAAAATACTTTCCGCTTTCATGTTATTGTTGCCCACCTTCATCACATAACCCTGGATCCCCCACATCACGAGCACCATTACCGACAAAACCAGCCACTCACTTCCTTTGCTTCCCGCGGCGTTCAGCCTGGGGTCCGCCAGGAACACCGCTGCAGCCAGGGCCAGCACGATCCCTATCCATTGCCTGGTATTCGTCCTTTCTTTCAGGAAAACAACTGATAAAATGATCGTGACCACCGGGAACAGGGAGATCAGCGGAAACACCATGTACGCCGGTCCCACCCGCAACGCCTCGAATAATAACAGCTGTCCGCCCGCGCCAAGCAGGCCTGCCGCCAGGCCCATAAGAACTGACCGCCAGTCCGTTTCAGGCTTCCAGCCGATGATTTGCAGGGCAACGACGGCGCAAGGTATCATGGTCAGCGCCCAGACAACGTATCCCAGCGTAGCAGGAAAACCGGCTTTCTCCGGAATTTCAATAAATGCACCCCATATTCCCCAGAATACCGTGTTCACCAATGCGTATAATAACCATGTCCTTGAAGATCTTATCATAAATTATATTTAGGGAGCCTGTCAGTTATATTCAGGGAGCCTGTCAGCGCCAAAGTATGAAAGTATGATTTAATTGTTTTGCATTTTGCGCTTGTATTCCTACAAATATCCTTTTTAAATCCAAAAAAGAAAGGTTTCGAAAGATTATTTTTTTCAAAAAGCAATAATTTATATATTTGAAAAGAAGGAATCATAAGTATTACAAATGCAAGAAGCGTTAGCCTATGAATTAATATTGGGATAATTTATAATACATTTAACCACCGATCTGTAAGATGCCATCCGAATATATCAGCCGTCGCATTACGTTCCCCAGGCCATTTGCCTTTGTCATAGATGATATGGGCTGGATACAGGGGTCGAGCCTGGGTGAAAAGACGCCGAGCGGTCCTTACCGAAATGGGATCAAAAGGGTATTTGATTGGCAGGATTATAAACATGTCGTGGAGATTGCCAGGGCTGCGGGCGTGCGGGTGCAGGGATTGTTCATATTGAGCGAGCTGGACCGGCAGAATATACTGGCAGGATTTCCGACCACCACCTTCCAGCGCGGCCAATGGGACAATTCGGCCAATATTAATGAACAGCAGCTGGAGATGGTGAATTATGTGGTTGGCCAGTCGGCCCATCTCGAATTTGGGTTTCATGGCATCGGTCATGAACACTGGCCTGAGAACGGCGAACAGAGAAGAGCGGAGTGGTACAACCTGGAAGATGACCATCCCTGGCCGGAAGAAGTGTTGCGGGAGCATATTACTGCTGCCAGGTCAATCCTCGACCAATATGGACTCTCCCCGTCGGCCGGCCATTCCTTTCCGGAGACATTCGTGCCGGGCGCCTACAGCTATTACTGGAATCCTGACGGAGAATACAGTCTCGGCAAGTTAATGCGGGAGACGGGGGTGAAGTACGCCAATACCAATTTTACGGTGATCCCCGAACTCGATCCTCCTGCCGAACTGAATGGAGGAGGGTTTGATCACGGGCTTCATGTGCTGGGCCGGCTGAACTATGGCAACCTGTGGCATGAGCTGCGGTCACTGCCGAAGGTCCCGATCTCCATGCAGCCAACCGATGTCGTGGAAACGCATTGGGTCAACTGGCTTGCTTCGGATGATTTTCTGCAGCCGGAAGTGAGCGCGCAGTGGGTCGATTATTACCGCCAGGTGGCCCGGCTCCCGGAGCGTTATGCTGCGAAGAATACCGCCCAGCTTCACGCGCAATGGCTTTATAAGAGATATACGGTGATCAGCCTGGTTTCCGAAGGAGTGATCGCTATAGACAATACCCGGATGCCGCGGGAGGCATACGATAATGATATAGCAGGAAACCTGGTGCTCCGGTTTGCGCTGCAGCAAGGGGAGCATTTGTCTTCCGCTACGGTGAACGGCATGTCCGTTGCTGTGTTCCTGGAACAGGACGGTTATGGCTATCTGTATCTGCCCATATTGGAAAGGCAGCGATACGAACTCCGGTACGAGATCGGCGCACACTATCCGGAGTTCGGTGTTGTTGCCGACGGAACCTATAATGTGCTTGCGGTGAAGAACAACGATCAGCAGGCTGTTCTCTCGATAAAAATGTATGGCAGGCAGGATGTGATCCTGTACTGTGACCGGCCTTCGCGGGTAAGCTCCGATCGAAAGGACCTGCTGGTGAAGCAGACTGCCTATGATGAGCCGACGCGAAAATTAACGGTCACGCTGGAGGCCGCCGATTACCAGGGTGTTCCCGGTGAAATTTCGATCGTGTGGGACTAATGTTCAATAACACCAATTAACTAACTGAAGATGGTACAACCTGTAAAAACCGATAAGGAGCTGTTGATGCAGCTGACCCTTGGTAATGAGGAAGCCTTTGAATGCCTGTTTGGACGTTATCATGAAAGGCTGTTCCATTATATTTCCCTATTCATTAAGTCTCCGCAGATCGCCGAAGAGGTGGTGATGGATGTATTCATGAAAATATGGCTGGCAAAGGAGCTGATCGGGCATGTGGAAAATTTCGATTCTTTTCTTTTTCGCGTGGCGCACAACAAGGCTATCGATTTTTTGCGGATGGTCTCAAAGGCTCCGGATTTCAAAGAGATGATGTGGGATACGATGCAGCTGAAGGCCCCGGATGAATCCGATGCGCTGGTGCTGAAAACCGAATTCGAGGGAAAGGTCAGGCTGGCGTTATCATTATTGACGGAGCAGCGGAGAAAGGTATTCGAAATGAGCAGGGAGCAGGAGCTATCGCATGAGGAGATCGCCTTCAAGCTTGGTCTCTCTAAACATACGGTCAATAATCATATCGTGGAAGCCAAACGTTTCATACGTTCGTATCTTTCGAAGAACCTGGATATTGCCTGGTTCGTCGTTCTCTATGTGTGCAATGAGGCGATCAGCTGCCATTTTTGAACGTATTCACTCAACGGCCATTCCTGAAGGCCGGATAATTTTTTAAAAAAAAGATAATATAGGATAGTTGTTGCTGTCTTATTCTTCGTCTTACTAAGGAACCCAGTATATATAGCACCGCATGGCGGAAAACACCAGTTTGAAATATTTAATGAGCCAATTTGCTTCCAATACCTGCACGAGGGAAGAATTTGACCAGCTGATGGTCCTGGTCGGGGATATGGAAGACGACGAAGGGCTCACCGAAGAGATGAGCAGGTATTGGGATAAGATCCAATTCAATGGCAGCATTTCCCCTGAATGGAAGGAGCGGTTTGTGATCCTGCAGAAAGAATCTGTGCGGCGGGAACAGGTTGCCGGGCCGGCCGTAGCGCCCCGCAGGGTGATCCTGCGCAAATGGATAGCGGCGGCGGCGGTGGTGATAACGCTTGCGGGAGGGTATTTCGTACAGCAGCGGAATGGGGAAACCATAAGGGGCAAAGCTGATGTTGTAAAAACAAAAGAGCCGGCGGTCCCTGTTGAACCGGGACGTAACCGGGCTTTGCTGACGCTGGCAGACGGATCGGTCATCGGTCTCGATACTTCCGCCAGGGGCAAGATCGCCACGCAGGGGGGCGTCAAGATCATAAAGGGGGAAGAAGGGGAGATATTGTATTACTCCGATCGTCAGAAGACCCCTGAGGCAGGTTTCAATACCATCGTCACACCGAAAGGCGGTAAGTATTGTGTGGTATTGTCTGATGGAACAAAGGTCTGGCTTAATGCGGCCTCATCGATCCGGTTCCCCGCCGGATTTGAGAACGGGGTGCGTGAGGTGGTATTAACAGGGGAGGCATTTTTTGAAGTGACGAAAAGTTGTGGCAAACCGTTCCATGTGAGAGCAGGCAATATTTCTGTGGAAGTGCTGGGAACGAAATTCAACATCAATGCATACAGGGAGGAAGGCCGTATTTCAACCACCCTGGTACAGGGGAAAATAAGGGTTTCGAAACCTGCCGACGGAAGTTCATCGCAGGGCCTCCTGTTGAAACCTGGCAGGCAGGCTAATCTGGCGGACAATGGAACGCTGACGGTGGATCAATCGCCGCATATAGATGAGGTGCTGGCGTGGAAAAATGGGGTTTTCAATTTTGTGAATACGCCGGTGCCGGAGATTTTGCGTGAAATTGCCAGATGGTACGACCTGGAGATCATATACGATGGCGGAACTCCGGACAAGCGGCTGACGGGAACGTTCAGTCGAAATGTAGGTCTGGACCAACTCACCGAAATGCTACGTTATGCCGGAATAAATATGCGTATAGATAAAAAACGACTTCTTATCCTGCGGAATTAAATTCTTCCAAGCACTTATCCGCCGAGCTGCTGGCAGCTATAGCAGATCCTGTTAGTAATACCCGATGAACCGGGGACTATTTCGTTCCACGTGTCCGGCATGTTGTAAACAATTCAGCCGCCGCGTGATTTTTTAACCAAAACAATTCAAGACCATGCAATTGACTGCAAGCTGTCGATCTTTTTCAAGCGGTAAACGCAGGCGAATTCCTCTATTGCCGGGATTACCTTTTACCGCAATTCTATTATTCTTCGGCCTGTTCGCGGGAGCAAGGGGTGTCACACAGAAGGTCACTCTTTCCGAGAGCAATGCCAGCCTTGAGAAGGTGATTGAAAAGATATCGAAACAGACAGGCTACACTTTTCTGTACGAACCAAAGCTGTTGGAGAAATCGATTCCTGTCACCTTGAGCGTGAAGGAAGCCACTCTTGAGCAGGTGTTGAGCCTTTGTTTCAAGAACCAACCCCTCAGCTACAAGATATTCGATCTGACGATCGTGATCAATGAAAAGACCGGTCGGGACGGAGGCGATACCCGGGAGAACAAAAAGGAGGCAGACATTCCCGTGGCCGGACCGGTCACCGGGAAGGTAACCAATGCACAGGGAGAACCATTGGCAGGCATCAGTGTAATGGTAAAAGGCACCAGCCAGGGCGTCACCACCGATGGTAACGGGTCATTCTCCATCAACGCTCCCACAGGTGCGACCCTCGTGTTCTCCTATGTCGGGTACACCTCGCGGGAGGTGCCCGTAGGGAACAGGTCGATATTCAATATTATATTGGAAGAAAATAATTCCTCCCTTAACCAGGTGGTGGTGGTGGGATATGGTACGCAGAAAAGAAAGGATCTCACAGGCTCGGTAGGCACCGTATCCGGCAAAGACATCGCCGATCTCTCAGTAACACGGGTCGACCAGGCCCTGTCGGGAAAGGTAGCGGGTGTGCAGGTGAAGTCGGTATCCGGTCAGCCGGGGTCGGCCCCTCAGATCAGGATCAGGGGTATCGGAAGTATCTCGGCCGGAACCGACCCGCTGTATGTAGTGGACGGTTTTCCCACGGATAATATCCAGACGCTGAATCCCAGTGACATCGAAAGCCTGGACATCCTCAAGGATGCCTCTGCAACAGCCATCTATGGCTCGCGCGGCGCCAACGGAGTTGTCATCATCAATACCAAACACGGATCCGCCACTTCCAGCGTTGTCAATATCGAAACCTCTTATGGTCTGCAATCTATAACCCGTATTCCCCAATTGATGAATTCGAAACAATTGGCCCAGGATGCCCTCGATGGCTTCCGGAATGCGAACACGGACGGCGGCCATGACGTATCCGGCGATCCTACCACATGGTCCAGCCCCGTACCACCGGTGGTGATGAACATTCTCAACGGCAGCGACAAGACAGACAGCCGGATGACGAAGGCGCTGATGCGCACCGCAGGCATTTCGCAGACCACGCTATCCGCCTATGGCGGCAGCGAGAAAGTCCGCTACGGACTGAGCGGCGAATTTCTCAACCAGGACGGCATTGTGCGCAACACAGATTTTTCGAGATATTCCTTCAGGGCGAACGTCGACGCGAAGTTGTCTAAAAGATTATCTGTAAAGGCTAATCTCAATCCCTCCTATACGAAAGGCAATGTAATGGATGAAAGCTCCCCGACGGACTATACCTATTATATTTCCGCGAGTCCCATCAACATGGCGCAGTTATGGCCCACCTTTCTGCCGATAAAGACTGCAACAGGAGACTATTATCAGTATTCTTCCACTGTCTCCTCTCCTGAAGCCAATCCGCTCGCCTATGTGCAGAACGTGACCAATAAGAGAACCACTATAGGAGTGCTGGGGAATGTCAGTGCAGAATACAAGATCACCGACGACCTGTCGTTGAATGTGTTATTCGGCAGCACATTGCAAAACATACACCACATGCGTTTCGTCCCTTCCCTGGCCGCGTTGTCCAACACGGGCGATTTCGTACCTAACATAGCCAATGGCACGGACAGTACAGCGCTGGATGTCAACTGGCTGACGGAATACACCGCCAACTATCACAAAACAATTTCCAAACATAACATAGCTGCTCTTGCGGGGTATACCGTCCAGAAAGACAGAGTGGAGTCCAACTGGCTGACCAGTAACCAATACCCCAACAACCTGGTTCCTACCCTTAGCGCTACCAGCGGGTTGCTGACAGGTGGTTCATCCGACGTCTCGGAATGGTCGCTGATCTCCTATCTGTTCAGGGTCAACTACAACTATGACAGCAAATATTATATTACCGCCTCTATTCGTACGGATGGATCCTCCCGCTTCGGTGAAGCGAATAAATACGGTTGGTTTCCATCTGTTGCGCTGGCTTACCGGATATCCGATGAAAAATTCCTCAAGAGTGTATCCTGGCTGAGTGAATTGAAGCTGCGGGGCAGCTATGGCCAGACCGGTAACAACAATATCGGCAACTATCAGCAATACGCCACCATCAACTACAACCGGTATGTATTGAATAACGCTGCTTCGTCGGGTTTCTCCCCTGCCTTGCTGGCCAACCCGTCGTTGACCTGGGAGAAGCAGAAGGCTACCAACTTCGGCCTGGATGCCAGCTTCTTTCAAAGAAGGGTCAGCATCACTGCCGATTATTTTGAGTCCAGGAATACGGATCTGTTGCTGAACGTAAACATCCCCGTCATTACGGGATTCTATACGGCCCTGAAGAACATCGGCGAGGTGCAGAATAAAGGCTTTGAAATCTCCGTCAATACCGTGAACGTTAAGGGCAAAGACTTTCAGTGGACGACGGCGATCAACTTCTCACAGTATCGTAACAAGGTGAACAAGCTGGGCCCAAGCGGCAACCCCATCTATTCTTATTCCAACGTAACTATGGTAGGCCAGCCCATCGGCATGTTCTACGGATTCCTGACAAATGGAGTCTACCGCAACGCGGATGATGTTACAAAGAATCCCATCTTTGGCGCCGGCACAGCTGCAGTCTCTCATCCTGGCGATGTGAAGTTCGTAGACGTCAACCATGACGGCAAGATCGACAACAACGACCAGACCATTATGGGCAATCCCTATCCCAAATTTTACTACGGCATGACCAACAACCTGTCGTACAAGCAATTCACCCTCAGCTTTACCCTGCAGGGAACATATGGCAACCAGGTGTTGAATATGGCCGCGGTAGGACAGGAGAACACCCGGGGCAGCCGCGTATCGCAACTGGCGACCCAGCTGAATTACTGGAAGTCGGAGAGCGATCCCGGAGATGGAAAGACACCCAGACCCAACAATTCTCCTACGGGTAACAACCGTGCGATAAGCGATCGTTTCCTGGACCGCGGATCGTTCATGCGCGTCAATAATATTACACTGGCATATGTACTTCCCGCTGAAATGATGGAAAGGATAAAGCTCAAGTCTGGACGGATCTTTGTCAATGCTACGAATGCCATTACGGTTAGCAAAAATGTGGTATCCTTTAACCCGGATGTCAGCAATAGCGGCAATCCATTGAACCCGGGTGTGGACTTCAACGACTATCCTCTTCCAAAGACTTTTGTACTGGGTGTAAGCTTAGGTTTCTAATGTTAACTGTTTAACAAAAGGATTTTAACAATGAATAAGATATTATACATCGCGGCATTGACTACACTGACAGTAATGTCCTGCAGCAAGAAATTCATCGATTTGCAGCCCGTCTCCTCGGTCAGTACGGATGCGCTCTACAGGACGGATAAGGACTTCAGCGATGCGCTGGTAGGCGCCTACAGCCTGCTGAGAGACCAGTACCAGGTATTCTGGCAGTTCGACCTCACCTGCGAAGACGCCGTACATCAGTGGCCCTCCGACGACATTACCCTCCGGCTGGATAATTTCACCTACCAGAACAATGAGGCCTTTTTTCTCAGTTCCTGGGGCAATTACTATGGGATCATTTCCCGCGTCAACGCTGTGCTCGACAAAATTGCCAACGCAGACCCCAGTGTGGTGACGAATAAGAATCAATACATCGGTGAGGCCAAGTTCCTGAGAGCCTTATGTTATTTCGATCTGGTGCGTGTCTTTGGCGATGTGCCTGAAGTAACCACCACCATCTCCGATGATGCGGCGATGAAGATCCCTAGAACGAAAGTGGATAATATTTACACCGATGTAATTATAAAGGACCTTCAGGATGCAGCGGGGGCGCTCCCTACCAGTTACTCCGGCGCCAGCTTGGGAAGGGCTACGAGCGGGGCGGCTACGGCAATGCTGGGTAAAGCCTATTTGACCAAAAAGGACTTCGCTAATGCAGAGACTACCCTGACAAAGGTTACCACGATGGGTTATTCTCTCCTTCCCAATTATGCCGACCTCTGGAACTATGCCAAAGATGAGCACCATAGCGAATACATCTTCGATATCGAATATGAGTCGAATATACAGGCGGGGAGCCAATTCACCAATGAATTTTTCCCACGCTTTACCCCTGCTGTGAATTTCTTCCAGGTCTTTGGCGGCACCGGTGATACGTATACCCCTTCCAATGCTCTTTTCAATATCTTTGAACCTGCGGATGTAAGAGGGCCTATCACAGCCTCCAGGGGTTTTGTCGACAACAACGGCGTTTATCAGTCACTGGCCGGGAGCGCCGGCGCCAAGACCATGACAATGAAATATATCACTCCTACCGCCTTCTTTGGGGACAGCAAGGCCAACTGGAAAGTCATCCGTTATGGCGACGTAGTGCTGATGCTGGCCGAGGCGCTGAACGAGAATAACAAGTCCGGCGAGGCGATAACCTGGCTCAACCTGATCAGGAGCAGAGCAGGAGTCTCCACCTATACGTCGATGAACCAGTCTGATCTCCGGGATTCGATCTATCTTGAGCGTCGCAGGGAATTGTCTTTCGAAGGACAACGGTGGTTTGACCTGATCAGGACCGGTCTGGCTTACCAAACATTACAATCGCTGGGGATGAAGGACTATATGGTGCTCTTCCCCATACCGCTTACGCAGATCCAGGTGGTGAACGATAAAAACATCCTGAGTCAGAATCCGGGGTGGGGGGATTAGAGAGTAAAGCTCAATTTTCAAATCAGGAATATACATGACTACTGACAATGTCAACAGAGATCAACATTCCGTCATCACGGGAATACAGGCAGGCGCCGTTTCTTTTGTCGACGAAGGTGTCGAAAAAGTACTGGATATTTTTCAGGAGAAGGCCGCGGCAAATATGGTATGTCTCACCACCTTCACCCATGGCAGGGGGCTGGCCGGAAGACAGATGCCAGGAGTAAAATTTCCCGATCACGGATCGCAGGAGTCCGACGAAAAGACATTCTACGGCGGCAACTATGCTACTCCGCACCCGGAATATTATAGCAACACGGTCATTAAAGTACCACATGCGCCGGACCTCGGCAAGTTCGACGTTCTGGCGGCCGTTGCGGGCTCCATAAAAAAACGGAATATGAAGCTGGTCTGCTGCCTGGAGGACCAATGGCATACGGAGGTTCCCGGGGTGTCCGAATGCCTTGAAGTCGATCTGATGGGGAGGAAGAGCAATACCCTTTGCCTTTTCAACCCCAATGTGCGCGAATTCTGGAAGGCGCTGGTCACCGACACTGTCCGATCCTATGATATCGACGGCATCATGCTGTTCAATGAGAGGAATGGCCCCCTGCTGAATGCGCTTGGGGCCAGTCATTTCCAATCCATAGAGCCAACCCGGGTCACCTGTTTCTGTGACTATCATATCGCTGAAGCCAGACGCCACGGCATAGATGCCGGCCGTGCGAAAGAAGGATATATGCAGCTGGCAAAGTTTGTCCAGGCCTCTTTGAAAGGTCAACGGCCGTCGGACGGATATTATGTTGAATTCGAGCGGCTGCTGTTACAGTATCCTGAGATCGTTGCATGGGACAGGTTGTTCGACATGGGCAAGCACCAGGTGCTGGAAGATGTATCCGCGGCTGCCAAGGCAGGTAAAAAAGATATACAGGTGGGGTTTCATATAGAGCATGTAAATTCTTTCAACCCGTTTTTCAGGGCTACCCGTAACTACGAGGAGCTGGCGGCCAGAGCAGATTTTCTGAAGATCGTCGTGTACAACAACTGTGGCGGTGAGCGATATGCCAATTTTATCCGTAATATAGGGTCCACGATGTTCAGGGACGTACCATTGGAAGAGCTGATGGGCATGAATAATCATCTTCTGAATTATACCGGCGAGGCTCCGCTCGACCAACTGGCAACGGCGGGCCTTTCCCCGGACTATGTTTTCCGCGAGATGCAACGCGCCATCGCAGGTGTGAAGGGAAAGAGCAAGGTGGTGGCAGGCATCGATGTCAACATCCCGACTGCGGAGGGTAGCCGGAAGGCGTCCCCGGAAGACACTTATGCCGCTGTCATAGCCGCGATGAAATCCGGTTCCCAGGGAGTCATCCTTTCCCGGAAATACTCGGAGATGATGCTTGGAAATGTAGATGCTGCCGGGCGCGCCATGCGCGACGCTGCGAAGGCGAAATGACCAGACCGATATAAACCTGATATTTTAAAATTAAAGATTGCCAGATGAATAAAAAGAGGACACCAATAAAGAAAATAAACCTGGGGGCCGCGTCGCCCTCGCGCCGGCAATTCCTTAAGAAGAGCTCTGCTGCGGCCGTCGCCCTTGCTTCTTCGCCGCTGGTTTTTGCCGCCGGGGATAAAGTTGGCAGTGCATCTGAAAAAATGATCGGTATTCAGATCGGCGCCGCCTCGTTCTACGACGAGGGAGTGGATAAGGTACTGGATATCGTGCAGAAGCGGGGGGCGGTAAATACGATCTTCATCAGCACTTTCTGTTATGACCGAGGTCTCAACGGACGTCAGATGCCGGGACATCCTTTCCCCGACCATGGCCCTGCAGAATCGGATAAAAATATCTATCATGGCGGCAACTATGCCACCCCACATGCTAAGTATTATGGTAATACGGCGATAAAGGGGGATAAGATGAAGGCTCCCGATTACGGGATAAACTCCGACATCCTCCAAAAGGTCATCCCCGCCGCGAAGAAAAGGGGCATTAAGGTGTTTGCATCGGTGCTCGACAGTTTCGATTACCCGGATGACGTACGGAAGAATATCTCTGATTATATGGAGGTCGATCTCTCCGGCAACAAGGGGCAGGCGATGTGTTTTTATAAGCCCGATGTCAAGGAGTTTTGGAAAGCCGTTGTCACCGACCTCAGCTCTTCTTATGATATCGATGGCATTCTTTTTTTCAACGAACGGAACGGACCGCTTACGAACACTATCGGGGCCAACTTCGACGTAGGTTTCCATGCTTCCCGCATCACCTGCTTCTGCGACGATCACAAGCGGGCAGCCGAGGCGCACCACCTCGATTTCGAGCGGGTAAAGGAGGGGTTCCGCAGGCTGGATATCCTTGTTCAGCAAACGTTGAAAGGCACCCGTCCTACAGACGGCTACTATGTGGAATTCGAGCGCCTGATCCTGAACTATCCTGAGGTCGTGGCCTATCACCAGATCTTTGATCTTGGAAAACACGAGATCCTCCGGGATGTCAAAGAGGCGGTGAAGGCGGTCAATAAGAATCTGCAGGTTGGTTTTCATATCGAACACGAAAATTCTTTCAATCCGTTCTACCGGGCTACCCGGGACTACGAGGATCTCGCCACGAGGGCGGATTTTCTCAAGGTGGTGGCTTACAACAATGCCGGCGGCGAACGATACGCCAGTTTTATCAGGACCATTGGTTCGACCATGTTCAGGGACGTGCCGCTGGAAGAGCTGATGCGGTTCAACAATCACCTGCTGAACTATGGCAAGGAGGAGGCTCCGCTCGACCAGCTGGCCGCCGACGGCCTTTCAGCGGACTATGTATTCCGTGAAACGCGCCGTGCCATGGAAGGGTCGAAGGGAAAATGTAAGATACTCACCGGGATCGACGTGAATATCCCTATAAAGAAGACCAGCCGTTTTGCCTCACCTGATGATACTTACAAGGCGACGCTGGCGGCGCTTAAAGCCGGCGGTGACGGTGTCATCCTCTCCAGGAAATATTCCGAGATGATGCTGGCCAACCTGGATGCGGCCGGCCGTGCCATCCGCGAAGGGTTAAAAGGGTAACATGCAGGATGGATCAATAACATGCAGGACGTTTTAAAAGATTCAAACATTAGGTCCCATAAAAAACAGGGTCATGAAAAAAAATAAAGTACAAAAGATATTTACAGGCGCCGCCAATCCCTCCCGCAGGAATTTTCTTAAGAACAGCGGTGCGCTGGCTGCCGCATTAGCTGCGGCGCCGATGGCTACGCTGGCCTTTGATGACAAAACAAAAGCTGCCGGCGATAAGCTGATAGGCATCCAGCTGGGCGCCGTCTCCTTCATGGACGAAGGTGTCGAGAAAGTGCTGGACATCCTGCAGCAACGCGCCGGGGTCAACGCCATTTTCATGAGCACCTTTTGCTATGACCGCGGGCTCAACGGACGCCAGATGCCAGGACAGCCGTTCCCGGACCATGGCTCACAGGAGTCCGACGAGAAGACGTATCACGGCGGTTTTTATGCAACACCTCATGCCAAATTTTACGATAAGACTGCCATCAAAGGCGACACGATGATCGCTCCCGACTTTGGCGCTGGCGGCGTAGACGTGCTGGCGCGTGTCATTCCCGTCGCAAAGAAAAAAGGCATTAAGGTTTTCGCCAATGTCCTCGACACCTGGGGATATCCCGAAGATCTCCTGGCTACCCAGCTTAAGGATTTCGTCGAGATCGACCTGCAGGGAGAGCATAAAAAGACCATCTGTTTTTTCAGGCCGGATGTGCGCGAGTTCTGGAAGGCGGTGGTCACCGACATTGCCTCTTCCTACGATATCGATGGGATCATGTTCTTCAATGAACGCAATGGCCCGCTCATCAATGCCGTTGGCGCCACCCACTCGGAGAGTTTTTCTTCCTCCCACGTCACTTGTTTCTGCGACGATCATAAAAGGACGGCACAGGAAAGGGGGATCAACTTCGAAAGGGCAAAGGAAGGTTACCATAAGCTCGACGAGCTTGTTCAACGCTCCCTTAGGAACGAACGTCCTTCCGACGGATATTATGTCGAATTTCAACGGCTGATGTTACAATATCCCGAAATTCTTGCCTACCAGCAGTTATTCGACTACGGTAAACATAGAATATTGGAAGACGTCAGGGATGCTATAAAGGCCGTCAACAAGAACCTGCAGGTAGGATTCCATATAGAACACGTAAACTCCTGGAATCCTTTCTACCGGGCCGGTCGTAACTATGAAGCGCTGGCATCAATGACCGATCTGCTCAAGGTCGTCGTGTACAATAACTGCGCAGGGGAACGTTATGCGAATTTCATCCGGAATATCCAGTCATCTATTTTCCGGGACGTGCCTGCCGAAGAGCTCATGCGGTTCAACAATCACCTGTTGAACTATGGCAACGAGGCTTCGCTGGATCAACTTCCCGCCGCAGGGTTTTCACCCGACTACGTATACCGGGAGACCGCCCGTGCGATCGCCGGCGTGAAAGGGAAATGCAAGGTGCTGCCGGGCATCGACATTGGCATTCCGACGGAGGCTCACAGCCGAAAGGCATCTCCCGAAGATACCTACGCCGCTACCATGGCCGCCTTCAAGGCCAAACCCGATGGCGTGATCTTTTCGCGCAAGTATTCTGAAATGATGCTGGCTAACCTGGATGCGGCGGGTCGTGCGGTGAAAGATGCTGCAAAAGTGTAGACAAATAAAAAAAGACATTATGACGCGGGATAAAAGACATTTTGTAAGGATGAAACGAATAATTTATCAGCTCGCCGTTATCGCCGTCTTCGCCGGTATCGATTTTGCTCCCCTGGATGTTCATGCTCAAGCTGACCAGGGCTGGACCCGGGAAAAGGCTGCAAAATGGTTTGCCGGCATGGATTGGTTTAAGGGTGGGAGCGGGGCGCCCTCCAAAAAGAAATATGATGCCTTCGGCCGTGAGCTGGAAGATGAATCCGCGGATACGGCTTCAAATGCTGCATCAAAGACGATTGTCAACGCTGGACTTCAACCCGCTCCTCCGGTTAACATGGTAGAGTTTGCCAGGCAGTACCATGCCAATCCATCGCGGTGGGACAAGGCATTTGCCTATCTTAAGAACACCGATTTCTCCACGTTGAAGCCGGGAAGATATCCTGTCGACGGGGATGATGTGTATGCCGTGATCACGCTGGGGCCGCCGAAAAACGTCGACGACACCACTACGTGGGAATCCCACCGAAATTTCGAGGATATCCATTATGTGATCAGCGGCAAGGAGAAGATCGGCATTATTCCGCTCGCTCAGGCTAAGGTAGTCAGGCAATATGACAGCGCCCGTGATTTGGCTGGTTATTCCGCGAAAGGAAGTTATTATGTCGCGACACCCGGGGTGTTCTTTATTATCACGACGGAGGAAGCCCACCGTCCGGGTATCAGGGCAGATGGGAGCGATATGGTTAAAAAACTTTTCATAAAGGTGAGGAAGAGCTGAGCATTCATAAAGATTGGAAAGGGCTGACCATTTGGGTACAGCCTATTCATTTACGAACATTAAAAACAAAGGCTTTGACGACATATATCAAATGGGGAAAAAGCGGTGCGCAGCAACAGGACGAAGACCGTAAAGTGCGGGATATTGTGGAAGGGATCATTGAGGACATCCGGACCAATGGGGATATTGCGGTACGGAAATATTCCGAACGGTTCGACAACTGGTCGCCGTCTTCGTTCCGGCTCACGGACGGGCAGATCGACGAGGCGATAGCTTCTCTGCCGGCCGGCGTTATCGAAGACATCCGATTTGCGCAAAGGCAGATCCGCAATTTTGCGCGCCGGCAGCGGGAGTCTATTTCGGATATAGAGGTGGAGACCCTTCCCGGGGTAATATTGGGCCATAAGAATATTCCGGTGAGCAGCGCGGGATGTTACATACCCGGAGGGCGGTATCCGATGATCGCTTCCGCTCACATGAGCATTATCACCGCCAGGGTGGCCGGTGTGGAGAGAGTGATTGCGTGTACGCCTCCTATTAGGGGCGGGATACCCGCCGAAACAGTGGCGGCTATGAAGATGGCCGGGGCTGATGAGATCTATATTCTCGGCGGAGTGCAGGCTGTGGTGGCGATGGCGGTGGGTACGGAGACGATGGCGGCTGTAAATATGATTGTAGGACCCGGAAATGCTTACGTAGCGGAGGCCAAAAGGCAGCTGTTCGGCCGGGTGGGGATCGACCTGTTTGCCGGGCCTACCGAAGTGCTGATCATCGCCGATGAAACAGCCGATGCGGAAATGGTGGCCTGCGATATTTTAGGGCAGGCGGAGCATGGGCCGACATCACCGGGGGCGCTGATCACTACCTCCCGCCAGCTTGCGGAGGAGACCCTCGTGGAAATAGAAAGACAGCTCGGCATATTGCCTACTGCCGATGTGGCCCGCGTCGCCTGGCGGGACAATGGGATGATCTTATTGGTGGAAAGTGAAGAGGAGGCTGTGGTTGAAGCAGATAGGCTGGCTTACGAACATGTGGAGGTGTTGACCCGGGACCCGGAATTCTTCCTGAACAGACTGAAAAACTACGGCGCCCTGTTCCTTGGTCCGGAGACAAATGTAGCTTATGGAGACAAGGTGATCGGGACGAATCATATTCTGCCTACTAAGAACGCTGCTACTTACACGGGCGGGTTGTGGGTAGGAAAATTTTTAAAGACCTGCACATATCAGAAATGCACGAAGGAGGCCAGCGCGCTCGTAGGGGAATATGCGATGCGCCTCTGTAAGCTGGAAGGGTTTATGGGACATCGTGAACAGGCTGCGTTGCGGGTAAGGCGTTACGGGCATGTGCCGGCGCAATAATGTGAAGTGAATAATGTGAGATGCAATGATGGAGAACGCAGATGAATATAACTGAATCGGACTGATGAATATAGTGGTCATATTGATAGCATTATCGTTCCTGATCTTCGCAGCTTACAGGGGGTATCCTGTGATATTGTTTGCGCCGATCGCCGCATTGCTGGCGGTATTACTGACGCAGCCTTATCTTGCCATGCCGGTATACAGTTCGGTGTTCGGGGAAAAAATGGTGGGATTTATCAAATTGTTCTTTCCTGTTTTCCTGCTGAGCGCTGTATTTGGAAAGCTCACGGAAGTCAGTGGTATGGCAGGGTCTATAGCGCAGGCGGTCATCAGGGTTTTCGGTGCGGGCAATGTTATGCCGGCCATCGTGCTGGTGGGAGCTATATTGACGTACGGAGGGGTGTCCCTGTTCGTGGTGGCTTTTTCCGTGTATCCGTTTGCGGCCGACCTGTTTAAGTCCGCCGACATTCCCAAGCGGCTGATACCTGCAACGATAGCGCTGGGCGCCTTTACCTTTACGATGGATGCTTTTCCGGGGTCGCCGCAGATCCAGAACATCATTCCAACGAGCGCTTTTAACACTACGACCTGGGCTGCGCCCTGGTTGGGCTTCTGCGGCGGTATGTTCATTTTCATCACCGGATTGATCTACCTGCAGTGGCAAAAAAGGAAGGCGGCGGCGGGAATGGAGGGATATGGCGCTCATCATATCAATGAGCCGGAGAAAATTGCCGGGGAACAGCTGCCGCCAGTGTTGCTGGCCATATTGCCTTTGGTGATCGTGGTTGTGTGCAACAAGCTGTTCACTACGCTGCTGGATAAGTGGTATGGGAAGGCGTTTAGTTTTCCTGCGTTTGGATTAGAGGGTGGTTCGGGACTAGACCTGCGGCCTTTTATTCCCGTGTGGAGTGTATCAGCGGCCATTGTGGCGGGGATCATCTCCATATTGCTGTTCCGGTTCACGCATGTGAGGAAGAATCTCAAAAAAGATATTAATATTTCCATCGGCGGCGCATTGCTGGCGGCGATGAATACGGCATCGGAGTATGGATTTGGAGCGGTGATAGCGATCCTTCCCGGGTTTAAGATCATTGAAAAGGGGATGGCTTCGGCGTTCGGCAATGTATTGGTAAATGAGGCGGTTGCAGTCACCACGCTCGCCGGTATCACCGGTTCGGCTTCGGGCGGGATGAGTATCGCGCTTGCTTCCATGAAGGACTCTTTTCTTGCGAAGGCTGCGGCGCAGGGAATTCCCAACGAAGTGCTGCATAGGGTGGCTTCCATGGCGAGCGGCGGGATGGACACGCTGCCGCACAACAGCTCTGTGCTTACGCTGCTGGTCATTACCGGTCTGACGCACCGGCAGTCTTATAAGAATATTTTCATGCTGACACTGCTGAAGGTGTGTGCTGCTTTTTTTATTATTGGGTTGTATTACACATTTGGTTTGGTATGAGCTGCGGGGCGTCAAATAAGGGCAGATGGGGTATAAACGTAGCGTTAAACCAATTACGCAGGGATAGACTAATTATGTAGTGTTAGACTAAGCACGAAAAATCGAAGAAGGGCCTATCACTTGTAACATAAAGACGAACCAATCACCTCTAAAAAACAATATCATGGCAGATAACCGACGTACATTCATTTCCAACGTATTGGCCGGCGGTCTTGGCGCGGCAGCTGTCAGCTTACCTTTTTGTAAGTCTCCGGCAACCAGGGAAACAAGCGATCAGGGCCCGGCAAACAAAAACGAGCGCGATCAGCTGCAGGACCGGTACGACCGGCTCGATGCTGTGCTGGCAAAACCTATTTTTAAGCAGGAGCTGTTTCCCAACCCGGTAATCATTGAAACGCTGGAGCTGCTGCGGTTCGAAAAATCTTACATCTGTCATGTACGTTCCAAAGATGGCGCCGAAGGTTATGGCGTGGCCCATGGCGACATGCGGTTGCTGTATCCTATTTTCGTGAACTGTCTGCAGCCGTTCTTCATCGGCCAGGATGCCCGCAGGCTCGATGCGCTGATGGACAAGGCGTATATCTACCATCTCAATTACCGCCTCAAGGGATACGGGCTGGGTATACCGGTGGCTACGATCGAATTTGCTATTCTCGACATGATGGGCCGCATAGCCGGTAAACCTATGGGGGAGCTGATCGGCACGATCCACAACACGCATATTGGCTTATACCAGGCCACGGAGTTCCGGGAGAAATCTCTCGATGAATCGCTGGCGCTTATCAAACAGGCGGTCGAAGAGAGTAAGGCCGAAGCGGTGAAGATCAAGGTGGGGGCGTTGATGTTCATGTTCAAGGATCTCGATGCCCAGGGGCCGCCTAACAGGACAGAGCAGATCATTCCGCTGATGCGTAAGACATTCGGTGACAAGATGACCCTCTATGCCGATGCCAACGGGTATTATGGGGTAGAGGATGCCATCCGGGTGGGCAAATTACTGGCGGAATATAAGTATGCTTTCTTTGAGGAGCCTGTTCAATATGACTGGCTGGAGAGGACTAAGCAGGTGAAGGACGCCGTATCGATACCCATTGCGGGGGGCGAGCAGCAGCATGGTATTGAAGAATTCCGGTGGTATATGGCCCATGAGGGGCTGGACGTAGTGCAGCCCGACCAGTATTATTTCGGCGGTATGCTGCGTTCGACAAGGGTGGCGCGCATGGCGGAGCTGATGGGTAAGCCGTGTACGCCGCATCTGACGGATGGGTTTGGCTTTATTTATATGATGCATTTCATGTCGACTGTTCCTAATGCCGGCGCTCACATCGAGTTCAAGGGGTATGCGAAGATACCTCATGAGTGCAAGACGTCTTCGCTGAAGCTGGAGAATGGTAAGATCAAGGTTCCCACAGGCCCCGGATCGGGGGTCGATATCGATCCGGGATTTATCGCGAAGCATAAGGTGGTTGAGTTATTGTGATGACGGGGATTACGATCAAATTTTTACTGACGATGCCGGAACGAAACCTGGATCATTATAAGGATAGAAGGGTTTTGTTGGCGGTGATAATTTCCAGGTCGGTGATTTGGAAATCGCTGTCGTTTGTCAACAAGATGACCCGCTCACTTTTGTTTAGCTCGCTGCAAAGGGAGTAATAGAGGTAGTCGTTATAGTCGAAAATGCCGATGGATTTGTTGAGTAAAATGGATCGGGTGTTGATATAGCCATCGTCTACGTACTTAATGGCGGCATGAAGGCCGCTAATGTCGTCCATTATTTTCTCAAAGCTGTCTTTATAGTGCTGTGTCGGCCTGTAATCTTTTTTGAAATCCGTGCTAACCGCAGGAGGAATGGAATTGGCCAGACGGTACTCGGGTATGGCAAATTTCCTCAGATAGGTATTGATGATTTCGGATAGCAGGATAGTCGGCATCAAGATCTGCGGCCTTGGGTCCAGGGGGCTGTCGACGATATCAAAAAAGAACTGGTAATACCGGTCTTCCCAGGGTTTGAGGTCGTCAAAATTTTGAAGAGAATAGATCCAGACGTTGGCGTCGACAAAATAGCTGGCGGATTGGACGTCAGGCTTGTGGTAAAGGTTGTAAATATTGGGCAGTGGCATTATGATATAATGACTTCCGCAAGATTTTCATTGTGGAGATCCCTGGCATTTTCATTAGTGCCTAAGAGCCGGGCGCTTTGGATCTTTTTGTACCAGATATGGTCAACAGCTATGCCATCGATCTGCAACCGGGAATCCAGCACGGCAGGATCGAAATTCATATAGAGTTTGCCGATAAAGGAATTGCAGAACGCGGAGGTCAAATCTTCGATGCCTTCAAAGCTGAGCCGTATGGGACGATTTTGGGACAATTCCGAGGCAACAAAATCGTACGCCAACACACCTGTCCTGGGCGAAACCGCAGATTTGGAACGGATGATATCGATTAATTTAACGGCTTGCATGTGGTAAAAGTAATAAAAAAGGTGGTATAAATATACGGGAATTTATAGTTTCCGGAAGATCAAATTAATCAGAGAGCCGGGCAGCGGCTGTGTTAAATGATGCTCTAATGTCCTGTCCTTTATGAAGTTAACATATCCGTCCCCTGAACAGATATGCAGAGATCCATCGTTTTCGGCGCAGTATTTTTTCAATTCTTTAAGACCGGTGCCCCCCGGACCGAATGTCTTTATGTCTTTGGTCGTATTCAGGTTGTAGGTAGCCCAGAGGATGGCGGCGTTATTGGAGGCGACTTCGCCATTGGTTTTTTCGGTAATTTTCTTTAAAAATCCTTCCCCCAGGTCTACAAGGGTGAATTTCAGCACGTTTCTTTCGGGGAAGTACTGGCCGCAGGTAAATACGGGATACGAAGTGTTGGCGTGCTGGAGTACATTGACGAAAATCTCTTCGAAATGGGTAGCGAGGGTGATTTTGGTGGTTGATTTTATTTGATCCATTCCGCGATGGCCAAAAAAGTCCTTCCGGATATAACCACAAAAGCCTTCATCATCAGTTGTGTCGAAGGAGGTGCAGGGTATGGTGGATTCGCGGTAATCGGTGTATGGATTGATGTTGCCTTTTCCAGCCAGGTGAGCGATCAGGCCGTTCCTCAAAAAAACGTTCATGTGATCGGCCGTTATGAGAAAAACAAAGACTTTATTTTCTGTCTTAAGCTTGTGAACGATGGCAAGGAGAAGGGCGGATAAGTTGGCGTCCATAGAGTTGCAGGGAGATATGTTGAGCTGAATACCGGCATATCTGTATTGACGTGCCCATGAGTAGAATTTCAGGAGTTCGGATACGCCAGCATGATTGGTCTCTATTTCTTTTAGGGTAATGGTATATGTGGGTTTGTCACTCAATGGAAGTGATTTATGGCTTTCGGTATTGATTTTGATAGTTGGTTTTGGGGCCAAAGGAACAAAATGTTTGGGGGATTGCCAAGTAGCTTTTGGAGCAAAAGGGTTTAGTAGGGATGAGTTGGGATTTTGCGAGGTTACGGAAACGCACCACCGTGAGCCACGGATCAGAGTCCCTCCTTTATAGCTTTAAGATGCTGCTTATTATTTGATTTTTTAATAGTAATATCCTGGCACTGATTGAATCTGGCAAATGTTTTGATGGCATCAATAATGCTGACGACCATCGTTTTGCTGAGCTTCACCGTCTCGAAGTGCAGATTGTGGATAATTAGTACGGCTTGTTTGCGATCGGCCTTTGAATCCATTCTGGCGACAAAAGTGTCGCCTATGAGTACAGGTAATGAGAAATATCCGTATTTCCGCTTTGCCTGGGGGACAAAACATTCAATCTGGTAGTCAAAGTCAAAAAAATCCTTTAGGCGATGCCTGAAGACATTCAGTACGTCGAATGGCGAAAGAATAAATGCCTCATCGGACAGCCGGATCTTTTTATTTTTATAGCCGGGTAACATGTAGAGGGGAGCGGTTTTAAGACCTTCGATCATAACAAGGCAAACTTCTCCCTCCTCTACAAGTTTTGCCAGCTCCATTTTTATCAAATTGTTCTTCACGTAATGGGCGCGCCAGGCCATCTCTTTTGCGTAGGCGATACCCAGGGATTTCAATGTGCGCAGAATAACGTGCCTTGCAAATTCGGCTGGCGTCGGTTCCATCCTGTCAATATCATCCGGAATGATATTCATAGGCAGATCATACACTTTCTGGAAACTTTTCGTTCGCGTGGTCATCAGTCTTCCGTCCAGGTACAACCGCTCGAGCGCCACTTTGGACGGGCGCCAATCCCACCAGCCTGAACTTGCCTCCATCCGGTCATTTTCAAAATCTTTTACCATCAGCGGCCCTTCGCGTGTTATCCTGTCCAGCACCCTGTTCATGAGATTGATCTCGGCCTGCGTCAGGGTTTTTCTACCGGATAGAAAACTTTCCTTCACCGGCAGTGAGAAGCGGAAATCGTGCATGGGGAGGTATCCTGAATCGGAGGTGAAGAATTCAAAGATCCTGCCATCCGCCCGGAGTTCGTCAAGCCATTCCAGTTTATAGTCAGGCACGCGGGAGGCAATGACATGGTGATGGGCACGCTCAACGGTATAATTGGTGTCAATCTGAATAAAACCAAGATGGTCGATGAGTTTGTAGACCGCCTCGCGGCCCTTTCCAAACTGCGCCCGTTGAGAAAGTCCTGCCGCGTGGAGGATGATCTTTCTGGCTTGTGACCTGGTAAGGATAAGTTGGTTCATACGAGTGAACAAATATAAAGAAAAATCATATTTTCTTAACAGCCCTGTTCTTTATAAAAAGCACAGACATCAGCGCTCCGAAGATGGCATTGGCAAAAACATTGGCTAAAGATATGGGAAAAAGGAGTCATCTGAACAGCGGGCCGTTACATTAGTAACCGATTAAAATTCCCTTCATTAACAAATGGATTACAAATGTCGTGTCCTTTTCCCGGTAGTTTTGTATTCAAATGCAAGATCGATCACTAATCGGACTAAGGTTGAAAAAGATAGGCTGGATAACAATAGGCCTTTGTTTCGTCCTTCTCTATTCCTGTCCTGTTAAGAAATTCCTGGTCCTTCGTTTTGACAGATCGGGCAAGCCTGCTACTGCCACCAGTCATTTCACCAATCGCGGGGCAACCAGCAGCGTTAAAATAGAGTTCCTTCGCCGCAATGATAATACGTATAAAGTTTTATCGGAACAGGCTGAGATGCCGGCGCCTTTTATACCTTTTTTATCTTATTTAAATCCCTTTCCGGCTTTCCTGGCAGGGATCTTTGGATTTTATTCCCCGTCCTGCGGACGTCGGTCTGCGCGGACAGGCCCTATGAGACTTTTCTTCTCTTCTTTATATCTGCGCTGGCTTCGCCTGCGCTTATGATACCAGCCTGACCCGGTCATCGATCCGACCGGTCAGCCGACCCGGCCCCGTTCGGGGTATTTTACCATCTTGCCATATCGATTAAATAGCAGGCCGATCCGGTCGCCTGTTATGATTTCTTTGTTTACCCTTCAATATAATATTTAACTGATATGTGGATTGTCAGACTAGCGCTCCGTAGACCCTATTCCGTGGCCGTTATGGCCTTTCTAATTATGATCATGGGCATTATGTCCATCCGGTCCATGATGGTGGATATCTTTCCTGTGATCGATATTCCGGTAGTAACTGTTATCTGGAATTATTCCGGCCTTTCCGCCGCTGACATGGAAAGAAAGGTAGTGTTGCTGAGCGAACGCGGCATCTCTTCTTCCGTCAACGGGGTAGAACGCATCGAGTCACAGTGTCAGCCGGGCATTGGCCTGCTGCGGGTCTATTTCGAAAAGGGTACCGACATCGGCGCCGCCATTGCACAGATGTCGGCTACGTCCAACGTGGCTTTGCATTCCATGCCACCCGGCATTCAGCCGCCTTTCATCCTGCAGTTCAATGCCACCAACGTCCAGGTAGCGCAGATCACTATGTCCAGCAAGACGCTGCCCGAAGCAAAGATCTTCGACTATGCCTTGAACTTCATCCGTATCCGTCTGTTCACTATCCCGGGACTTTCTACTCCCGCCCCCTTCGGCGGTAAGACCCGGGAGATCGTCATAGACGCTGATCCCAAAGCAATGGAGGCGAAAGGGCTTTCTCCTTCTGATCTGCTCAACGCCTTACAGGCGTCCAATCTTATTATTCCTGCTGGTACAGCCCGTATCGGCACCAGGGAATACAATGTGGAACTGAATTCAAGCCCTGAGCTGGTCAAGGAATTCAATGGCATTCCCGTCAAATCCGTCAATGGACAGATTGTCAATCTCGGCGATGTCTCCAGGATCGAGGATTCCTACGCCGATCAGACCAATGTGGTGCGGGTAGACAGGCATCGGGCCGCCTATCTGTCCATCCTTAATAAATCCAATGCGAGCACCCTCATGGTGGTGGAAGCCGCCAAAGCCATGATCCCCCAGATCAAAGAGACGGCTCCTGAAGGGCTGGATCTAAAAGTCGACTTTGATCAGTCGGTGTTCGTGGAGAATTCGATCGAGAGCGTACTGCATGAAGCGGTGATCGGGGCCATCCTGGTTTCCATCATGATCATGTTCTTTCTCGGCAGCTGGCGCAGCATGGTCATCGTTTGTACCTCGATCCCGCTGTCTATTTTTGTAGGGATAATCTTTCTGAACCTCACCGGCAACTCCCTCAACATTATGACGCTGGGTGGCCTTTCCCTGGCTATCGGAATGCTGGTGGATGACGCTACGGTGGAAGTGGAGAATATTCATCGCAACATCGGGCTGCACAAGCCATTGACCATCGCTATCCTCGACGGGGCCCAGCAGATAGCGGTGCCTGCGCTCATGGCTACCCTGGCCATCTGTATCGTGTTCTTTCCCGTCGTCCTGCTGACAGGCCCTTCTAAATACCTTTTCCAGGCAATGGCGCTCTCTGTGGTGGTGTCCATGATGGCATCGTATATTCTTTCCCGTACCCTGGTTCCCGTACTGGCCCGGATGCTGATGGCTAATGAATATCATGGCACCGAAGTGCCCGTAGGGTTCGGCCGGTTCAAAATGTTCTCTTACCGGTTCAATATGTGGCGGGACCGCCGTTTCGGCAGGTTCACGGAAAGATATGGCCGTATCCTCCACAACTGTCTGAAGAACCGGACTGCGATCCTGCTGGCCGTTTTCGGCGTACTGGTGATCTCCCTGTTCCTGGTAAAGGTGATCGGGACGGACTTCTTCCCTACGACCGACACCGGTATGATGAAGATCCACTTCCGCGCCCCTTCCGGCAGCCGCATCGAGGAGACGGAAAGGCTCGTCGACTCAGCCGAAGGCCGTATTCAGAAGATCATTCCTCAATCGGATCTCAATTCTATCAATGATATGCTGGGCGTGCCGCTGTTCTACAATCTTGGCTTTGTACAGACGGACAATACCAGCAGCATGGACGGGGATATCCTGATATCTCTTAAGCCCGGGCATCAGCCGACGGCAGGATATATTCGCCGGATCCGTAAAGATCTGAACGACAATTTTCCCGGGTGTACGATTTACTTTCAATCAGCAGATATCGTGAGCCAGGTGTTGAATTTCGGGACCTCGGCGCCTATCGATGTTCAGATCATGTTCAACAATTACGATTCTTCCTACAAAGTGGCTTCCAGGCTGAAAGAGGCGATAAAGACCATTCCCGGCACTGCCGATGTGAATATCAAACAGGTCCTCGATTATCCGACCTTTAAGATCAAGGTGGACCGTGAGCGGGCGCAGGAGCTGGGGCTGACACAACGTGACGCTGCCAATGCCATGCTGATTGCGCTGTCTTCCAATACGACGGTGTCGCCTTCTTTCTTTATCAATCCAACCAACAATGTCAACTATACGGTGGCGGTGAAAGTTCCCTACCAGCAGCTGAATTCGATGAACAGCATCATGAATACGCCTGTTACGAACAACAACGCTTCGCTGATGCAGACGATCGGTTCCTCGCCGACGGACCTTCCCATCGCGCAGGCTCAGACCCTGGGCAACCTGGCTACCGCTGAATTTCAAAATGAATACGATGTGATCTCGCACTATACGGTACAGCGGGTCATGGATATCACTGCCAATGTGGATGGCCGCGATATGGGATCGGTGGCGTCGGATATAGAAAAGAAAATAGCCGGTATCGGCCAGCTGCCTACGGGCATGCATCTCTTCCTGCGAGGCCAGCCCGAGGTGATGAATCAGACCTTCAAGACCCTGGGCCTGGGGCTGATCCTGTCGATCGTCCTGGTTTATTTCCTGATGGTCGTTCTGTTCCAGACCTGGCTCGATCCGTTCATCATTCTTTTTGCCGTACCCGGGGCCTTTATCGGGATACTCTGGATGCTGGCTATCACCGGTACGACGATCAATACGGTATCCCTGATGGGGTCCATCGTGGCGGTAGGAATTGCGGTTTCCAACTCCATTCTGTTGGTGAGCTTTGCCAATGAAGTGCGGGTGGAGAAAGGGCTGAATGCGCTGGAAGCAGCTCTCGAAGCCGGGAAGACACGTCTTCGTCCGGTACTGATGACGGCATTGGCCATGGTGCTGGGTATGATACCGATGGCTCTTGGTACCGGTCCCGGCGGCGAACAGAACGCCCCGCTTGGCCGGGCTGTAATGGGCGGTCTTATCGTAGCCACCTTCGTCACGCTTTTTATCGTGCCGGTCATCTACTCCCTGCTGCGCAAGGAAGAACCGCAACGGCATAAGCTGGATGAACAATTCGCCCTGGAAACGATGCGTTATGATGAAGTACACATTGGTGACCATCCCCATGGCGGCATTCATCCCGATCACTCCGTAACAACACCAGAATAAATAACCAGGCCGGATAAGGCCCATTATTAAAAAAGACCACGGGCCTCAGGCCGAAAAAAAATAGCAATTTATGAGCAGCAACACAAACAAAACAGGATGGAAAATTTGGGTGGGCGGATTACTTCTTGTAGCACTCGCCGCCTTCGGATTCACCTTTATGACCCTGAAGCAGCAGTCATCCCTGGCAGGGGAGACGGAAAACAGGGTCCAGCTGGCCAAGGAAGGCCCCGCCGTAAGAGCCACCCGTGCCGGGATTACCTCTACCGACAAAGGGCTGGTTTTCATCGGAGAAGCCCGGCCTTACCAGACGACAACCCTCTATGCCAAGACCAGCGGGTATATGAACAAGATCCTGGTGGACAAGGGCGACAACGTTCGGGAAGGTCAGCTTCTCGCGACCATTATCTCCCCTGAGACGGACCAGGCCTATAACGCAGCGTTGGCCGACCTGGAAAACAAGCAGAAGATCGCCAAGCGCGACCAGACGCTCGTGCAGAAAGAATATATTTCCAAGGAGGATGCCGAAGCTACCGAAACATCGGTGAAGATGGCTCAGGCGCAGGTTGCTTCCCTGAAGGAGCAGATGGCGTATAAGAATCTGACTGCGCCTTTCTCCGGCACGATCACGGCCCGTTTTGCCGATCCCGGCGCCCTGGTGCAGAACGCCACCAATTCACAGACCAGCGCCCAGCCTGTCGTCACGATCTCACAGCTCGACAGGATCCGCATCTACATCTACGTGCCACAGATAGACGCCGCTTTCCTGCATAATGGTTATCCGGTGACCATCACCACTACGGACCGTCCCGACTGGCAGATGGCCGCAAAGGTGACCCGTATCGCCGGTGAGCTGGATCCCAAGACAAGGATGATGCTGGTGGAGATCGACGTCGCCAATACGAAAAAAGAGCTTATCCCTGGCGGGTATCTGCAGGTGACCGTGCCGGCCCCCGATCTGAAGACCCTAGCCATCCCTGCCGAAGCGCTGGTCGTCCGGAGCGGAAAGTATTTCGTGCCGGTGCTGGACAGCCTGCATCAGCTGCACTACCAACCCGTCGTTGTCGGGAAAAATGACGGCACTTTCGTGTCGATCCGCAGCGGCATTCAAAAAGGAGACCTCATCGGTCTTAATGTCAGCCCGGAGCTGAAGGAAAACCAGAAGGTGAAGGTGCAGATGTAAGGACAGTTATACAGCCGCGAAGCTTAATGAAGCTGGTATGGCTGGATACTTAAATTCTAAAGGCTGAAAAAATTCTTAAAGAATAAATAATAAAAGGCATTCTTAATGATCAATAAAAAAATGCTCCTTCTACCGGCGTTCACCGCCGTTTCGATATTGTTTTGCGGTAAGACCATGGCCGCTTCCGGGATCATGGCCGCTCCTCCTGTGAAGATATTGAGTTTAAAGGACTGTATCGATATGGCATTGCAGCTATCGACCACCGTTTTGAAAGGGAATAACGATGTGGCGATCACAGGCGCCCAGGTGCTCGCCGCCTATGGCCAGTATCTTCCCAACCTGGCCGCCGGCGGGGGCTACAATTATGACCGGGGTAATAATTTTTATTCTTCGACAAGTCCTATCCTGGCGAATATGGGACGCAGCCAGTATAACTATCAGCTGAGCAGCAGCCTGAATATTTTCACGGGGTATTACAATTATTCGAATTGGAAGGCCGCCAAACTAAACCAGCAGATGGCCGGCCTGACCCTGCAAAGGGCCAAACAGGAGATAGAGCTTGATATCACGCAATCCTATTTGCAGGTCCTGCTGGACCGGAAGATCGTTGACCTGGACAGCAACAACCTGGTTACTTCCCTGAAAAGAGAAGACCAGCTGACGGCGCTCACGGACGTCGGGCGCAGGGCCAGGACCGACCTTTATCAGCAGCAGGCACAGACCAGCAGCGACAAGTTATTGCTGATCAATGCAAAGAGCCGCATGCAGAATGATAAGATCGCATTGTTTCAGAAACTGCGGATCGATTCCAGCGAGAACTATGATCTGGAAGACATGACGATAGACGACAACCCGGACGCTACCCGGTATGGCAACCAGGATGCCCTGGTGCAGGAAGGTTTGCAGGAGCGGGTGGACCTCCACACGGCCATGCTGAATGTCCAGTACAGTGACTGGAACATTAAGAAGTTCCGGAGCGGTTATCTGCCGACGGTCAGCCTGGGAGCCGGCTTTTATAATAACGGGGGATGGTTCAATACGCTTGATCTGGACGGCGTCGGCAGCAAGCCTGCCTCCCAGACTTCCATATTCACTCAATTGTATAAGAATACCTATGGCCTGGTAGGGGTCAACGCGACCTGGAATATCTTCGACCGGTATTTTACCAAGTCCAATGTGGCGACGGCTAAGATCCTGGCGGACAATGCCCGGATCGACCTGCAGGATACGCATATCAGCATCGTGACCAGCATTAAAATGGCCCATAACGATTATGTCAATGCCGTACAGCAGATGGAGACCGTCGGTAAAGGCCTGACGGCGGCAAAGGAAGCTTATGATGCCGTCAACGGTCGATACCAGGAAGGGGCTACGGACTTCATTACGGAGTCAAATTCCCAGCAGGTTCTGCTGCAGGCGCAGCAGAACAAGATACAGGCTTCCATCAATATGATGCTGCAGAAAAAGGCGATCGACTTCTTTACGGGGAGTATTACGCAGTAAGGACAATACAAAGTAAGGACAATACAAATAGGCGGCCATACCAAACCAACGGCATGGCCGCTTATTTCATCAATCCAGCACCAAACCCATCGCTGCCAGCGCATCCCGGGTCTGTTCATATTTTTTATGAGCGATCCCTCTCAGGCCCAAACCTTCGGCCACTTGTACGAACATCGGGCGATCATCTATATAGACCACCTGATCCAGCGGAACCTGGGCTATATCCAGGGCCACTTTCCAGATATCCGCATCCGGCTTCCGGAAATGGACAAAACAGGACGAAATGAAGAAATCCACGAACTCATTGAGCTTGAACTTCCGGATCCGGTGTTCGTTCAGCTCCCGGCCCTCATTATTCACTACCGCTATTTTCAGTCCATATTTTGCCTTGAGCTGACAGACCATTGTGATCATTTCCGGATAGGCCACCGACTGGGCGAACATGAATTCCCGGAACTGCTCTATGGTAAAAGGCCGGTTCTCGTAAAAGACTACCCGGGTCAAATATTCATCCAGGCTTAACTTGCCGGATTCATAAGTGTCGAAGGTCATCCGGTGCCGGTCGCTCAGCTCAGCCAGATCCAGTCCAAAATGTTTGGCCGCTGCTTCCCGGGCGCGCCTGTCCCAGCCATTGGTAAGCATTACCCCTCCGATGTCCAGAAATAAGGCGGTTACCGGTGTTGTTGTAAGTGTCATAACCATACGATTTTATAAATTATCCTCTAATGTAACAAGAAACTCCCGGTTAAGTTCTTCCGGTCCGTGCAACGATATTTCCAAATGCCTTGTCAGCAAAAACAAAACTGCTTCTATGATGATAAACATTACTCCCAGCAGACTCCGTCTTCTCACAGGAGGCTTCCTCCTGCTCTTATTATCCGGGTGTTTCAAGGATAAGGTTACCAAGAGCTATACGATCGTCAGGCCGGTATATACCCTGAAAACCACCGTTCTGGGTAATATCAAGGGCAGCCCGACACAGTCGATCGACACGATCGGCAGGCTCTATTTGAAAGACCCCTTTATCTACCTGAATGAGCCGGAAAAAGGTATTCATGTTATCGATAACAGTGATCCTGCCCACCCCCGGCAGACGGCTTTCCTGAATATTCCGGGCAATGAGGAGATTGCTATAAAGGGAAATACCTTATATGCGGATATGTACCGGGACCTGCTGGCCATAGATATATCCAATCCTTCCAATGTCAATGTGACCGGTACTGCCCATAATGTATTCCTGGACCGGTATGAAGGATTGGGAGGATATATGACCGTCAACAACGGAGTTATCTCGGATAGCAGCCTGATCATTACGGGTTATATAACAAAGGATACCTCCTTCAGCACCGATGCTCCAAAATCCCTGGGCGGCGGGCTTGTTTACTATACTCCGTTCAATGGTACTTATACACTCGCGTCCTCTTCCTCCGGAGGAGGCAGCGGCACCGGCATAGCGGGATCGATGGCCAAGATGGTCCTTACCAATAATTATATCTATACCATCAGTGAACGGCATTCTCTCGGGGTCGTGGACGCCACCAATACACCCAGCCCTGCACTGAAAAACACCGTCTATGCGGGTTATGACCTGGAGACGATTTATCCTTTCAATGACAAATTGTTTTTAGGATCCCAGGAAGGCGTGTATATTTATGATATCAGCAGTCCCGGCAATCCTGTGAGCGCAGGTACATTTACACATGGCCGTGCCTGTGATCCGGTAGTAGCTGACGGCAATTATGCTTACGTCACCCTGCATGCCGGAACTACCTGCGGGGGCGCCAGCAACGAGCTGGATGTGGTGGATGTGCAGAACCTGCAAACGCCCAGCCTGATAAAGACTTATCCCATGACGAAACCCGGAGGGCTCTGTAAGGACAATAACCTGCTCTTCGTATGTGATGGCGCAGAAGGCGTAAAGCTGTATGACGCCAGCGATCCGTCCAACCTTTTATTCATTACACAGATCGGGCAAACGACGGCTTCAGATGTGATCGCCGTCAACCAGCATTTGTATGTGACTACTACTTCGGGCCTGTACCAATACGATTACAGCAATATTCATGACATCCGTTTATTAAGTTTCTTATCTGTAAAGAAATAGTCTATGAAAAAATGCCTGGTGATCGTCTGCCTGGGATCCCTATTCTCAACAGTCGGTTTGTCCCAATCTTCCTGGAAATTCAGGTCCGTTGAATATGTGGGGCTGTTGAGCGGGCAGGCTGGAAGTTATGGCCAGTTTGGAACCATCAACGGGGCTGGTAAGGGATCCTGGTTCCTGGGCGCAGGAGTGGGCCTGGACTATTACCGGTTCAGAAGTCTCCCCGTGTTCCTGTCGGTAACAAAGGAGCTGATGCCGGGAAGGAACGGTTTTTTTGTAAGCCTGGATGCCGGTATCAGTTGCCCTGTTTATCACCGTCCGGAGGGGTATTATGATAACAGCTTTACTTCCAGTAAATTTTTGCTGGGCCCGTACTGGAGCGCGGGGGTGGGATATAAAATAAAACTGCCTGACGGGGGGAAGAAGGACCAGTACTTGTTCCTCTCGGCAGGATATAGTTATAAAGAATTAAAAGAGGATGCGAAGACCTATCCGGATGTCACCCGTTATGATTATCGCAACAGGCAATGGTCCTTTAAAATAGGGTTGCTATTGTAAGGTGGGGATGGCTGATTGAATTTGTTTAAGAATGGCCTTAAGGTGATCTTTCGTCTTTTCATCGGTTGTCGTGTCAACCAATCGTTGCAAAGCTTCAATATGGGCAGTACTGAGTGCTTTATCCTGTGCTATTGGTATATCGGGTTTGACGCCTACTCCTTCCCAATTTGCCTTTGTTATCGGACTGACGGGCCGGCCGACGGGCAGGTTCATGACAAAATGGTCATTGACGCGCACCAGATCTCCGGCATTTGCGCCTCCTCCGGTAGTTTCCCCTACAATTGTAGCCCTGTTCTGTGATTGCAAGATATAGGCAAAAGCTTCTCCTGCGGAAAACGTCGCATGGCTTGTTAATACAAAGACAGGCTTCCCAAGATATCTTTTGCCCGGAACATAAAAGGATGACCAGGATTGTTCAACACGGCTGTTCTTCCGAAAATTGACTTCCAGGAATTCTACCGGTCTTTGGTCAAAAAAATAGCTCAATATAAAGTTGGCCAGGCCGCCGACTCCGCCATTATTGTTCCGCAAGTCTATGATCATTGCCTGGGTATTGGCTAAAAAATTAAATGCGGCAATTGCGTTATCAGTAGCCTCGTCAAAAGGGAAAAAGCCCATGATATTTATATAACCAATGTTGCCTTCGAGTATATCAATTTTCTTGAATCCATAATTGGTTTCCACGGCAAACTGCTTAATGAAATCCGGCAAAGGCATTTCCTTATCTGTCTTCGGAGGAACAATATTGTGGCTAAATAAGATCGATAAATGCTTGTCATTGCTAATGCTCATCAACAGATGATTAACCGTATCAGCAAATGCTTTGCTGCCTTGTATTTTGTCATAATCGCCACTTTCCTGAAATGTTCTTATTGCCTTTACAACCCGGATAGCGATGTCCGGAAAGACGTATCCGTGACTAATGTATTCAGTGATGGTGTCGATGACCTGTTTTTTTGCTTGAGATGTAATATTCAAATCCTGTTGCTCCCGGGAAAATTGGGCAATGGAAGAGTGATGCAGTAAACATAAAAAGATAATAATAACAGAAATCCTTGGAGTCATTGCATGAATTTCCGGATGAGATGCGATCTATTGAATTTTCCATATTTGTTAGCTGTTTATTTTAGCTGGCCCCTGGCAGGGGGGCTCTTTAGCTGGAATTACCTCATTATCAATACTCATCCCCCCGTGGAAACACCCTTTTTTTCCTGAGTAAACGACAGGGGGCATTTCACGGTGTGAGGATTTAAATAAAATTACTACTTTCACTTACAGATCTCCTGAACTTCCCCGCTGTTAATACTTCTTAATTATGCCCATAGAAAAAAACGACAACTCAACGGGCGATAACCCGATTGCGCCCGTAACGCAAATTCCCGAAAACGGTAATGGAAGTGAGATCACTGCCACAGGAAAATGGTGGGCAGGGATTATCATGATCCTTCTTACTGCGGCCTGCTGCTTTTTCATTATAGCATTCTGGCCGGACAGGCTTCCTTCCCCCAAAGAGAAAATCAGGCCTCTTTACGTCAACAAGCTTTTTCACGTTCAACTGGCAGGTATCCCATCATCCGACTCCACGGTAAAAGAGGATCTGGCGAAAATCCCATCTACTGAGTTATATCCGGGGCTCATCCACCTTAACACCATCCTCCTGCTCCTGGTCGCGACCGCCGGATTTTTAGGGAACATGATCTATATCGCAACTTCCTTTACCACTTTTGTAGGCGCCGGAAAATTTAAGAAGAGCTGGCTTCTGTGGTACTGCGTCAAGCCTTTCACCGCAGCTGCTTTAGCCATCGGGATGTACTTTGTATTCCGGGGTGGATTTTTAAACATGAGCGATGACTCCACCAATATCAACCTATATGGCGTAATGACCCTTTCTGTATTAACCGGATTATTTACCGACCGGGCTACCCTGAAGCTGAAAGAAGTATTTGACGTATTATTAAAACCCGCGCAGGACAGGCCCAACAAGCTGGAAAAGCACGACACAGACAAGACGGGCGCCGATGGAAAAGACCAGGCGGGGGCGGCTGCGGGGGCTGGAGGAGCGGCTGATGACAAAACAGCCGGCTCCGGGGAGATAAAAGATGTGAGTGATGTCGTATCGGATGGCCCTGACCAGCCCGACAATAACGAACCTTTTGTAAAAGAATAAATAACAAGGTATGGGCAATTATATTACCACGGATTTTCTCAATCTGCGCAGTCAGCCGCTTACCGGGGAGCAGAATGTGCTGGCCGTCATGCCGCCGGACACCGTCGTGGAGGATTTGAATGGCAACAGCGTCCCCGGATGGCTGAATGTAAAAACGGTACTGGGTAATATAGAAACACAGGGATTCTCTTCAGAAAAATACCTGGTACCGACGACGCTGTCCCTGCCGGCCATAACGGCATCACCCAATATTCCGCCCGTTCATTATCCTACAGGAGGCAGGATAGTGACCAGAACGAATATTAATCTACGGGCTTATCCGCTGAATGAACCGGGTCTGGTCCAATTTGACCTGACCAGCATCACCGATCCGATCGAACGAAAATCAGACATCCATAAGGTAATCGCTTACCTGGACGTAGAACACAGTGCCCGGTATGCGCCGGATTCAAAGCACACGTATTGTAATATCTATGCGTACGATGTCGCCTATTGCCTTGGCGCCTATCTTCCCCGTGTATGGTGGACGGAAACAGCTCTTGCAGAGCTGAAAGAAGGAAAAGATGTCACCCCGTTATACGACCGGACTATAACGGAATTAACAGCTAATCTGATTACAGACTGGTTTGAGAAGTACGGCGCTTCCTTTGGATGGCGGCGGTACTTTGATCTTACGCTGATGCAGAACGAGGTGAATAATGGAGTGCCGGGGATCATCGTTGCACAAAGAATCAATATGAATAATTCCGGGCATATCGATGCCGTAGTTCCTGAGACTTCCATACTCAGCGCCAGGCGGTCCGGCAACAAGGTGCTGTCACCTTTACAGTCCCAGGCCGGCGCTAAAAATAAACAATATTATACTGGTCTTAACTGGTGGGAGGATACTACCCGGTTTAAGAAATTTGGTTTCTGGGTTCATGGCGTTGAATAAGGAGGGGGAACCGAATGTCACACATCGACGACTCCCCGGATGCGACCATTGATCCCGAATTTGCTGATTACATTTTCACTCCTCCGAATAGTCATGAACATACTTCCATCTTTCCGGCAGCTCGATATTCTGTCTCCACACTGAATTGACCGAAGGCACATTTTTTAATCCGAATCCGGCATTCAACAGCTGATAAGACTGATAGATGTCCGAGCCCCAATGCACCCAGCGTTCATCCTCCGTATAGGGATAGTCCCGCATGACCGCCGTCCTGGCTGCAAACAGTCCGCCCTGTATATGAAATTGCGGCAGATGTGCCGGGAAACCCATATCGGAAGGGTGACAGCTTGGATAAACGGAACCCGTCATAGCACAGCCGGGATCCTGCAGGAGGGGAGCCGCCAGGTCGTCTATCCAGGTAGGATCGTACATACGGCCGTGATTGGAACAGATATAGACAATGATCGGATACTGGCTGGCACGGATGGCCAAATTCATCGCAGGGCCATACATGATATTGGCGCCCGGCCACAGATTGAGATGCTCAATGGCATACTCCCCCAGCTGGTAGTCCGGCCTTTTATCCGCATCGCTGTTATCTACCGTGATCAGCTGGAACTTCCAGCGGGGATGTGCCGCGATCGTCGGCAATATATCACGGGTCAGGCGTTTGTTCAGCTTGTCCTGGTTATTGTGCGGGACAATGATAATGCTGACTCCCGGTTCATCTTCGTTTAACGGCAAGGGCATAGATGTCTGTTGGGGTGGTGAGGATATCGATCATAAAGAACTCAAATATTTCCAGCCAGGGCGTCAGCATCTCCGGATACACGTTGTTATAATATTCACCGGGATAGAGTACCGGCCCCCCATCTACACAGGAATGCGTATTTCTGCCGGGACCGGCGGCGGTGACGAGGAAGATACCTCCCGGCGCCAGTATATCATAAGCGGTCTTACAGATCTCTTCTCCTTCATTCGTATGTTCCAGGGTCTCACAACAAACAACGGTATCGAATAATTCAGGGGGATCAGGGCGCCAGTCCGCGGCATTCCCGATCACATCTACATTGGCGCCTTCCCGGATATCGACGCCGATATATCTTTCCGCTCCCTTAAATAAAGGGCGTACCAGCCCATTGTGCGCAAAAGCATGATTGTCCCAGATGACTGTGCGGCTGCCCAGCTCGCAAACGCTGTTTCTTACCGGCAATCTGTTAACTGCCCACTCGACGAATTTATAAGCTCCGGCATGCATAATGTTGAATTTTTATAATTTTTGAATGATTATTAAAGATCCGGCCCGGGCTATCTCCCGATAGCGGCCGGTCATCAACAGCTCGTCTACAAAAACTTTAACGCCTGGATAATATTCGGCGTAGTCATGAAAACAAATATGACCGCCTGTCTCCAGCCAATAGGAAAAATGCCAGAAATCCTTTGCGACACTGGGATAGTCATGCAGGCCGTCGATCAGCAAAAGGGCTACCGGCTTTTGCCATTTCACATTGACGGATCGATCCCGGATGATCTCGACAAACGCAGTTATGCCCGCGCTGTCTATATTTTTTTTCAATATCTCAAAAGAAGGAGGAACGCGGATAATCCCCTGGTCGATCGCTCCCACTATCCCATCATGCGGGTCAATGGCGTACACCCTTGCCTGCGGAGCGAATGCTTTCACGGTGCTGCCCAGCAATACCGTCGACTTTCCCTGGAAACTGCCGATCTCTACAATATTCGTCCTGTCGGAGGGAGACAGCTTTTTACAAATTCTGATGGTGATGGCCATCAGCAGGTCGGCTTCCCGGTCTTCCAGCCAGCCTTCGATCTTTTTTAAGCTGTTGATCAGGGCCAGGGGTTGGAAAAGGTCCGGTGGCGGGATTCGTTCTACCTGTCCTTTTTTGCCGGATCCGGTTTTGCCGGAATCTGTGCTGTTAGTACCCGTGTTGGGTGAACCAGTCTTGCCAGCACTAGAGTTGCCCGTACCGGAGTTGCTAAAACCAGTGTTGGCGAGGCCAGTATTGCCGGAACCGGTATTGCCAGAATCGGTATTGCCGGAACTGGTATTGCCGGAGCCAGTGTTGCCAGCGTCGGCGGTGAGAGCGCTGCCGGGGTCAGCAGGGACAGCGCGGGCAGCTTTATACTGATCAAATCGTCTTCGTACATGCTGGCGTAAGGGCTCTTCATATTTCCGCTCGATCGGGTGTATCCAGTAGGCATTCCGTTTGTCGAGGGCCTGGTTGATCTCCGGAAGCGAATAGGTCTGCTTGTATTTTACAAAATCGTAACTGCAGGGGTTGCCTGTTATCTCGTATCCCATGAGCCTGACCAGGGTAGGCAGGATGATCTCTTCCGTCGCCCATATCTTTGTCTGCTGCATGATCTGCTGCAATTGCCTGTTCTCCCGGAAGATTTTTGTCAGATCATGGCAGGCGTCTTTTGTGAATACGGTGGAAGGCCAGAAGGTCCAGTGAACGAATTTCTGTTCGCCCTGGGGGAAATTGCTGATGAACGGCCGCCATAACTCATATTCCTTAAATGCCTGGATGGCGGTATACACATTTCTGTTATCGGCAGTCACTCTGGCCGGCATACTGGAAAGCATACCGGTACCCGGCGAGGTCTCAAAGAATTTCTCCAGGCAGGCCGTGTATCCGGGGCGTATGCAAAGCTGGTCGGAGTCTACAATAGTGAGCGTGTCGAATGTGTATTTCTCCAGGGCGTATTCCATAGATCTCAGGGCAAACGGATGCAGGTAGCCATGTTTTACAGGTATCGGGTCCGGGTGTATGACAGCGCCATACTGATCGAAAGGGAAATCACCGCCGAGCAGGTCCTTGTCCTCACCGCCATTATACAACAGGATGATCGAGGAAGGGTCCTGGTAATGAAGATTGCGCACCAGATCGATGATACAGTCCGGGCCTTCATGCACGAGGCAGGCGAATACATTGGTGAAGGGGCCGCTGCGGGGAGGTCTTGCGGGAGGGGTAGGAGTGACGGTTGGTTTTACCGGTGTTCCGTTCGGACGGGCAGGCGTGTCCCCATTATTGTAGAAGGGCCAGTCGGTATTTATTATTTCCCGGATCCCGCTCACCGGGAATTGATGCCACCAGCCGTCGTTAACTTTTTTCGGACTGACATTATTGTCATGGATCATGTGTACGGAGATAGTTTCATCCGGAAGGGCCCTCACCCGTTCGGAAGGAGTTCCCCAGACGAACAGGCCGTCCATGCCCACATTGATTTCGGCAAAACGATTTCTGTTCCACAATTCCCTGGTATAACACAGGGAGCTGCCTAATAACCAGGTGCGCTGATTGACGGGATAGACATACCGATAGGCCAGTTTGTTGCGCAGATCGTAATACAACAGATTATTGATCCCGCAGACATCTATCGGCTCCCTGATAAGGGCGTCGACCTGGTATTGGAGCCGCCTTTCCGCATACCAGTCATCATCATCCCAGTTGGCGATCAGCTCGCCTTTTGCATAACTGCAGGCCAGGTTAAGCTTGGCGCCCAGGTTCAGCTTTTTGTCCAGCCGAAAATAATGGATATTTTCCGCTTCCGGGACCAGGTCCTGCACGCTATCGGTGCCGTCATCGAGGATGATCAGCTCTTTATTTCCATACTCCTGCCGCTGAAAATACCAGATGGCATGGGCTACGAACGGCCGCCGGTTATAGGTCGGCATGATACAGGAGACAAGAGGTTGTCCGGGTTGGTTAATCATATTATCACAGTTTAGTAGCGATTCTGAAAAAGTGGCAATACTTCTGCAACATTGTTTTCTGCGCCAGGAGCTTTTGTATGAACAGGGGCTGTATGGGTAGCTACCTCGGGCATTTAAGGTCTTTTATATTTTGCAGGTTTGACCAGGAAATCCGCCGGATAGGCTCCTTTGGCCCCTGCATCCGCATAATAGGCATCGAAGGTCGTGGGCAGCGGATCTGCATAGGCGTCTTTAATAGCCTGCGTTTGCATTTCTACGATCGCCTCTTCTTTTTTATCGCCAGGTTTAGCATCCGAGATGCCGCTCCTGAACATGTTCTTATTATTAATGATGAAATACTCATTGTTCTTCCTGATAAGGGCTGCCGCATGCGGGGCCCTGGCTGCAAAAGTCCCGCTGGGATAGATACCCAGGTAACCGATGGGCTCGAAACCGGCGCTGTTATAAAGCCGCATGGCATAGGTGGCGAATACATCACAATCCGCTTCGATCCTCGTCTTCTCCGGTTTGCCTCCGGTGGTATATTTGGCCAGCTTTCCTTCATTGTCAGGAAGGATATCTTTGTCATGATCGACATGATAAAAGAAGATATCGGCGATCGTCTTATACATTCCGAAGATCGCGTCGTTGTCTTTAGGATATTCTTTGGCGGCGATCTGGCCTATATTTTCCGTATTGGTGTCCAGCCATGCCTTCAGGGTGGTAATGTTGAAGTTGGCAGGAGCCTTCATGGTGATCCCGTTCTTAGTCCCCAGGTCGGTGAGGAATTTCACGTAGAGCTGCTGTTTGGTCTTTATGGCAAATACCATGTCATCTTTCCAATGTTTAGCCAGGTCTTTATCGGGATCATTATTGGGTGTGTTAACGAGCATAGCGCCCGGATATTCAGGGTCCTTGAAATAAGGATGCGACAATACGGTAAACAGCAGATCCGGGGATCCGATCTTGCCGGCCGTCATATCGGCGGTAATAGCGGGACGAACGGCGGGGTTGAAAATGAGCATCGTTGCCATTGCCTTGATGGTATTGTCTTCCTTAGGGAAATTAGCGATCATAACTTTGAACAGCACTTCCGTATGCGCAACATCCAGCTTGATAAGCGGGTTGGGAATGGGATTGCATAACACGTTAATGAAATCTACCTGGTTAATATCCTTCTGACCTTTCGCCTGAAAATTCAGGATGGTTTCCAGCTCAGCGGGAGAGGCGGTCCCGGGATCTTTTAAGATCGTTTCAAACAGCATTTTTTTATTGTCGTCACCCAGCCCGCTCTGCTGCGCCATGGCGCTGGAAACAAGACCTGCCTGCGCCATGAGGTTTAAGATGCCGAAAGCCCGTCCATCGGCGACATGTTTGACCTGCTCCGAGGGGCTTGAATTTTTCAGATTGAGCAGCCATTTAGCGACGATACCGGATTTTTCGAAGTTGGTATTCCACTCGTCCAGGGCTTTCTTATTGGAAGCGGCCGGTTTTGCCTTTGGACCGGAGCCTGTCGAATTCTGGATCAGCGTAGCTGCGAATGTCCAGAGATCCTGGGGATACTCATCGCTGCCTTTATTGATCTTTGTATTCGTGTCAGCGGCCCATTTTTGAAAGTCGGCTTCCACGTCGGCATCACTGACGGCCCGCATGATCTTTTGGGACACCTTACCATTTTGCTGGATGGTATGTGTAAGCTCATGGGCCAGTAAATGTTTGCCGCTGTCAGCTCCCGGCTGGTATTGTCCTTCATTGAAATAGATATCATTGCCGACGGTAAAGGCTTTGGCGTTGAGATCCCGGCTCATTTGCACGGCGGCTCCGTCGGTATGGATCTTCACCCTGCTGAGATCGGCGCCAAACCTGTCTTCCATAAAGCTCCTGACCGGAGTCGCCATTCCCTGGCCTCCGCCCTTGCCGGCGTTAATCTTATCGTTGAGGGGCTCGCTAACGGTGCTGTCACCCGGAGCGCCTTCCTCTTTTTTAAACCGCAGGACTGTTCCGCTGAACACCGTGGAAGAAGTACCCATTTCCCTGTCCATCGTCTCCCAGCGGGTAGGGAAATCATGCTGCAGGGCGCTGTCGACAGCTAATGGGGTAGTATGGTTGCTGATCCAGGCGGCTTTGCTTGCATTAAAGCCGATTCCCCGCATGGTGGCATTAGTCTGATTCCATTGTTGGGTGATGGCATCTCTGTCACCGGCATAGCGGGGATCTGCTCCCCGGTTGATATAAGGCTGCCGCATCGACAGCCAGTCGATGGGAGGATCTGCTGCTGGGGTGGTTGGCAGCGGATCCCGCTGTATCATCTCAGATTGTAGACATTTTCGTAACACGAAGTTTTGATCTTGCAGCTGCTGCACGAAATTCTGTTCCGGTTTTCGTTGCGCGAAGTTCTGATCCGGCATCCGCATCACTTTATCCGCTGTCCTGTCGGCCTCCTGCTCATAAGCGTCATCCGGGGCTCCCACCGCTAATTTAGGCTGAATGAACGGGGGCGGCTTATGGACAGCCTGGTTCTCTTTTGGAGCGGGCTGTTTCTCTTTTGGCGCAGCTGGGTACTCTTTAGGCGCAGCCTGGTTCTCCTCATGGGATGGACGGGCCTTGTCGCTTTTATTGGCTTTGTCTGCGTGTAACATGGATGATATGGCGGTATTGCTGGAAATGGGTTATATTTTTTTAAGGATATAAGGCGGCGTACCGGCAGGTAAGCTGGCATTGAAGGCCTTGATCAGCAAGCGCAGATGCCGGCCTTTTACTTCTACGGAATCTTTTTCGTGGTGGCCCATCTGCCCGTTGATCGTGTAACCTGCTTTTTTGAAAGGAAGGGGGGCTACTGGGGGGGCGCCGGCAGCACGCTCGTCGTTCTTAATGTCTGTCATATTGGAAAGCGCTATATCATCCGCGCTCAGGTCTTTTTTCATGTCAGCCGGTATCTCAGCGGCCGACCCCGGCAGCTGGTATTCGTCATTGGCTCCCAGCAAATGCCCGAACTCATGGGAGACGGTATCGGCGCCCGTATCTGTAAACCAGCAAGCGGAAGTCTCCCGGCCCGGCTGATCCACGGTGTCACATTTTTGCTTGCGGTCATTGTGGATCTCCACTACGGCATCCTCGTGACCGGCCTCGAAGGTGAACATTGGCGACACCGTGAACCGTAACGTATCGATCCCATTGGAGAGCTCGAACTGATTATTCCAGGCGGCTTCGATGGCAGCCTTCCAGGCAGCGGGCACACCCGATTCAGCACCGGTGAAATTGAAACCCTGCGTTTTATTCTGCGCGTCTACCAGACGGATAGTCACCACGGCCCTGAGCTCGCTACGAGTGGTATAGGCTACCTGTTCCCGGGTGTTATGATAAGCTTTCAGGGCATATTCTCCTTTTTTATCCTTGAGCTCCTCATAATGGACTTCGGAGCTGCTGAAGGAAAGGTTCCTGGGGCCGGAGTATTGACTTTTAGGCAGGATGAGCAGTTTATAAAGGTCCGGCAGTTTCGGGTCGCCGGCAAACACGGTAAAGATCACTTCTTCCAGCACATCCCAGTATATGGGGTCCGCAACATTCTCCCGGGCGATAATGACGGCCAGGTCATCCATGGTATCGGTGATGTTCCTGCTGAAAAGCGCTACGGACAGCATTCGCTGGCTCAGGGACATTTTGCCGTGGAAAAAGAGGATGGTGAATGCCGACCATAAGGCAGATCCATGAAAGTTCTTTTTGATCTCCTGCCAGAATCCCGTGTCGGCCAGCAGGCTGGCGGCTTCTGCCGCATCCAGCGCTCGCAGCCGCGATAGAAAGATGGGGGCATCGCCCCTGTGCAGCGCGTCGAGGATACTTTGTTTATCTGTTTCCAGCTTATCGGCGGCTGCTTTTAGCTTATCGGCGGCGGCGTCCTTTTTTTGGACGACAGGGGTGCTGCCTGTCTGCTGCACGGTATGGGTCAGCTCATGGGCCAGCAAATGCCGGCCCGATTCCGAGCCGGGCTGGTACTGGCCTTCATTAAAATAAATGTCTTTACCGATGGTGAAGGCTTTTGCATTCAATTCCCGGCTTAGCTGTACGGCTTCTTCGTCTGTATGGATCTTTACCTGTCCGAAATCATTGTTCATGCGATTGCTCATAAAAGACTGTGTAGGTCCGTCCAGCGATGATCCTCGTCCTGCCGATGATTGCAGGAGACCGGCTGCCCGGTCGCTTACGGTCGATTGTCCTTCACCGGCCGGTTGTCCATTGCCGGAGAGTTGGCTCCTGCCAGCCGGGTGGCGCTGCAGGGACTCTTCTTTTTCGCAGTCGGCGCATTTTCGCTGCAGCTGTTCCTCTTTTTCACAGCCGGCACACTTGCGCTGCACGAAACTCTGTTCCGGCCGCCGCAGGACGGTATCGGCCGTTTTGTCGGCTTCCTGCTCCTGCGGGTCATGGGAGGATCCTACGGATAATTTCCGCTGAAGGACCTGCCTGTCCACCGACCATGCTTGGACGCCTGCGTTGGTCCCTCCTTTATTCGTATTTGTTTTTTCAGCGAACATGCCAGCGGATGTTTAAATAGTTTTTCCTTCCTTCCGGAGCTCTTTTTTTATTCCTTCCTGCAGATCGGTCTGCCGGATGATGGATTCGTTTCGGTGCAGGGCCATGAGCGAAGCATACTTCACCACATTGATAATGGAGCCTCCCGCCAGTTCGAATTTTTCGGCGATCCGGATCAGGTCCACATCGGAGGCAAGCTGCGTGTGCCGGCTGAAAGATAACTGCCACAGGCGAAGACGCTCTGCAAATTTCGGCACAGGGAAATGAATGATGGACTGGAGTCTCCTCGTGAAGGCATCGTCTAAATTGCCGCGCATATTGGAGGAAAGAATGACAAGGCCATTGTAATCTTCCAGCCGTTGCAGCAGGTAGGCGATCTCCTGGTTGGCATATTTATCATGTGCATCGGAAATAGAAGTACGCTTGCCAAACAAGGCATCCGCCTCATCAAAAAACAAGACCCAGCTCTTGTTCTCGGCCTTTGCAAATACTTTTTCAAGGTTTTTTTCCGTCTCGCCGATATACTTGGAGATCACCATGGACAGGTCTACCCGGTACACGTCCGCCTTTGCCAGCTTCCCCAGCAAGCCTGCCGTCAGGGTCTTACCCGTACCGGAAGACCCGTAGAACAACGCTTTATATCCCGGCTTGAGCTGCTTCTTCATTTCCCATTCTTCCATCAGCCTGCCGCCGTGCTCCAGCCATATTTTGATCTCCTCCAGCTGTTGCATGGTATTGCCATCCAGCACCAGGTCCTCCCAATCGAGTTCGGTAGTAATACATTTGGCAGGGAACTCCATGCTGAAGCCCGGTTTTCGCAAAGAGCCCCCGGTAAAGAAGTCCACATATTCATCGTTGATGAGCAGCTGTGCGCTGAACATGGGTTCATTAGCGGGGGCTGATGAAAGGTATACGATATTGTGGCGTCGGAAAATATGATTGGCATCGAATAGCTGCCGGAGTTTAAACCGTTTCCCCAGATCATTGCCGGCCAGCAGAAAGAGGGCGGTCTCCCCGGTGGGAAGGAAGCCATTAAACATCGTTCCTTTTACACCCCCGAATTCCGTTTGCGCCCGCCCGGTTCCTGCGTCCCGTCTGAAAAATACATCCAGCAGCTGCGGGCAGATATGCGGCAATAAAGTTAGTATCAGAATAATACGCTCACTAAAGGACAATTGATAGAACTGTACGAACTCGGCGAATACGGAAGATGCGGCGGTATGATCGGGCGCCGGGATCTCGTAAATGTCCGTATAATCGCATTCTTCTTCCCCATGCAGTTTCATCCGGGTGTCTACGACCTGGCTGAACCATTCTATTTCCTTCAGCAGGTCGGTGGCATTCAGATGATGCAGGTCTTTTTTCAATATCGTTTCCGCTTTCAATATCGTTTCCGCAGTTACCATAGCTTGTCCCAAAGTTTAAGATTTTACTATATCGTTCACCGGTTTTTACCGGGATCCTGTTTTAGGGATTTTTCTTTCTAAGGCCCCATATAATGAGGAGCAGAACGAGCAGGAGCAACAGCCAGAACCACCAATGATGGAAGAGACCGCCGCCGGTTCCGCTGCCACCGTTGCCCTTGGTGATATCTCCCAGGTTGCCGGAGTAAACGGTATCATTGGCAATGGTGAGCACACCGTCGCCGGACAAGGGGCCGCTGAGATGCAGCTTATAGGAGCCGTCTCCCAGGTCTTCTACGCTTACGATCTTAAGCCCCGCCGTTTGCGCCTGCAATCCGATGCTGGAGCCCCATCCAGATCCGATGTATTTCCCTGTGCTGGAAACGGGCCGGAAAATGATGATGGCATTGCGGGTAAGCGAGTCGATGGTAACGGAGACGCCGGATGCGCCCAGATCGACATCCTTAAACCGGACGTTGAAGCTCTTCAGGTAATACCGGTTTATGATACCGTTCGTATCATTGTTGCTAACGGTGTAAATGACCCGGTAGACTCCCGCTATATCCAGCTCAGGGTAACTTCCCGTATACGTTTTGGTACCCGGATCATAGGTTAGGGAGACCAGCCTGTTCAGTCCTTTGATCTTCGTCAGAAAAGCGGAGTCTTTTAATAATTCGGCCAGCTTGTAGACATTGGGCGTGGAAGAGTCGCCGGGAGTGACGGTATATTTAACGTCCGCTCTTGCTATCAGGTCGTTGATATCATCCCCTGGTTTTATCACCAGCGCCTGTACTGTAGCCGTGGTGAGCGGAGAGATGTTCCTGATTATAGAAGCGGCAGCATGCAGGGTATCACCTACTTTGAGACCTCTGTTCAAAGAATAGCTGATATGATTAAGATGATCTTCCACCGTCATGGAAATGGTATAATCGGGTGAGGCTGCTCCGGCAGCTGCAACCGCAATACCCGGTGTCGTTACGTTACCCGTCGCCGTGATGATCCACTGGCCTTCCGGCTTGAGCGCGGGAAAATAGCTCATGGGGAAGCTAACGGAGATGGCCTGGTAACCCGGGCCACTGGATTTTTTAATATATTGAATCAATTCCTGCCCGTCTTTCACCACGGAGGTGATCCGGGCATTGAGCGCTGCCAATGCCACAAATAAGCTGCTCACCGATTTGTTCACGGTGAAGGTGTCTTTCAGGTAGGCCTGTTTACCGGAATCCGCCTTGAACTGTCCGCTGCGTACATCGATGTATTGCGGGCTGCTGCCTGAAAGAATAGATTGCATCGTACCCAGGAAGGAGGTCGTCGTAAAGGTATTGTTATCGAAGGCGGAGCCGTTCGTATATTCCCCGGGACCATTGTTGTCAGCGATCGCCTCCATGGTGGCCGGATTGTCACCGCTGATGTTCAGGCAAATCGTATTGATCGTGGTAACGGCGGTATCGCTGACCATATCGTCTTTGCTGAGGTTGTGCCCTGCTACGGTCTTCTTATAGGCATCCCCCCCCGATGTTTGTACGAGATCACCTGAATTCTGGAGTCCATCTGAAAAGACGATCATAGCCTTCCTGTTACCTGCCGTACCCGGCAGCTGAATCTTTCGCCCTTCTACGATGCCATCTCCCAGGGCTGTGTTAGTGCCTGGCCCATTGCGGCTTACATTTGCGGTAAGGCTATCCAGGTTGGGGCCGGTTATTGGTATCACTCCTCCATTGTAGATGGAGCCGGCAGGAGGGACGTTGCTTTGAAAATAGCGGAGACCAATTTTGTCTGCCGGATAAGTGGGCACCGTGCCGGAAAGGAGCGATGCGATGACTCCCACTCCTGTAACGAGCCCATCCCATCTCCGGTGCCCTGCCGGGGCGAAAGGATTGGTCCCATCGTAAGAAGAAGACATGCTGCCGGACTTGTCGAGCACGAGCACGAGGTCAACCGGCATACGGAGAATGGTCAATGTAAACAGTATCTCCTGCGTTCCGCTGGTGCTGCCGCTCGTATAGATGATATGCAGCGGTACATCTCCCGAATGAGCAGGGTAGGGATTTCCTGTCATCAGCCCGGTAGCGGGACCTATTGTTATCTTGTAGTAATCCGCCGTTGGCTGATCTACGGGGTCTATCTTCCATTGAGGCTGGAGCAGGTCATTCGGATCTGTTGACGTCACCGAAAAAGCATTCTGGTAAACGGCGCCTACGGATGTAGGGTTCGTGCTGCCGGGAGTAATGGTGATCGTGCCGGCAAAACCTGTTAGTGAAAAAAGGGCAAAAAGTGTGCTGATAAAGAACATCTTCATGCGCAACCTGGAATTTTTCATGTTTGTTATTTTAGTAAAGGTTATTATTGTTCGCTCCGGCTGGTTGTTAGTTCTGTCTGGTTGTTAGTTCTATCTGGTTGTTAGTTCTGTCCGGTTATTAGCTCTATCCGGTTGTTAGTTCTATCCGGTTATTAGTTCCGCCTGGTTCTTAGCCCCAATTGACGAAGATCATTTCCTTCATCCAGGGAAGCCTTGTGATCGAAAACCCCCAGGGCAGCTTGCCCAGCAGTATATCCAGGGTCTTTTTTTCTACATCCAGCTGCCAGCCATCGTCTTTCCGGGAGAGCTTGCCCTCCCGCTGCAGGAAAGAGTTCCTCAACCCATCGGGGGTAGTGCTCTTTAACGCCGTCCAATAGCTGATCACCGTGGTTAGCAGCGACACTGCTTCCTCCATTTCTTCGGGTGTGATGATACCCGTCCGTTCTATAGGGGCGGTCAGCTCCATCCCGCAGAGTACTTTGGGAAAGACCAGCCGATGCTCCTGTATTTCTGCCGATCCCGTAGCGAGATGTCCCAGCAGGAACACTGCTTTATTCCGGGAGGCTTCATCCCGGAAGCTTTTTCCTTCCACCAGGTGCAGGGCGTTGAAGAACTCAGCCAGAAAGGGCTGCAGGATGACCAGCCCCGCCAGTTCTGCGTAAATAGGCTCCTTGTCATCCTGATGACTGTGATGACTCTGATGACTTCCGGTTTGGCGTCTGTCTTTCCGGTGGGGGGGCTTTGTTCCCGGAGATTCCGGCGCCTGCTCTTCCTTCCTGACAGCAGCGTTGTTGTCAGGAAGGGGGGCTGAATCTGCTGCCGGAGATAAGGGGTTCGTAGCCGGCATTTCGCTACGGGATCTTCGGGCGACGTCGCTTTCCGGGGGAGCTGTTCCATCCGGCATATTTCCTCCCGTTGTCGCCTGCTCTCTTTTTATAGGAGATTGTCCCTCAGGCCCCGCCTTTGTAGCTGTATTTTCGGATAAGGTTGTTTCGTCTCCGGTGGTCTGCTCCGTTCTTTTCATCGACTTCGCATCACCACCAGCGATCGTCTCCTCTTCTCCTGCCTGCCGACGGACTTTTTGCCTGTCCGGTATATCCAGGTCTGTTTCCTCTCTATCTGTATCTTCTTTCCCCGGTGTCTTATCTCTTTCTCCGGCACCTTTTTCATTCTCCTTTCTTTGTACGTTTCCTGTTTCCTCATAGAAGGCTTTAAACCAGGCCACGTTTTCTTCCCGACTGCCTGATGCAGCGCCGGGAAAACAGGAGGTGAGCATAAATTGCAGGAAAGGACCGGAGAACTGGAACAACAGCCGCTGCCTGGCTGCAGGAACTTCTTCCATCAGCGCCGGGAATTTTGTCCGGAGTCCGGCCGACACCGATCCTTTATCCATGATACCGGCTTCCAGACTGCCCAGGTCCTCCACGCGGGACCACCAGGGCAAACGGCCAAACTCCAGGAAATACAATAACAGGTCAGCCGTTGATTTTTCTGCAGGGATCACGTCCATACCCTGGCTGCCGGCTGTTCCAAACTGTAATTTTCCTTTCAGAATTTTTTCGGCGGCCCGGATCGTTTTTTGCACCAGATCCTGTTCGAGCCGCTCCCCGTCGACGGACCCCAGGTCAAGGTCCAGCCGGTCCAGCCTGATGATAACATCGCCGGTGACCAATTCCGAAAATAATTCATCCAGGCGGGTAAGGATCTTGTCATAGTATAGCCGCCTGATCTTTTCCTGAACGGCAAAGGGACTTTTCCCCGGAGGCATACTTACCTCTATCGTCTGTTTATGAATGATATGGGCGGATCTATTCAACAGGCAGGGCGTTTATGGCGGTTATGAGTTGATTTTTAGCGGCAGTCAGCACGGTGTCATCTGTTGCGGTCGCATTGGCAGCCAGCCAGGTTTTGAAAGCCGTCTCGAAGGGCTGTATATCCACGGGATTTTCCACCCATCGTATATCTGCCAGGATAAACGCCGGGGTTTCCCGCTGGATGATCTTTTTGATATAGTTTTTGAAATCTTCCCCCTGAAATCTCTCCGGCCATTTGGGAAAAACGAAGATGAGCCGGAAGGAATAGGGATCTTCCGTACAGGGGATGATTTGTTTAGTTCCATCGGACAGGGTGGTATACTGTAAGTTCACGTTCAGAAATGCATCGACATTACCGGCCGTAAGATCATTTATTTTCGGCCGGAGAAGGATGTTCTCGATCATATGAAATCCTTCCACATTGCCGGCGGAAAGGTCCTGGTCAACAAAAGCGGTGATGCCCAGCAATCCGGCGATCCTTCGTTTGAGCCAGGGTACATTGCCTGTTCCCCAGGGAGCCGGATCTGTATAATCAAAGGATCTGGAACGATTATAACTGATACCGCCATATGTTTTTAAAAATGCCGACTTATCCTGTATCAGGAGATCGGTGGCTGCATCCCCGTATTTCGAATAGGTGAGCAGGGCCAGATCGGTGAAGTCTTCTCCGAACCGGGCCAGCAGATGATCCAGGAAATTATTCCGGCGGCTGATCGCAGTGGGGGATGTCTCCAGCTGCTGCAACAGTACAGGCAGGTTGGCGGCGTACCCGCTGCTTAGCAAAGGGCCTGCATCCGGGACGGTATCCAGCACCTGCCAGAAATAGGTGGCATTGACACCCGCATTGATAGAGAACAGGTCTTTGATATGAGCAAGCTGCGAAAGGTAATTGGCCAGCAGCTGTTCGAAGAACAGCAGGAATCCCTTGAGCTGTTTGGCCTGCGCCTTTCTTTCATTGCTGGCCGAATCAGGCAGGCCGGCATGGCTGATCCCGTATGTCAGCGGAAAATCATTTTGGATGGAATAATAATCTTCCACCTGTAAGTTCGTGCCGGCGGGTATGGCAATATCAGGAAGTGACGCAGGCGGGGAGGGCTTGCCTGGTATCTTCAGATCATTGAAAGCCTTTTTTACCTTGATGGGATCATATGGTATTTCCGTCTTGTCTTTCAGCATAGTAATATTAGATTTGTCAATGCTCAACTTTGGTTTATAGATATCCACCGATGCCAGGCTGAGGCAGTTCCGCACGTTTTCACTGATCGGCTGGTTGTTGATGTAATTGGTGATGGAGAGATCTTCCAGGGCAACGATGCCCTTGCTCTGTTTCACAAAGCCTGAGTTCCCAAAGTTGAAATCGTCATTCAGGGACATGATAAGACGGACGAGGTCGGAAGTATAAATGACATTGGACCGCTTCAGCTCCTCCAGGTCGTTATCATCGATAAATCCATGCTGCAGCAAAGGGCCTTCGAAGATAACATCAGGTGTCCAACCTTTGGCCAGCATCTGATCCAGGGTATAAAAAGGGATGGCGGGGGAGAAGAAATTATCCAGCCGGTGGAATATTTCCCCCAGCGTCTGCTCTACATCGATACCCGCGGCTATTTTCAGCGTCAGGGTGACGCCGATCTCCTGTACCCGGGATGCTTTAAAGGCAAAAAAATCTTCGCAGAGGTTGCGGTTCAGGCTTAAAAATTTCCTGATCCCGACAAGGATCTTGTTGGCGGCAATGACTTTTTGGTTATAGGCTTTCACCAGGCTGTCACTGCCTGTATTCATCAGCCTGGTTATGATGGTCGCCATGGCAACGCCGTCTGCGGCTTTCACTGTTACGGGGATCCGGTCCATGCTGGTCCCATAGCTGACATCGAGGATGGCGAAATAGTCGTGATCGTTTCCCATGTCCAGGGGCCTTAGCTGGTCGCCGGAACCTGTTACATCTTCCAGGATAATACCGGCAAAGTTGATGTCCCCGGTCCACGCGGCCGGCACCTCGTCCCAGAAAGGAAAGGCTACTTCTATCGTTCCATCAGGATCCTGGATAAGGCTGCTGTTGAGGTCTCCCAGCAGGTCGTCCTCTTCGAATTCGAGCAATACGTCATACAATCCGTTGAGCGTTATCGGATCCCCGGTGGTATAGTTGAGCGTCTGAGACACCGGGTCCAGGTAGAAGGCCAGCCCGGTCGTGGAAGACGGAGATAACCAGGCATTGCGGATCAGATCCTGATCGATCAGCAATTTCCGGAAATCGTTCAGCGTGACGGCGCTGCAAGGCAGGATCTCCGCGGCAGAAAAAAAGTCTTTTTCAGCAGGCAGGGCGCCCGGTTTGCTGGCGAGGAGGTCCTGGACCGGCTTGTAGGCGCGGGCTGAAATATCTGTGATGGCATAGGCCAGCATTTCGAGAATGGTGACGCCCGGATCATGAATATTATAATCCGTCCAGAGATCCGATGCCAGGTTCTGGATGTAGCTGATCCCCTGTTCCCGGAGAGAGGAGTAGTCCATGGCCGGACTTACGGGCTTATCCCGGGAGATCAGGGTGGTATTATCGGGGGTGCTTGCCATAAAGTTGGATGTTATATGATCGGCTGCTAGTTATTTTCCATTTCGGGCACCTGTCTCTTTTTATTTTCTCCGTTGGCAGCTGGAAGCAATTGTACAGCCGCCTGGTTTTGTATTTTCCCGATCAGCTCATGTACCTGGATGAAGGGCAGGTTGCCCAGGGAGGTCAATACCAGGTTGACCTCTTCTACTTTCAGCGTTAGATTTATTTCTTTCATGACAAGTGTTTTAGGAAACCATTGTTTCATATTTCATTTTTTCCAGCTCCGCCAGCCGGGTATCGAGCTCTCTCAGGCTATTGACCATGACATAGGTCAGCGCGCCGGTGTCCAGGGTGAGGATGTCCGTTTCCTGTAAGTCGGACTCATCCAGCTTTGCCGTATATTTTCCTACCATGTAGGGGAACACTTCCTGCACGTCCTGGGCGATCAGGCCGACATAGGGAGCATTGTTGGGCTGTCCTCCTTTGCCATTGTATTTATAGTTGACAGGCTTGAGCTTTTTCAGCAGGTCCAGACCCTCTGTAAAGGGGGTGATATCTTTTTTTACCCGTTGATCCGAAGCTGTCGCCCAGGCAGCGGTACCCGACTTTGCGGCATTACCCCAGACGGTAAACAGGGTAGCGGCTACGCCGGGAATGGAGCCAATGGTGAGCGCACCGCCTGAAAAGGATGCCTTGACGGCTCCGGCCTCAAAAAGGGAGATGGACCTGCCTGCTGCGCAATTGATGATGGTATTGCCTAAGGAATCCTGGGCGAGGGCGTAGGTAGTGGTATTGGCAACCGTGCGATGGCTCAGGTAAGCATAGGAGCCATCGGCGAAGAGGGCTGTATTCCCCAGCCGCACCGTATCTCCCGGATTGGCTGCTCCGGTGCTGTTGTTGACATTCACTTCCAGCTTATAGGTAGGGCCGGGAGCAGCGATCCCGATGCCCACATTCCCTGCGGCTAAATTGATATTGGCCCCTACCGTTGTCCACTGGGAGGAAGTGCCCCCGGTCAGGCTCAGGTCATGCCATCCTGCATTGTCCCTGAACTGGAAGGTCGTTCCCCCCCAGCGGATGGTCCCCGCCGTGTCCAGTGTGCTGGCGCCAAGGGTGATCCCTTTGGACAGGACGGGGTTGCCGGCGGGATCAAGGCTGATCGCATCCTCTTTTAAGTTGATCATCGAATCGATCAGGTCCGCGAAATTAGGCTGGGTCGGCTTGGAGCCTGTAAGGAAATAGCTCTTTAGACTTACTCTATTTTGTTGTGGCATAATGCTGTGTTTATTATATTGACTAAATAGTTTATTCGTTTTCCCAAAACTGCCGGCAATTATCAGGTCCGGTTTAGACGACGACCTGCGTCAGGCGACGACAAAATCACTGCCGACAGACATAAAGCCAATCCCTCCGAAATCTCCGGCGGTGCATAGGTATTCCCCCGTCAGCACCGTGACCCGGTGATCGGGGGCCGAGACCAGGATGCTCCGGGGGCCGGATGCTATTGCCACTTCGGTACTATCTCCCACGACGAAATCCAGGGCGATGGTCATATCATCCAATCCCGGCGGTATAAAGCCGGCAATAATAAAATCGGTGCCGATTATCATATCGCCAATGCCTATCCCTTCCATGTCGACCCCGTCGAATATATGGTAGAGATGGAAGTCATTTACGAAATCCACATAGTCCCTGTTCTCGATAAAGACAATGATATCCGATTTATAGACCTTTCCTCCGAATGTGATATCCTGTCCTTCCTCATAGGCCCAGGGAGAAAGGAATTTTTTTATGTCTTCATTCAGCTGGTTCCCGTAATACCCGGGATCTTTCCCCGGCAGGAACCCGACCTTGAAATCCACCAGCAGCTGTTCGTATACCGGGTTGTCCACCTTGAAATCCACGAACGTGGGAATATATTGGTTGATATAATTGACGATGCTTTCCAGGGTGACCAGGTTGGCTTTAGGCTGCAGGGGATTGGTGCTGTTCTTATTGATAAGATTGGGTACGACTACTGCCCGCACCGAGCCTGGTCTCAGATCAAAGTCATCGTCTGTATGTGTAAGACATTTTACTTTGAAAATCGAAGGGAAGGCATCCAGGATCATCCTTTCGTAATCCCAGAGTGTCAGGGATCGGCGCTTGTGCCGGAGGCGCTCGCTCACCCGGGTATAATAAATAGTATCCTGCTCGCCGGGATTGCCGTCAAAGGATTGATAAGGCTGAAGAATGGATTTGATCGCCGTATCCCTGACCGCCATCTCTTTGATGGACAGGGCTGTGAGCGGACTCTCCAGGTGTTGGTCCGCAGCGTCGGCCTGGTCGGGCCCCGGAAGGATATAACTGGCTTCCACCGCCTGGGTGTTCACGTCGATGAACTGGCTGATACCGGCCGGATTTTTTGTCACGCTGCCCCGCAGCCAGTGGACACCCGAAGGCATGAGCGAATTGTCCGTACCGGCGTCACTGCCGATGGTGAAGGTAATGATCCCGGAGGTCTGAAAGCCATTGGTGGTATTGGACAACAGCTGCAGGGGAGTGATCGGAACCCATTTATTCCCGGCCAGGTAACTCCACTGGATATCTTCATCGGTGATAACGGTGTTATTATCGGCGCTGCCATCTGCTGCCTGGAATAAAATGCTCAGGTTCTGCGGTACTACGAGATTGGCTATACCTATATAAAAATTTCCGAGGTATAACTGACTTTTGGCCTTAAGCTGCGGAAGGTTGGTTTCATCCCGGTACTGTGGCAATAAATAGGGGTTTTCCGGATCCAGCCTGGCAGTACCGAAAGGCTCTACATGAAAGAATTGTTCCGGGCTATCCGGGAGGGTGAGATCGACCTCCTGGCTGGAAACATAGTTCAGGGCCAATGATTTTATAGTGGGGGTATAGGGAGGTGAGGGCAGGACGTCATCCGGAGAAGGGTTGGTCGCCATCTTGATAGCCCGCTTCGCATAGATATTGGGGTAATCGCTATGACCAAAGGCCTTGAAGGTATAAAAAGGCTGCACGGCAGGGTCGGGACCCGTTATCTCCAAACTGATAAAACCATCATGGGTGGAAGCATCCATCGGCGCCAGCTCCTGCAGGTCAATATTCCTGGAATAATTCAGACCGGAGAGCGCCGTGTTCAGGGCTGTATTGGTAAGGTTGATCTCATTGACACTATTGGCATCGATGAGGTTAAACAGATAATAGTCGCCTGCGGTATTGTCGGCACTCTTTACCGGGAGCCAGCTATCCCTGTACAACAGGCTGATGGCGGTGGTAAAGATCCCGTTCGACAGGTTAGTAGTCTGATCGAAATAGGAAAGGTAATAATTCCCAATGTTGACAGCGGGCACTTCATTCCAGAGGATGTCCAAACTCAGGCTGGTTAATTTTTTCTGAAAGACTTCCGCGCTGCCGATATAAAAGGCGCTTCGCAGGGTTGGCTGGGCGCCGAAAGGCTGGAAGGGCTTGGCGGTGTTCAGCTGGGATTGACTGTTCTGGATCACCAGGTTCTTTACTCCGTTCACGGTCACATCGATCTTCGCTGATCCTATCCGGAGGTTGTACAGGTCATTATACAGGGAGCTGCCCTGACGGAGAACAACCTGTAGGACAGGCCAGGGCGTGTCGAATGCCGTCCCTGGCAGAACGCTGTTATAAGGCACGACGGCCGGATCAACAGAGCTAAGGCTGATGCTGATCTGCAAGAGGGACAGGAGCGGATTGACCGGATCGCTGGTCAGGGCGGCGGTAAAGGCGCCCGGTTGGATCCAGGCCTTCGCACCGCTGAGACAGGGGGCGACCTTCGAGCTGATATCGCTGGCGGCCACACCTTCTCCCATCGTATCCCGGAAGGTTATCGAAAGGGTGATGAGCCTTTTTCCTTCTCCCAGCAATAACATAGGAGAGGCGAAAGCAAAACCTACCGTTGCTTCCTCCATCGTCCGGTCGGCGGTGGCTTTATCTTTTTGGTTTTCGCCGAAAGCGCTCCACCGGGATCCGGGTATGGGAAAAGGCTTGCCCCCGCCATCAGCGGAATTAACCGCATCGGCGGAATACATGGTGAAGGGGTCGCTGGTATCGATATAGACGCTCTTCAGGCTGTCGATGCTGGCCTTATTGACGACGATCTCGGTATCCGTCGCATAGATGGGCGTTAGCCCGTTCGCTTCTTTGGGGCCCTTGAATTTCGTGCCTACCGGCAGGAGATGCGGCGGGAGGTTCTTCGCCAGTTCCAGGACAAGGTTGACCTTGTCGGCGATCGCTGATTTTTTGGGCAGCCGGAGAACATCCTTGAAATAAAAGTCGAGATGGCTGCCCGTAATGGCATTGATATCGTTCTGCGCTAACTGGAATAATTGTACAAAGGCGAGGAAGAGCGCGAAATCCGGGTTGAAATCGGACTTGTTCGCGAGCAGGCTGCGGATGCCTTCTTCGGTGTTGTCCACACCGGGGCGGGTGAAATAATTAAAGGCCAACTGCCAGTCTCCGTCGGAGACATTATCCAGGTTGAAAAAGTTGATCTGCCGGGCAAGCTGGTACGTGAAATCCAGGATATCTTTTATTCCCCGTTCGTCTATTTTAATAGAATCAGGGACAAGGGCAGGCAATATCCGCTGGCTTTGGTTCGTGCCGTCGCTCTTGAGAATATTATTCAGTAAAAAGGTCTTGTCCATGGGTTATATGATATTGCCTTCTGTCTTATAAAATGGATAGACGAGGTTGGTCCTTGTATTGGTGGCCCGTACAACATAATCCACGACAATGAGTATGACTCCGTCCACCGCATTTTGCGTTACCAGGTCTATATTCTTCAGGTCGATCCTCGGTTCATCGGCGAGGATCGCTTTTTCTATCTGTTTCTTCATGAATGTCTGAAAGCTGGTGTTCATGGCTTCGAACAGCATGTTGTCGGTGTTACATCCGTATTCCGGCTGCATGACTCTTTCCCCGATGCGTGTCGATAATAATATTTCCAGGCTGCTTTGGATATCCGCTTCACCGTCCAGCATTTGCACGCCGGCAGTCCTGTCGAAAACCGGGGGAAAGCTCCATCCTCTTCCTAAAAATGAATTATTCAATTCCATAATTATCCGATTAATACAGTGAAACATCCCAGTATGACGGTACCGCCATGCGCCGTGGAATCCCCCAGCCTTGCGGCGGGGGTGCCTCCTATCGTTACAGTTGCCGATCCTGCGATGATGGAATCCGGCGGGCCGGTACAGGTCAACATGTCGCCTACCCTGGCTGCGGGCATTCCTCCTATGAGAACGGTCGGGCAACCGGGGGGGAGAACGGGACCTCCCACATGGGGCACCACTCCTGTCACCATGGGACAAACATGCATATCTCCTGCTCTGGCTGCCGGCGGCATAGTCATTCATTTATTTGTACCAGCGATCCTAGTTTATCTGTACCAGCGATCCTTTTAATACGGCGGTGGCGCTGCTCTTCAATTCCAGCCCCGAACTGCCTTCCGCTGTAAAGCTCATTTGGGCTTTCGATGAAATATTATTTCCTTCTATGGTGATGTCTGAGCTGGCTTTCAGACTTAATTTATTAGCGCTTTCTATGGAAATGCCATCGCTGTTCATGACGATCTTGTTGCCATTCCCGTCTTCCATCTTTATTACCCCGCTGTCGTCGTCGATGAGGAAACTCCTGCCGCCGGGGGTCGATAATGTGATCGACTTCTTATCATCGTCGAAGAGGAATTTCATCGCACTTCGGGAGACATATCCTTTCTGGTCGTTCTTATCGGCTGCCTGAAGAGGGGCCGGTTTGGCGCTGCTGTTCAGCATGCCCAGGATGATCGGGTCTCTCGGGTCGTCGTTCAGAAAACCGACAATGACTTCGTCGCCTATTTCCGGACGGAAGAACATACCGCGTTGGTCGCCTGCATCGAGACTGGCTACTCTTGACCATACTCCCTGATCTGCGGCGTCGATAACGGGGAGGCATACACGGATTCTGTCTTCGCCGTCCGGGTCATTCTCCAGCTGGGTGACCACTCCAATCTGAAGGCCGTTAACGGCCGGCAGCAAACCGGCGGCTTTGGGCGTGTTGACGGGATAAGCAGCCGAAAACCAGCGGGGAGATAATCCGAATTGTGCGTCGCTGATCCAATCGCCGGCGGCGATCTCATGGCGTATGCCGGCAACGAATACTTTGCCGTTCACCCGGTCGCCCAATCCATCCAGATTTAGCAGGGTGGCCGGTTTTACATCCGGGAATCCCTGGAACCGCACCCTTCCCTTCACTTTGGCTAACCTGTTTTTCAGCAGTTGCGCATCGGCCCAGGCCTGCAGCTCTTCCTGGGCTATCTGCCCGGTATGGCGCAGCTCATAGGAGCTCAGGCCGATGACGTCGCTGAGGTCGGCGGCGGAGATATTCCCGGTTTCTTCCAGTCCTGGTTCGGCGGCATCGATGCTCACAAATTCCTGGTTGGAATAATCCCAGGCAGCTGCGCTGACACCCTGGTATTGATCTCTGGCGTCCATCTCGGAATCGAATTCGATGATCGTGGCCCCGAATAAGAGGTCCAGGACCGGATCGGCATCCAGGGCAGGTTGCAACGTGCTGATCTTTCCGTCCTCAATGGTGCAGACGTCTCCGTTGACTTCCAGCCTGCTCACGATAAAATCCCAGTCGGTACAGTCGAACTGTACGAGCTCTTTGTGCTGTACATCGGTGGCGGCGATATCATTATCGAAACCGTAGGAATTGATAATATCTTCTACGATCTCGCTATCTTTTTTATCGGCAAAGTATTTGTTCTTTTTGCCGATCGTGAGTTTTACCAGCTTGTCCCTGCACTCTACCATCAGGAGGGAGTGGTCCCTGCGCACTTTTATTCCCTGTTTGATGATGATGCCCTGGAAAATCGAAGTTTCATCGGAATGATAACCCGCGAAGATCTCGATCTCGTTGCCCGGAATGAACAGGTCCTGGCCGGAGATGACAAAGTCATTCAGGGAGCCGTTCCCGTCGATGATGGACAGCCTGGCAACGGGGATCTTATTGATCTCTTTTTCCACGACGATCGAGGTAATTAAAATGGTGCGGGGTACTTCGGCTCCATTCACGGTGACCGTATAGGTGACCAGGTCCGTAGGCTGTTTAGTTGGTATGATCCTGTCGTTGCTCATGTAGCGCTTTTATTGATGGGAGGGAATTTGATCTTGTCCCCGGGTCGTAAATTCCGGAAATTGACGATATTATTCACTCTGGCTACTTCCAGGTAATAAGAGGCATCTCCGTAGATCCTGTATGCCATCAGGGGCAGGGTGTCTCCCTCTTTCACCTGCCTGATATGCGTGAGATCAGGGGAGTTGGGCTTGTATTTGTCATTCCATTGTTTTTCCGTCTCGGCGTCCATAAAGGCGGCCGTTGCGACGGCCCGCAGGGGGGTGCCATCCGGCTTGAAAAGCTTGAAGCTGATATTCAGCGAGCTGAGCTTTCCGTCGAAGGTGAGCTTGCCCCATAGCAGGTTCACTACCCTGGGACTGTGCTCATCCCCATTGTAGTAGAGTACTACTTTTTTGAATTTCTCCAGTTCATCCATGACATCATAGGGCTTCGACGGGTTGACAAGGTTGCTGATCGCACCGGCGACGGCGCCAACCAGCGGTACCTGTCCCAGGGCGCCCAGGTCGTTGGGCTTGGGGATGATACCCGTTGCATCGAAAAGAAAATCGAATTGGTAAGAGGGGGGGGGCGTACTGATATATTTCGGGTCCTGGGGCGTTCCGGTGGTCACGGCGGTGCTCCAGTTGACCGTATGTTTGATGACATAGGTCTCCGGGTTCACCAGTGCGGTATACTTGTCATCCGGAGAGGTGCTGAGGGGCGGCTTGTCACCGGTGCCGGTATAAGCGGTAATCGTGAGTTTCGTCGGATCGTTCATTATCTTTCCTCCTTATCTTTTAAGCGTTGCATCACCTGCTCGACACAGTGGGAAATGATATTCTCCTTTTCTTCGGAAGAGATCTTTCCTCCCCCGGATTGGCCAGCAGCGCCCGGCTGCGTATTGTCGTTGACAGTGGTCTTTATGTTCAGCTCCCTTATTTCGATCGGCATGAGTCAATTATTTAGCGTGAAAAACTAGAGCGAGATCCCTCCGCTGATAGCTCCTGTCAGGTCTCCCGCCAGGCCCAGGGCCGCATTGGCGGGGTCATAATATTTAAAGTACTGATAGCTGAGGGCCAGCGTTTCGATGACGATCTCGCTTTTCTCTGCGCTGAATCCGGATACTTCCAGCCTTTTAGGAACAGCATTGATGACATACCAATTGTAGAGAGGCAGGTGATCGTCCGTTAAAAGGGAGATGAGTATATTGGTCGGCTTGAATTCAAAGTTCTCGATGGCGTCTGTGCACCAGGAAAGGATGCCCGATCCTAAAAACTTCCCTCTTTTTAATACCAGCTCGCTATAGCTGGTACGAAGGGGCAGCTGGTAGGTGAAGCGGTTCTCTCCCCCTTCCTTATAAGGCTCTGTTTCCACCGAGACGGTAAGTCCCGATACTTCCTGGAACCGGAGATCATAGGGCAGCTGCGGGAACAATTCAAATGCCACCAGGAAATGCCAGCCTGTTTGAGGATATGACAGGTCCATGTGTTACTCGTTTTGAATGGTGAGTCCTTCATGGACGATCTCCAGTGTTTCGATGGCTACGTCATTACCGTCTGCTTTCAGGTCTGTGGACGTGACCTTGGTGGGCCAGGCATTTTTTACCTTCCATACCACAACCGGCGCCAGGGATTCGTCCAGCAGGCTGATGGTGATGTCCCGGCGTTCCACCGTATTCATGTTGATGGAGTTGAACCAGGTATAAAATTCATTGTCCGATTTAAAGATGCCCCGTTTCAGGGAGATATTGCTGAATTTACGCTGTCCCGGCATCTTTATCTTATGGTATTCAGGGCTGGCGCCATCTCTGTATTCGATGACCTCATTGCTGATATCGAGGCCGGTGACCTCTGTGAAGCCGATGCGTGTGCCACTCCAGTCGACCTGGAAATGAAATTTTGGGAGAGGATAGTTAGCCATAAAGTGTTTAATTTAAATTAAAAGTGAGTTCTTCCGATTGATTACGCCTGTTGTTGTATCTGCGAGAAGCGAAGGATAATGAATTCCGCAGGACGAACGGGCGCCATGCCAATTTCGACGATCAGCCTTCCGTTGAGGATATCGTCGAAGGTCATCGTTTGTCCCAGCCCTACTTTTACATAGAAGGCCTGCTCCGGTTTCGAGCCGGCCAGCGCTCCCAGCCGCCACAGATTGGTGAGATAGTTCTCGATCATGGCGCGGAGCTTGACCCAGGTATTGCCGTCGTTGCCTTCGAATACGAATTTCATGGTGGCCAGCTTGGCGGATTCCTCTACCATGATGAAGAAGCGGCGGACCGAAATATATTTAAAATCATTGCTGTTGCCGTCCAGGGTCCTTGCGCCCCAGACGAGGATTCCTTTACCGGTGAAGGCGCGAATGGCATTGATGGATTTGCCGGATACGGCGTCTATGTTCATCGTCTGCTGCAGCTCGTCGGACACCTGGAAGGTCGTTCCGAATACATCCTGCACACCGACATTGGCCGGCGCTTTCCAGACACCGCGGGATCCGTCTACCGCTGCATAAATGCCTGCGATGGCGGGGGAAGGGGGCATGATCTTAGGAAACTGGGTGTTCAGGGCCTGCTTGAGCGTATTGTACGCCGCCATGTTCTGCGTGCCGGGGGTAGGAGGGGAAGTCAGCGGGGGCGCCGTAGCGAGGTCCTTGAGGCTCTTGCCATTCAGGGGACCTGCCAGTCCGTTTACGGTATGGGTGATCATGGTGAGGGACTCGTCGTAGTCATACTGATAGATGGTCTTCAGGTTGGGGAAGTAGACGGCGCCGTAATTGTTGTAGTCCGAGGCAAAGCCATTCCTGAAATTTTGCAATACTCCGTCCAGGTCGCTGGTAGTCACGAGGCTCTCTCCTGTATCATAGACATCCATGATGCAAAATCTGTCCTGGAGATCACCGCATTGGCTGAGGGCCTTGCTTTGAATGGCATAATAATCATTTTCCGCCATGCCTTGTCCTTCCGGAAAGACGATAAGGGTGGGTTCGTCTTCCTTTCGAAGGACCGTAAGGCCCGTTTCATATTCGGATTCTACCAGCGCGCCGCCGACAGTTTTATAGGGGCCGACGGAGACGATATAACAAGATCCGCCTCCATTGGCATAAAAAAAACGGATAGCGGCATGCATGTTATGCTTTGATTTTACATTGCCGGCAAACCCGAAGCTGATCGTGTCATTCGAAACGGCACCGGAGGTCACCTGCGTGTAGGTGATGACAATGCTGGTTTCCAGCTGAGGGTTTCCAAAAAGCGTCTCATACTCCAGCAGAGAGCTGATACGTGTGGGCTTGTTCGTGATGTCTTTTCCCGCCGAATCTTTAGCAATTTCGGTATAACCGATGAATGCCGGAACAGCGGTTGCCACCTGCGCTATGGCCGGCGGAAAAGAAGGGATCTCGTTTACATAAACCCCCGGGGTCCTGATCGCGCTTTCGTTTATTTGAGACATTTGAAATAGTTTTTAATGTTTATGATTATTAATAGTTAAGAAAAATCTCTGAACAGCAATAGGCATCTCCATTCTGTATAGTGCTGCTTAGTCTTTGCGGAGAAGCGCATTCGATGGGAGAATAATTCTGGGTGCCGATGGATAATTTCAGGTTCAGCGCCCTTTCATTCAGGGGGATGGGTTTGACGGAAAAGACGATACCGGAAGGAGGGCTGCCAACGGCAAATTGATAGATGCTGGCATTATCGGTTAAACCTGTGATGATGCCTTTGGCATAGACATATTTCCAGATGGTGGACCGGTTGAGGAAGTAGAGGGAATACAGCGGCGATTTCAGGTTGTAACTTCCATCGAGCAATTGATTGGCAGCGGGAAGGCTGTTTTCCTGGAAGATGTCTATGACGGCGAAAGCATCCGTTCCGATAAGCTCGTCATTAATATAGATGCCCCCTTCCGTACCATTTATATTCATCTTATATCTTCCGGGGGTAAGTCCGGTGAGGTCGAGGGTGAAGGAACGGGCGGGGTGGGTGAAGTTTATCGTTTGGGTCAGCAGGGACTGGGTATAGTCCCTTGCCGTCAGATCATACCCCCAAACCTGGACATTGGCGGACGATTGATCTGCGGTGAAATGGTAAGTCGACCTGGATGGGAGCCATTGTACGGCATCGGCTTCCGACAGGTAGCGATTACGGCTCGTAACCGGGTCCACCTGTATCCAGGCATCGCTCAGGACCCCGTCTGCGGGAGGTGTTATACCCGTGCTGGTGCGTATGGCTTCGAAAACAGTGCCGGATGCATTCGTTGCCAGGTCTCCCGGCTTGTAGGTGGTTGTATTGTTGTAGGGGGTAGGAAGGGAAAGAAAATTCTTTCCGTTACTGCTGTTGTGATTGCGATTGGTGAAATGATAGATCTTGCCGGAAGTATAGGTAAAAGGCAGGTTGGTATAATTATAGAATAAGGGGGCTTTCAGCCGGAGGAAAAAGGTCATTAACATTCCTTCATCCGGTATGGTGAAAGGCTGGCCGGCGCTGTCCATTTTTATGCCGGCATATAGCTGATCCTGGTATTGCTTTACGATTATTTTATGGCCGTTGAGCGCCTGTGTGGTGAGGGCGGAAGGGGTGATCACGAAATCCCGGCACCGCTGATCGGCAAAAAATTTGTGGAGGAGCTCGATGGTGAATAAAATACCGAATTTCGTGTCCGTCATAGCTGAAGGTTTTTGTCATTAATAAATACTTCCTGTATCACTCCTGCTTCGCCCTGGACGAACTCTTCACTGATGCTGATAAGGCGCATCTTATAAATGACTGATGGCAGATATTTGGAACCCATGATCCCCCATAAGTTATTGAGATCCTGGAAGGACAAGGTGTACAGATCGAAGATCAGCTGTTCGATGCCTTGCGGCAGGGAAGGGGAGGTGACCGGTGTAAATACATTCCTGTATTGAAAGAACTGGATGATATAGGATAGCCGCTTCAATGATTCCGTATAAGAGGCCATGTTGACGGAGAACAGCAGGTACAGATTCAAATAGACTTTCGGGTTTTTGTAGATGATCGTATTGTTGCTGCGTACAAAATTCTCCTGCGACTTGCTGACACGGTCTTCTTCAATGCTGACGAGAGAAATGAAAGCATCGGATGCATCCCCGGCAGCTCCCGCGGCAGTTTCGTTGTCATTCCAGGCGATATTCGCCAATTGAATGAAGGGAGTGCTGACCAGGGGATCGAGCTTCATGCGCAAATAATTATCAACCTGTACCCGTAAAAAATCAAGTGCCTGATCAATCACAGCTATAGTTTTATTGCATTAATAAATACAATACGATGTCCTTAGCATGTAGGAGGTAAGCTCACATACTACGTATACTAATCAATAGAAAATCCCACTAACAGGTGCGGTGTAACTGCTTTCAGGGCCGGCAATGAGAATAATAAAACGTCAGGTTGAGTTTAGGTGGGGCTCAGGTGGAAATGCGGATTAAGGGTCGGTATCTGCGATAAAAGTAGAAAATCATATTTGATTTTTAAGCTACCTGTTAGTGGTATTTTTAGAAATGATAGAAAAATACCCTGTTTTAGGTATTCGGGCTTAGCGGTTTAAGGGGGTATGGGGGAACCGGTTTTTACTTTGCGGTCATTTCTTTTATAACCTTTTTTCTGTGCAACTTCCCCCAGGAGGCCATTTCATCAGTAATAGGTTTGAGCGTCCGTCCATATGCTGTTAGTTCATACTCAACGGTGATGGGTTTTGTGTCCAGCACAGATCGCCGGATCAATCCATTTAATTCAAGCTCCTGCAATTCTTTGGAGAGCATTTTGGATCCTATGCCTTCCACTACCCGTTGGAGCTCCATATATCGCTTTTTACCAGATGCTGCGAGGCATGCGATAATCATGATTTTCCATTTCCCGCTCAGAATGTCCAGCGTATCACTGATTGCTCTGAAATGCTGCTTACAATCAACGGGGATTTTTTCAACGATCATTTTTTTACCCATTTTTTAAATTTATGTGCTTTCTTCCAGATATATGCTTTCTTCCAGGATAGTACTTCCCTTTGGGAAACCCCTGTATTTTGTAAAGTTACAACGATTACTTTTACGATTCATTAAAAGGATAAATCAACGATAACCAATTTAATTAAATGAGCACTATTAAATCAAGCGGCATCGTTCGCATCGAACAAACCGGTCCGCCCAACGCATTAAAATATCAGACGATAACGTTGAAGCAACCAGGAGAGGGGGAGGTTCTAATCAACCAAAAATCCATAGGTGTAAATTATGTAGATGTTTTTTTCAGAAATGGGACGTTTCCGATGGACGGCTATCCGGCGCCGGTAGGATTGGAAGCGGCGGGTGTTATTGAGGCCGTCGGGGCAGGGGTAAACGATTTTGTGGTTGGTGACCGGGTGGCTTACTATTTTTCGCCCGGCGCTTACGCGGAAAAACGATTACTCAATGCCGGTGAACTATTCAAACTACCCGACGACATCTCTTTCGATCAGGCGGCTTCCATAATGGTGAAGGGGCTAACAGTCCATATGCTGATTAAACAGAGCCATGAGATCAAAGCTGGTGAGGTCGTTTTAATTCATGCCATGACAGGCGGGGTTGGAACTTTACTGAGCAAATGGGCAAGAGCGGCAGGTGCTACCGTGATCGGAACTGTAGGGAGCGCGGCGAAAAAGGAGCTTGCTTTAAGGGATGGCTTTGAGCATGTCGTCAATTTGCAGTCCGAGGATTTTGCCGACAAAGTTATTTCGGTCACTGAGGGGAAGGGGGTCGATGTTGTATACGATGGTGTTGGGGAAGCTACTTTTCAACGGTCCCTGGCGTTGGTTAAGGAGGGGGGAAGTGCGGTATTGTTTGGCTGGCCCTCAGGTATGCCTGTTATAGATATGGAACTAATGGAGCAAAGAAAGATCCGCCTGGTACGTGCGGTGCTCAATAATTACCTGGCTGACCGGGAAAAAATGACCAGGGCGATTGCGGAGATATTTGAGCTGCTGCGAAAGGGAGTATTCGATGTACAAAAACCATCTTTTTATTCCTTGTCTGATGCTGCGACGGCACATGCCGATTTGGAATCGCGAAAAACTACGGGCAGTATTATTCTTCGACCCTAATCGAATGATCGGCGCTGGGGGAGCATGGGCGGGGACATGTCCGACCTACTCTGATGTATTGAAGGCAGGATAAACGATGCCCCTGTTGTTCCGTAATGGGCCTTCCTTACTATTCGTCAATAAATTCATGACATCTTTAGCCGTTCCTTTAAAGGGTCCGGATGATTCGATTTTCAGAGTGGCCATTGCTGCGGCGAATTCTCCTGCCTGCTGCAATTCGGCTCCTTTGATCCGCTGGTATAAATAACCTGCCATATACGTGTCTCCGCATCCGGTGGCATCCACGACGGTAGTCGTTGGGCTATAGGCGGGAATATCGTAGTAAGACCGGCCGTTATAAATCACGGAACCTTTGCTGCCCAGGGTAATAACGACTTCTTTGACGCCCCATTCGAAGAGGATCCTGGCGCCTTTGCGTACATCAGAAATTCCGGTCAGAACGGCCATTTCGTGTTCATTGGCTTTTAGGATGCTCACGTATTGAAGGGCTTCCTTTTTGACGGGCCAGTCAATGGCAAATACATTTTTATTTTCGACCTTCCGCAGATACCCCTGTACGTCCAGGGAGACTTTACCTCTTTCAGACAATGTCCTGATGAGCTCCAGCGGCATGTCATCGGCGAGCAAGGGGCCTAAATGGAAGATTTTAGCATCGATATCGGTCAGCTGCTCAACAGTAAAAGGATCCGCCTTTTGCAATACCCGCTGTGTCCGGTGATCCTGGTTCTCTTTATAGTTATTCTCGAAGTAGACCGTATGAGCGCTTGGCAGCACTTTCACTTCGATGCCTTTAGAACGGAGATCCGATACAAATTGCATTTGGCCTTCAGCCAGCGCCGTCACCAGGGTATAACTCACATCCATGTTGCGGATGGCGTTGGAGAAATAGAACGATGTTCCTCCTGCCATATGAACTACGGACTTGGTAGTCACCACTTTATCTAGCGTAATATGCCCTACGCAACAAATATCATACATAAGCTTCATTTAAATAATTACGGATCCCCGGCTAACTGGCGAGAGGCAAACTGCAAATATAGCTAATATGTGCTTAGCACCCTAAATACCAGCCATTTGGTCGAACATTAGACATTAAAATTGTATTAATGTTTAATGTGCCGTAAAATTGGCAACTTTATCCATTCAACAAACGATAACTCCCTTTGTTTACGCGACATTATATCTTATTGATTCTCCTGGTTATCCTCGGTGCTTCGTTTAGGCATCCTGGCGTTTCGTCGGGGCCTCCCGGCGTTTTGTTTAATCATCCTGGTCCTCCACCGGCCTGGGTCCGTGTCAACCAGCTGGGATATCCCTGTCAGGGGATCAAAGTAGCCGTTTGGGTAAGTAAGGACAGCCTTGTTCCTTCTACTTTTCAGGTGATCGATACCAAAACGGGAAAAGCGGTTTATGAGGGGACTTCCGGTATTTCCTATGGCGCCTATGGCCCGTTTGTCCGGACATACCGGCTGAATTTCACCGGTTTTACAGCTCCCGGAAGGTATTATATAACCTGTGGCCAGGCAGTATCTCCTGTTTTCCGTATTGACAGGGAGGTCTATAAAGGGGCTGCCGATTTTTTGCTGAACTATCTGCGTCAGCAGCGGAGCGGTTACAATCCTTTCCTGAAAGACTCCTGTCATACGAAGGATGGGTATACGATGTATGGTCCGATGCCTGATACCACGCTGATCGATGTGGCGGGAGGCTGGCACGACGCTACCGATTATCTGCAATATGTTACCACCTCTGCCAACGCTACCTATCATTTACTGGCTGCTTACAGGGATTTTCCGGGCGTTTTTGGGGACCGGCATCTAGCCAATGGCCTGGAGGGATCGAATGGGGAAGCGGACATATTGGACGAGGCGAGATGGGGGCTCGACTGGCTTTTGAAAATGCATCCCCGCAAAGACTGGTTGTTCACCCAGATAGCCGATGACAGGGATCATAAAGGGTTTCGCCTGCCGACAAAGGACTCCGTAGATTATGGGGTAGGTAAAGGGCAGGGGAGGCCGGTTTATTTTGCGACGGGTAAGTCGCAGGGACTGGGCGAATACAAGAACAGATCGACAGGAGTTGCTTCTGTCGCCGGCAAATTTGCAAGCGCTTTTGCTCTTGGAGCCATGGTCTATGAGAAAAAATCGCCGGCGCTGTCCCGGCTTTTTTCGGACAGATCAAGGTCTTCCTATCAGCTGGGCTTAGACCGGCCGGGAGTGGCGCAGACAGCTCCCAACAGGGAACCCTATTTTTACGAAGAGGATAACTGGACTGACGATATGGAATTGGCCGCTGCCAACCTGTACAAGCTTACCGGAGACCGGCAATTTTTTAGTCAGTCGCTTGGTTACAGCACACAGGAAAAGGTGACGCCCTGGATGGGGGCTGATACGGCCCGGCATTACCAATGGTATCCCTTTCATAATTTTGTGCATTATGAACTGGCGAAGAATGCCGGCAGGAATGACGCGGCACTGCTGATTGATTATTACCGGCAAGGGATAGAGCGGGTCCGGGCTAAGGCCAGGAGCAATGCCTTCTACAGAGGGATCCCTTTTATATGGTGCTCCAATAACCTTACCGTCGCCTTCGCCATTCAATGTTATTTATACCGGGAGCTAAGCGGCGATCAGCAATATGCCGAGCTGGAACAAGCCTGCTTTGACTGGCTGTTCGGCTGCAATCCCTGGGGAAAAAGCATGGTTTACGGTTTGCCGGCCGGCGGGAATACGCCTCATCATCCTCATTCCTCCTTATCGGTCCTCTATCAATATGACCTGGATGGGGCTATGGTAGACGGCCCTGTCTATGGAAGCGTCTATAACCGGCAGCGGGGATTGAAATTATACCTACCCGATGAAAATGCGGATTTTCAGTCAGCGCTGGCAGTCTATCATGATGATGCGGGTGATTACTGTACTAATGAGCCTACTACGGACGGGACCGCCAGCCTGGTTTATCTGCTGGCGGAAAAAGAATACCAGGCGGGACAAACAGCTGATGATAAACAGCACGTTGATGATACTAGAGGACCGGAAATCGGGAGGGCAGATGATAACAGAGGGCTGCTAAGGGAGCGGGGCGCTATCATACGGGGGAATCAACAAACAAAGAAAATAGCCTTGGTTTTTACCGGCGACGAGTTCGGGGACGGTGCGTCCTATATTGCCAATGCTTTACAACAGCAACATATCCACGCTTCTTTTTTCCTGACCGGTAATTTTTACAGGAATGCCGGATTTAGACCGGTTATCGACAAGCTGCGCCGGGAGGGTAATTACCTGGGATCGCATTCGGACCGGCATCTGCTCTATTGCGACTGGCAGAAAAGAGACAGCTTGCTGGTAACGCAACGGCAGTTTGAAGAAGATCTGGCAGCGTCTTATAGTCTGCTTGGTAAATGGGGTGTCGAACCTAAAAAGGCGCCTTATTTCCTGCCGCCGTATGAATGGTATAATGATTCTATTGCGGAATGGACCCGGGGTATGGGTTTGCAATTGGTTTGTTTTTCACCGGGTACACGCAGCAATGCGGATTATACTTATCCGGAAATGGGGGGGAGATATGTGGATAGTAAGACGATTCTCCACTCTATTCTGCAATATGAGGAACAATCTCCGGGGGGGATGAATGGCTTTATCCTGTTGTTGCATATTGGTACGGATCCCAGGAGGAAGGATAAATTTTATTTTCAGCTGCCCGGATTGATCCGGGAATTACGGAGACGGGGGTATGGGTTTGTTAAGATTGATGAACTGTTGAAATAGAGATGGGGGTGAGGGGGGAGCTGGTCGGATTTACAGAACATGTGGCATTATCATGGTCGCAGCGATCCTGGTGATATTGTTTAATTTCCTGGGCATTATTTCACATACGGTGTTCAAGACCTACTACCTGACATTCTGGATGGAAACCATTGCCGTGGAAAGTTTTGGATTTTCATGGCTGGTGAAGGCGGAAGTTTTCTTAAAAGATAACGTACCCTCAACGGACGGCCAGGTACCTGTTCCGCAGTAAATGCCAAAGAATATTGTCCGGCTCAACTTTAATACAATACTCTTTAATGTCAATTGGCATTCTTTTAGGGCATCGCTTTGCGGAATCTCATTTGTAATTCTCTAAGTTTTACTATTAATTCCGAAAAGGGTAATTTTTTTCCATAAATCATATTTCCCATGGCTAAATAATCTGATTCCCATAATGCGATAGCTTCGTCAGGAGGGATAAAGTTAATTTTGTCATGAGAATGCTTATCATATTCAATACCACGAACTGGCGTTATTTTTTTTTCTGTGTTCCACAATTGAATGATACAGAGCCTTGTCATGTATAGCTGCTTCTGCGTGCGGTGTATTTGCTAGTCTCTCTAGATCATATAAATGCCTTGACAGCCGATTGGGGTTTTTATTTTCTCCGGGTAGGTAAAACATCTCATGCAATAAGAAAGCTTTCTCCAGAAAGGTTCTTTTTGGGTTCGACTGCTTCTACTGTAAATGTTGCCCCGGAAAATGGTTGGTCGGGAAATGGGACTGCAAGGATTGATGTAATGGGTCTTTGGCTACAGGGCTCACGTAGAGAGCGGGCACCTATTTCAATTAAGACACGGCTTTCAATATAATCGTTGGTTTGGACTGCAGATTTATAATGAAGTTCTAATATTCGAGGATCAACATCGGGTTGGTCTGTTGCGCGTACTGTTAACCTGAATTGATCTGGCTGGACACCCATTTGGAGCAATGATCGTTCTAAATCCTCTTTAAATGTTTGACTCATGAATTGGGACGCAGCTCTTCTCAATCGTTTGACAGCGTTCTTACTTAATTCTCTCTCAAAGCCAAGTGCTTCTCTGTCTAGTGCTAAATCGATGTCTTCCGAAAATCTTTCTATAAGATCCCATGCCTTACTTAAAGAGGTGCCTCCTTTGAATACTAAATGACGTGCCCAAGGAGTGGAGAAGGCCGCTTTTAAAGATAGCGTAACCCACCAATCTTTTTCAATAGAGTATTCCGGTAACAAGGTTTCCTCACTTGCTGCATTTAATATCTGCCTTTTTCTTTCTCTGGTTATATTGAGCCATTCAATCATTTCGGTGCATTTATATAATTCAGTAATAATTTGGATATCCAGGCGGGGGCAAGTTTGGCATCTTCCTGGACATTTTGTTTAGCTTCTTTTGAGAGAAGCTTTTTAACATCTCTTTGTATTTCCTTATTTATATTTCCTTGGCCAAGTTCTCGAAATGCCTGAATGACCAAACTACTTATTTTGCCTTTCATGGCTAATTTCTTAGGTGTTGTTGTTTTAAAAATAATCGTTCTTTTACCTACTTTTATTTTGCGTGAAGCGCCATCGGTTAAATAGGTTACGTTCATGGGTACCTGCGTTGATAACCCTAATCTGTTTAAGGCATATGTGCCGGTAGGTATAATTCGTGCTTTATCTCTTCTGGCTATTCCTTTTGCTAGCTCATCCATCGAAGGATATAAAATACCTAATACGGGATCTTCCTGCGCGATTATGTAAATGCCTTTAGAAAGACGCTTTAACACTCCATTCTTTTCCAGCCTGGATAGCGATTTTCGAATTGCTTCTGAACTTCCCAAATTTTTGAAGTCTTCTGGAAATATGAGTTTTCTCTTCTTTTTGGAAAAAATGTTTTCAACTATTTGATTATGAATTGATAATGTCATTTTTAAGCACTTATTATGTCACAAAAATATGAAATAATTGTGACACAAAATAGTCCTCTCATTACAAATCATATGCGAATTCGAAACTGGAATCTATAACCTCATTATAAAAAATCTTAAACGAATAGTTAGGAGCGAAGGAACACTGGGAAAGGAGTAATATAAAATCCGATTTCTATCATTTCCTAAGAATCAACGACTTAACTCCATCCGTGCGCCTGATATGTTCCCTCAACTGATTTGAAAATTCTCCACCCAGGCTCCTGTGTTGGAACTTTATTGCCAGTGTTGATAGATAACGTCTACTTCACAAAAATTGTGAATAAATTAGGTTGGCCTCTCCGCAATTTTGCATGAGTTACCAGCTAATATAATAATTTTGCGCTATGCGGGTGTATCCTCTTTACTGTAGTATCGTATTGATCTCTTTGTCGTTGACCCTTAGCTGTCGTTCTTCGCGCAGCGACCAGTCCACTTCCCCTTCGGATGCGGGCATCTGGCCGCAACGACCCGTTATAGTGGATGGGAATGACGGAGACTGGGTGAAGCCCTTGCCTTATACCGATCGCAAGGAAAAGCTGAATTATTCCGTGTCGAATGACGGGGACAACGTTTATATTATAGTATCTACCCGGAGCCCGCAGGAGCAACAGAAAATTATCGAGGGCGGCATGACCGTATGGATCAATAGCAAGGCGGAAAAAGAAGAGAGTACGGCTGTAGGCATCGGGTTTCCTTTGGACAGCCGGCGGGACCGGGACAGAGAGCTGATGGCCCAGGCGCGCCCGGATAAATATAAAAATGACAGACCCGTCACTTTAGACGATCTGAAAAACTACTCCCTTTACGGTTTCAGCAGCGAGATCGAAAATTATGAGTACGGACAAAACAATGGGAAGGGGGTCCTGGTCAGAATAGACTATAACAAGGAAGGCGATCTGATCTATGAAGCATCGGTCTCGCTCAGCACGCTCTATCCCCAGAATACCACGCATAATTTCGCCGGCAAGTCGATTGCCGTAGGTATATTTATTGAAGGGCTGCTGCCGAATGCCGTTGTACCGCAGGAAGGGGGTGGGGGCGGAGGCGTTTCCATCGGCGGCGGGCTGGGAGTGGGCTCCTTTGGCAGTGGAGGCGGATTAGGATTGTCTATCGGCAGCGGTTCCCTTGGCCGTATCGGCGGGAAGAACCGGCAGATCTACCAGCTTACTAAAATATGGCAGGTACAGCCCCTGGCGAGGGCCTCCCGGTAATATGCATATTGGCTGCAAAACGCCCGGAGCTCCCGGCAATACCCACCTGACCGATCGGACTTCCCCGGGTGATATACCTTTACCGGAACTCCCGCCAATTGTTAGTTTAGGTCCTCTCGCTTGTTGACCAATTTCTTCTTAATTTCGGCGGAAATCTAAATTTCCATGCGTAATTCAACACTTTTATTCGGCAGCTTATTAATAACCTGTTCTTTCGCCGCTTGTAACAACGAGCCTAAACCGGCTGAAAATGCCGCGCCTGTTGCCTCCGCTCCGGCCTACAAAGAGGAGTCGATCACTTATTCCGGGGACAGCATTTCCATGAATGCCTTTGTCGTTTATGACGATTCCAATAAGAGCAAGCGCCCTGCGGTGCTGGTACTTCCCGAATGGTGGGGGTTGAACGACTATCCCAAAATGAGGGCGAAGAAACTGGCAGAGCTGGGATATGTGGCCATGGCGATCGACCTGTATGGCGATGGTAAGATAGCAGACAATCCTGACAGCGCTAAAGCGTTTGCCGGCCCGTTATACATGCACCCTGAAAAGGTGAAAGCCCGTATTGATGCCGCCATCGCTAAATTGAAAACCTATGGCATCGTAGACACAGCCAATATTGCCGCCATCGGTTATTGCTTCGGCGGGGGAATGTTGCTCAATACTGCCCGGCTGGGCGATGAGCTAAAAGGGGTCGTCAGCTTTCACGGCAGCCTGCTGGGAACTCCAGCCCGGAAGGACCTGTTAAAAACGAAGATCCTTGTTTGCCATGGAAATATCGACCAGTTCGTGTCGCCTAAAGATGTGGCGACCTTTAAAAAACAAATGGATTCTATCGGAGCGGATTACAAATTTATCGGTTATGATAGCGCTACCCATGCTTTTACCAATCCTCATTCCACGGAGACAGGCCTGAAATTTAAAATGCCTATCGCGTATAATGCAAAAGCGGATTCTGCTTCCTGGAATGATATGAAATCATTCTTTTCTGCGTTGTTTCATTAAGGATATCTAATCAGGTTTCGTCAATGATATCGGACTAATGTTTGACAGAAGATGTCTAACTAAGGTTCACTGAAGATGCTTAACTAAGGTTCGTTAAAGATATCTAACTAAGAATAAAGTGAGTGGTAATTGCCACTCACTTTTTATTTAATCCAGAGATAATATTTGCCTCTCTTTCTCTAGTTTAACTTACGCCCTCTTAAAATACATTTTATGGTAAAGGGGATCTCTGGTATTTTTTTAGCAGCTGTTATTCTTTTCATGGCTTCCTGTTCAAAATCCGGTGATGGCGTTCAGGTTTCCGGCCAGGAATTTAGCGCAGGCAGCTTTATTCAGAATGGCGATACGCTCAATTCAAAGAATGGGTCCAATGGCAGAACGATCAAGGGCACCCTTCAATCCGGCCAGACCTATTATCTAAGCAGCAATTTTTCTGATGCCATCGTGAACAATGGCGATACGCTTGTCGTACAGAGCGGCGTTAAAGTATTGATCATAGGTCCTACTACCGGTGCTACAGCTATCGGCAAACAGGATCATGCGCCGGGTTTGGTTGTTAACGGAACCTTCCTTTGCCTCGGCACAAAAGACAAACCCAATCTTTTTACCGTTGCCGATGCTTCCCTGAAATCAGATCCTGCCAAGGACCCGCAAGACCCCAACACCGATCCAGCTTTTAAAGGATATTGGGGCGGTATACAGGGCGGTGTGCACTCCGGTGATATCATCATCAAATGGACCCGCCTGGAATACATGGGCGGTTTGACGCCGCTCTCGGCAGCAAGCCGCGCAGGCCAGGCGCGTTATGGCGTCTTTTTGCAGAACCCGTCTGCGAACTTTGTTCTGGAAGACTGCTGGCTCTATGGCTCCAATAATGATATGATACGTCCTGCCGGTTGTAAATACGAGATCTTCCGCAACACGTTTGAAAAGGTAGGCTTGTCTGCCGGCGAATGTGTGAATGTAAAAAGCGGCAGCATCGGTGATATCGCCTACAACCTGGCGGTGGGTGGGACCGGAAATGCCTTTAAGACGGCGAATGCCGGCGGTCTTTCCCCGCAGAGCAGCATGGTTACTTATAATAATACGGTGATCACCGGCGGCTGGCGCCAGGCAAAGGCAGGAGAGGGGGGATCCATCGATTTTGAGAATGGGGGACGTGGAGCTGCCTATAACAATCTACTGGTAAACTGCGCGTATGGCCTGAGCGTACTGGGAGGCGGAGGCGCCACCCCGATTGCCGATACGGCCAATATCCGTTATGGATATACCTATAACTATGGGGACAATACCACGATCACCACTCAATTCCTGCCGGCAGGTTTTATCAGCGCACAGCAGTCGGGTGATATTAACGGAGGCAATGCCACCACTCCCGGGGCCAACAATCCTTCCTTTGTGAATTATCCGTTACCGCTGTCTCCTTCCGTCAACTTTAATGATGCCAATTACGTGGGCAGCTTTAACTTCCACCTGAATAAAGGGTCACTCGCTATTGGTAAAGGGTATACCGGTTTTGCCGCCGCAGCTGTCGTTAAAAAAGATCCGGTTTTCGGCGTGACGGAGATCACTGCTCCCGGTAAGGATATCGGGGCCTTCCAGACAGATGGTACCGGTAATCAACATTAATGCTGTTGAAAGGACAATACATACTATTCTTATGGTTCCTGCCGTCGCTGTTGTTTTTTGGATTGCCGGCTTTTGCGTCGGTGATCCATGGCCGGGTGGTTGACAAAAAAGATCATACCGCTATTCCCGGAGCTACCATCAGCCTGAGGGGGACCCGGTATTCCACGATGACGGGTTTCGGGGGAGATTATTCCCTGGGCAAGCTGCCGGCAGGAACCTATACCATTATTTGCACAGCGGCCGGGTACCGGTTAGAATCAGGTACGCTGACGCTCTCTGCAACAGAAAACCGCGAGTGGAATATTGCGCTCACCCCGGCAACGGATAGTCTGCAGGAGGTGACGATCCGCGGCTATTCGGAGCCCGGATCGAACAGGACGGCTCTTCAATTGCAGAAAAGGTCCGGGCAGGTCCTGGATATCGTATCGGAAGAGACGATCGAACGGTCGACCGATCTTACGATCGCCGATGTCACCCGGCGGGTCAATGGTCTTTCCGTAACGACGGATAACTCGGGCCAGTCCAACCGCACCATTATCCGGGGAATGGACCCAAAATATAATTATACGCTGGTGAACGGCATCAAGATCCCCAGTCCGGGTGACCGAAGCCGTTACATACCACTTTCCATTTTTCCGGCGGATATGGTCCAGCGGGTGGAAGTGTATAAAAGCCTGACGCCGGACATGGAAGGGGATGCTATCGGCGGAGTAGTGAATATGGTTATGCGGGACGCACCGGCAGAATCTTTATTGCGGTTCAGACTGATGAGCGGGTATAACCAGACCTTCCTCGACCAACCCTATCTTTCCTTTAACAGCGGGGTCGTGCAGCGGCGGTCGCCTTATGAGCTCCATGGCCCTGCTTACTCAGCCACCGGCAGCGATTTTACGAAGGACAACCTGTCTTTCAAAGATACCCATCCCCTGCCGGACCTTTTGGGAAATCTTACCTGGGGACGCCGGTTCTTTGATAAGAAGATGGGACTATTGCTTGCAGGTGATTACCAGGATATCAGAAGAGGATCTCCGGATTATTTCATTCCGCAGAATAATCAGCCGCAGGTGAACAATGCTCCGGGACTAACCGATTTTTACCGCAATGAATATTCCACTAACCTTATTCGTAAAAGCATTCATTCCAAGCTGGATTATGTCTTCAATCCCCGTAATTCGATCGGGTTGTATCAGTTCTATGCCAGTCAGAAAGATATAGAAAGCCGCCAGATGGTCGATACGAGTCTGACGCAGGGCCGTTCCGGTCCCGGCACCGGGAGGATCACCCTGTCGGATCGCTCCCGACTGCACCTGCAGGATATCTATAGCGCCAGTTTGCAGGGCGATCATAAGATAGGGGATCATTGGTCGGTAAAATGGACCACCGCTTATTCCATAGCCACGGGCCTGTATCCTGACTGGTCGGAAATCTCCGCAGGGACAGCACGGATCCTGGGTTCCAATGGAGAAGTGACGCAAGCTCCATTTTTATTGGATCCGCTGACCCGCATATGGTTGCATAATAAAGAAAAAGATCTTTCCGCCTATCTGCATACGGCGTATCATCTATTGGTAAAGGGACGGGATCTTTCCCTGGGCGCCGGCGGCCTTTTCCGCAGAAAGGACAGGGATAATTTCTATAACAGCTATATCTTTCAGCCGGCTATTACCAGCACGGCGGGAGGGCAGCCTTTCGTGGATATCTACCACGCTGTCTGGGCCAACAATGACGGCCCGCAGAACCCGCTGGGCGCTGTTGCCAATCCCAATACCTACACCGCCCGGGAAGATATCGGGGCCGGGTATTTTTCCGCTACCCTTACGGGAAAGAGGACAGAATGGATCGCCGGCCTGCGTTATGAGCAAACGCACCAGCAGTTTATATCCTCGGTAGACCCTACTGTCAGCTATGGCAAGGAGGGGGTTATTAATTATCATGATTACCTGCCTTCTCTTCATTTCAAATATAAGCTGACAGAGAAAGAGCAGCTTCGGGCATCCTGGTATAGGAGCATTTCCCGCCCTGCTTTATATGATGTTACTTTTTATTCCGTCGAGTACGAGGATTATAATGAAGCGGGCAATCCCTTTCTCAAAAGGGCCCGGGCAGATAATCTGGATGTAAGATACGAATGGTATCCCGGGGGGCTGGGCCTTTTGCAGGCGGGGCTGTTTTATAAACATATCGCCGATCCTTATGAAAAAACGCTGCTGAATGCCAATGATGAGCTGTATCCTATCCCTGACCAGGGATTGAGCTATACGCCGGCAGGACAGCTGACGGCGCAAATGAAAAACGCCGCTTCGGCCAACGATTATGGGCTGGAGCTTTCCGCTACAAAATATTTTGGTAAAATAGGTTTCCAGGCGGAGTACACTTATACCTACTCGAGGATCGTCCAGGCTACTAAGCTCAATGTCCGGGAAGACCCCGCCAACACGGCCAGCAATATCATTACCGTGACCAGGAATGAATCGAGGCCTCTCCAGGGCCAGTCTCCTCATCTGGCCAACCTGAGCCTGCTCTTCCAGGATCAGCATAGCGGCTGGAATGCGCGGATATCGGATATTTATACCGGCAGGCGTATCTATTCTGTTTCAGGCTGGTATGGTCTTGACTACTGGCAGCGTGGGTACACGATGCTGGATGCTTCCGTGGAGAAAAGGATTGGAAAACATACCAAGGTCTTCGCCAAGGTCAATAACCTGTTCAATACGATCACTACGGTCGATTTGCTGAAATCAAATCCGGATTATGCATCCAGGCTGATCCCCGGCCAGGAAAGGAGCGACCGGCTTACGGTGATGAAGCAGACGGATAAAGCTGTTTATTATCTGGGATTTCAGTATCGGTTGCCCTGAAAAGGCGAAATTAAGGCTGGAGGCTTAATTAAGGCTGGAGCCTTAAAATGGAGGAAATTAAGGCTGGAGCCTTAACCGGAAAAATCGCTCCGGCGGACTGTCCACCGGAGCGATTGGCTATTTATGGAAGCTTATTTTTTCGTTCCTTTTACTTTTTCGTTCCTTTGGCGGCTTCCTCAATAATGGCGGCTACCTCTTTCGGATGAGAGATAAAGACAACATGGCTTGCGCCTTTGATCTCCGTAACCGTAGCACCGGAACGTTTGTACATAGTGCGTTCGATGGTGGGAATTTTGCTTTATCATAGTATACCCATCCTTTTTCATCCGGAGGTAAAATGCTGTTTTCAGGAGCAGGGGGAGCTGATGTGATGAGGGTGAGCGTTGATTCTCCCGCATCCGGCTGGAAAGCGGCAACATATACCAGCCTCGCCACTTTGGGATGAACGCCGGCCTGTGTGATGACGCTGCCTCCCCAGGAGTGTCCTACGAGCACGGTTGGTCCATCCTGTTTGTCCAGGGCGCGGGTCAATTGACAGATGAAGGGACCTGTTGTGTTTTTTATAGAACAAAGGGGCTTCCTGCCATTTTGGAGAAGGGGCTCTGCGTTTACCAGGTAAAAGATGGAAAGATCATCTCCGGGCAGTTTTTTATGTAGTCCGGAGACATGGGAAATTTTAAAGATGTTATCTTTGGTATAAATCAAATCACCCAACCAATCCTAACATAATGGATATCCCTTCCAACGAAATTATCAGACAGCATTTACTGACCGCTGACACCGGTGTTCGCCAGTTTACCAGGATCGAGGTCCATGAGATCAATTTTGGACCGGGGCAGACAGGGGCCCTGCATTATCATCCCTGCCCGGTTACCGGGTATATTTTAAAAGGGACAGCGTTGATGCAGGTAGAGGGGCAGCCTGCCCGGGTACTCCCTGCCGGTCAGGCATTTTATGAGCCGGCGATGACCCGTATCCTGCATTTTGACAACTATTCGGTCACGGAACCAATGGTCTTTGTAGCCTTTTACCTGCTCGATGGCAAGCAGACGCTGATTGAACTGATAACAGAATGACTGTCCGCTGGTCCAATACCAGACCTGACAACTTAAACTAACCTGGAATGAACACCAATGAAAGACGCCAATGGTCTCAAATATACTTTGTATTATTTGCAGGTTTTTATTTCCTGGCGTTGACGGTCCCTGCCATCGCACAGACGTCTCCTGTTGATTCCCGTCCCTATAAAGAAACCTTTCGCCCTCAGGTGCATTTTTCACCCCGGGAAAAATGGATGAATGACCCGAATGGGCTGGTCTATTACCAGGGGAATTATCATCTCTTCTTTCAACATTACCCGGGGGGGATTGTCTGGGGACCTATGCATTGGGGCCATGCCGTCAGCAAAGACCTGGTCCATTGGCGGCAGCTGCCTATCGCCCTATACCCGGATAGCCTGGGATATATTTTTTCCGGCAGCATCGTCGTAGACTCTGCCAATACCAGCGGGTTCGGGAAAAAAGGACAGACTCCTCTTGTAGCGATCTTCACACATCATGATCCGATAAAAGAAAAAAAGGGGGATTCGACTTACCAGAAGCAAAGCCTTGCCTACAGCCTGGATGCAGGACGGACATGGACTAAATACAAGGACAACCCGGTATTAAAGAATCCCGGCATAGCAGATTTCAGGGACCCGAATGTGATGTGGTACCAGCCGGGGAAAAAATGGGTCATGAGCCTGGCGACAAAAGACTGCATCTCCTTCTATTCTTCTCCGGATCTGAAGAGCTGGAGCAAAGAGAGCGAATTCGGCAAGGCGAGCGGGGCGCATGGCGGAGTCTGGGAGTGCCCTAACCTGTTCCCCCTGGAGCTGGAGGATACCACCTGGTGGGTGCTTTTAGTAAGCACCAACCCGGGAGGCCCCAATGGGGGATCCGGCACGCAATATTTTATCGGGCAGTTCGATGGAAAGGAATTTCATCCTTCCGGAAATACCCTTAAATGGATCGATTACGGACCGGACGATTATGCAGGGATCACCTGGAATAATACGGGCGCCCGGAAAATATTTTTAGGCTGGATGAGTAACTGGATCTATGCCAACCAGGTGCCCACCCGGGAATGGCGTAACGCCATGACGATCCCCCGGGAACTGAAGCTGCAAAGGGCGAATGAGGAGATCTTGTTGACTTCTCTGCCTGTCAGAGAGCTAAGCCGCCTGGGAGGCCCCCCCGTTCTCCTGAAGGATATCCCTGTGGAACAGACGGTGGATCTGACGGCCCGGTGGAAAGACTCGGCTGACCGGTGTATCATTATACTGCATGCTGACGAGATCAAAGATTTCTTCCTGACTTTTTCCAATGCAAGGGGGGAACAACTGGCCATCGGTTACGATAAGGCTACCAATCATTATTATCTCGATCGTATTCAATCCGGCAGGACGGATTTTAATGCGGACTTTCCAAAGAAATATTCTGCTCCCCGGTTGACTTCGGATAAGGAGCTGTCGCTCACCCTTGTCTTAGACGTAACTTCCCTGGAATTATTTGCCGACAAAGGACTGACGGTAATGACCAGCATATTTTTCCCGGGATTGCCTTTTACCCATATCGATATCGGGTCCAATGATCACCTGCTCATCGGGCAGGCATCGTTCTCCCGATTGCGATCGATATGGTAAGCTGTCCTGGCCGGCTGATCAGCAGATGTAACGCTGTTATGCTAAAATCCGCTAAAGCGGCAATGTCGATAAGGATATTGAAGAGTTCGAGGTTTGGACGGGGGGGGGAGGTATACCCTTTTTGCGAGGTTAACTTGAAACTTTTGCACCCCATTTGTTATCAACTAGTTTCAAAACTTTCAAGTAAACAAGCCTGCAAGGGACTAGGTTATTGGGAGTAGAAGGGCCTATGGTAGAATTGCCGAACAGCGAGAGATCCGGGCTAAACAGTAAACAGCCAAAATATTTCCTGCCCGTCTCGCTGAAAGGATAACCTGCCGTTCTAAACTTCCCGCATAAACCGCATAAACTGGATAAACCGCATAAAAAGGGCCGACCTGTAAAGGCCGGCCCCGATTTTCAGAAACCGATGAATGTTTTCCGCAACGATCTTCCAACATTGATCGCTGTCCGGCCGACAGCTATAAAACCAGCAGCTTCGTCATCGCTGTTTCGGAATGGCTGATCACTTTCACCGTATAGATCCCTTTGGCCATCCAGCTGACATCGACACGGATCGTTTGCACTCCCGGCGCCAGCGTTCTTTCCGTCACGACCCTGCCATTCAGGCTGATGATCTGTAATTTAACGGCATCGGTCGCATTCTGTACCGAGATATTTACAAAATTAAACGCCGGATTAGGAGCGACACATACTACAATGGGCCTGGGAAAATCCAGCTTCAGGGTCTTCGAATAGTCAAACTGTTGTTTACCCGGACCTACTTCTTTCAGCCGGTAATAATTGACGGGCAGCGGCTGCCGGTCGAAGAACGTATAATTATTGGCGGCATGCCCATAACGGTTGGCAGGTACTGTGCCGATCGTAACGAAGTGGATGCTATCCCCGCTCCGCTCTATCCTGAATTCCCTGGTATTGTTTTCCCGGGTCGTGGTCCAGGTCAGCTTTGCCTGGAATCCCTGCCTGGTGGCCGTAAAATCCAGGAGCTTCACCGGCGTTGGGATGAGGGGGGCAAAAGAGAACTGGGTAAAGACCGGGTAATGGTCGGTGGTGGTTGTCCCGTACTTGCTCACCAATCCGCTCACATCCTACAACACCGTGGCGGAGGAAGGCAGGTAGAAGCTGTCCAGCGCCTTCGTGAGGATCACGTTATCGATGACGCTGGTGTAGTTGACATCGGAATGCTGACCGGCCGGGCTGAGCGGCCTGGTGGGGAAACCGTACAGCGCCGAATCATCGATGGTGAATGAGCTGTAAGAAGTCACAGGCGGGATCACGCCTGCCGTAATGGTCTGGTTCAGGTCATCATTAAAATCCCCTAAGATGACTACCTTGTCACTGATGTATTTCGCTTTGATCAGCGAGTCCAGGGCATGGGCGCCATCTTTGCGGCGGGCATAGGCTGTAAGGACAGGAGCGGTGTTGGCCTTGGCGTGGAGGTTGATAAACCGGACGGGGTGGGTGATCGTTCCGCCGTTATTGTCGCTCAGGCTTACATCTGCCGTCAGCATATAGGGGAACCGGCCACCCGCAAAATCATCATAATAGGCCGTGCCCGGATCCGCCGCTGTATTGACTCCGAGGGTAAGCAGGGAATCCGTATGAATATTTTTGATTTTAGCCGTATTGTATACGAAAGCGAGCTTCTGTACTGTATTCAGCGGGAACTGTTGAGATCCGGTACTATTGGAATAGGATCCATAGTTGCCGATCACGTATGCATATCCCGGCATGGTCGCCACGATATTGGCTAATGCAGGCTCATTGACCACTTCCTGTAGAGCATAGATATCTGCATGCAGGGTGGGGAGGATGGTTCCGACATTTTGCTCCTGCAGGGCTTTATCCGCCGGTCCAAAACCTGCTTCGGGCGTTCCGAACCAGTTCAGGTTCCAGTCTACCACGCTCAGGGTGGAGGCCGGGTCGATCGTGTTGCCTTTCAGGTTCACCTTGCCCACGCTGTCCGAAATGCTGATCATCAGGGAGTCGATGAACTGACTATTGTCAAGGGTGGGCGCAAATCTGATGAACACCGTCTCCGGAACATTATTGGCGGTATCTTTTCCAAGGATAGCCGTAGCGCTGAACCGGATGCTATCTGTAGAGACGAGGAAACCTCCTTCCGCAGACATGGTAATGTTGGAAGTGAGGTCGTTGCCGGTGACCGTGAGTTTTTTCGTAGTGTTGTCGCCGCCGGCCGTATAGCCGAACTCTACATTATTTGTGCTCAGTGTCAGGCTGGGCGGAGGCGCTACCGGGGAATTGATCAGGCTGATATCGTCCAGCGTCCACCTCGAGCCATCATCCGTAGTCGAAGAATAGATAAAGGCGAAATACACGCCGCTCTTTTTGAACGCTGACAGGTTGATATTGGAAGACAAGGTCCAGATGTCCGAGCCCTGGCTGGGGAATTTTCCGTTCAGGTCTGTCCAGGTAGCCAGGGAAGGATCTCCCGTACCGCTATAATTCGTCGATATCTTCAGCTGTAAAGGATTTCCTGCAAAAGCGTTCCTGCTCCAGAAACTGAGCAGCGGGAAAGCAGTGCCGCTCAGATCGAACCGGGGAGAGATGAGCCAGTCGCTGTTCTGGTTATTGACACCGTTGGTGTAACCGTTGATCTGCACAGCATGTCCGAAGGCGGCTGTTCCGGCCTGCGAATTGGAATCCCTGCCGAAAGCCGTACAATCCCAGACCTGTGCTCCCGTAACGCTGTATTGGGTAAAACCATTGGGCAGCAACCCGCTGCCCGAACAGGTCTCGAAGTCAAAGGAGGCCGGCAGGGTAGTGGTGACGGTGTTGTCAAAGGTGCTGAATGTCCAATCCGTGGCTGCTAACAACCCGGGGAAGGCATTTCCATAGACATCCTTAAAGGCTCCGCTATCGATCCGGATGGAATAGCTCTTGCCGCCGGATAAAGCAGTGTTGATCGTGACCGCGGAATTGCTGCCGATGACAATGACAGGCGAGTTTACATCGATTGGCGTGCTCACTCCGTTCGCTGTCAGGGTGATCTTCCCGCTGCCTTTCGACACCGGTTTGTTAAAGCTGATGGTTGGGATAAAATTATAAGGAATATTCTGCGAGCCATTCAGCGGCGACAGGGATGAGACAGCAGGGGAGGCTGTGGTATAGGTCTTATTCCTGGGTATCGGATCTCCTACGATAAAATCCGCCGCATTATCATTATGGTCTGCTCCGTCCACGGCTCTGCGGACCGAAGTGGTATTGTCGGGGGCCGCTGTCGGATGTCCTTCGAATCCGGTGGCTGTGCTGCCATAACCCACCTTATCCATGACGCTGGTCCCGGTTGGGTTCGCGTCGGTCTGAGCCACGGTGGTATTACTTAGAATGACTTTACCTGCCGTCGCGCCAAGGGCAAGCTTTCCTTTTAGATCGGGAGGAGGTAAGTTGGAAGTGGCTGTGTCCGATTCCTGGATCAGGAAAAAACTATGTGCGGGGATGAGACCGCTTAACGGGGTGAGATTGCTGGCCCAGCCGCTGCCTGCAGCGCTGGAATACTGCACGGACCAGCCGCTGAGGTTCACCGCCGTGTCATCATTATTATACAGTTCGATAAAATCCTTTGTATAGAAGGATCCGCTATTGCCTCCACCGCCATAGATCTGGTTGATGACGATATTGGCGGTCACAGGAGCAGCGGTGGAATTTACCGTTCCTGTCAGGGCTACCGTTCGGGAGGGAGCTCCGGCAGCGCTCAGGGTAAGATTACCGGTAGCTGCTCCGGCTGCGGCGCCGGCGCCGATGCGTACATATACCGGGCTGTTGCTCACCGTTCCGCTGTTTTGTGTAAGGACCACGGATGGAGAAAATGCTGTATTATCTGCGGAGATCTCGTAACCGGCCGGTGCTGTGATCGTAATGTCTGTGGTCAGGTTGCTGCCGCTTACTGTAATACTTTGTGCGGGAGAAGCAGTGCCTGTGTTCGTGGTAAATCCTGTCAGGGTTGCCGGAGAGACCAGGATGGAAGGGGCCGGTGTTCCGCCTCCGCCGCCGTTATCACTAAGGGTAACGGCCAGGTCATCGATCCGCCAGTTGGCCGTTCCTGCTGCGGGGCTGCCGCTGCCGTTATAGCCATAGATCCTTATCGTAATAACCTGGTCCGTGGTCCCGGTAAGGCTGACCGGATTGGAGAAGAAAGCCCAGGTGCTGCCGGTTGCCAGCGCAGCGCTGGCAAGGGCCGTAGCAAATCCATCTGTGCTGGTCCGGATATCATAGTTCTTCGGACCGGTGCCGGTAGCCCTGCTGCCAAAGCTTATCTGCGAGAGGCTGATAGCGGCGCCGGCTGCGGGGGTAAGGGTGAATTCGAAATAAGCGCTTCCCGTGCCGGCCGTCTGGTCCAGCGCCCCGATACGGGCGGCGGCCCCGGCATTGTTCCCGCCGGAAGCTCCCGGATACCCGGAGGATACCGAGACGCTTGTGATCAGCGCTGTCGTACCATTATTATTTCCCTGCGTGACGGCAGACACCGTAGTATTAGCGGGCACACCCGAGGTGGGGTTCGCGCTGGAAAAATCCCAGACGATCTGCGCCTGGCTGAACAGCGGGAACATAAAGGCAATAAGGATTACGTACAATTTTTGCATGCAAAATTGATTTTTAAAGATTCAGTTAATGAGAGCTACTAATCTTCCCTTTATGAAAATGGGGGGTGCCGGATGATGAAAAGGGGGCCGGTAATTTGGGGTGGGGTCTTACAAAAAATGTTCGGGCAAATCTAATCTGTATGGCGCAGATACCGGGATCTTCAATAAAAACTTTTTATTAACAAAATCCCTTAACTTTAAATACCCCTTACCGCAATCGTCTTTTCATTAAAATCAATAACATGCAAAAGAGCAAACTGTCCGTAGGGCGGTTAAAAAGTTTACGTATAGGCATCCTTTTCATGGCAGGAAGTATCTGTCTGACAGCTTTTGGGCAGGAACGTCCGGGCCGCCCCGCACAACCTCCGCGCCCTGCAGCACGTCCGCAGGCGCGTCCTGCGCCAAGGCCCAATGTACAGCCTGCCCGGCCCCCGCAACAGCAACATCCGGTACAGCGGCCTTCCGTCAGGCCTTCGCAGCCGCAAAGGCCACCGGGTAATAACCGTCCTCCAGGAAATAACCGTCCTCCAGAAAATAACCGTCCTCCAGGAAATAACCGTCCTCCAGAAAATAACCGTCCTCCAGGAAATACCCGTCCTCCAGGGAATACCCGTCCTCCCGGCAACGGCCGTCCGCCAGGGAATACCCGCCCTCCCGGTACCCGCCCGCCGAATTACCGGCCGCCTTCGCGCCCCCGTCCACCGGTCAATCACCGCCCGCCCGGCTGGAAGCCTAATCGTCCGGCGTATACCCGTCCCCCGCATAATTGGAACGGACACCACTTCTATACCTACCACCGATATTATTCTCATCCGTATCAGCCTTATGTATTTGGCCCCTCCTGGCATCCGCTCGGTTTCTTCCTGGGCGCTGTAGCTGCAACCGCTACGATCGTGGCGATCAATGATATGCAATACCGTTATGACGCAGGGGTCTTTTATGCACCCTCCAACGGTGGCTATCAGGTAGTAGCGCCGCCATTCGGAGCTATCGTTCCCGGCTATCCGCCTGAGGCCGTGAGCATGCAGGTAGGAGGAGATGTCTATTATTATTTCGGAGGGACTTTTTATACACCTGTGGAGAATGGTTTCCAGGTGGTAAGAGCCCCGGCCGGAGCCATTGTGTATAATCTGCCGGATGGTTGCACGCAGGTACAGGCTGGTGATATCACCTATCTACAGTACAATGGTGATTATTATCAACCGATCCAATTTAATGGGCAGCCTGCTTATGAAGTAGTGAATATGGAAGGTCAATAAAATTTATGGGTCCTGGATTCCTCCGGTCTTCGGAGAAATCCAGGACCCAATTAAAGTTCTACCCGCAGCGGGGCTACGAGGGGAACCGGTGTGGCAGCCGTTCTCGGCCGCTTAACTATAACATCCGGGGACTCGTCGACTTCTCTCCTGCCGACAGCGACAGTTTCTCTTACGCGTTCTCTCCTGTCATCTTCTCTTGCGCGCCCCTTTATCCCGTCCTCTCTTGCGGACTCTCTTATTCTTATCGCGGCTTCCCTTTCGTTTAATTTCCGTTGTTTCAACAATTCGGCAAATTCCCGCTCTGCGGGATTCCTTCTCTTTCCCTGAAACCCGGCAATTTTCGGATCGACCGTTCTTCCAAATGGAAGGTCTTGTGTTTGCATTACCGGTTCCATCGTTCCCGGTACCAGCTCCATTATTTCCTTCGTCCCCTCCGTTCTTTTAATAAAAATTCGCAGCCCTATCAAAAAGCAAACCAGCAGGAGCATTCCCCCTCTGAGGTGAATGATCTCATAATCCGGGATCCCCGTATATATATCTGCCTGGACGCCGAAGGAATCGATCCCGTTCCTCACCTGCCTGGAGAGCAGCCCATTGGATAAATAAAAGAGCCCTCCTCCCGCGGACAGGCACAATAAAATGGCCAGTACTCCGGTAGCAGCTCTCCATAATTTTTTTCGCAATCCCTGCCAGGTAGATGCGCCATATCGGGAAGGATATGAGAGGAGCAGGATGAAATAGAAAAAGAAAAATAACCCGATCGCCGGCAGATCGATGATTGGAAGGTAAACGGGAATATCTAAAAATACCACCATGAGATCCACTGCTGCCAGTCCCGATATCCAGGGGGCCAAACCGGCAATCAGAAATTTATTCAGCAAGATGGCCATTATTAAAAATACCAGCAGGATAAAATGTGGCTTTTTATGGCCACTATAAGTACTCATATGAGAGTTTTTACAAATGGATGAACACTCGGGTGGATACGATTGTATGATGGAGATTCATGGGATGCCGGGAGCTATCAAAAAAGTAGCCGGAACGAATCATTCGTTCCGGCTACAATAACGGCGCCCTTATGAATTGTCATATGGCTGATTTGCCAAAAAACCGTTAAAATGAAAGGATGTTTTTACAGGAACATCCCTCCCGATGCTTCTATCCGCTGCGCCGTGATCCATCTCGCTTGTTCTGTGCAGAGAAAGGCGATGATCCCTCCGATATCATCCGGCTGTCCGATACGCCCGAGAGCAGTCTGAGAAGAAAGGAAGGCATTCAATTGCGGGTTATGCTCGAAAGCCGCCCTGGTAAAGTCCGTTTCGATGATCCCCGGAGCTACGACATTCGCGGTGATCCCCCGGCCTCCCAATTCCTTGGCCAGGTATTTCGTAAGCGTTTCAACAGCGCCTTTCATAGAGGCATATGCTGCATATCCCGGGGTAACAAACCGGGCGAGACCGCTGGAGATATTGATGATACGTCCATTGTCCGCCAGGAAAGGCAATGCCTTTTGCGTGAGGAAATAAACTCCTTTGAAATGTATCTGAAACAGGCTGTCAAAAGCCTCTTCCGTTGTCTCCGGAAAAAGGGAACTGGCGTCGATCCCTGCATTATTGACGAGAAAATCAAATTGAGTCCTTCCCCATTTTTCTTTCAGGATCCCGGAGAGGTCCCCGAAAAACGCGTCAAAAGACTTCGTATCTCCCACTTCCAGGGCAAGCGAGGCTCCCCGGACGCCTTTTTCCCCGATCTCCGCCACTACCGCATCGGCTTCTGCTTTCTTGCTGCGGTAGGTTATAATTACATCGATTCCCTTTTCGGCAAGCTGTAATGCCGCATTCCGGCCCAATCCACGGCTTCCGCCTGTTATAAGGGCAATTTTGTTAGTCGAGCTCATTTTTTTTTAAGTTTTTGATGACAGCACAAAGGTCCGGTATGTTGTATAAAATATTATGGTGACTAGTTAAGATTAAATGGTAATTACTTAAGTTTTTTATCATTATATCCCGGTTCAGCCCTGGTCGCCGGCGTATCAGTCGATCCCGGTCCGATAAAAAACAGTTATAAAAGGCCTCTTTTCATTTTTAGTTATATTTTTAGCCCGGCTAATCTAAACCAATATTGAATCGGATGGTAAAAAGGGCTATTATTATCGGCGCCGGGCCGGCAGGTCTGACGGCCGCCTATGAATTGTTAAAGAGAACGGATATCAAACCCATCCTATTGGAAAAATCAGGGGATATCGGGGGGATTTCGAAAACAGTGAATTTCAAGGGCAATCGCATTGATATCGGAGGACACCGGTTTTTCTCCAAATCCGACCGGGTCATGCATTGGTGGCTGCAAATCCTTCCTTTACAGGATACGGAAGGGGATGGGCTTACTATTCATTATCGCAACCAGTCGCGGGAATTGCCGGTAAACCCTCGCACCGCCAGCACCCCGTCCTCCGATCCGGATAAGGTCATGCTGATACGCCGTCGATTGTCCAGGATCTATTTTCTTCGTAAATTTTTCAGCTACCCGATCAAATTATCGGTCGATACCTTGCAAAAGCTGGGTTTTGCCCGAACGGTCAGCATCGTATTCTCCTATATAAAAGTCCGGTTGTTTCCCGGCCCCAAACCCCAAACCCTGGAGGATTTCCTCATCGGCCGGTTTGGTTCCCGTTTGTACGAGATCTTTTTTAAAGACTATACGGAAAAAGTATGGGGAGTTCCCTGTAAAGAGATTTCAGCAGAATGGGGCGCACAACGGATTAAGGGTGTGTCTTTCAGCAAGGCGCTGCTCCACGCGGTCCGCTCTGCCAGCCGGATGGGAAAGGACAAAGGAGGGATCTATCAAAAAGATACAGAGACCAGCCAGATCGAACGGTTTATGTATCCCAAATTAGGACCGGGACAGCTTTGGGAAGAAGTCGCCCGGCAGGTTCAGGTCATGGGAGGGGAGATCCATAAACACCAGGATGTGCAGGTGATCCATTCGGCATCCGGGGAGCAAATCCTCGATTCAACACCCGGGGAGGACACCATCCATTCGACATCCGGGGAACAATCCATCCATACGACATCGGGGGCAGAGACTATCCGTTCAATGCCCGCAGAGCAGTCTACCCATCCTACACCCGGGGGACAGTCCGTTCATCCGGCTCCGGAAGCCGACACCCTTCATCCTGCCTCTTCAAAGGTGCTCGCCATTGAAACCATCAACAGCCTGACGGGAGAACGCTCCACCTTCGAAGGAGATTATTTTTTCTCGACCATGCCTGTCAGTGAGCTGATCGCAGGAATGGGGGACCAGGTACCCGAAGCGGTGAAAAAAGTAGCAGCCGGCCTGCAGTACAGGGATTTCATCACGGTAGGGATCCTGCTGAAGAAACTCGTAACACCCTCCAAAAGACCCGGCGAATTTCAGGATCTTTCCCTGAAGGACACCTGGATCTATATTCAGGAAAAAGACGTGAAAGTCGGCAGGCTCCAGCTCTTTAATAACTGGAGTCCCTTCCTGGTAAAAGATCCCTCCACTACCTGGCTGGGAATGGAGTATTTCTGTAATAAAGGCGATGAATTCTGGAGCCTTACGGATGAAGCGATCCGGCAGATCGCCGCAGAGGAGCTGGAAAAGATCGGCCTGGGCCGCCGGGAAGACGTATTGGATACGGTGGTCATCCGCATGGAAAAGACTTATCCTGCCTATTTCGGCACCTATGAGTTATTCGATCTCGTCCGCGGGTATACGGATGGCTTTCCCAACCTCTTCCTGATCGGCCGTAACGGGATGCATAAATATAATAATTCCGACCATTCTATGCTGACAGCCATGGTGGCGGTAGATAATATTTGTAACGGGGTCTCCGATAAATCGAATATCTGGTCCATCAATACAGAACAGGAATATCATGAAGAAGGAGAAACTACCCAATAACCGGTCGTATGTATAAAGATCGTATGTATATAATGGTCTTCTATTTTATGGTCTTCGGCTTACTTTTTTTCTTTCCGGGCCTGTGCTTAACCGCGACTGCTCAGGATAACCTGGGTTTTGAATCCGGCCTCACCGGCTGGGAACGGCTCGGCAAGCCCAACGCTATTCGTTTGGATAAGACTTTTCCTTATAAAGGCAAATATTGTGTCCGGATAGGAGCTGGGCCCGGATTATTGATGAAACATTTCGTCGTAGGCCCCCTGGCGATCGTCCAATTCAATGCTTATTTCCGGTCCGGCAAGCCTCGTGTGAAAGGATATTCTTTTATTCGGTTCTATAGTGCCGGTCACCACCTGCTCCTGGAGTACCGGAGCCCGGTACTTTCCTCCGCCGATTGGCAGGCTACAGGTAATTACACAGAGACCCCGGCCGGCGCCGCGTATATGACCGTAGGCATCGCCAACGTTCCCCCGCGAAGACCAACCTCGTCAGGAGGCTCACCGGGCGACGCCTCCCCCGCAAAAAGTATCTCCGCTGGTAATGCTGATGCAAAACGTGCTTCCGGGCCTTTCCTCTACGTCGACGAATTCAGCGTCGACATCAACATCGGCGTCTCCCATACCCCGCACCAGCCCACCTGCAATCTCGATCAGTACCTGCGTCCTTTCTGGACTTCCGATACTATCTTCAATGAGACGGTGCTGCTCTACTCGGCGGGCGGACAGGCTGCTCAAGGCAGGTTACTCTATCAGCCGGACCAGATCCTCTCCATAAAAAGCTTCGACGGAACGGTTACGTACGAAAAGGGTACGGATTATACCCTGCAGGATAAGACGATCATCCGGAGGCAGCAGGGCGGAGACCTTAACAGCGGGAATGTCCATTCCCGCATGCCTTTCCGGGCGGATACATCCTTTGATACAAAAAAAGATTTTGCTTGGTATAATCTCCAGTCTCAATGGGTGGTAGTGACCTATACCCATAAAGATCTCTGGACCGGGCCTGTTCCCGGATATAAAGGGGACCGGATGCCCCATACCATGCGTCGCCTGGAGGAAATGATCCGGTTACCTGTACACTCCCCGTTCCGGATAGTGGCCTTTGGCATGAGCATCACCCGCGGCCTCAACGTCAGCAGCTATGATAGCACGCCTCCTTATATGCCTTCCTATGCGGACTTGTTTGCCTACCAGCTGAAAAAGATCTATGGCGGGGATATTAAAATGTATAACGCAGGGTTGCCCGGCTCCCGCTCAGACTGGGGCGCCCAATATGCCGATAAATACATCAACCCCCTGCATCCCGACCTGGTCATCCTGGATTTTGGGATGAATGATTTCTGGGCATACGACCCCGGACAGTTTAAGGGGTATATCCAGACTATGATAAAGAAGATAAGGGACGGCAATCCGAAAGTGGAATTCATCCTGCTCTCCAACCTGTTATTTGCCCCGGATTATATCCTGGAAACCAACGATAAAAAGGGCTTCTATACCGGAAATATGCTGGGATATAATAAGGTGCTGCAAGAGCTGGAGACTACCGGCGTTGTGAACCTGGACATGACTACGCTCAGCGACACCCTTTATCATCGTAAAGCGCCTAAAGACTGCCTGGCCAATCCGCTCCATCCGAATGATTATATGGCCAGGTGGTATGCGCAGGGGCTGGCGGCCTTGTTCACAGCGCCGTCGATCCCCTTACCACGAGCACGGAAGGAATGACCATTGGCTCTCCGGAGATAGGTTTGCCTTCCAGCTCCCTGAACAGCAGGGAGACTGCCGCCTTTCCCATCTCAAAAGCCGGCTGCGTGATCGTCGTGAGCGAGGGATTCAGCAGCATGGCGGAGGGCAGATTGGAGAACCCGATCACTTTCACCTGCCACGGTATGCGTAATTCCAGTTCCTGGCAGGCCAGGTAAATGCCGGTCACCAGTTTTTCGACCGTAGCGATCACTCCATCGGGAGGATGGGCACGGCTCATTAAACCGGTAAGGATCCGATGATTCGCCACCGGATCATGCGTACAAGCCACCATATCGGATAACTGCCAGGACAGCTGATGATCCGCCAGGGCCTTTTTATATCCTTCCATCCGCTGATAGCTGATCGACAGGTCTGGTGAAATATACAAAAACGCTACCCGGCGGCAGCCGCGTTGAAGGAGATGCCGGGTAGCCTGGTAAGCGCTGTCAAAGTCATCGGTGACGACCTTCGCCGTTTCAATGTCCTCACAGACCCGGTCGAAAAAAACAAGGGGAATGCCCTTCTGCTGCAGCTCCCTTATGTGGGAAGAATCCCGGGTTTCCGAGCTTACGGAGATCAGGATACCGTCAGCCCGGCCTCCCCGGAGATCTTTTAGGATGGCCTGCTCTTTCTGGAAGCTCTCATGTGTCAGGCGGATCAGGATATGGTAGCCTTTTTCCTGTGCCACGGACTCGATCCCGTCGATCACCTGGGCGAAAAAGCTATCGGCCACTTCGGGAAGGATTACAGCGATCGTCCTGCTTTTCTTGTTTCGCAGGCCGCTGGCGTATGGGTTAGGGGTATAATTGAGCTTTTGGGCGAGGTCCAGCACCCGCTGTTTGGTCTTTTCACTGATCTCGTGGCTGTTGGTCAACGCTTTGGATACGGTGGCGGTAGAAAGCTTCAATTCTCGGGCTAATATTCGGAGCGTTATATTTCCCATAGATCAGGGATCCTTTTTACGAAATTTACGAAAACGGTTAAGCAAATAATTCCGGCTAAGAGGCGTAAGATCGTAAAAAAAGATGGTTAATTTACCAGTCAGCTTACAACGATTAAATAATGAATGCCATGAAGACAGATCAAGCCGTTCCGGAAGCCAATCCCCTCTCTTCCCTCGACGTATGGGAAGACGATCTGCTGGATCGTTATCCCGACCCGGAGTCTATCGCCAAAGAAAAATCGACGGAAGAATACCGCAACTACGAAGCCCCGGCCCGGGATTCCGTGAAGGAATTCTATCGTCTGAACCATACTTATCAGACCTACGATTTTGTAAAGGAGAAGCAGAAGGAATTCCTGAAATTCGACAGGAAGGAAATGTCCGTATGGGACGCTTTTAATTTTCTCAACCAACTGGTGGATGATTCCGATCCTGATACCGACCTGGACCAGTTCCAGCATCTGTTGCAAACGGCTGAAGCCATCCGTGCCGACGGCCATCCCGACTGGATGGTCCTGGCCGGCCTCTTCCATGATATGGGAAAGACGCTTTGCCTTTTCGACGAGCCGCAATGGGCTGTGGTAGGGGATACTTTCCCTGTAGGCTGTGCCTATTCGGAGAAGATCGTCTATCCTGAATATTTTTCGAACAATCCTGACTTCAACAATCCTGTATACCAGACGAAATACGGCGTTTATTCCCATGGATGCGGCTTGCGGAATGTGGACATGTCCTGGGGCCATGATGAATATGTTTACAACATGATGAAGGATTATCTCCCTGAGCCGGCTTTATACATGTTGCGTTATCATTCTTTTTATTCCCAGCACCGGGAGAACGGCTATGATCATTTACTGGATGACCATGACCGGGAAATGTTCAAATGGGTGAACCTGTTCAATCCCTATGACCTGTATTCCAAGAACCCGACCCCGCCCAACTGGCAGGAGCTGCGTCCTTATTATGAAGACCTGGTGGCAAAATATTTACCTGCTACCCTGAAATTCTGATGGGTTTGGGCCCCCAACTATTCCTTTAAAATGGCTTTAAAATAGGTAAGCCAGGCGTTTCTCTTATGAGCGCCTGGCTTTTTTTTGGATTTTTTTACGTTTGTTTGCTTATGATTAATCAACTCGTCTCCTGGGATTATATCGTTTTTATCGCCTATTTCATTCTTGTATCCTGTTATGGCTATTGGATCTATCATAAAAAGGGAAAGCAGGCCACCAATACCAAAGAGTTTTTTCTGGCGGAAGGCTCCCTCACCTGGTGGGCCATCGGAGCCTCCATCATTGCCTCCAATATTTCTGCGGAGCAGTTCATCGGGATGAGCGGGGACGGTTTTTTCGCCGGCATTGCCGTAGCTGTTTATGAATGGCTGGGGGCGGTAGCCCTGATCATCGTGGCGGTCTTCTTCATGCCGGTGTACCTGAAGAACAAGATCTACACCATGCCGCAATTCCTGAAAACCCGTTACAACGGCACAGTGGCGCTGATCATGTCCGTATTTTGGCTATTCCTCTACATTTTCGTCAATCTTACTTCTATCCTTTACCTGGGCGCCCTGGCGATCAATGGCTTGCTGGGAGGCGGATATTTTCATATCGTTATGATCGTGCTGGCCTGTTTTGCCCTTTTCATTACCCTGGGAGGAATGAAGGTCATTGGCTATACCGACGTGATCCAGGTGGCGGTCCTTATGTTTGGCGGCCTGGCTACTACCTATATGGCCCTGACCCTTGTCAGCGAAAAGTTTGGATTGGGAAAAGATGCGGTGGCGGGGTTTCGTGTCCTGCTTAAGGACGCGCCGGATCATTTTCACATGATCTTTCCCAAACCGGCAGCGGGCGCATCGCAGCTGTCCGTCAATAAATACCTGATCCTTCCGGGGATCACCATGTATTATGCCGGTCAGTGGATCAACAACCTGAACTATTTCGGCTGCAACCAATACATCACGCAACGGGCGCTGGGCGCCAATCTCCCCACGGCGCGCAACGGGATCTTATTTGCGGGTTTTTTAAAGCTGCTGATGCCGGTCATCGTCATGCTGCCGGGGATCGTGGCCTGGGTATTGTATAAGAATGGCATGCTGCCTCAATTGGTCGGGGGCCATAAGGACGAAGCGTATACTGCCATACTCAGCTTCCTGCCGAATGGATTGAGAGGGTTGTCTATCGCGGCTTTGACGGCGGCGATCGTGGCTTCGCTGGCGGGGAAGGCCAATAGTATTTCCACTATTTTTACACTGGACATTTATAAGAAATACATCAATGCCGGAGCCGACGAGAAGAAGATGGTATGGACGGGGCGGCTGGCTATTTTGGCGGCTATGATCACAGCCATCCTGTTCACCTGGAAGGATCTCCTGGGCATCAGTGGAGACGGGGGGTATACCTTCATTCAGAAGTATACCGGGTATATCAGCCCGGGAGTTTTCGCTACGTTCATCCTGGGTATGTTCTGGAAAAGGACGACCGGCACCGCCGCCATCACAGGCATCGTGGCCGGGTTCATATTATCCGTTTTCTTCGGGCAGTTTGCCGTCACGGTATTCGGGCATGAGACCTGGCTCTGGTCGGCGTTTGTGAATAGCAGGGGCGTGTATGAGATCCCTTTCTTTATTTGCATGGGATGGTCGTTCTTCTTTACGGTGCTGATAATGGTGGGCCTCAGCCTGGCCGGGCCGCGGATCAATCCTCAGGCTTTCAATCTGGATAAGGAGATGTTCCGGCTGCGTCCGGGGAATTGGGTGCTGATTGTCTTTATCCTGCTGGTTTTTTCCGCGTTGTATGTGCGGTTTTGGTAGAGGTGGTTTGTTAAGCTGTTAATAGTTTTTGGTGCTCCGCATGAGATACTTTTTGCTGGGGATACTGTTTTCGCTGGGGATACTGTTATCGCTATGGATCCTGTTTTTGCCGGGGATACTGTTACGTGCCGGGAGATTGACTTCTGGGTTGCTCCGTTAGTGGCGTCCGTCTGCCACACCGTCCAACGGCGCTGATCTTCTGGGTTGCTCGTTGGCATCGGCGGGTCTCTATGCGAAGATAGGCGCCATTGGAGGGTGGCGTTCCGGCCGTTGGCAGCAATTACAATAGGGCAGGTGTTCTAAATGTGTAAGGGGAGGACCCTTTACCGGAATCCGGACGCCAGGAATTTCGAGGTCAGCTGTCAAAGGAGGCTGCAATCGGCTTATCCGTCTTTCCTATCATAAGTCACCTCAAAATTCTTATCTTCCCTCTTCATATCCGTGAAATTTAAAACGAGTTTTTGATGAGAAAATATCTGTTCGTTCTGTTCGTTGCCCTCTTTCTCCGGAGCGTTCTTTGCATACAAGCCTGTGCACAGCAGTTTACCGATGTGCATAAAACCTCTGCTGTCCGGGAGCATATTAATTTTGATGACGGCTGGAAATTTCACCTGGGACATGCTACCGATCCCAACAGGGATTTCAATTATGGGATTGCCAATATCCTTGCCAAGACAGGAGATGTCCGCAACACCTGCATCAAAATGGACTTCGATGACAATAGCTGGACATCGGTGCAGCTTCCCCATGACTGGGTGGTCGCACTGCCTTTTTCGAATGTAGCGAATGGCGATGTGGATGCGCATGGGTATCATACGGTAGGCGGCCTCTTCCCGGAGAACAGTATTGGCTGGTACCGAAAGACGTTTGCTGTTGACCCGGCCGATTCCGGCAAGCGGTATGTGCTGCAATTCGACGGCATTTTCCGGGATAGCAAGGTATGGATCAATAACTGCTACCTGGGCGGTCATTTCAGCGGTTATAGCGGATCCTCTTATGATGTCACAGATTTCCTGCGCTTTTCCGGTAAGAATACTATCGTGGTCAGGGTAGATGCGAGCCAGTATGAAGGGTGGTTCTATGAGGGGGCCGGGATCTATCGCCATGCCTGGATGAATGTAACCAATAACCTGCACATTGTTTCGGAAGGGGGCGTTTTCGCGCATACAGTTCCCGATGGGGCTGTCAGTGGCGAGCATACTGCCCGCAAGACAGTATCCGTCGATATCAAGGTGGAAAACAGGAATATACAGACAGCAGGGGGCACCGTACAAACTTACCTTACCGACCGGGAAGGACGAACGATCGTTCAGGGTAAGGAAATATCCATTATACTGCCGGTAAATAAAAATACTACGGTAAGCCAGGATCTTATAGTAGCGCATCCTGTCCTCTGGTCCCTGGAAAATCCTTACTTATACCGGATCGTAGCGGTCGTCAGGTCAGGCGGCAGAACAGTGGACAGCGTTACTACAAGATTCGGGATCCGTACTGTCACCATCGACAATAACAAAGGGCTGCTCCTGAATGGGAAACCGGTAAAAATCCAGGGTGTCTGCTGCCACCAGGACCATGCCGGCGTAGGCAGCGCCCTGCCGGACTATCTGCAATACTATCGGATTCAGCTGCTGAAAGAAATGGGGGTTAACAGTTATCGCACCAGCCATAACCCTCCAACGCCGGAACTGCTGGATGCCTGTGACAGCCTGGGCATGCTGGTATTGGATGAGACCCGGCTGTTAAACAGCGGGGCGGAATACGGCGCCGAATGGGAAAGGCTGATTCTCCGGGACCGCAACCATCCCAGTGTCTTCATGTGGTCCATCGGCAATGAAGAATGGGTCATCCAGACCTCTACTACGGGAAAACGCATATCGCAGAACCAGCTACTCAAACAACAGGAGCTGGACCCCTCCCGCACCTGCACTTACGCCGCGAATGTGGGCAATACCTGGCAAGGCGTCAATGAAGTGATACCGGTGCGCGGGTTCAATTATAACCTTAATGGGATCGACCCCTACCGGAAAGAGCATCCTGACCAGCCTGTCATGGGCACGGAAATGGCCAGCACGGTCTCTTCCCGCGGCATTTACAAATGGGATACCGTCAATGGCTATGTGCCGGACTATGACAGTGTCTATCCGCCATGGGCCAGCACGGCGGAGCAATGGTGGAAGATAGCTGCCGACCGGGAATGGTATATGGGAGGATTCGCGTGGACAGGCTTTGACTATCGCGGAGAGCCTACCCCTTTCAAGTGGCCGGATATCAATTCCAACTTCGGGATCATGGATATGTGCGGCTTTCCCAAAACAGTGTACTATTATTATCAGTCCTGGTGGACAGATAAAGATATTTTGCATATAGCGCCTCATTGGAACTGGCCCGGAAGAGAAGGGCAGCGCATTCCGGTCTGGGTGAACACGAATGCCGATAATGTGGAGTTATTCCTCAACGGCAAGAGCCTGGGTAAAAAGGACATGCCCCGGAACGGTCACCTGGAATGGATAGTGAATTACGCGCCGGGTAAGCTGGAAGCCGTAGCGCATAAGGGAGGTAAAACATTCACGGCCGCTGTGCAGACCACCGGCCAGCCTTATAAGATCCTCTTAACCCCTTCCAGGACCTCTATTCTGGCTGATGGTAAAGATGCCGTTGTATTGAATGCCACGGTGGTGGACAAATCGGGGATGGAAGTACCCGATGCGGGAAACCTGCTGCATTTTTCCGTTTCAGGTCTTGCAAAGATCGTCGGGGTGGGCAATGGCGATCCCAGCAGCCACGAACCGGATCAATATGCCGGTATGGGCTGGCAGCGAAAGCTGTTCAATGGAAAATGCCAGGTGATCCTGCAGTCGGCTGCACCACACCAGCGGAACCCGAACGATGCAACAGGCCCGGGGCAGGGCAGTATACGTTTTGTGGCAAGCGGAGAGGGGCTGCAACCGGCTTCCCTTACTATCGGCACGAATCCGGATCTATGATCAGCCTGGCATAATCAGGTCAGTTAAGTATGCCCGGCCAGTATGCCCGACCGCTCTAACGCCCCGCCGGATCATTGACGGCACCGGCAAATAAGAGGATATTCCGTTGTTTTTCCAGGATCAGGTAGAGAAAGGGACGGTCCACTTTCAGGACCAGGGGACGATGACGACGCTTGCCCGTACTGTCTGCCACTATCCTGGTTGTAGACAGGCTGGCACGGGCGCCCTGTTCATTCACTTTGATATAGGTATTATACAGGGCTTTTGAAATGGCTGTCGTTCGCCGGCCGGTTTTTATCATGCCGGAAAGATCGGCATTGCCTTCCCTGTCGAACAGGAGGCCCATTCCCAGCTGGCTCAGCACAAGTTGTATGCCGGGGATCGAATAAGCGTATTCCCAGGAGGGAAGGGATAGCTGAAGATCCTGGTCGTTCATTCGCTGAATGGTTCTGTTCAATCGCTCTTCATTGAGCAAAACCGCAAAATCCCGGAGAGATAACTGCGGGTCGTCGGGCAGGAGAATATACATGCTGAACGCTTGTCCCTTTCCGCAGGGGAGCTCAAACATTGTAATAGAAGTATCTGAATATACCCGGGTAACTAATTCCTGTTTCATAAACGACACGGTCTTTGCATGCCCATCCGGCAGATAGAAAAGATCTTTGTCCGTATGGCCGGCTTCGAATGGATACAACCAGCCGCCGCTGAAATATGCGGCATCGATGTAATAGAGGAAATCTTTCGGATTGGCGGCCGGGAGGGCAGCCGCGGGCTTATGCGCCAGGTTCTGATCCACCCAATTGTTGATCCGGGTGGAGGCATTGGGTGCATTGAAGTTCAGGGATTGAGAGGCTGTGTAATAACAGGCATCGGCGACCGTTGTAAAAGTGGGCAGAAGGGCTCCCTTTTTCCGGTTGCACCACAGGGAACGGGCAAAGGAGATCTGCGCCTTATTATCTTCCAGGTGAATTTCCTGGAGCATATTTTTGCATAGTGCATTTAAATTAAAGATATTCATACCATTGAGCTGCAGCGCCTCCGCAATAGAGTCTTTGGTAGCATATCCGGCTCCGTTATATAAAAGACATAAGCTGATATAGACGCTGAACGGTGAGATAAGCTTGTTACGCCGGCTGGTATCCTGTTGCAGGACGGCATTGAGCAGGTTGAAGGCAAATGGAGTGGTCTTGATTGATTCACTGGTTTTGAATGGGTGGCCGTTTAGGGGGGCGGGGACCGGCAAAAAAGAAACGATCGTAAGGAATATCGACGCTGCCAGGATTCTTTTCATAATCTGCCGGCGACATTTTTGGGTTATCAGGGGTTGGCAAATATACTATATTCCCATTTAGAATAGTTCATCTCTTTCCCTTTAATGTCCACAGAGTCGGACGTTGTAAAATGATATTTTTCGATGATCCGGTAATAATAAATTTTTAATGTCGGGCTCATTCCGGGTATAAAGCTTTATTTTACGGGTATACGGATATTTTTTAAAAGGGGAAACACGACTATCCGGATAATTTTAAAAATGGAAAACACGACAAGGACTTCGGTAGCGATTTATACGGACGGCAGCTGCCACACCCAATATAAGGTAGGAGCCTGGGTGGCGATCCTGTTGATCAACGGCGAAAAAGAGCAACAGATGCTTTCAGGAACGGTACTCAATACCACCCACAACAGGATGGAGCTCACCGCAGTCATTAAAGCCCTGGAATATCTGAAGGAAAATTTTCGGGACGTCACCATGCTGATGATCTATTCTGATAGTCAATATGTGGTCGGCCTTCCTGCCCGGGAAGAAAAAATGGCAGGTAACCGGTTCACCGGCAAAAAAGGAAAAGAATTGCCTAATGCCGATCTCGTAAAAGAATTACTGAGCTATTCCCGGTTATTCATCGTGGAGTTTGTGAAGGTAAAGGCACACCAGAAAAAGAAGGACGTCCTTAATTATAATATAGATGCCGATCTGTTATCCAGGAAACTGGTTCGGGCGGCGATCATTTCTATGAAGGCGCCTGCCAATTCAGATTGAGCCGTCAGGTCTGCCAGGTTATTGGGGCAATGTCAGCCGGTAGGCTGCCACTGTCTTCCCATTGAATCCCGGCACATATAAAATATGCCCTGCCGGATCATAACAGATATCCGCTGTATTCTTTTTTTGAAGATGACTATCCAGCAGCAATTCCTTGCGGCCATCCGCATATACATAATAGATATATCCTACCCATTCGGAAACGATAAAGTCCCCATTGCCCACCGGCTCTACACCATCGCCTCCATTGGGGAGGTCTGTAATCTTCGTTAGATTTTTAGAAGCATCAGCCTTTAGCAAAGCCTTTTTCGCCAGGATATACAGATCCCCTCCGATAGCTTTTAATCCATTGACCCCCGGCAGATCTTCCATATACAGGCTGGGAATGTCGTTCGTGATCCGGTAGACTTTTCCGGACCTGGAATCAGAAACATACACTGCGCCCTTCACGTCGACGGTGATATCATTCAGGCCCTGCTCGCCTTTGACAGGGATCTTCTTTTCAATCTTTCCCTTTTTAATGTCTATGATCACGACCTCACTAATATCGGCCACATACAGCCGGTTGCCGTACCTGCCCAATCCCTTGGGTGCATTGAGGCCTGTGATCCAGTCAGGATCATAATGTTGTCCGTCCAGGCCGAGCCGGCCTACCCCTCCTTTTCCATCTGCCTTCCATGCGCCTCCGTCTATCAGGGAGATATAGAGGATCTTTTTGGGAAGATCCGGTAAGGCGGATTCCGGAATGGCAATGACTGTATCTGTTTCCCAGATTTTCTCCAGTTGATGTTGCTGTTGCGCTTTCAGCACAGAAGGCAGGAAAAAGGCGAAGGTTATGACAAATTGTTTCATTCGGATAAGTTTATTTTGTGATCAAAATAAATTATTAAATCCAATTATTCAACATGTCCATGACTGCTTCCGGATAACTGCTTACTATCTTTTAACTTATTGATGTATTTGTCCGTTGTGATCTTCGATCTCCATTAATCGGAAAGGCGGACGATGGTAGCTTTATTTTCTGTACAAAAATTGGCCTTCCCATTACAGAGAGGAATGTTCCCGCTGAACAGATGAGTTCCCGGCTTCATTCGTTCCGGGTTCGCTTTTTGCCGGAGTCAGCTCAAAAACAGCTGCCATCAGCTCATAGGAATGCAGTCTGTCTTCAAAACGGTCTGTAAACGTCGAAATGACCAGTTCCTCCACATCCAGCTCGCCCGCGAGCCGGCTAAATTGCTGTTTGATCTGTTCCGGGGCTCCAACCGCCATTCGCTGCCGGTTGTATAAGACCCGCTGCCATTCTGCAGGGGTGTATTCATAGTCCTTTGCCACTTCATAAGTGGGTATCTCGTCGTATCTGCCTTTTTCAAAGCTTAACAGGCGGTAATCCATAACAGCCTGTACCTCTTTTACTTTTGCCGGATCTTCCGAACAGAACGCAAAAATACCCACATTGGCCAGGGGCTCCTGCAGCTGGTCTGAAGCATGGAATTTTTCCTTGTAAGTTCTGATGGCTGCCGCCCCGCCTACCGGATTGATGAACTGGGCATAGGACAAGGCCATTCCAAAATGTGCGGCGAGATAGGCGCTTTCCCCGCTGGAGGTAAGCATCCAAAGATCAGGCCGGGTGTCGACATGGGGAATGGCCCTTACTTTTCCCTGTATCGTTCCGGGGGTGCTGGCATCGGATAAAAAAGCATCCAGGTCGGTGATCTGTCGTATGTATTCCTGGGGATCAAAACTATTGGAGGGATTAAGCAGCTGGGCGGTGATCCGGTCCCCTCCCGGGGCGCGGCCCAGACCGAGGTCGATACGGCCGGGATAAAGAGCTTCCAGCAGACGGAAGTTCTCCGCCACTTTCAAGGTGCTGTGGTTGGGCAGCATGATCCCTCCTGATCCCAAACGGATCTGCCGGGTCTCCGAAGCCAGCCGGGCAATCAATATTTCAGGAGAAGCTCCCGCCAGGGTTCGGGTATTATGATGTTCGGAAAGCCAGTATCTTTTATAGCCAAGCCGGTCTGCCAGCCTGGCGAGCTGTATCGATTCCTGTAGCGCCTGGTGAGCATCGCTGCCCTTCCGGATGGGAGTCTGGTCCAGGACACTTAGCTGAAGTTTAGTTTGCATAGAATAATAAATAACACAAGCATGAATGAAAAGTTTACATTTTACCCCCTACCTTTGCATCCGGTGCTGAAAATTCCTATCACCATAGTATTGATCCTGCTGATGGCTCTCCAGACTTTCAGCAAATGGTGCCTGATCCTCGAATATCAGGTCAATAGGGACTTTATCTCCAAAAATCTTTGTGTTAACCGGGCACGGCCTTCCTGCTGCTGTCATGGCAAATGTTATCTCAATAAGAAGATGGCGACGGATGAATCCCAACAGCAGGCTCCCGGCAAAGGAGGACAAAAAGAAGAGTCTCCCTTGCAGGTGGCTACGCTGCTGAACAGTTTTTCCATGTTGCAGGCCCCGGTGATCATCCCTGTCAACCCGACCCGGTACCTGGCCTCCTCTTCGCAGGAATTTCCCCTTTCTGTTTTTCAACCTCCGCAGGTCTAATCTATCTCCTGCAGATCTGACAACCTGGTTATTCCGTTGCCTCTAATTTCTGTAAGTTGTTTGTAATGCCTGTAAGCTGCCTGTAATGCCTATAAGTTGGTTGTAATGCCTGTAAGCAGGATTCCTCCAGCCTGGCCTTCCAGCTGCCCGTAATTCACGGAGGCATGATGTAACCAGCCTGGTCTTCCAGCTGCTTATAATTCCCGAATGCAGGACTTCGCTGCAGTATGGACTTAGGGTATAACCAGATCGCAGATTCCCCTTACAACGATCTTATATTGTCCGCAATTCCTGCCGGCAAGGCCGGACATTTAACATACGTTTTTGCGGATAGTAATATCTCCGGTATAAAGACAAGATAAATGACTTACGTCAAGCATAAGTTTACCAATACCCTGCTTCCTGGCCTCCGGCGCCTGGTGACCCTCTGTCTGTTGCTGGCCCTGCTGCTGCAAACTTTCAGCAAGCTGGTGGTTATCGCGGATTTCTGCGTCAACCGGGACGCTATTGCGCGGGATCTTTGTATCAATCGTAAAAATTCCACGGCCATCAGCTGTTATGGCACCTGCCAGTTAAGCAAGCGTCTCAAACAAGAGAATAAAGACAGCAGCCCCGAGCGCAAGCCCGATAACAGCAACGAGACTATTTCCTCCCGTTCCTTTTATCTGACGGGGTTTAACCCATACCGCTCACTGACTGTCCGGAGATATCCGGCTTCCCCGTCCGCTCATCCCATCGACCAGCCTTCCGCTCATTTCCATCCCCCCGGCTGTTAAAGACTGCCCGCCTTCTTTACTTCGAATCTTTCAACTTCAACTAATTAAGATGAAACTTTTTTATAAAGGCAGTCTGCCGGCTGCACTCATGTTATGTACTTACGCGGCTTTTTCGCAACAGACTAATCCGCAACGGACGATTCCGCAACAGACTACTTCGCAACAGACTACTTCGCAACGGATTACTTCGCCACAGACTGTTTTGCAGCAGACGATCCGGGGGACGGTGCTCGATGCTGCGACCCGATCAGCAATCGTCAATGCTTCCGTTACCATTAAAGAAGCCGGCAACACCGATACCGGTTCCCTGGACGTAACTTCGCGTCCTGATGCAACCCATGGGTCGGCCGGCACAGGGGTTATGACAAATTCTCTCGGCGCTTTTACGATCCGATTAACTCCCGGGCAGCAGCTCGTCATCTCTTCCGTGAATTACCAGGCAGCTATCGTCCGGCCAACCGGGGATCACCTGGTCGTCTCACTGGCGCCCCAGGATAATAAATTACAGGAGATGATCGTCTCCGGCAACAGGACCGTCCAGAAAAGGACGGAAGCGCCTATCGCCATCAGCACGATCAACGCACAGACCATCGCCGATACCAAGGCCAACCAGCTCGATCAGCTGCTCAATAAGGTTAGCGGCGTATTTATGGTGGACCTGGGCAATGAACAGCATGAAATGAGCATCCGCCAGCCCCTGACGACTGCCAGCGTATTTCTCTACCTCGAAGATGGCATCCCCATCCGAACGACCGGGGTGTATAACCACAATGCCCTGCTCGAGATGAATACCGCCGCTGCCAGGCAGATAGAGATCATAAGGGGCCCGGCCAGCTCTCTCTATGGAGCGGAAGCCATCGGGGGAGCTGTCAATGTGATCACCCAGGCGCCGCCTGCTCTGCCCAGCGGGTATGTCAGCGTCCAGGGCAATAATAACGGGTATAAGAGAGCGGATGCACAGATCGGCAGCAGTTTTGGAAAATGGGGGGTGATCGCCAGCGGTTATTATGCCAACAGGACTGACGGACCTATCCAGTACAGTGATTTTCACAAGACAGCCTTTACGCTCCGGGCGGATTACAAAGCCAATGACCGGCTTACCTGGAGCAATACGCTCACTTATGTGAACTACTATAGCGATATGTACGGCTCCCTGGACAGCGCTCATTTTGCACAGAAGAATTACAATACACTTTATTCTTTTACCTACCGGAAAGTGCATGCGCTGCGTATTAAGTCACAGCTGAACTATCACTGGAATGGTAATGCAGAAACACAGATCGCCCTGGCCTACCGTGACAACAGCACGGGACAGAACCCATCGTATTACATCAGCAACAGCCAGGCCGATCCGTTGCTGGCCAACGGGCAGATCAACAGCAGCTCCTTTCACAGCTACCTGATGGTGGCCCAGCACCAGCAAAAATTCAGCTGGCTGGCCAGTAAGCTGATTGCCGGCATCAGCACGGATATCAGTCCCAGCAGCTATATCGCCAACTATATCCGCATTCAACGGGATGAGAAAGGTAATTATCTCCATTACACCAATACGGATTCGCTGCTGAGCAACTATTCCACGGGCATCGACAATATCGCTTCCTATCTGAATTTCGAATTGAGCCCGGCCAAAGGATTGAAGCTGGTCACTGCTCTCCGGTATGATTTCTATCATTATAATTTCCGGAATTACCTGCCTTCTTCCGCTTCGACGGGTTCTTCGAATACGAAGAATGATTTCAACAGGGTAACGCCCAAGGTCGGGGTCACTTATAATTATAAGGGGGTAGGGTTCTATGCCAACTATAGCCAGGGTTATGTCCCGCCCCAGGTGACGGATCTGTACAATGGGGTGAAAGTTCCCTACCTGCACCCGCAGACCTTTTTTAACTATGAGGCAGGCGGATGGCTGTCCCTGCTCAAAAATAAATTGTACGCAGACTGGAGCCTCTACCGGATGGATGGCACGAACCAGATCATTTCCGTAAAACAGAATGATGGCACGTTCATCAATCAGAATTCCGGAAAGACCAAACACCAGGGGATCGAATATGGGGTTACCTACCGGCCTTCGGGTGAGTGGAGCCTTCGTCTCAGCGCCAGCAATTCCGACCATAAATTCGTCGTGCAATACGAGAACAATAAGGATTACAGCGGCAATGAAATGGCTGCGGCCCCCCATTTTGTCGCTAATGCAGAGCTGGGCTGGCGGCCTTTATTTGTGAAGGGATTCCGGGTCGCTGTCGAATGGCAGCACCTGGGCAGCTATTTCATGGATGATGCCAATACGCGACGATATAGCGGTTTTGACATCGTCAATATCCGTACGGGGTATCAGCTTCGTCAGTGGGAAATATGGGTGAATGCGCTCAATGCTTTCAATAAGTATTATGCGTCCCTGGCCAGCAAGTCCTCCTATGGATACAGCTATAATCTGGGTGATCCGGCGGAGGTCACCATCGGACTGTCCTGGCATTTTTTTAAATAGAAGACGTCCGTATCCGTCCCGGCCGGCCGGGGCGGATACGGACATTAAATAATAATAGTATGATCTATAAATGGCATCGCAGCCTTTCTCTTATCATTGCCATCCCGGTCCTGCTCTGGGCGGCCAGCGGTTTTATGCACCCGCTCATGACGAATATCCGTCCGAAGATAGCGACGCAGAGCCTGATCCCTTTTCCAGTTGACAGCAGCAGGATAAAGGTGTCGCTGCAAGCTGCTTTGCGGCAGCATCATTTGGATAGTATTGCTAATTTCCGACTGGTGCATATCGATACGAACTGGTTCTACCAGGTGCAGCCGGCTACGCATTACGCCAGCGGTACTGTCGGTGTCAACAGCTTCGCGGGCAACGGTCAGCCCGCTTCTTCGGGTTATCCCGCCGGCACTGCCAATATTCCCGTTTACCTGAGCTGTACCAACGGGAATGCCCTGCCGGCCGGAGACTGGCTTTACGCGCAGTACCTGGCCCGCCAATTCCTGGAAGGGGCTGATGTTAATGCCTCCGTGGCCAGCTCTTCTTTATCAACTAAGGCTGCTCATCTTTCCGGCGCTCTTTCCTCCATGAAAATGCCCGGTTTGTCCAAGGGAACACCCGGCGTGTCCAGCCTTGCCGGCAGCGCAGCCGACATCGATTACGCTACACCGGCAGCACATGACTGCTGCGGCGCTGCAACTGATTGCGTATTGAATCCGGTAAAAGGGGCCAAAGTATCCAATGTTTCCCTGCTGAAGGAATATGATCCGGAATATAAAAGCATCAATAAGATCCTGCCCGTCTATAGAGTGTCTTTCGACCGCCCCGATAGGATCCGGATTTATGTGGAGACTACCCGCGATCGCTTTTCATTCGCCATGGATAAAGATCGTTTTGTATTCGACAGGATCTTTACCCTCGTACACACCTGGGGGTGGCTGGAATTTCTGGGCAAAGGGAAGTTAGTGGTCGAATTCAGTTTGATAGCAATGGCCTTCCTCAGCACGTTGCTGGGCATTTATATTTTCTTTACCACAAAGACGAAAAAACCGAAAGGGAATGAACTGCTGAAGGCAAGGCTCCTTCACCGGTATACTTCCATTACAATTGCCCTGTTTACGCTGATGTTTACTTTCAGTGGCGCCTTCCACGTTGTATCTAAATTCAGGGAAGACACCAGGAACCGTTTTTTTGTCTCCCCCTCCTTTGCTGCTGATGGCCTTACCTTCGACGTAACGCGACTGCAGCAGTTAGTGGCAGCTCCCATCACGGATGTCAGCCTTGTCCGCATGTATGGGCGCTCTTACTGGCAGATCACTACGCAGCAGCGGCAGTCAGGGCGGGCGCCTTCGCAGCAGGAGGGAGTAGGATCAGCAGCCGGCATAGCAAGCCCTGCCACGCATTCGGGGGACCTGATGAAAGACCGGCAGGTGGCTGCTTCCCAGGTAACTTACCTGCAGACGGACAGCCCGTATACCGCTTTACCGCAGGGTGAATTAAAATATGCCGCCTGGCTCGCTGCCACTTTCAGCGGGCTGGCGGCAAAGGATGTCCTGTCTACGGAGCCTGTCCTTCGGTTTAACAGTGAGTATAATTTTGCAGACAAACGACTGCCTGTCTGGAAAGTAAGCTTTGCATCCAATAACAACGAACGGTATTATGTAGAGACTTCTACCGGCCGGCTTTCCAAGCGGGTTACCAATAGCAGCATGGTGGAAGAATACAGCTTTGCTTTTTTACACAAACATGAATTCCTGGGATGGGCCGGGAAAGGTGTAAAAGACTTCAGTACGATGTTCTGGGCATTGGCCCAGATCGTACTGGTGACTGTGGGGCTTATGCTGTATTTTAAATACCGCAAAAGGAGGGTAAATAAAAGGATGTCGCGATCGCGGCCGGTCTAACGTCCAATGGGCATCGGCTTCATGCGCAGCGCCGATGTTTTCCAAAATAAGCTGCCCGGGATCTCCTCCCGGGCCAGCTTATTGTAATCAAAACCAACTGCTCAACTTGTAGATTGGCTGTCCTAGAACAGCGCATAAGCGATCCCTACCGTAGCATTGATGCCGCTGATCGACTCGTTATATGAACTCAGCTTTCTGCCGGAATTGACGATGAAATTATCATAACTGATCGCGATATTAGGTTTGGACGTAAAATAATCTCCGGTCACCTGTACGGATAGTTTGGGGGTGATATGATATTGGACACCCAGTCCTGCCTGCAGTCCAAAAGCTCCGCCGGATGCTTCGCGCTGGCTCATGGCATTGTCGAGATAGTCCTCGTAAAATATCTGGAAGCCCGCCAGGTGTGTATTGGTGTAACCGCCCAGCACGTGTACGTTAAGGGATAACTTCTTACACGAAATGATCTGGTAGTAAGGTCCTACTAAAATGCTGAAGGAATGGTTGCCGCCTTTTTTGTAAAGGGTCGTGCTATCTGTTCCGGAATCTTCTTTATAGCCGTCAGACAGGCTCTGTGCGCCTTTGGAACCAAAAGATGAATATCCTATCAGCGCCCCGATGCCGAAATGTTTGCTCAGGTAATAAGTCCCGGTGATATTGAAATCGCCGCCGGTGCCGGCGAAACCGGATTTCTCATCCGCATAGTCTCCTTTGGAAAAACTTCCGGTAGGGCTGGAGATGCCTCCGTTGATGGACAGTACAAACCTGGAAAAGGAGGGAGTTTCTTTAGCGTCTTTTTTTTGCGCTACAGCAGTAAGTCCGCAAATGGACACAGTCAGCACTATGAATAACTTTTTCATCATGGGTGAATTTTGTTTTAGAGTTGGTAAATCAGGTTAATTGATGGCAATATTAAAATCAACGTCGGCATCCGAAGAGCCCGGATCACAAGTACCATTTTTCGCATTGGGCTGATGTCTTAATTGAAGGTTGAGGGTTCCGTTACTGGCGGCGCCGGTGGTGAACTTATCCTGCAGACCGATCTGTAAAGGGGGATTGTTGGTGTCCAGGTCGGTCCTTGCTACTGTGAGATTGGCTCCTCCGGAAATATCGAAGCAGATCAGGTGGTAGTTCCTCCGGTCATAAATATCATCTGTAACATTGCCGACCGGATTCTTGGTTTCGTCCAGGAACTGGACAGCTACCGTGTATACACTATTGGCTTTCAGGTTCAGCGTATGATGATTGATGCTATCCGGAGGATTGGAGATCAGCGTAGTATCGGTAACACTGGCTACCTGTACATCAGAAGGATCGGTAGTGTTGGTAGCTATCACTCTCACGGTAGTAAGGAACTCATTACTGGGGAGAGGGGGAGACACGGTTTTCTCATCTTTTTTACAGGCGAAGAATCCCAGCATGATCACCGCCGCAGTCATAAATACACTCATTAACTTTTTCATGGTTCTTGATTTGTTTATAGTTTATAAAATAGTTGCTTACTTGTTCAGAAGGTCAATTTGGCCCTGAGCACTACATTGATCCCCAGGTCATCTGCATAATACCGGAACCTGTTCAGGTAGTCCCTGTAAGACCTGTTGGCAAGATTGTACCCGGCCAGCTCGATATTCAACTGTCGGTTCTTCACCGGGCATTCAAATCCGGCGTTGGCATTTAGCAAGGTATATCCATCGGGAGGCGGGACATAGTCGCTGTTGGGCGGCACTCTTGTTTGCTTCAATACGGTCAGCACGCCTGTGCTGACATACCAGTTCTTTGTACGCCCCCATTTGCCGATATCATACCGGAGGGAATTGTCAAACCGGTCGGCCGGCATGAAGATCAGGTAGTCATGGATCGTTTTATTCCATGCCCGCACGATGGAGGTCCTGGCATCGATCGATAAAGAAGGGAGGATCTTATAACGCAATTCCAGGTCGAGTCCTTTCAGGTTGACATTCGCCTGCGTATAATTGAATAAGGGATAGGTGCCGCTGATCAGCGTAATAGGCGTCAGCGAGGGTTTGGCATAAATAAAGTTATTGATGATATTATCATATACGACGGCTTCTGCAAAGAATCGTTCCGATTCGTATTTGCCTGATACCGTGAAATTGTAGGATCTTTCAGAACGCAGGCTGGAATCCCCTTTTTCATAGGAGGCTGCACTGAGGTGAATTCCGTCGATATATAATTCATTGACGCTCGGAGCCCGCCAGGCTGTTCCGATATTGGCTGTAAAGGAGAGCCGGTCATTCACCCGGTAAGAGCTTCCGATCGTTCCGGTGACATTTTCGTAGGTACTGGTATTGTGATAGGTGTCTAAGGTAGTATTGTTTATCCGATAGACTCTCAGCCAGCGGTAGTCATACCGCAGGCCTGCTTCCAGCATCCAGTTATTTTTTGAATACCGCTCGATGACGAAAGCTCCCCCGCTATAGTTCCTGAAATTAGGCACCAGGTAGCGGACTCCTCTGAATACATTCCCCTGGGTGGCGCCCGAGAGTCCCCACTGGCCGGAGAAGTTATTCTTAGTGGGCTGATGATAGATGAGGTCCAATGCCTGTGTTTTGATCTGGAAGCTGATCTGCGGCATCTTCAACACATTTGGGTCGGTGGAATAGGGCAGATCGATATCGTATTCATCCCGTTTGTTCCGTTGATCTGAATATTGCGCTTCCAGCTTTCCCCCGTTTTTCAGCAGGTAATGGCCGTCTATTTTCAGGAGCTTGTGGACGATCTGCTGATAGGTACGATCGATCTTGTAGGAGAAATAGGAGGGGGTAATGGGGCGGCTTCGTGCGAACGCGGAATCCAGGTCTGCCACATTCCCCACATGTGATCCCTCGAAAATGCCGACTTTATTGTGAAACTGGCTATAATAGGCATCTACTCCGAAATTGTTCTTTTTGTTCGTGTAGTTGGCGCCGAGGGAGAAATCTTCTTCCCCCAGCCCGGTATTCTTCAGGTAATAATGCGCGGTGCTGAAATTACCCGCTCGTTTCAGTGTGCCCTGCACTCTCCAGTTAAAACCTGTAAAAAAGCCATCTCCCTTTCCCTGCAGCATGGCCGATACCGCACCCAGGCGGCCATTGGTGCCTGCGACCACATTGGCCTCTCCTTCCAGGGATTTTTCAGGGTCCAATGTCCTGGGTTCCACCAGCAATACCCCAACGATGGCATCCGAACCGTAACGTACGCTGGCCGCGCCTTTTATGATCGTGATCTTATTGGCGATGAACGGGTCGATCTCCGGGGCATGTTCCGAACCCCATTGCTGTCCTTCCTGTCGTACTCCGTTGTTCAGGATCAATACCCGGTTGCTATGAAGTCCGTGGATCACTGGTTTGGAGATCGAAGGGCCTGTTTGGATCGAATTCAGCCCCGGCACGCTTTTCAGGCTTTCTCCAAGCGTCTGGCCTGAGGTCTGGAAAAGCTGGAGGCCTTTGATCTCCGATCTGGCATTCGTGGCAATATCCTGTTTCTTTTCCCCTAACACTTCCACTTCCTCCAGTTGGGCACCGTTGGCCCGGAGAAACAGATCCTTATGAATGTCCTTGCTGACGACCACCCTGATCACAGCAGAATCATATCCTACCGCCGTTACCAGCAACGTATAGGCTCCGGAACACAGGTTGTCAAACCGGAATACGCCTGAGCTGTCCGAAATGTTATGAAGTCCTGTTTCCTTCAGGATCACGGTAGCTCCGGCTATTGTTTCTGTGCTGCCTGTACGGAATAAATGGCCTGTTAACGATGCATCGCACTGTGCGGTTGCCTGCATTACTGTCCATACAGACAGTACGACTAGAAATAAGTACTTCAAGGTAATAATTGAAAATGTTAGCGGAAAAACATTGAATGGCCAGCCTGCAGGGCAGTCAACCATTCGAAAGAATGCTGTATCCACATGGGAATGCCGATGCGCTCGCATATGGGTACACAGGATCAGGCGCGGGAGGGAGGACCTCTCAGCGAAGAAAGTAACAGGGGCGTGGAATGCCACCGGGTTACGAATTCTGTATAATCATGGCGGAATAACGGCGGTGTCCGGAGTTCCAGGGGGGAGCTGCCTTCCATGAAAGGAGTCTCAACGACCAGGTCCTCCGTATGACAATTGAAGGTGGCTTTTTGCAGCCGGGCATGTGGGTCCTGAGAGAACTTCCCCGGGGTGTCCTTGTGATTGGCAACCAGGTCATGCAGGAATTTCCTGGGCGTCACGCTGAAGGTGAACAGCACCAGGAGGATACCTGAAAGAGAACGTCGTATGATAGGTTGCTTTAACAATATTTTTTGCTACAGGGTTGCAAATTATAACTTTTTTAGCAGAAAGAGGCGTATTAACGGATTCTTTACAAGTTAACAGTACCTAATAAAAAGAAAAGCCCCTGTTGGGGGGCTTAGTTATTTATCGCCGAGGCGGATCTTATTGGGGCCGGCCTCTTCTATTTTAACCTGGCTGAGTGGATTTTAACCTTGTTGAAGGAGCTTACCTTGCTGAAGGAATTTTACCTTATTGGAGGCTGTTTATTCTTTTTTATGTCCGCCGCCATCTTCCGGTTTCTTGCAGCAGGTAGGCAGTCTCTTGTAGGAGTCGGGCTCTGCTGTCACATCGTCAGCATCATAACCCACATTCGCTATCAGGGCCTTGATATTCTCCGGATTGGTGCGGTCTGTGAGATACGTGACGGTGGCGGTCTTCTTTTTGTAGTCCACATTGACTTTCTGGATACCTTCTTCATGGCTGAGGTATTTTTCGATCCTTTCTTTGCATTCCTGGCATTGGACTGTCGGCGTTTTAATGGTAACAGTCAACTGGTTTTTTTGCTGGGCCATGGAGACGCCTGCAAAGCCTATCAGGAACAATACGATGAATTGTAGTTTTTTCATATATAAACAGATTTATGACTCGTAAATATAACGAAATAAATTTGGTTTTACCCTTCGGAGAGGGATACGGATTTAGCCTTTAACAGGCTCTTCACAGTTCGCAAATGTACTTTTTTGGGCTTACATTCCCTTCCAACCTGCCGGATCTTCTCTCCATTTCAGGAGGACGGCTTCCTCATCCGGGCTGACGATCTTTTTCTCCAGGGCCAGCTTGATCAGGGTAGGGTAGTTGGACAGGGAAATATAAGGTACCCCTGCTGTTTCAAAAGCTGCTCTTCCGGCCTCGAAACCATAGTTGAAGATGGACACCAGGCCGATCACTTCCACACCCGCCTGCCGCAGGATCTCTACTACCTGAAGGCTGCTCTTCCCGGTAGAGATCAGGTCCTCGATAACGACGGTCGGCTGCCCTTTCTCATAATACCCTTCGATCTGCTGTCCCAGTCCATGTTCCTTTGGCTTGGACCGGACATAGATATAGGGCAGCTTGAGCTGGTCTGCGGCCATGGCGCCCCAGGCAATGCCGGCTGTGGCTACACCCGCCAGGAGAGCGGCTTCGGGGAACTGGCTGAACAGGACATTACACATTTCCGACTTGATAAAGTCCCGGATATACGGGAAGGAAAGGACCTTCCGGTTATCGCAATAGATGGGGCTTTTCCAGCCGGAAGACCAGGTGAACGGCTCTTTCACGTTCAGGCGGATAGCCTGCACCTGTAACAGCTTCTCTGCTACGGCTTTCTCATTCATCGTAATAGTTTTTTCCATTATGCTGCGAAAGTAAATAAAATTTGGCTTTCCCGGCTTGCCTCTTACGGCTTATCTTGCATTCAATTCAACTCCCATGTACATTAAAATCTATTTTAACGATAAGCCATTATTCCTCTGCGACCAGGTCAATGATGAGATCAATAGCTATGCCCATCATGATGATGCCATCTTCATCGATGAATTTTCCACTCCCGCCGTCAATTCCATCATCCATGAGATGCGGTTGGAAAAAGTCCATGCGGGTATCTTCGTTCACCCCGACCTGGAGACGCTGCGCAAAGCGTTCTGGAAGAAATTCATCCTGGTACAGGCCGGCGGCGGACTGGTGCAGAATGAAGCGGGGAAATTTCTTTTCATGTGTCGCCGTAATAAATGGGATCTTCCAAAAGGCAAGCTCGATGAAGGAGAATCCCTGGAACAATGCGCTGTCCGGGAAGTAGAGGAGGAGACGGGGCTGAGAGATGTCCGGCTTGGCAAGCTTTTGCTGATCACGTATCATACTTATGATGAGAGCGGCAAACATTTCCTGAAGGAGACGCATTGGTTTCGCATGACGGCTCCCGGCGATCAATCGATTATACCGCAGGCGGAGGAACAGATCACGGAAATAAAATGGGTGGGGGAGAAGGAGATGGCGGCTTTGTTAGGAAATACGTTTCCTTCGATCGTGGATGTGTTGAAGGCGGCGGGTGTACATGTGAAATAAGCGAGGATGATTCTCCCTGATGCGCTGATGATTTTCCAGATGCGCTCCTAATTCCTGCTGATGCGCACATCTGATGTCATTTTGGCGTTTATTCATTAACGGTAAATAATTTTACTAAAATCATACTTTAAAATTATTTTTGCGCAAACTTTATTTATGAGTGAGCGTGAATCGAGGAAAAGGATACCGTATAAAAGCAATATGCTGCAACCAGTTGATGATGAGCTGACCTTTAGTGAAAACAAATGCTCAGATCACGCCAGGAAAATTTTTGCAGGATTTGAAAACATCCGCGTAGAATTGTGGTTTGATAAACACTATTATGACAGGCATCAACACGGGGATGATAATGGTAAAAGAGAAGGGATTGATCCCCAAACGGTTGAAAATCTTGTGAGAAGGTCTATAAAACATTTACTACTTTATGGTGCGGCGAACAGAGGGTTTAAGTTTATAAACTACGAGGGCGCAAATGGGCAACCTGTAAAGATTGTTTTACAGGAAGAATTTGATGGAAGTATGTTAAATGTCGTTATAGAAACTCATTTTGTTGAAATTAATAAATATGAGATCACTGTCAAGACGGCTATGTGCACGGATGATTTTAGGATAGCAATGGGGCAATATGTGGTTGAGCTACTGGGAGATGGATCAATACTGAAAAGATTTGATAATAAAAAGCTGGTAGAAATTTGTAGTTTTTGAATTTTTCTTTTGATAATTTTTAAAAAAAATGGTTAGTTTTGTGTTAACCTTCTTTAATAAGACAGGTGGGGAAGCCGAACAGCCGAAAGGCAGGTGTCTCAGCCGAACAGTCTTATTATAAAATAAAAGCTGCTTAATCGCGGCTTTTATTATTTTATCGTGTCAACCAGCGACCTCCTTCTTCAATATCGCTACTGTTAGCCTGCTCACGCAAACCAATTTCTCCCGCTCATCCACGATCCGGATATCCCACACGTGCGTAGTTTTTCCCAGGTGCAAAGGAGTCGCCGTGCCATAGACATACCCTTGTTTGGCGCCCCGTACATGGTTGGCATTGATCTCCAGCCCCACGCAAATATATTTTTCCCGGTCGATGACATAGGCGGAAGCGACGCTGCCCAATGTCTCCGCCAGCGCTGCCGAAGCACCTCCATGCAGCAGGCCATAGGGTTGGCGGGTACGTTCGTCTACGGGCATCCGGGCTTTTAGAAAATTCTCGCCGATCTCCGTGAACTCCATACCCAGGTGGCTGCCCATGGTATTATGTCCCAGGGAGTGCAACATTTCGATGGTCATGGAGGTGTTAGAGTGATGCCAGATAGACATGGATTTGTTTTTGTGAGTAAACTTGGTTAGTGTGCTATTGCCGGAGCAATTACGGGCCGGGCGTCAGTTTTGCCGCGGGACCTGGTCAGATATAGCCTTTTCAGACTCATTGGTAAATGCTGTGTTCAGATTCATCGGTTAAGATCAGGTTTGTGGCCAGATGAATTTTGTTTCCTTAAAGTGTTGGCGACCACCTCCGGTAAAAATTGCATGACGTCCCCTCCGTTCTTTAATACATCCCGGACCAGGGTGGAGGCGACGGAAGTATATTGAGGCAGGCATGTGAGGAAGATCGTCTCGATATTATTGTCCAGGCTCCGGTTCATATCGGCAATGGCCTTTTCATATTCGAAGTCGTTCACATACCGGATCCCTCTCAGGATAAATCGGGCGCCTACCCGCTGGCAGCACCGGATGGTCAGTCCCTCATATACGACGGCATCCACTTTTGAATTGCCTTTGTATATTTCCCGGATCCAGTCCAGCCTTTGCTCTTCGGAGAACATTGGTTCTTTATTTACATTCCGTCCGATCCCGATGACGAGCTTGTCGAACAAGGGCAGGGACCGGTTGATAATATCCTGATGCCCGATGGTGATCGGATCAAAAGTGCCGGGGAACAAAGCAATGCGTTGCATAATGGGGTCTCCATACCTGCGGCGCTGAGCAGGCGTTTTAATGTTTAAATTTCCTTACTTGTTTTTGGCGTGGGGGCTCCGCCTGCCAATAAATACAGCACCGCCATCCGCACAGCGACCCCATTTTCTACCTGCTGCAGGATAATAGATTGCTTGCTGTCTGCCGCATCACTGTCCAGTTCCACGCCCCGGTTGATAGGTCCCGGGTGCATTATGACGATCTCCTTGCTCAGGCTGTCCAGGAGCCGCTTGTTCACCCCATAGGCAAGACTATATTCCCGCAGGGAGGAGAACAACGGTTGATTCTGACGCTCCAGCTGAATACGCAGTACATTGGCTACATCACACCATTCCAGGGCCTTCTTCAGGTCGTATTCCACCCGCACATCGAAGGCTTCTTTAATGTGGACGGGGATCAGGGTAGGAGGGCCGGCGATGGTCACCTCGGCGCCCATTTTCTTCAGCAGGTAGATATTGCTTAGGGCCACCCGGGAATGCATAATATCTCCGATGATGGCTATTTTTTTCCCTTCCAGGCTCCCCAGCTTTTCCCGGATAGAGAAGGCATCCAGCAGGGCTTGTGTGGGGTGCTCATTGATCCCATCTCCGGCGTTCACGATGGCAGCAGGGATATGTTTGGCCAGGAAATGGGGAGCTCCGCTGGCGCTATGCCGCATCACCACCATGTCCACCTTCATGGAAAGGATATTATTCACCGTATCCAGCAGGGTCTCTCCCTTTGCGGCAGAAGAGCCGGAAGCAGTAAAATTGATCGTATCGGCGGACAACCTTTTTTCCGCCAGTTCAAAGGAGATCCTCGTCCTCGTCGAATTCTCATAAAAGAGATTTACGATCGTCACGTCCCGCAAAGTGGGAACTTTCTTGATCGGACGCTGCAAAACTTCTTTGAACTGTGTGGCTGTATCTAAAATGAGTTGAATATCACCCGGTTGGAGATCTCTAATGCCAAGGAGATGTTTGGTACTTAGCTGCATTAAAAAGCGAAATTAGGGTATTTATAAGCTACAAGTTGCAAGCTTCCCGCTTCAGGCCAGATTTTTTTTAACCTGAAGCCGTAAACTACAGACTGGGAGCCATTTTTCTGTCAAAAAAAGTTTCAAAATTTTTATAACCCGGCTTACCGTTCGAAGCTCTCCACCGGCTGCTTCAGGTTTGAGCCGTTAGCCAGATACTTGCAACTGTCAGCTTGTAGCTGTCAGCCTGCTGCTTGTAACTGTCAGTCTGAAGCTTGTAACGCTGAGTCTGCAGCTATTCGGGCTCGCCGCTTGCCGTCATCAGTTTGCTGCGTGAAGCTTGAGCTACTCTATCAGCGCCACCTCGTCCTTTCCATCCTTTTCCTTCCAGAACACTTTCACCTTCTGTGTTATGATCGAATCAATGGATTTACCGGTATAATCGGCCTGTATTGGCAACTGCCGGCTAAACCGCCGGTCGATCAGGATACATAATTCGACTTTGGCTGGCCTGCCAAAATCCAATAAGGCATCCAGGGCTGCCCGGATCGTCCGTCCCGTATAGAGCACATCGTCGACCAGGATCACCTTTTTATCTTCAATGGAGAAAGGAATATCCGTCTGGTTCAGCTCATGCAACCCCTTGCGGACGTCGTCCCGGTAAAAGGTGATGTCGAGCCGGCCATATTGGATGGCATCTGGTTTCACCTGGGTTTTCAGCTGGTTTACAAGGCGATCTGAAAAATAGATGCCCCGGGGCTGAATGCCTATGAGGACGGTATTATCAAGATCCAGGTGGTTTTCCAGTACCTGGTGACTCAATCGCTGTATCGTAATGGCCAGTTGTTGTTCGTTTAGGATTGTCTTCAAACTTAGATGTAATTTTTTATAAAAATACGGGAAAAAGAGAGACCGGCTCAGCCGGTCTCTCTTAAACTATTACAAACATTCTTTAAAAACAAGCAAACTACTTCTTTTTGCTGCTGCCGCCCAGAACGTAGAACAGGCCTACAGAGAAAACGCCGTTCTTGATGTTGGGGGTAGGATCAGAGGAGTCATCGGACTTGCCGATCTTGGACAGGCCCAAGCCATAACGGGCTTCGATGCCGATGTTAAAAGGAGTTACATAACCTACGCCGAAATCCCAGGAGAAATCGGTGGATTTGAATTCGTCTTTTACGGAAACGCTGGCGGTCTGCCCGTTAACGGTTGCCTTGTCCTTTGCGCTCAATAAAAAGCCGATCTGAGGACCCGTCTGAACTGAAACACCGAAGGGAAGGGTATATTTCAACAGAACAGGAACATTCAGATAACCCAGCTTCAACTTGCTGTCATCTCCGCCGCCATATGATATTTTGGCGCCCTGGCCGGAATACAATACTTCAGGCTGTAAAGACAAGCCGTGGGCTAAGGGAATCCCTACGAATATGCCGCCATTAAAACTAGTGATACCCTTTGTGCCGTCTGCATCAGAACCGGTGATTTTTGCGAAGTTTGCCCCTGCCTTCACACCATATTGGATCTGGGCCTTTGCCGATGCTAAAGAAATACCTGCCGCTAAAACTAAAACGAGCTTTTTCATAACAGTTGAATTTAACGTTTATTGGTTTTTAACAATAGCGCAAATGTAAGTGCCTGATACGTAATGAGCAATACTACGTAAGGAGTATTTTTTTATTGTGTGTACCTGATTTTATAGAAAAAACATCCCGATATGCATTGGTAATAAATAAATTATAAATTAATATAATTTAGCTTATGGGCAGCTAACGCCAAGGATAAAACGAACTGAAAGGCTAAAAAAAATGCCGGAAATTTATTTCCGGCAAGAATAAAGAAACAAGAAATTGTAAAATTTTTAAGGCTCCTGGAGGAAAATATACCGATAGTCCGTGGGCGGTACGAATGTCTCCTTGATGGTCCGGGCGCTGAGCCAGCGGTAAAGGTTGAGGATCGATCCTGCCTTATCGTTGGTGCCGGAAGCCCGGGCCCCGCCGAAAGGCTGCTGCCCCACTACGGCGCCGGTAGGCTTGTCATTGATGTAGAAGTTCCCCGCTGCATGCCGCAGACGATCGGTTGCCAGTTCCACTATCTGCCTGTCCTGCGATAGGATAGAGCCGGTCAGCGCGTAGGGGGATGTGGAGTTCACGAGGTCCAGGGTCTTTTCAAATTCACTGGCTTTATAAACATAGATGGTCAATACCGGCCCGAAGATCTCTTCGCACATGGTGGCATATAAGGGATCTTTTGCTTCTATGACGGTAGGCTGTATAAAGTACCCCTTCGTTTTATCGCAATGTCCCCCGGCCCAGATCTCGGCCCTGGGATCGTTCTTTGCTTTTTCTATATAAGACCGGATCTTGTCAAAGCTCTTTTCATCGATGACGGCGTTGATGAAATTGGAAAAATCTTCCACCGTTCCTGTCTTGAAGCTATTGATCCCTTCTACCAGTTTCTTTTTGATGACGGCTGCCAGCGTGTCGGGGATATATGCCCGGGAAGCGGCGGAACATTTCTGGCCCTGGTATTCGAAAGCGCCTCTCAGCAGGGCGGTTGCCACAACATCGGGGTCTGCGCTTTCATGGGCGAGTACAAAATCTTTTCCTCCTGTCTCACCGACGATGCGGGGATAGGTACGGTAATTTGGAATATTTTCGCCGATCGTCTTCCAGATCTGGTTGAATACCCCGGTAGAGCCGGTGAAGTGGACGCCGGCAAAATCCCGGTGGCCAAAACATATTTTTCCCAGGGCGGGTCCGTCTACATAGATCAGGTTGATGACCCCGTCCGGCAATCCTGCTTCTTTCAGGACGCGCATGAACATTTGGGCGGAGAAGACCTGTGTATTAGCCGGCTTCCATACTACCGTATTACCGCACATAGCAGCGGAAGTGGGCAGGTTGCCCCCTATTGCCGTAAAGTTGAAAGGGGTAATGGCCAGGACAAAGCCTTCCAGCGGGCGGAATTCAAGCCTGTTATGAACACCGGGGCTGCTGACAGGCTGCTGCCGGTAGATCTCGCTGAGGAAATGCACGTTCCAGCGGAGGAAATCGATGATCTCGCAGGCGCTGTCTATTTCCGCCTGGTATGCGTTTTTGCTCTGGCCCAGCATGGTGGCGCCATTCATGTAAGGGCGGTATTTCGTAGCGATCAGGTCGGCTGCTTTTAAGAAAATGGCGGCCCGGTTCTCCCAGCTTAAAGCTGCCCAGGCGTCCTTTGCCTGCAGGGCTGCATCGATGGCTTGTTGTACATGGGTCTCATCGCCTTCGTGAAAATGACCCAGGGTATGGGCGATCTCATGGGGCGGATGAAGCGCTATTTTCTTGTTGGTGCGCACTTCCTTCCCTCCGATATACATGGGAATATCGTGTTCCGTACTCTTTAGCTCCTTTAGTGTCTTCTTTAAGATCTCTTTTTCCCTGCTGCCCGGACCATAGTTTAACACCGGCTCATTGGCTGGCGCCGGGTAATTAAAATAACCTAGATTCATGCGTGCGTATTTATAAAAAAACTATTTATCCGTCGTCTCTTTCTCATTCATCAGATAGGCTTTGATAAACCCGTCCAGCTCTCCATCCATCACCGGCTGAACGTTCCCCACTTCATAATCCGTACGATGGTCCTTGATCATTTTATAGGGATGGAATACATAAGAGCGGATCTGGGAGCCCCATTCTATTTTCTTCTTGGTGGAATTGGAGGCGTTCTTAACGGCTTCCTGCTTGCGGATCTCCTCTTCATAGAGGCGGCTCTTCAGCATGGTCATGGCTTTTTCGCGGTTTTCTCCCTGTGTCCTGGCCTGCTGGCATTCCACGATGATCCCGCTGGGCTTATGTGTCAACCGCACCGCGGTTTCCACTTTGTTCACATTCTGACCGCCGGCTCCGCCGCTTCGGAAGAAAGCCCATTCCACATCGGCCGGTTTTACTTCTATTTCGATGCTGTCGTCGATCAGGGGATAGACATAGACGGAAGCAAAAGAGGTGTGCCGCCGGGCATTGGAGTCGAAAGGAGAGATCCGGACCAGCCGGTGTACCCCGCTTTCCGCTTTCAGGAAGCCATAGGCAAAGGGGCCGTCGAACTGGATCGTGGCGCTTTTTATTCCTGCTCCTTCCCCGTCCTGGAGGTCCAGCTCGGTAACGGTCCAGCCCTGCTTTTCCCCGTACATGCGGTACATGCGGAGCAGCATTTCCGCCCAATCCTGGCTTTCGGTGCCGCCGGCTCCGGAATTGATCTGCATCACTCCCGGCAATTCATCTTCCGGCTGGTTGAGCGTGCTCTTGAATTCCGCTTCCTCGATAAGCGCCACGCCTTTATCATAGGCTTCGCGGGTCTCTTCCTCGCTGGCTTCCCCGGCTTTCCAGAAATCGAATAATACGGCGAAGTCCTCTACGGCCGTCTCCACGGATTCATAGAGCTTTACCCAATATTCGTTCAGCTTGATGTTTTTGAGAATTTCCGTCGCGCGCTTATTGTCGTCCCAAAATCCCGGGCTCAGCGATAGCTGCTTCTCTTCGTTGACTTTGTATTGGCGGTTATCGACGTCAAAGAAACCTCCTCAAGACCACTACACGGTCCCTCATACTTTTGATCTGTTCTTGTGTCATAGGGCGCAAAGGTATGAAAAATTAAGTTCCCTCTCTCCTTTACCGGCTGCCCGGAAAATAGCAACTTGTGGCAGGGAATTATCCATTTGCCGCCTGGTGGTTTGCCGGCTGCTTCTTTTGCCGGCCATTTGATTGTCCCTTTGTGTAGAGAAAATTACACAGTATTTTTGTTGAAAAGCTTATTCTTTTCTTTAACAATTTCCGGCACCGTTCTTGAAAACAGATAGATAGCTACGCCCATAAAAATATAATTATTCATTTTAAAACTGTAATACTATGAGTGCTCAAAAGATTTTAATAGGCGCCTTGTCCGGTTTGGTGGCAGGTGTTGCCATTGGTGTATTGGTCGCCCCTGCTGAAGGAAGCGAAACACGTCAGCGTATTTCCGATACCGCCCATTCTTTAAAGAAGAAGCTGAGGCAATTAAGAGGGGTGACAGCCGACGAGCTGGATGAGCTGAAAGATATTTTTGAAAGAGAGACAGAAGGATTGAAAGGCGATGTGCGCGACCGTGTTCTCGAACTGATCCAGGCTGCCAAGGCCAAGGGGAACAATATTAAGGAACAGGCATTGTCATAGGCAGACTGGTCTGTGCCTCTCCCGCGCTGAATTTTTAACAAGCGGATATCGGGCCGGGCACTTTTTATGGCCAGATCGCCTGATGGGCAGAATGCCTGCCGCAATAGGGAATGGAGCCTTTTAAAGGCTCCTTTTTTTATGGTTTTTTCCTGTTCCCCTTTTTAGGTTTTTTTCCTGTTCCCCTTTTTCATAGTCTTCCTGTTTCCCCCCTCTTCCCGGTTCTCTTCTTTTTCTTAGCAGGGTGATCCTCATTTTACCCACCGGAATCTGCTGAAATCCCATTAATTTGCAGCCTGCTTAAATCAGCTTATTTACCGGACAGGCGCTGACTTTCCAAAAAGCGCTTTTTCGGTCCAATTTTATAGTTCTATGACGATCGACCTTCGTTCTGATACCGTTACACGCCCGACGCCCGCTATGTTACAGGCCATGATGGAGGCACAGGTGGGAGATGATGTTTTTGGGGAAGACCCCTCCATCAACCAGCTGGAAGCCATGGCCACCCGGTTGTTTGGGATGGAAGCAGCCCTTTACTGTCCGAGCGGCACCATGTCCAACCAGATCGCTATAAAATGCCATACCTTACCGGGAGATGAAGTGATCTGTGAGAAAAGTTCCCATGTGTATATCTATGAAGGCGGCGGCATCGCTTTCAACTCCGGCGCCCAGGTACGCGCTCTCGACGGGGACCGGGGACGTATCACGGCGGAACAGGTATCGGCAGCTATCAACCCCGATGATGTACACAAGGCACGGACTTCCCTGGTATCCCTGGAAAATACGGCTAACAGGGGAGGGGGCAGCTGTTATGACCCGGAAGAGATCGGAAAGATCCGCCAGGTCTGCCAGGACAATCAGCTGAAGCTCCATTTGGACGGGGCCAGGCTCTTTAATGCCCTGGTCGCAACGAAACAGACGGCTGCCTCCTACGGGCAGCTATTCGATAGCATTTCCGTATGCCTGAACAAGGGATTGGGTTGTCCCATCGGGAGTATTTTAATAGGACCGGCGGCCTTTATCCGGCAGGCGAGGAGGGTCCGAAAGGTGTTTGGGGGAGGAATGAGGCAGGCCGGTTTTATGGCTGCGGCCGGTATCTATGCCCTGGAGCACCATGTGGAGAGACTGGCTGAAGATCACGCTCATGCCCGGCAGATTGCAGCGGTGCTGGAGAAAAAGGACTTCGTGGCCTCCATCCTTCCCGTCGATACGAATATCATTATCTTTGAGGTGGGGTCGGCTTACTGCACTAAATCTTTAGTTGATCAGTTCAAAGAGCAGGGCATCCGGGCGATCGCCATTTCTTCGAACCAGGTACGTTTTGTAACCCATCTGGACGTTACCCCGGAAATGGTGGAACGAACTATCCGGGTGATTGAGGCGTTGTAAGACAGGATTTATCATAAACCAGCAACTACAATTTTTTTCATATGTTCCCGAAAGTATCACCCACTCAGACAGCAGCATGGCAGCGATTAGAAGAGCATTACAAGAATGAGATCAAGGGCGTGCATATGCGCTCCCTCTTCAAGGCGGACCCGGACAGGTTCACCAAATATTCCATCATATTCGACGGGATACTGTTCGACTACTCCAAGAATATCGTTACCGATAAGACTATGACCTTCCTTCGCCAGCTGGCGGAAGAGAGCAAGGTGAAAGAGGCTATCGAGGCTATGTTCACCGGCGAAAAGATCAACCAGACGGAAGATCGTTCAGTCCTGCATACGGCCCTCCGTAATCTGTCAGGCGGTCCGGTATACAGTGATGGGAAGGACGTTATGCCGGGTGTCTTGCGCGTACTTGGGCAGATGAAAGCTTTCTGCGCCAGGATACATAGCGGGGAGTGGAAAGGGTACACCGGGAAAAAGATAAAATACGTTGTCAATATCGGCATCGGCGGCAGCGACCTGGGGCCTGTGATGGTGACCGAAGCGCTCAAATCCTATTGGGTAGCCGGTATCCAGCCTTATTTTGTCTCCAATGTCGACGGGACCCATATTGCAGAGACGCTGAAGAACGTAAATCCGGAAGAGACGTTGTTCCTCATTGCGTCCAAGACCTTTACTACCCAGGAGACGATGACCAATGCTCATTCGGCGCGTGACTGGTTCCTGGAGTCGGCAAAGGATGAGAAGCAGGTGGCCAAACATTTTGCGGCGCTCTCCACCAACGAGAAAGAGGTGGTGAAGTTCGGTATAGACAAAGCCAATATGTTTGAGTTCTGGGATTGGGTGGGGGGGCGGTATTCCCTGTGGAGCGCCATCGGACTGTCTATTGCCCTTTCTGTCGGGTATGACAATTTCGAATCCCTGCTAAAGGGGGCGCATCAGTCGGATGTGCATTTCCGGACGACTCCTTTTGAAAACAATATTCCGGTGACGATGGCCCTTATCGGCCTGTGGTATACTAATTTCTTTGGATCACAGACGGAAGCTATCCTTCCTTATGATCAGTATATGCACCGGTTTGCCGCTTATTTTCAACAGGGTAATATGGAGAGCAATGGGAAGACGATCGACCGCAACGGCGAGCCTGTGTCCTGGTCTACCGGTCCTGTTGTCTGGGGCGAACCCGGCACCAATGGCCAGCATGCGTTTTACCAGCTGATCCACCAGGGCACTACCCTGATCCCCTGCGATTTCATCGCTCCGGCTATCAGTCACAATCCTCTCGGGGATCACCATGTGAAGCTGCTTTCCAATTTTTTTGCGCAGACACAGGCTCTGATGAATGGCAAGACCAAAGAGGAGCTGGAGGCGGAGAAGGTTCCTGCTGCGCTGATCCCTTATAAATCATTTAGCGGCAACCGGCCCACCAATTCTTTCCTTATGAAGGAGATCACTCCTTTCAGCCTGGGTGAGCTGATCGCGCTGTACGAGCATAAGATCTTCGTCCAGGGGGTGATCTGGAATATTTACACTTTCGACCAATGGGGGGTGGAGCTGGGCAAACAGCTGGCCGGGAAGATCCTTCCTGAGCTGCAGCATGCCGATGAGGTGTACAGTCATGATTCTTCTACCAATGGGCTGATCAATGCATTTAAAAAGATGCGTTAAATCACCGGTCGGTATAGATAAATAATAGGAAAGAGCCCTTTGACCGGGGCTTTTTCGTTTTATCAGGAGGCGTCTTATGTAATCTGCCGGTTCCCTGCATCTACCGGGAAAACGTGTTATGAAAATACTATGCATTTTACTGTTGGCGGCCGGTCCCGCTTTAGGGCAGACTTTTGTTCCGAGGGGCCGGGACACCCTTCATTTTCGGCCTTTATTTCTTAGAAAGGTCGATTCGATCCGTATTCTAAGGCCGGACCACATGCCCTGCCGGATCCCGGACCTGGCCTCTGTAGAACGCATGCCTGTCCGGCAATTGCCGAACGGAAGACCCATCGACCATATGCCGGTCGATCGCGGACCGGTCGGAGGCGGGATCATTTTTCGTACACCAGGTGAAGGGCGGCCTCATGGAATAAATCCGGGCGGCAAGCCTTAAAGGATAACCGGCGCTCGTTCGGCGGATCCGGCGGGATCCGCCATAAAAAAGGGCAGTGTGAAAACACCGCCCGCTAAGGTCTAACCATTGTTGCTATAAAATATTTGTCCACCGGTAACCCGGTTCAAGCTCCGGACATTTGTAGTTACGGAAGGATTCGAACCTCCGTAAAAGGTCTTGCGGACCTCCGCCTTGCCTCTCGGCCACGTAACTCATGTATAAGGTAATCTCCGCCTCGCTGCCAGCCGGCGTCCCCGTAGCTCAACTATTATTTTGACAAGTAGTATGATCAGCATGCGAGGGCAAAATAGTTCAAAATTATTAGTCTACAAAATAAGTAGACTAATAATTTTGAAAACCTTGCCGGGTTTTTCACAATTTTTTAGGGTTTTGTTATGAAATAAAATTTAAATGGGTTCGTTTTGGAGTAGCTTTGCACGATTATTTAAAAAAAAACACTATTTGATATCCTATGCCGCAGCATAAAGACTCTTTACAGTACACATCCGGAATGAATATTTCTTATCAGGCGCTGAGGACATTCTGCCTGTCCGGGGCCTGTTGTTTTGCCATGGTCATGAGCAGCTGCAGCGGGCGTTCCGAAGCCGCTCAGCGGGGTGGGGACTCCGCCGGCACAAAAGGCGCTGTAACCGCTGCTGCCAAAGATACTGCCATTATCAACCCTGTGAATGATCCTCCCCGGGGGCCGCTGGATACGGCTCTCTATAATAAAAAGCTGGCGGAACTGGCCAATGGCGATTCTTCCGGCCGCTGGCCGGTAAAGACGGTTTATCCCCTGGCAGGGGCCATTCTTCCTTTCAAAAGGATTGTGGCCTATTATGGGAACTTTTATTCCAGGAAGATGGGGGTGCTGGGAGAATATCCTCCGAATGAGATGCTGAAAATGTTAGGCGCAGAGATCAAAAAATGGGAAGCTGCCGATCCTGCCACGCCCGTTCAGCCTGCGCTGCATTATATCGCTGCTACGGCCCAGGGCAGTCCGGGAAAAGATGGCAAATATCGCCTGCGGATGCCGGCTAAACAGATCGATTCCGTGATCAACCTGGCTGCCCGCATCCATGCGCTGGTCTTTTTGGATGTGCAGGTAGGGTTCAGTAATGTACAGGCCGAGATTCCCCAATTGGAGAAGTATCTGAAAATGCCCCAGGTCCACCTGGGTATCGATCCTGAATTCTCCATGAAAACAGGCAAAAAGCCAGGCACTGTCATCGGCACTATGGATGCCTCCGATGTGAATTTTGTCTCCAATTACCTGGCCGGACTGGTCAGGGCGAACAACCTGCCTCCCAAGATCCTGGTCGTCCATCGCTTTACCCGCCCGATGATCACGAATTATAAGAGCATCCAGAAACGTCCTGAGGTTCAGATTGTGATGGACATGGACGGATGGGGAGAGCCAACGCTGAAATATGACAGCTATAAATCCTATATTTCAATAGAGCCGGTACAATTCACCGGGTTCAAATTGTTCTATAAAAATGATATCCGCAAGGCTAAGAGCAGGATGCTTACGCCGGTGGAAGTGCTGAGCCAGAAGCCGAAGCCGATTTACATACAGTATCAATAACCCCGGCCCTACAAAACAAAGTATCTACCCTGGAGAATAATTTGCAAGAGGACGATCCGCGAGGATCGTCCTTTTTTTTATGTTATTGTTTGATGGCGTATTAGCTTTCTATGCAGATTTGGTTCCTTTGTGCACGCATCGTAGTGCCTTGTTTATCTGTGTACGGATCGTAGTGCCTTGTTTTTCAGACCTGCGCTTCGCCTGGTGGGAGAGCGGGCCTTCGGCCCGGTTGGACCGTAAGGTCCGAGTCTACTGATTGCCCTTCGGGCACTAAGCCTGTGGCTTACTTAGTTAGGTTAGGGCATATTCGTCCCCCGGACATTTCGTCCCCGGTTCTTGCTGAAATAGCCGTCCAGGGATAGCGGGCCGCCACCTTCTATAAGGAAAAAGATCAGCAGCAGTAGTACGACCACTGCCAGACCCAGCTCCGACCCCGCGGCAAATCCTCCTCTCTGTGCATTGATAAAGATGATCGCTCCCAGAAGAATGGGTATCTCCAGCAGGGCGACCAGGCGGGTCATCAGTCCCACGGTGAGCATAAACCCCCCCAGCAGGTTTGCAATCGTGATGGCAATTGCCAGCCAGCCTACACTACTGGAGAAGGCGCTTCCCGATAACAATCTTTCGAGCAGCGTAGCATTACTCATGAATGTAATTCCTTTCATGAAAAGGAACAGGCCCAAGGCTACCCGTACTATCACCAGCCAGCGGGGATGATGAGTAACACTCCATTGCCGGATATTTTGTAGTGCATCCATAGCTGTAGATTTTTAAGAGAATAAATAATACTGTCTCTTTAAGGTTATGCAATTACTATACCTCCTGGGGAACTTCGCTGTACAGGGTGCGGGATGTTTGCGGGATGTTCATCCGCCAGGAGCTGTGTGACTTATTTAGATCCATTGTAGCTCATTTTAGTCTCTTAATCAGATATTTAGGAGATTCTTCGTACCCCTGCCGGAAATAAAAGGCATGGGCCCGCTCCCGGCGGGTATGGCAATGAACTTCGACCAGTTGACACCCTCTTTCGCTGGCCAGGGTGGTGACATATTCTTCCAGGGCCAGCCCGATCCCTCCGCCGCGGGCTCTTTCGTTCACGGCAAAATAGCTGATCCGGGCAAAATCACCTTCCAGGGCGATCTGCGGAATGAAATGCAGGGAAAGGAAGGCCAGGATCCTTCTTTCCGGCTGTTGTTGCTCTTCTTCCTGATTTCCCGGCGGTTTCCCGGGCGTTTCTCCTTCTTCATATACTAATAATGCCTCATCCGGATCATTCACCAGCTTTTCGATCCGGGCTTCCAGGAATTTTTCCGTTCCCGGGTATTCCAGCTGGTCCAGCAGTAAGCGGATTTGCTTCCAGTCGCTTACACGTGCCCGCCTTATTCCCATAGTAGTTATTTTTTGTGCAGAGAATGAATATGATAATAGTGTGGTCGGTGTTCCTGCCGTCTACAATGTTTTTCCCCCCAGCCAGCTTTTCCTGAACTGCAGGATCGCCGGCGTCACCGGCAGCCCGGCCTTCTCATACGTTACCACAGACACGGCAGGATCCTCCTGCAATTGGATCCTGGCTGTCATCTCTTCCGTATGGTGCAAATAGTGAATGGATACGGTGGCTCCCGGGGAATGGGCCTCAAGAACTTTCGTCAGATCTGCCAAAGTCCTGACCGGTTGGTTATCTATTGATTCTATCTTGTCATCCACATCCAGTCCGGCATCGTATAAAGGGGTTCCCCGCAGGGTATTACCGGCGATGATCAATCCTTCCTTCCCGGTATAACGGGTATTCCCGATCCAGGCCTTTCCTTCGGCTGTTTTTTTCAATTGGAATCCCGCTGCAGACAACAGCGAACCATAGTCGATCGCCTCATGACCATAAATGTATCTTTCGAAATAGGCAGCAGCAAACTTTTTATCTCCTGTTACTGACCCCAGCACCTCTTCCAGTCCTGAGACGGTGTAAGGGACTTCCGGTTTGCCGAATTTTTTCCAGGCGGCCTGCATGTAGTCATCCAGGGTCTTTTGATAATGGGTTCTCAGCTCCAGGTCGAGCGCCAGGGCGATGGCTCCGCCATAAGGGTAATAGGAACTGTAGATATTAGGGTAATTGGTTTTGTCCACGGAGACGCCGGCGTCAACGAAGACTGCCATCCGGCTGGCATCCACCGGGGAGTAAAGCCGGGCTCCCGGGGTATTCATTTTTACATTGATCAGGCTGGTCAGGGTGGTCTTTACATATTCCGTGTCCTTGCCAACTCCCGAACGAAGTACCAGCAGGTCGCCATAGTACTGGGTAAAACCTTCTGCAAACCACAGCTCATGGCTCATGTTGCTCTTTTCGAAATTAAAAGGCTCCAATGTTCTGGGGCGGATGCGTTTGACATTCCAGCAATGGAAAAATTCATGTGCGAATACACCCAGCAGGAAGTCATCGCCATGGAAATTCACGGGGATGCTGATCATGGTGGAATTGCGGTGTTCCATACCGTCCCCGTGTACAAACGGATTAATGCTGGCCAGAAAAGTATAGACGCCATAGTCATAGGCGGGTGTTTCCCCGAATACTGCCTGCGCCTGCTGCACGATCTTTTGCACCTTTGTGCTGAAGGCGGTGAATATACTATCCTCGCCGTCACCATCGAGCGCGATGCGGAAAGCATAGGTTTTCCCGTCCGGGTTCTTTATGTCCCATTTCCGGTAGCGCAGGGCCCCGATCTTAGTGGGGCAGTCCATAAAATATTGAAAGCTCCTGGCCGTAAAGGTCCAGGGATCATTGGTGGTCTGTAATTGTGTGGCGATACTCCAGTGCAGGGAGTCGGGAACATTAAAATGGATGGTGATGGGGATATTGTCCACTCCTTTCATCCATAAAAAAGCGGCAGGCATATTGAGGTGGATGCCGGAGGGATCGATCCCTGCGTAGGTGCCGTCTGCATAATTACCGTAGAGGGTGTATTCTACGCGGAGGTAACCGTTGTGGCGGGACACTTCGTATACATCTCCATCGGTGCGGGTGATGGTCACCGGTTTGCCTTGCTGATCGAACGCTTTTATATCATAGATATTCTTCCCGAATTCATGGGTGGCATAACGACCGGGAGAAGAGCGGCTCATGCGGAAGACGGCGTTCCGGGTGGGGATGTCGCTGGCGACGAGCTCGACTTTCGCCTCATGATGGGCGATATTCGGGAAAGAGACGATATAGCTGATCCGCTGGGCGACGGCGGCCTGGAGGCAATAAATAAGAGCAAGGGAAAGGATGATTTGGCGCATAGTGAATTTGGTAATTGCGCTCAAAATAGTCCTTTCCGGGTAATTCCGGTGAGATACTCATGAATATGTGTTGTGTAAAAAAAACTTTATGGGATATGAAGAAGTTATTTATTTTTGTGGTACAATCATACGACGATGAGCGAGAATGATATCAAGGATCTAATAGATTTAGCTAAAGAAAAGCTAAAGAAAGGGTATACCCGCGAAGAAGCTATCCGCTCTTTGCAAAATGCCGGTATTCTTGATAAAGATGGTAATCACACAGCTCCATACCAAAATCTCGCCAGAGCTCTTACTCCCATTTCCAAGTAGTCTGGCTTTTAAGTAGCTAGCATATGTATGATGTTAAACCAAATTTAATATTTGGGTTCCACGGATGTGATGAAAGCGTTCGTGACCGTCTATTAAATCAGCCGGATGAAATCGTCATCAGCAAAGAGAAATACGACTGGTTAGGTCATGGCATGTATTTTTGGGAAAACAATTACCAAAGAGCTTTGCTATGGGCCGAAGAAAAGAAGCGGCGTGGCCGGATTAATAAGCCAGCTGTAATTGGCGCAGTATTATTTTTAGGGTATTGCTGTGATTTTTTAAATGCCAGCCACATTTATATCCTGAAAGAATATTTTGAATTGATGGCTAGTGTGTATGCAGAGGTAGGTCAAAAATTGCCTCAAAATAAGGATTTGCCTCATGATCCATACAAGGATAAAGTTTTGAGGGAATTAGACTGTGCAGTAATAGAATTCATGCATGGGGAAATATTACTTCAATCAAAGTCAGATATTCAATCCAAAGGTTTTTCCCATAGGAAGATATTCGACTCTATACGTGGCGTTTTCACCGAAGGAGGACCCGTTTTCGAAGGAGCCGGCATACTCGAAAAAAGCCATATCCAGATCTGCATCCGAAATCCGAACTGTATCAAAGGCTTTTTCCTTCCAAGAAAAGAGATCGACTTTCAAAAATGGCAGCAACCAGCCGATTCATAACCTTTGAAATTGTACGATCATGACTGAAAAGATATCAAGGAATTAATGGATTTAGCTGATGAACAGCTAAAAAAAGGTTTTACCCGCGAAGAAGCCATTCAGTCTTTACAGAGAGCCGGAATTGTCGATAAAGATGGTAAAGACACACCTCCTTATCAAAATCTCGGTGGGAAATCGAACGTCTTAGCCAGGCTAAAAGAACGAAGCTTCCTCTTCAGAAATAACTCATGACATACCGCTCACTGCTAAACCATAAAAAATGGTATTTTTACGCAGTATATGCGACAATTGCTTATCAGCCTTTTGTTCCTCACCGCCGGTCTGACCGATGCCAACGCCAATAACGATAGCTTGCTGACAGCACTCAGCAGGACTATTCCCTTATCTGCCGGTTATGACACCACCCGGATCAAAGACATCAATCGGTTAAAAGAATCATTGTATACTGCGGGGCGGCAACCGCAGCTTGTTTTCGACCAATACGAAAGGATCTATGAGGCATATAAGACCTTTAATTATGACTCTGCCTACAGCTACGCCACCCGGCTCATCGGCATCGCCCGGCAAATGCAGGACGGCCCCCACCTGGTCAGGGCCCAGCTAAAACTCAGCTTTATCTTATTGTCCGCCGGCCTTTATAAGGAAACCTATGACTCCCTGCATTCCCTGGCTGCCCGGGGGGTACCGGATACTTTAAAAGGAGAATATTATACCTTATGGGGACGCTATTATTATGACCTGGCAGGATATGCCAATGACCAATACCATTCCGTGGATTATGATAAAAAGGGCAATCAATACCTGGACTCCGCCCTTGACTATTATCCCCCGAAATCCTTCGAACGTATTTATTATAGCGGGTTAAGGGACTTTAAACAAAACAGTCATGGGGGAGGGGCGCCCTTCTTCGAACGCCTCCTGGCCAGCCCATCCCTGACGGATCACCAGCTGGCATTAACCGCCTCCACCCTCAGCGCTATCTACCTGCAGCAGGAAGACCGGGATAAAGCCATCGACCTGCTGATCGAAGCTACCCTGGCGGACATCCGGTCCTCTACCAAGGAGACGGTAGCCATCTTTCACCTGGCCGAGCTCTTGTACAAAAAAGGGGACCTGAAACATGCCGTCCTTTGTATCGAAAGCGCCATTGCCAATGCGGAATTCTATGGCGCCCGCCAACGAAAGATACAGGCCAGCTCTATTTTACCCCTGATAGAAGGGGAGCGGATCAATGGGATCGAAGCCCAGAAAAGCCTGCTGATCAAATACGCTATCCTGGTCACCCTCCTGGTGCTGGCGCTCATTCTGCTGGCCTGGATCATTTTACGACAGGTGCAGCAGCTCAAGCGGACGCAACAAGCTTTGTCGGAAGCCAATGAAAAACAGCAGGTGATCAATCATCAATTAGAAGAATCCAATAAGATCAAAGAGGAATATATTGGTTATTTCTTCAATATGGACTCCGAATTCTATAACAAGCTGGATAAGATAAAGACGACTATCGAGACCAAGCTCCAGGAAAGACGTTACGACGATATAAAATTTTTCCTTAATAAAATAGATGCCCGGAAAGAAAAAGAAGAGCTCCTGCTCAGCTTTGATAAAATCTTTCTCAAGCTCTTCCCCAATTTTGTAACAGAGGTGAATGCTCTCCTCCGGGAAGAGGAAAAGATCCGGCTGAAAGAAGGGGAGCTGCTCACCACCGACCTGCGGATCTTCGCCTTGATGAGAATGGGGGTGGCTGATCCGGAAAAGATCGCCCTCATCCTGGAGTATTCCGTCAAGACGATCTATAGCTATAAGTCCAGGATCAAGAACAAAGCTATTCTTCCCGGTGATGCCTTCGAGGAGAAGATCATGCAGATAAAAACCCTTTGATAGGTGGGTATAGGTGATTTTTCCGCAAATTCCCGTCATTAATTATTCTATACAAAAAAATCGTAATACTTTGTAATATTTTGATTGTCAAATAGTTGAATTTTACTCCCCGACTTTTTTCAGGATATTTTTTCCATTTTCATTTGAAAACTTGTCCCAGCCTTCCCGGCATCGTTCCTTTATCCCCGGTTTTAATTCACTTATCACAAACAGGTTGCTTTGTCAGATATGAAGAAAGTCCTACTATCTTTTGTCGTTGCTATTTATTCAATAGTCGTATTCGCCCAGGATGATATCATCCTGACAGGTGATGTAAAGAAACTCGCGGTCCATGACTCCCGGCTGGATATCTCCACTACTCATGCTTTTGTCCGGATCCAGGTCTATAGTGCCAATGTCATCCGGGTGCGGATGTCCGGCCAGCCGTTTGGGGACGATTTTTCCTATGCGGTGATCGTGCAGCCGGGAGATGTTGACCTCTCGCCAGCAGAAACCGGAGCCGCCGGCGGCTTTTCCATTGCCGGCTCAGAAATAACCGGCAACACTATAACCATGCCGGTTCTCTCAACCCGATCCGGAGCAACCACCAGCCTGACAATAGCCGGCACCCTTACCCAATCCGACCAGGCCATCCTCTTCCACACCGATTCCCTGAAAGTGCGGATCACAAAAAGACCTTTTTCCATCAGCTTCTACACTCCTGACGACCGGCCAATCAATGAAGACGAAACCGGCCTCGCCACCTCCCGGATCGGCACCGAAGTGACCACCTATAAACATTTGCAGCAGGGCGAACGTTTCATCGGTCTGGGCGAAAAGACGGGTCCCCTCGACCGGAGAGGAAAAGCCTATACCAACTGGAACTCGGACGTATTCGGCTATTCCGTCACGCAGGACCCTCTCTATTCCACCATTCCTTTTTATATAGGCATTCACCACGGTCTCCAGTATGGCATCTTCTTCGACAATAGTGCGCAGTCAAGCTTCAACTTCGGCGCCAGCAATGACCGGTTCTCCTCTTTCAGCGCCCGGGGAGGCGAAATGAACTATTATTTCATCTATCATTCTTCTGTAAAAGATATCATCCGCTCCTATACCTGGCTGACGGGCCGCATGAAAATGCCGCCGCTCTGGAGCCTGGGTTATCAGCAAAACCGTTATTCCTATTACCCCGATACGGAGGTCTACCGTATCGCTCACACCCTTCGGGAAAAACACCTTCCTGCAGACGGTATCACCCTCGACATCCACTACATGGATCATTACAAGCTCTTCACCTGGAATAAAGAGCGATTCCCGGACCCTAAAGGGATGATCGACAGCCTGGGTAAAATGGGTTTCAAGCTTACCCTGATCGTCGACCCGGGTATCAAGGTGGAAAAAGGGTATCCTGCCTATGAGAGCGGCCTGCAACAAAACATTTTTCTGAAATATCCCGACGGACAGCCCTATACCGCCGAAGTCTGGCCGGGCTGGTGTCATTTCCCGGATTTCACCAGCGGGAAAGGACGCGCCTGGTGGCGGCAGCAGGTTACCGGGTATACGAGCCTGGGTGTAGCGGGTATCTGGAATGATATGAATGAGATTGCTACCTGGGGGCAGGCGACGCCGGGTAATATCCTGTTCGACTACGATGGCCATCCCACGACTCATTTAAGAGGGCATAATGTATTTGGCCTGGAGATGGCCCGTTCCAGTTATGAAGGCGCCCGCGAGGCCCTGCAAAAAAGACCCTTTATCCTTTCCCGGGCAGGGTATGCCGGTCTGCAACGGTATACTGCTTTATGGACGGGTGACAACCGGGCTGAAGACGACCACATGCTGGCCGGCGTACGATTGCTCACCAGCCTGGGACTAAGCGGCGTGGCTTTTTCAGCGATGGATGTCGGCGGGTTCACCGGTAATCCTACTACGGGCTTGTATACCCGCTGGATGCAGCTGGGCGCTTTTATCCCTTATTTCAGGAACCATACCCAGTTCAATACCAAGTCCGCAGAGCCCTGGTCCTTCGGGGAAGAGACCCTGGATATCGCCCGTTATTATATCAACCTGCGGTACCGGCTCCTTCCTTACCTGTATTCCACTTTCCATTAAGCGACACAAAATGGCATGCCGGTCGTTCGTTCCCTGGCTATCGGGTACACCCATGACGAACAGGTCTACCATCCTACCTATGAAAATGAATTTTTATTCGGATCTGCCTTCCTGGTAATGCCGCAGGAGAGCACCAGCCTGTTCTCCAAGGTTTATTTCCCCGGGGGGCAGTGGTACGACCTCTACACCGATAGTGTGGAAGCCGGCGGCAAAGAGAAACTTATAGCGCTTTCCATGGCTACGCTTCCTGTATATGTAAAGGCTGGCAGCATCATTCCCATGCAGTCCCTGGTGCAGTCTACCGGTGAACGGCCGACGGATACGCTAACCCTCCATATTTACAAAGGCCCGGATAATAGTTTCGATTATTATGAAGATGACGGGGAAACCTATGCATATGAAAAGGGCGGTTACTATCAGCGGACTATCCGGCTCGATGCGGGGGCAGGAACCATTACGCTGGAACCGCCTACCGGTTCGGCCAAATCGAAGTTCCGCCATATTCGTCTGGCGCTGCATGGTTTCGGCAAAACGACTTTGCGGCTCAACGACCTGGAAGCGGGGGCGGACAGTGGCAAAATCAGGACCGACAATGCTCCGGTCAACGATATCAGGAGGGCCAACGATATCAGGAGACGGGGTGATGAAACTCAGGCAGAATATGCCCAAGTCCGGGAGGGTAGTGCCCGGGCCGGCAAAACCCAGGGTGAAGCAGAGAAACCCCAGACCGTTTCAGGGCAGGGGGGCCCGGCGGAGCTGGCCGATGGTCTTGCGGGAACATCCTGTGGGAATATAATACCGACACTGGTGCTGGATAACAGCCCGGATAAAATCGTGATCAACTACTAACATATTATTAGCTAACTGTTTATTTTAACTTGTCATATATGAATGTATCAAAACTGCTCTTATTTTTTTCCTGCTTTGCTTTCCTTTTCGCCAACGCCCAGCAAGCTACACAGCCTGTCTCAGGCTCCGTAAAGAACGAGAAAGGCGAACCGGTAGAAGCTGCTTCTGTCCGGATCCGCAACAGTTCAAAAGGGACTTCTACGGATAAAGACGGCAACTTTACGCTCGCTGCCTCACCGGGCGCGCAGCTTATCATCAGTTATGTAGGATACGACACGCTCCAGGTAAAGGCCGGAACGGGACTGCAGCTGGTCCTGCATCCTTCTTCCGGTACCCTGAATGATATCGTCATCATCGGCTATGGCACCCAGAAAAGAAAGGACCTGACAGGCGCTCTCTCGGTCGTCACGGCGAAGGACTTCCAGGGCGGATCCATCACCACTCCGGAACAGCTGATCGCCGGTAAGGTTGCGGGTGTCTCCATCACCTCCAATGGAGGATCACCCGGTTCGGGCAGCGTCATCCGCATCCGCGGCGTCGCCTCCCTGAGCGCCAGCAACGACCCGCTGATCGTGATCGATGGGCTGCCTTTCAGCGGGATCGGCATCCCTGGCGCCAGCAATGCGCTCAGCCTCGTCAATCCCAATGATATAGAGTCGTTCACCGTACTGAAAGATGCGGCGGCAACGGCTATCTATGGTTCACGCGCCTCCAGCGGTGTCCTGCTGATCACCACGAAAAAAGGACATCCGGGAAAAACCAGCTACAGCTTCAGCTCCCAGGTTTCCATGAGCAAGCTGATAAAGGAAGCCGATGTACTGTCTCCGGGCCAGTTCCGCCAGTTCGTGGACTCCTTCGGCACCGGCACCTATGATAATGTACATACCTTCAAATCGCTGCTGGGCGGCGCCAGTACCGACTGGCAGAAAGAAATCTACCAGACCGCGGTCAGCACCGACAATAACCTGGCCATGGCGGGATCGATCGGGAATATTCCCTACCGCGCCTCAGTGGGTTATCTCAACCAGACGGGTATCGTGAAGACGGATAACCTGCAACGTTATTCCGGTTTTATCACGCTGACCCCGCATTTTTGGAAGGATGCGCTGAAAGTGGAGCTGAATCTTCATGGAGCCGTTATCCAGTCACAGTTCGCCAATTCCGGCGCAGCTATCAGCTCGGCGATGTATTTCGATCCGACCCAGCCGGTCCATGCAAAATCCCCCTATGGCGACTTCTTTGAATGGGCGAGCACCGATCCCAATTCCGGGTCGGTCACCCTCAATAAATTAGCTCCCCGTAACCCGGTGGCCCTGCTGGACCAGTATAATAACCACGCGACCGTTCAACGCAGCTTCGGCAATCTGCGTCTGGACTACGAGCTGCCTTTCGTTCCGGGTTTGCATGCGAACCTGAACGCAGGTTATGACATCGCCCGGGGCAACGGGATCATTGGTGTACCGGCTTATGCTGCGCAGAACTACCTGGACAGCGGCCAGCGCAATAAATACAAGGGCCACCTGGATAATACCGTTGGGGAGTTCTACCTGAACTATGTGAAGGATCTTACTTCCATTAAGAGCAATATCAATGTGATCGCAGGATACGGTTATTATAACAGCCTGGTAACGACCTATAATTATCCCAACCTTCGGGCTAACGGAGACACCATTCCTGGCAGCAATCCCGCTTTCCCGGTGACGAAACCGGAGAATACGCTGATCTCTTATTACGGCCGCCTGATCTACACCTTCAATACCAAATACATTTTTTCCGGATCGATCCGCAGCGACGGTTCATCCCGCTTCTCGCCGTCGACCCGCTGGGGTACTTTTCCTTCGGCAGCCTTCACCTGGCGTATGCAGCAGGAGTCTTTCCTCCGGTCGGCCAGCGTGTTGTCCAACCTGAATCTCCGCCTGAGCTACGGGATCACGGGTAACCAGGACGGGATCGCCAATTATTCTTACCTGCCCGTCTATTCCCGCGGCGACAATACGTCGAGGGTGCAGTTCGGGAATACCTTCGATACGTTGGCCAGCCCCTCGGCTTATGATGCGAATATCCGGTGGGAACAGACGGCTACCTGGAATGCGGGGCTGGACTATGGGTTCCTGAACAACCGGATCGTAGGTAGTTTCGACGTCTATTACAAAAAGACCAAAGACCTGCTGAACACGGTGCCCGTCCCCGCCGGCTCGAATTTCAGCAGCACGCTGCTGACCAATGTAGGGAATATGACGAACAAGGGAGCAGAGTTCATGATCAATGCCAGCGTCGTTAAGAGCAGGGACTGGAACTGGAACCTGAACTTCAATATCGCTTACAATACGAATAAGATCACGAATCTGACGGCTACGAAGGATTCCACCTATCCCGGCACTCTGACGGGGAACGGGGTTATCCAGATCAATTCCGTCGGATACAATGCCAATGCCTTCTATGTGTATCACCAGCTATACAACAAGACGACCGGCAAGCCCATCGAAGGGGTCTACCAGGACGTGAACGGGGATGGCATCGTCAACCAGGAAGATCTGTATCATTACAAATCGCCTTTCCCGAAATTCATCCTTGGGTTCAGCACGGAGGTCAATTTCAGAAAATGGACGCTCAGCACCGTCCTGCGCGCCAACCTTGGCAATTACATGTACAACCAGATCTCGACCAATGCTATTCAGGCCAATGCCTTCAATCCGCTCGGCTATCTGGCCAATACGTTCACGGACGTTCTGAACACGCATTTTTATTACAGCGGGCCGCAGTCGGATTATTATATCCAGAATGCCAGCTTCCTGAAAATGGATAACCTGGGGCTGTCCTTCAACGCCGGGCATGTCTTTCATAACGAGGCCAGCCTGCGGGTCAATGCGAACTGCCAGAACGTGTTCACGATCACGAAGTATACCGGGCAGGATCCGGAATTATATGGCGGGATCGATAATACCTTCTATCCCCGTCCCCGGACTTTTGTATTGGGTGTTAACCTTCAATTCTAACGATCAACTATAAAAATATGAACATGAAATTCTTATCGATAAGCGGGTTCGGGTTGCTGATAACCAGGTTCGGGGTGCTGGTATGCGGGTTCGGGCTGCTGCTGGCGGGAAGCCTGGTTTCCTGCACGAAGGACCTCAACCGGATGCCGTCGAATACCAATACGGCCGACATCCAGTACAGCACTCCTTCGGGTTACAAGCAGGTGCTGGCGAAAGTGTATGGCAGCTATTCGCTGGTGAGCAGCCAGGGGACAGGTGTCTCCGACGTGAATATTGCCGGTATTACCGATCCGGGCACGACGGATTTTCTCCGGGCGTATTTCAACGTACAGGAGCTGATGACGGACGAAGACATTTGCGCCTGGAACGATGCCAACCTGCAGGCCTTTCATAATATGAACCTGGTGTCCAGCAATATCTATGTCACCGCTATCTATACCCGTTCTCTCTTCCAGATCACGGTGGCCAACGAGTTCATCCGGGAGTCAACGGACGCGGCGGTTGCGGCCCGTCATATCACCGGGGCGGATGCGGACAATATCCGGCATTATCGTGCCGAGGCGCGATTCTTACGGGCATATCAATACTGGGTGCTGATGGACCTGTTCGGCAGCCCGGCTTTCGTAACGGAGGATAATCCGATAGGGGATTATATCCCTAAACAGATCCAACGGGCCGATCTGTTCAACTATATCGAATCAGAGCTGAAGGCCGTCGACTCGAACCTGGTAGCGCCACGGCTTAACGAATACGGCCGTGCCGACCAGGCAGCTGCCTATGCCCTGCTGGCACGTATGTATCTGAACGCGGAGGTATATCTGGGTCCGGGCAAAGGCCGGTATACGGATGCGGTCACCTATGCGAACAAGGTCCTCCAGGCCGGTTACTCCCTGATGCCCGATTATCGCAATCTCTTTACCAGCGACAATAATGTCAATAATCCGGAGGTGATCTTACCCATTGCATATGATGCTACGAATTCCCAGAACTTCGGGGGGACAACTTTCCTGATCTGTTCTTCTCATGGCACAGACCCTACTGATAATGGGAAGTTCGGCATTCCCGGCGGCGGCTGGCTGGGCAATCGAAGTACGCAGAGCCTGCCCGCCTCCTTCGGGGATTATAGCGGGGCCACAGACAAACGCGCCCTTTTCGGCAGCGGTACCCTGGCTATTACTGACGTACTGGATTTCACGCAGGGTCTCGGGGTGTACAAGTTTACCAACCAGACCTCGGCGGGGACCACTCCTTATTCTCCCAACGGTGTTCTCTGCAGCACGGATTTCCCGTTGTTCCGGCTGGCGGAAATGTACCTGGTTTATATTGAAGCCGTCACCCGCGGCGGCACGGGAGGAGACGCGGCGACGGCGCTTACTTATTTCAACCAGCTGCGTACAAGGGCGTATGGAAATGCGAATGGTCATGTGACGAGCTTTACATTGGCGGATGTGCTGCGCGAACGTCAGCGGGAATTGTACTGGGAATGTCACCGCCGGACCGACCTGATCCGGTACAATGAATTTACGGGGTCAGGTTATCTCTGGCCCTGGAAAGGCGGCGTGTCGGGCGGCGCTGGTGTGGATGCCCATCTGAATCTACTGCCCCTGCCGGCTCCGGAAGTAAACTCTAATCCAAATCTTAAACAGAATGCCGGCTACTGAGCCGGGCCTGCTCCTGTGGCAAAGGTATCGCAGGACAAACGCTCATTTATACGTTGCGAACGAAGGATCCGACTTCCATGATAAGCTGAAAATCCAGCTTCTCCGCGACGAAAGCTTTGGTACATGCAGTTTAAATATTTCAACTTACTAATATGCGCAAACTATTAAATTATATTTTTCTCTTGCTGCTGCCGATCCTGGCAGCAGTGTCCTGTAAAAAGGACGGGCCTAAGCTACTACTCGACAGCAATGTGTCGTTCTCCGCCTCGCTGAAGGCTTCGGCAGATAATATCGGTCTTTCACCAGCCAATGACAATGACACCGTGCTCACTTTTACCTGGCCGGCGGTCAATTATGGAACCGGGATTGCCGTCACGTATACCCTGGAGCTGGATACGCCAAACGATACCACAGGTGCGACCGGTTGGGGCAAGGCCCAGAAGTTTGTCGCCGGCCACAATGTGCTCAGCTATTCCTTTGCCGGAAAGGACCTGAATGCGCTGCTGGGAGCTATGGGAATATTCAGTACGGCTCCCATCGTCTGGCGTGTCCTGTCGGATGTCAGTCAGTATAACGGTTCCGTCTCTACGGTGCCAACCCTGCACTCCGGCGCTGTCAGCGTGAACATCACCCCTTATCTATTGAACCTCTTCGTGCCCGGAGCCTACCAGGGATGGAAACCGGAGACTTCTTCCCCGCTCAATCCTGTTCCGGGTAAGGCCGGTCTGTTCGAAGGTTATTACAACCTTGCCGGCACCGGGGATCAGCACTTTAAATTTACCAATGCGCCTGACTGGAACCATACCAATTACGGAGATGGCGGCGGCGGCACCTTAAGCACGGATGGCCTTGCCGGCGACCTGGTCGTTCCCAGCGGCGGATACTATGAGCTGACGGCTAATCTGAATAATCTCACGTGGACGGCTACCAAGGTCACCTGGGGCATCATTGGGGATGCGACCCCGGGCTCCTGGGATACCGATACGCAGATGACCTACGATGCGACCAACCAGGTATGGACGGCGACGCTGGTCATGAAGACAGCCGGCTCCTGGAAGTTCCGGGCGAACAATGCCTGGAATATCGATTTTGGCATCGACGCGGGCGGTAACCTGCAGTATGCGGATAATCCTTTTTATAAAGTGGCGGGTTTGAATAACCTGACCGTACCGGCGGATGGGACCTATGTGATTACGCTGGATCTGCATGTATCCTGGAAATATACTTATACGGCTGTGAAGCAATAGGGCTTCGTCCTTTCAATAATAAATGATGAAAATGAATCTATTTTTTTGGATGTGGGTCGTGGTGGCGGCCTGCAGCAAGAGTCCTGCCGCAGCTCCCGGTAACCCGGTAACGCCGCCGGTGACTCCGCCGGCGGGGACGGCCGATACCGCTTATGTTCAATACGGCGCTCCTTATGCGCAGGTGCCTGCGCCCAGGGACGTAACCATGTACCAGGTAAATCTCCGGGCTTTCAGCGTCCGGGGCAATTTTGCCGGTGTGCAGGCAAGGCTGGACTCTATCCGGGCATTGGGCATCAATGTGCTCTACCTGATGCCTGTTTACCCGGTCGGCGTGGTGAAATCGGTCAACTCTCCCTATTGCGTGAAAGATTATATGGGCGTGAACAGCGAATTCGGCTCTCTTGCCGAGCTGCGTACGCTGGTCTCGGAAGCGCATAAAAGAAATATGGCTGTACTCTTCGACTGGATAGCCGACCATACTTCCTGGGACAATGCCTGGACTGCTAATAAGGCCTGGTACAAGCAGGACGGGGCCGGTAATATCATCAGCCCTCCTGGTACCGGATGGAATGATGTGGCGGCTCTCAACTTCGCCAATGCGGATATGCGCAAAGCCATGATAAGGGCCATGAAATATTGGGTATACCAGGCCAATATAGATGGTTACCGCTGCGATGCGGCGGACTTTGTGCCTTTTGATTTCTGGCAGCAGGCAATTGACAGCCTGCATGCGATTACCACGCATCAGCTGCTGCTTTTCGCCGAGGGTACGAGAACCGATCATTTTACGGCAGGTTTTCAGCTGGAATACGGAATGGGCTTCTATTACAATCTGGTGAATAATATCTATGGCAAACAGGGATCGGTCCTGTCCATCGATTCGGTGAATACCGTGGAATATAGCCATGCCAGCGCTGACGATCGGGTAGTGCGGTATATCTCCAATCATGACGTAGACAACAGTGATGGTACGCCCCTGGACCTGTTGGGCGGGAGGAGCGGCGCCCTGGCTGCTTTCGTGGTGTCTGCGTTCATGAAAGGTGTCCCGATGATCTACAATGGGCAGGAAATAGCCTGTCCGGTCAAACTGAATTTTTTCAATAACAGCACGCCTATTGACTGGACGATCAATCCGGATGTAACGGCTACTTATAAAAAGATCCTGGGTTTTCGCAAGAGCAGTGACGCGATAAAACAGGGGGACCTGGTTGCTTATAATAGCGCGGATGTTTGTGTTTTTGTCAAATCCTATAACGGGGCGAAAGTGCTGGTGATCGTCAATCTTCGCAATGCGGTGGTGACTTATAGCGCACCTGCCGGATTATCCGGCACTGGCTGGAAGGATGTGTTTGACGGGAGTACGTTTGCGGTGACGGGGCCAATTGTTTTGCAGCCTTATGCGTATCGGATCCTGGGTAATCCTTAAAGGCGGCTAATGCGCGACGAGCACCTTCCGTACAATAAGATAAGCGGCAATACATAACAAAATGATCAGCAGGATGGCGACATAACCCCAGGGGCCTTCCCGGAGCCTTCTCTTCATCCGGCGTTGTTTTTTCTTTTGCAGGCTCTTATGCAGGGTCGTGTTCAGCTCGTCCACATAGGTCTGGATATCTTTTTTATTGGGGATGGTTTCCAGTCCTTCTACTGCATCATTCATAAACTCACTGTCCGCCATCATTTTTTCCACGGCATGTTTCTCCTCGCCGGATAATTTTCCGCTGAGATAATCCATCAACTGCTGGTTGTCGATATCTTTATTACTATTGGACAATATGTTCAGCAGATCATTACTCATGATTTACTTTTTTGGCTGATCTTTTTTTCCATCAACAACTTCAGGTTCCTTTTCCCGTTCTGGATATAACTTTTCACCTGCAAAAGGCTGAATTGGGTGGTCTCTGCAATTTCCTGGTAGGATTTTTTTTCCAGGTAGAACAAAGTTACACAGAGTTTTTGCTCTTTTCCTAATTCTTCCAGGGACAACTCCATCATTTCCAGCAAATGGTCCTTTTCCAGGTGCTGGTTTTTGCCGGGATCTTCGTCCCAGGCAGCCAGCATTGTATCCGACAGGGTAGCCGGCCGCCCATGCTGGTCTCTTAATTTCATCAGGCAGTGGTTCCTGGCGATGGTATAGATCCAGGATTTAAAATATTCCACTTTATATTTGGGTAATTCGGTGATGATCTTTACGAAGATCTGCTGGACACAATCTTTTGCTTCCTCTTCCTGTTTTATGTATTTCATACAGACTCCTAACAGCAACAGGGTGTATCGTTGCAGTAAGATACCAAGCCACTCATTATCCCGGTCCGTATACCAGCGGTCCAGCAGCTCCTGGTCGGTCATATGGTTGAAAGGGTCTCTTTTCACGTTGGGTAATGTAAGAAATTTCTATTATTGAGATGCAGGATCAGCAAAAATTCACAAATCCGGCGGAATAGATTTGCTTGCTGGTCCGGGGAATTCAGTATAAAGATCCTTTTTTCAGCCCGGTCTGCATTATTCGTCAGAGCAGTCCGCATTAATTTTAGCCTGGTCTGTATTATTTTTTTACTTGTAAACGGTCATTCGTGGCATAAAATTTTGACGGCGACGATTCATTAATTAATTTTCCGCAATGATCAGAGCTATTTGTTGCGTCCCGGTAAGCCCTGTAAGGGCGGAAGCATCTCACAGAACGGAGATGGTCACTCAGCAGGTCTTCGGAGAATGCTGTGAAATACTGGACCGGATAAAGGATGAATGGTCCCTCATTCGTTGTAAGTATGACAACTATGAAGGTTGGTGTCAGTCTTCTCATCTGACCGAGGTCGATGAGGAGGAGTATGAAACAGTAGGTAATGCCCTGACGCCGGACTGGGTGAATGCGCTCGAATACAATGGTCATCCCATGATGGTGCCTATGGGGAGCAATCTGACGGCGATGAAGAACGGCCGCGGTCTCTGGAGAAAGAGCCAGGTACATTATAAGGGCAAGATCTGGGATCCGGCCAGCGCCCCGAGAGATGCGAAGTCGATCCGGCAGCTGGCATTTAAATTTTTGAATACGCCCTATCTCTGGGGAGGGAAAACGGTCTTCGGCATCGATTGCAGCGGGTTTACGCAGACCTTTTTTAAATTGCTCCATGTTCCTTTACTACGTGATGCGTATCAGCAAGCCACCCAGGGAGAATCCGTCGGATTTCTGGAAGAGACACAGACCGGCGACCTGGCTTTTTTCGATAATGAGGAAGGCAGGATCACCCATGTCGGCATTTTACTAAATTCCAATGAGATCATTCATTCCTCCGGCAAAGTGAGAGTAGATAAGATCGATAATATGGGGATTGTTCATGCGCAGAGTTTTCAGCGCACGCATCATTTACGGGTGATCAAGAGGATATTGCCTGTTTCCTGACATCGGCCTCCTGACGAATGTCCGGCCGGTCTCGCCCGGGGATTTATTTATCTGACTGATAAGAGGCCGCCGCCTGATACTGCAGGCTGGTCTCGTCCGCAGTTCTGGTGAGCCTGGTCTCCTGGTCTGGTCAGACGAGGCCTATTTATCGAAGAACAATACCTTTCCGGCAATCAGTATGAGTACAACGGCAAATATTTTCTTTAGGGTGCCTTGCGGCAGGTCAAGTGATATTTTGCTGCCCAGGTAGCCGCCCACGAGGAAACCGGTGAAGATCAGCAATACGACCTTCACGTCGATATACCCTTTTTTATAATAATTCATAACAGCGAAAATGCCGGCCGGCAATAACAGGATACCCAAAGAAGTGCCTGTAGCCTGGTGCTGGCTGAACCCCAGGATATATACCAGGGCGGGCACGATGATCACCCCGCCGCCCAGTCCTACCAGGCCGCTTAACATTCCGGCCATCAGGCCGACTATCACCAGCAAAACAATCGTTTGAACGGACATGATGCAAGATTTAATTGAAAGGTAGTTCTGGCAGCTATTCCACCTTATTTCTTAACGTTCCTGAAATTGTCGTTGTATGCTTTCACTGCATCTTCAATGACTTTCAGGGCCATGGTCTTATCTCCAAACTCTTCAACGACCACCAGCTTGTTCTCCAGTTTCTTATACTCTTCGAAGAAATGCCGCAGTTCCGAGAAGAAATGTTTGGGAAGCTCTTCGAGGTTATTGTAATGGTTGACGCTGGGGTCTTTGGCTGCTACGGCAATGATCTTATCATCCGCATCCCCGCCATCGATCATTTGCATAACTCCCATCACTTTTGCTTCCATGAGGCACATAGCCTGAACGGGGAGGGAGGTGATCACCAGGATATCCAGCGGATCCTTGTCATCCCCATAGGTCTGCGGGATAAAACCATAATTCACCGGATAATAAAAGGAAGAATAGATCACCCTGTCCAATTTTAACAGACCACTTTCTTTGTCGATCTCGTATTTAGCCCGGCTACCCTGTGGGATCTCAATGATCGCATTGACTACCCTGGGCGCATTCTCTCCGACCGGAACTCCATGCCATGGATGTGAAACTGTCATCATAGTAGTTGTATTATTCATGCGCAAACCTACTGGAAAAGAGGCATTATACAAAACCCGGGAGGTACTTATCCCGGCCAGCAAAAGGAGCTGAACGGAAACTTTTTTTGCAAATCCTCTTCTCCGGCCTTAACTTTACGTCCGTACAGGAAATGGTGTCTTCCTGAAATAAACTGCCGTAAGGCTGATGGCGCCTACAGATTATCAAACTATTGATATATTAAATAATTTGTAGGAATGAAGCAATTTAAGACCACCTTTGAGCATTTTTTTATCGTTTCGCATCTCTTTCGCTGGACACTTTTAATAATCCCCGTCTCTTTTACAGTAGGTTCTCTTGTCGCCCTTTTTCTTTGGTTGTTGGACAAAGTTATGTGGCTGCGGTGGGGACATCCCTGGTTATTGTATTTCCTGCCGCTGGCAGGTATCCTGATCTATGTATTGTATAAATACCTGGGTAAGAATTCTGATGCCGGCAATAACCTTATTATGGATGAGATCCATGAGCCGGGCGGGGGAGTGCCGGCCCGGATGGCGCCTTTGGTATTGCTGACTACGATCATAACGCACCTGTTTGGCGGTTCTGCCGGTCGCGAGGGCACCGCCGTGCAGATTGGGGGCAGCCTGGCTAATTTTTTTGCCAGGATATGGAAGCTGCCAAAGGGAGATGTAAGGATGATCCTGATGGCTGGTATTGCTGCGGGGTTCGGTGCGGTGTTCGGCACCCCGGTGACGGGGGCCATTTTTGCGCTCGAAGTGCTGGCGGTAGGCAGGATAAGACATGATGCCTTAATGCCTTGCTTTATAGCCAGCGTACTCGCAGACATAACCTGCTCTGCCTGGGGGATCCGCCATACCCATTACCATATCGCTTTTTCGGAAGAAGGTAAGACCTGGTTGTCTTTTTTGCATGTTGATTTCCTGCTGCTGATCAAAGTAATTGCCGGAGGCGTTCTATTCGGGCTGACGGGCTACTTTTTTGCGGAGGCTTCCCATACGATCAAAAGCTACAGTAATAAATGGATAAAAATAAAATGGCTGATCCCGGTAACAGGCGGTTTGCTTATCATTCTGTTCACTTTTGTATTGGGAACGCAGGACTATCTGAGCCTGGGCGTTACCAACCCGGATAAAAATGCCGTTTCCATCGTCAGCTGTTTTCATGCCGGCGGAGCCACTTATTTCAGCTGGCTCTGGAAGCTGTTATTTACGGCCATTACGCTGGGGACGGGTTTCAAAGGCGGTGAAGTAACTCCCCTTTTCTTTATAGGGGCGGCCCTGGGAAATACCATTGCCATGATCAGCGGGGCGCCTGTAGACCTGATGGCGGGGCTGGGTTTTATTGCGGTTTTTGCAGGAGCCACCAATACGCCCATTGCCTGTACGATCATGGGGGTGGAACTCTTCGGCACGGGTAATGTTCTTTATTTTGCGGTAGCCTGTTTTACCGCCTATTATTTCAGCGGCCATTCCGGCATCTACCATGCCCAGCGGGTAGCCGTTTCAAAAGTGAGCATGCTGGATGATCACACCGATAAGACTTTGCATGACGTAAGGGAAAAACGTATTAAAAACAGACAACAATGGATGCGAAAATCAGGACCCACGCTCTAGGGAAAATGCGTATATATATTGAACCTTCCCATAAAGTGAGGCATGGTGAAAGGTCCTTATTCCGGAAGATATTCCCCAAGTCAGCTTACATTCATATTATTGCAGAGGCCAAAAAGGACGGTATATTGAATGCTTCGGTTTACAATACCCATACAGGTTATAGCAATAGCGGGAATATTCAGACTTTTTCCGTGGAAGGGGATAATTCGAAACTTTCCATGTGCGTGGAGCTGATCGCAAAAAAAGAGGTGCTGGAGCTGTTCTTTTTGAAACATAAGGAGCTGCTTCGCTCAAAAATAGTAATTTATAAGGACGTAGAATTTTGGGATACGGACTAAAGGACAAACTATGAGGACATTGCTGATAATAGGGCTGGGAGGCGGTATCGGAAGCATACTTCGGTATTTGGTGCAGGTATATATAAGCAGATATGTTACGCTGGCTTTTCCGGTGGGGACCTTGCTGGTAAATATATCCGGCTGTCTCCTTATTGGTCTGCTGTACGGCCTTTCTACCAGGTATACTGTCATTACAGTGGAGTGGAGATTATTTCTGATAACCGGGATATGCGGCGGATATACTACGTTTTCCAGTTTTTCCTATGAGAGTATCAGCCTTTTCAAACAAGGCAACTACACCTATTTTATATTATATACTACGTTGAGCTTTGTGCTGGGATTGCTGGCCACCGTTGGTGGGACGGCCATAACAAAGTAATTTAAATGCCTGCATATGAAGTTTAAAAAGATATTGATTGCCGTGGATGACAGCGCCTGTTCCATCAAAGCTGCAAAGGCCGGTTTTGGCCTGGCGCACAACCTGAAAGCTGATATAGGTATAATCTATGTTGTCAACAGGTCAAAGGAGGTGGTCAGCGCCGATCTGGGCATCACGCCGGAGCAAAGCAAGGTAGTCATGCTGGGGGAGGCGGAAACTACCATTCAGCAGTTTATAAAGATGTATGATGGGGTGGGGCGTATCACCCGCTTTACTCCTGAAGGATCCCCGGCGGAGGAAATTATTAATATTGCCAGGGAATGGGAGGCCGACCTTATCGTCATGGGGAGCCATGGGAGGTCGGGGCTGAGCCGTCTGATGATGGGATCCACTACGGAATATATGATCCGGCATGCGGAAATACCGGTCATGGTCACTCCGTGGGATTCAAATCCGTAGGCGCCGCCGGCCAGGGGAATACGGGGCTCCCCGACAATACCCTATTTTTTGGGGTTGAGGATCTCCTTGAGGTCTACCAGCCACGTCCCATTGATCCTGACCACTTTAATAGTCGTAGTATCTTTTTTATAGGTATTGGCGTAGGTATAGATGGTAACGGAGTCGTTGACCGTCTGGATATTGATCGGCAAAATGTCGGCATCCCGGTATTTCTTCTGGTCTTCATGGTCGAGACGGTCATAATCTTTTCTCCATTTGCTCAGCAGCATCTGGTTGGTGCTGTCGGCGAACATATAGAAATTGGCTCTTTCGTAATTACCGTCAAGGCTGGCGCGGATAAACTCCCGCCCTGCATCCTGGGCGTCGTCGGCTTTTTTAAAGGAATGAGAATCTCCACAGGCTGCCAAAAGGAGCAGGCAAGGGATAATGAATTTTCGTATCATGGGACAAATGTAGCTTTTTTGTATGATCCCGGCGAAGCCGGGATCATACAAAAAAGCCGGATCACTTATTTTGGCTGAGGACGATATTCCTGAGGATGATTCTGATGCTCATTCATTTCGTTCTTATCTTTTTCGTAAGCCTTGATGATGGCTTTTACCAACCGGTGACGAACAACGTCTTCCTCATCCAGTTCGATATGGGCGATCCCATCGATCCCCTTAAGGATGTACAGGGCTTTGGCCAGTCCGCTTTTTTGGTTCTTCGGCAGGTCGACCTGCGTCAGGTCACCTGTTATGATGGCTTTGGCATTGGCTCCGATACGGGTAAGGAACATCTTGATCTGCAGGTCCGTGGCATTCTGGGCCTCATCCAGGATGATAAAGGCATTGTCGAGGGTACGACCGCGCATATAGGCCAGGGGGGCGATCTCGATCGTCCGGGTGCTCATGTAATACCCCAGCTTGTCGGCGGGGATCATATCATCCAGCGCATCATAGAGCGGGCGCAGATAGGGGTCGATCTTTTCTTTCAAATCTCCCGGTAAGAATCCCAGGCTTTCGCCTGCTTCGACAGCAGGGCGGGTGAGAATGATCTTTTTCACCATTTTATTTTTCAGGGCCCGCACGGCTAATGCTACGGCCGTATAGGTTTTACCTGTACCGGCCGGTCCGATCGCGAATACTACGTCATTTTTTTCGGTAGCCCCTACCATTCTTTTCTGGTTCACCGTACGGGCGCGCACAGTTTTCCCGTTCGGACCAAATACCAGGATATCGTTCGGATGCCTGTCTACAAAATTATCTACCGTCTCGGCATCGTCTCCTCCCAGTATCTGCTCGAAATAGTTCTCGCTGACATGGCCATTTCGTTCAAGGTATTGCACTAACAGATCGATTTTTTCTTTGGCTGTTTCCACTTGTTCAGGAGAGCCGCTTAGTTTTATCTGGGTGCCTCGCGACAGGATCTTTAACAATGGAAACTTTTTCTTTAAGATGTCTAACTTGCCGTTATTTACTCCGAAAAATTCAATGGGGTTAACGGTTTCCAGGTTAATGATAGTTTCAGTCAAATTCAATTCTTTTAAGGTTCTGAAAATGGGTACCGTTCTTTGTTTTGTCGGGGTCGCTGCCTGTTATTCAAATATAATTCTTTGAGTTCCTATTTCCCTACTATTCTTATTAACAGGATGTGAATATTCCTAACCGGGCCCCGGGACACTTTAATTATTTTTCAACAGCCCTTTTTTTGCTAATTTGCGCCCCACACCTCCGCCCGGACAGCTATTTCGTGCGTGCTTCCCCCGGTCACTAAAAAGAAGAACAGCATTTCTGCGATTTTGTTCGTAGGGATCGGTATTGCTTATCTCTAAAATAACAAAGGGTTTATACCGACTTAATCTAAACAATACTCTTAGAAGATGAAAGGGCTCTGTATACTATGCTGGTTAGGTTTTATTATGTTCTTTATCCCCCGGGAGGCCGTTGCGCAATCCGGGGAGATCGCCCGGTTGAGAGGCCTGGTATTGAAGGAGTTGGAAAAGAACGACACAGCTCCGGATACCGCTACGATCGACCGTCTCGATCTACTGGCCCATGCCTTTTACGGCATCAATGCCGACAGTTCCTTTTTCTACAGCAGGAAGGCATTACAATACGCGGAAAAAAGCCACTATGCGAAGGGGCAATCGGAAAGCTGGAGGCTGACGGGAAATGCGTACAAATTAACGGGGGATTACACGAATATGTTATCCTGTTATTATCAGTCCCTGACCATCGCTGAAAAGATCGGCAATCCCAAGCTGATCGGGAAAGCCGATATGAATATCGCCATATTTTATGTGGAAGCGGAAAAATATGATGAAGCGCTGGCCCTGCTTCAAAAGGCGGCCGGCATTTACCAGGTTACGGGAGACAGCCTTCAATTAGCCTATGTGCTGTCGAATATCTCCGATATCTGGTACCGGCGGCAGGAATATGCGGCGGCGCTGGAATATGACAGCCGGGCTTTGCAGATCGCCGTGTTATTGAAGAATGACTATACCATCGCCTTCCTGAATAATGATGTGGGAAAGATGCTGGCGGGAAAAGGCCTTTACCAGGAGGCGCTCACCCACCATCTGCAATCGATGAGCTACTACCGGCAGACAGGTGATAAATTGGGAAGGACGGAGACAACGACTTATCTGGCGGGTGATTACCTGGGTCTTAAGAATTATGGGAAAGCCTTTGAATATGCCCGTCAGGGGCTGGACCTGGCCAGGGAGCTAAAAGGGAAAAAACAAATTAAAGAGGCTGGAAAGGTCCTGGCCGATATTGCGGAGGCAAGGGGGAATTACCGGCAGGCGCTGCAATATTTTCAGCTGTACAAGGATTATTCCGACAGTGTTTTTAATGAAGACACCCGGAAAAGGACCTTTGAGCTGAGCGCCCGTTATGAATATGAAAAAAAGGAAGCCCTGCTGAAAGACGCAGCAATCAGAAAGGAAGCGCTGCAACAGCATACCGACCGCACACATACCTTGCAGATATGGAGTGCTGTCCTGCTCATCATTTTGTTGACCGTTGCCGCCCTTCTGCTGTCACGCAGCAGGAGGGCGAACCGGCAGCGAAATCAGCTGCTGGAGGCGAAAAATCAGGAGATTTACCGTCAGAAGGAAGAAATGGAGCATCAGGCCGTTCAATTGCTGCTGAACAACCAGCAAAAGGACAAACTCTTCTCCATTATCGCCCATGATCTGAGGGGACCGCTTAACTCCCTGAAAGGACTGATGGAGCTATTAAAGGAAAAGGCGCTTTCCGAATCGGAGATCAATGTTATGATGGCGGAATTGCGGCGCAATGTAGATTACTCCTCGGAACTGGTGGGCAATCTCCTGCTCTGGGCCAGCAGCCAGCTGAGCGGCATTGTCGTTTCTCCGGTCAATGTGCCTGTACAACCCTTTATGAACGATATCCTGGCCTTATTTGCCCGACAGGCGGCGGAAAAGAGCATCACCCTGAAAAATGAGGTGCCGCCGGGGCTGACCGCCTGTACAGACAAGGATATGACGCAGGTGATCATGCGCAACCTGCTCAGCAATGCCATAAAGTTTTGCCGTCCCGGTGATACGATCGCCATCCGGGGCCGGCTGGTCGGCTCCTTTGTCGAGATCTGTGTGGCTGATACCGGGATTGGTATAAAACAGGAAGTGCTGGAGAAGATACGCCGCAATGAAAGTATTACGACTTATGGGACTGCTAAAGAGAAAGGCACAGGCCTGGGTATGCTCCTTTGCCGGGAGTTCACGGAAGAAAATAAAGGACGATTCTGGATGGAAAGCGAATGGGGGAAGGGCAGCAGGTTCTATTTTACCATGCCGGTACCCGCTGTTGCCAGCTCTTCTTCTATCAATGTATGAAAATTAGCCTCGTTCTCCCAGATCCACGCAGGTAATTGTTGTTTCATGATCTTCCAGATGCCGTCTTCTTTTTGCATTCTCAGGACGATGCGGTTGCCACGATCATCGCTGACATCCACGGTGAACAGTCCTTCCTGGAGTCCGTTCGATTTCCGGAAATTAAATTCCCGCAGCCGGCCATCGGCCTTTACCAATTTGGTGAATTGAATGTTTCGGATGAATTGAATTTGCATAAGGCTGACTTTGAAATTATTAATTATCATCAAAACTTGTGCTACGATAACAAGGGCCTTCTTAAAGAATAGTGAATTTTACTACGGGATAGAAAGATTAGACTACAAAAATACTAAAAATTGCTAGCGGATACCCCCCTAATTTTTAATTATTTGTCCCCAATTTTTCGGGATTTACCCCCCGCCGGCCCGGGGCTGCCCCCGAAGGGCAAAGTTAGCCGGCTGTTATTCCTGGCCTGGCAGCTCGATACTGGCAGCTTCCGCCTCTAACCGGGTGGCCCTGGTCCTATGGCGAATAACTCTGCCGCCGGTCAGCAGGATTGTAAAGCTTACCCCGGCGCAGGCGGCCATTACCCCTGTCATAGGCAGCGCGGTATGATTATTCAGAAAGCTTACCGTAGCCGAGGTCAGGGCGCCGATGCTCATCTGGATCCCGCCCATCAGCGCGGATGCCGTCCCGGCATTCCTGCTGAAAGGCGCCAGGGACAGTGCGGAAGAATTGGGGAAGACACAGCCCTGGCAGCATAAAAAGAGGAAAATAAGGGCGATGGTGCTGAACAGTCCCAGTACCCCCAGCAGGTACCCCGCAAAAAGGACGAAAGCGGTTGCCACCTGTAGGCCCAAAGCGACTTTTATGATCTGCTCACTTTTGAAAGTCCGGAGCAGGAAGCTGTTCAGCTGGCTGGAACCGATCAGGCCGAGGGCCACCAGCGCGAAGATCCAGCCATATTGCTGTTCACTGACATGGTATAATTCCATGAAGACATAAGGAGAGCCGGCTATATAGGCATACAGACCCGCCGAGGCAATGGCTCCGGTCAGCGCATAGGTATAGAACTGGGGTTCCCGTATCACTCCCAGAAAGCTTTGTACGATCGGCCCCGGCTTCAGCGAGTACAACGGGTCGGGTTTCCTGCTTTCCGGCAGAAAGAAATGGACGGCTACGAGTATAATGGCTGCGATAGCGGCCAGGACATAAAAGATGTATCGCCAGTTGAAATAGTCCGTAAGATAACCTCCCAGGGTGGGTGCGATGATCGGAGACACCCCTACCACCAGCATCAGCAGGGAAAAGACCCGTGCATTCTGGCTGACATGAAAAAGGTCCCGCACCATTGCCCTGGATGCTACCAGCCCTACGCAAGCCCCCAGGGCCTGAAATAATCGGAGCACGATGAGCATTTCCACGGATCTGGCCAGTGCACAACCGAGGGAGGCGATGAAATAGAGAGAAATACCTGCATAAAGCGGTTTTTTCCGGCCATACCGGTCCAGCAGCGGTCCGTACAGGAACTGACCCACCGAGATCCCGATAAAAAAACTGGATAAAGACAGGGTCACTTTGGCCACTGTCGTCCCCAGCGCTCCTGCTATCTGCGGGAATCCCGGTAAATACATATCGATGGAAAAAGGGCCGATGGCAGACAGCAGCCCCAGGATCAGAATGAGGAAAAATTGTTTTCTTTTGGAAGGGGTCATAAGAGAGTGTAAAATTAGACCGATGATCCCGTATTCCTCTTTATTTTTATGGTTTTATCGAATGATTCTTTTTACCGGTCATTCTTTTATGGATTATAACTAACAAAAATGGCTGAAATAAATTATTCCGTGATCATTATCGGTGCGGGCGCCGCCGGCCTGATGGCTGCCAGGGAGCTTTCGGCAGCCGGCCGTTCAGTCCTGGTGCTGGAAGCGGCCAAAACCCCCGGGGGGAGGATGCTTACGCTGCAGGAGGAAGGTTTTTCCGGGCCCGTAGAGGCCGGTGCTGAATTTGTGCATGGCGCCCTGCCTCTTAGCCTGCAGCTGCTGAAAGAAGGAGGGATTACCTACCGCCCGGTCAGGGGGAAGATGATGCAGGTTCAAAAAGGGGAGTGGGGGAAGCGAAACATGTTTGACGGACAATGGGAAGAGCTGATGCAAAAGATGGAGGCCCTGGAAGAGCAGGGACAAGATCTTCCCGTCGCCGATTTTCTCGCCCGGGAGTTTCCCGGTGAGAAATATGCCGGATTACGGGAGTCTGTTCAGCGTTTTGCCGAAGGCTATGATCTGGCTGACGTGAAGACCGCCAGCACCCTGGCGTTGTACCGGGAATGGCAGGAGGAAGGCCAGGAAGAGTATAGGATCGACGGGGGGTATGGTCGGCTCGTCCAATTCCTGATCGATGAGTGCCGGGCGGGCGGATGCCTGATTGAAAACAGCTCGCCTGCAAAAGAGATCCGCTGGCAGCCCGGCAGGGTAGAAGTGGTCACGGCTGACGGCCGGTCCTACTCCGGCGGGAAACTTATTATCACGGTATCATTGGGTATTCTGCAAATGGAACCTGCGGTTCCGGAGTCTGTCAGCAAGCAGCAGACTGGCTTCCTTCAATTCTTTCCCCCGATCCCCGGTCATCTGCAGGCTGCCCGTCAGCTGGGATATGGGGCTGTGACCAAAATATTGATGGAGTTTCGCGAGCCTTTCTGGCGGGAGAAGGGAAAGGGCGTTAGCTTCATTCTCAGTGATGAACCGATCCCTACCTGGTGGCTTCAGTCGCCGGATGAGAGTCGCCTGCTTACCGGCTGGCTAACGGGGGCCGCCCTGAAAAAATTCGCGGGCCTGGACCAGGAGGAGAGGATAAAACGTTGCCTGCGATCCCTGGCTTCCATTTTCGGCCAGGGTCCCGATTGGCTGCAAGATCAGCTGGTAAAGGCCTTCATTGCAGATTGGCCTTCCTCGCCGTATATAAAAGGAGGGTATAGCTTCGACACCGTGGAAAGTGAACAAGCCCGGAAAGTATTACGTCAGGCCATTGAGGATACCCTGTTTTTTGCCGGGGAGGCCTTGTATGAAGGGCCATCGCCTGGTACCGTGGAAGCGGCATTCACCAGCGGAAAGGAAGCGGCTGAAAAAATAATAGCGCAGTCCTGACCACACCCCCTGCAGTCCTGACCGCGCTACCTGTTCAGAAAGATACGATCATCTGATAGATCCATTCATTCCTTGAGGACTGATATGCCAGAGATCGTCTTCATCGGATAAGACGGAGTTTATAGAACTTTTGCATATTGATCCCGAAGCGACCTGATCTCGTCATGGGATTCTTTCAATACCTGCTGTTGCTGGGCTATCAGTTCGCGGATATAGGCCGGAACGGCATCACTTTCAAGGGCTGTCCTATACGCTTTTTGTGCAGCATCTTCACCGGCTTCGCAGTTTTCCAGCACGGCATGTCTGTCATGTCCGGTAAAAACGGCTTTGACGTCCATCCATGCCCGGTAGATCTTACCGCTGGTGGTAGTACCCTGCTCTACTTCTCCTCCGAGCACCTGTACTTCCGAGGCGAGGGCGATCTTGGCGCGGTGACTTTCTGCGATCATGGAAGCGTACAGCACCTTAAGGTCTTCGTCTTCCTGTTTGGTTTCCTTAATGGCTTTTTCATATCCCACGATACGATCGTTGTTGATCTGTATCAGATCGTTAAGGATCTCGATAGTGTCTTTGGTATTCTGCATAACTTTTACATTTTAGATAAAACAGATAATGTGTTTATGGAATGGTTAGTGGTAAAATCGTGCCAGCGGGTTATCCCGGGTGGAATGGGTCAGTCCCGGGGAAAATAATTCCTCATTATGGGCTTGTTAAAATATCTTTTGGAGCTGAACTGCTCTTCGTTGAGCCATTAGTTTATTGATAATGAGTCCTATGCCGGGCTCTATTTCAAGGATTTCCGCAATTTTTGTCAACAGGGCTTCTTCCCGGGGATCCAGGGTGGGGTCGCTGATACACAATTCCACGCAATAGGAATAGAGCGCCAGCTCATTGACGGGATTAATGAACGCCAGGAGAAATTTCAGATAGGCTGTCTCATCTGTAATGGAAGGTTTATAAGACCGATAGCTTACCAGTTCGTCTTTAATATTTAATTTGGGCTGCAGCCCCAGCTCCACGAGCGTTCCGGACAGACTTTCCATTTCCGGTTCAGTGAACCGTTCGTCTTCAAGGCAACAATGAAAGAACAAATGACAGAGGGCCTGGTCCTGATTGCTGAAGGTAGTTAGATACATGCATTTTGTTTCCAGGCACTATTCAACAATTATACCACGCCCCATTCGCTATTGGCTCTTACTTTTTCCCAGCTCTTCACTTTTGGACAGTTTGGCTAATTCGCGGAACAGCTCCTTTTCCTTCTCTGTGAGGCCTGTGGGCAGTTTTATTTCGAGGCTGACATACAGGTCGCCGAACTCCCCTTCTTTTTTGTAGACGGGAAAGCCTTTTCCCTTCAGCCGCATAATGGTGTCATTCTGTGTTTCCGGTTTAACTTTTAATTTCACCTTACCGTTCAGTGTTTCCACAGTAATCTCTCCTCCCAGCATAGCTGTATAGAGATCCAGGGGAAGTTTCGCCTGCAGGTCATTGCCTGTTCTTTTGAACCGTGCGTCCTCCATGATCACAAAAGTGATATACAGATCTCCCGCCGTTCCCCCGTTGGCGCCCGGACCTCCGTGTCCTTTCAGCTTGATCACCTGGCCGTTCTCCACCCCTGCCGGAATGGTGATCCGTATGTTTTTGCCATTGACTCCCAGCACCTGCTGATGGGTTGTATAGGCGTCTGCCAGGCTAAGCTGCAATTCGGCCTGGATATCCTGGCCCCGGAATTTTGTCCGGCTGTTTCCTCCGCCGGCTGCCGACCGGCCGCCGAACAGGGACTCGAAGAAATCCGAGAATTCGCTCCCGCCATCGCTGCTGCTGAAACCTCCTCCGCTAAACGATCCTCCCTGTCCGAAATCGGCCCCTTCGAAAGTACCCGTTCCCCGGCTGGCTCCGGCGCCCTTCCTGGGCCTGCGTCCCGTCGAGGCGTTGGCTTTTTCGTAGGCATCGGCATGCTGCCAGTCCTTGCCATACTGATCGTATTTCTTCCGTTTTTCCGGATCGCTCAGCACCTCATTGGCTTCATTGACCTGCTGGAATTTCTTATTGGCTTCCTTGTCATTTGGGTTCAGGTCGGGATGAAGCTTCCGGGCCAGTTTCCGGTAAGCGGTCTTGATCTCATCCTGGCTGGCGGTCTTGTTTACACCCAGTATCTTATAATAATCTATAAATTCCATGTAGTGGTTTCTTTTTTTTGCAAAATTGCGAATTATTCACCGAATTTCGAATATAGTTCCTTTATCGGTTCGCCGGCATATATAACAAAAAAGAGGCTGGCATAGTTTTTTGGGCGGGTTCTTAAAATCCTTTTTATGAATAGAAAAGTGAAGACCTCCCGGCTTTTTATCGTCCTTCTGGTCGGGACAGCGCTTATGACCAGCTGCGGCAATTCCAATCCGGCTAAAACTTCCATGGATTCCACCTCCGCGGCCGGTCCGGCTCCCGATAACAACAGCGCCGGCAATGGCTCCTCGGCGGATACCAATTATCAGAAGGATACGGGGAGGAAAATCATCGATTCAACCAGGCATTGACCGGACTTTTGCCGGGTGTTGACCGGACTTTGATCGGGTGTTGACCGGACGATGGCTGTCTGTCTATGATCCGAACGCAGGAGCTACGACTCCTGGCCGATGGTGAAGAAGAAGCGGCTGCCTTCGCCCGGCTCCGATTCCACCCAGATATTTCCCCCGTGCAGCTCGGCTATCTTTTTGCAATGGGCCAGGCCGATACCGCTGCCTTCGTATTGCGACCGGTTATGCAAACGCTGGAAAATAATAAAGATCCTGTCAGCGAATTGCCTGTCGATGCCGATCCCATTGTCCCGGACGGAGAATTTCCAGTGTCCGTTCTCTTTCTCCGACCTGATGGCCACAACTGGCGTCAGACCAGGCTTATGAAATTTAATGGAGTTGGTGATGAGGTTCTGGAATAAAAGTTTTAATTCAGTGGGGTAGGCATGAATGACGGGTAGGGGTTCCGTCCGGATGGTTGCGCCGCTTTCTTTGATAATCTGGTCCAGGTCCGCCAGTACTTCGGCCAGCAGGTTATTACAATCTACCTGCCGGATCTTTTTTTCTCTTCCGATCCTGGAATAATCCAGCAGGTCCTTGATCAGCACTTTCATCCGGTCCGAAGCATTTGAAATATAACCGAGCAGCTTATCCGCATTGGCGTCGAACTTTCCCCGGTATTGCTTCTGCAATAGCTCGACAAAGCCGGAGATCGTCCGCAGGGGCTCCTGCAGGTCATGGGATGCCACATAGGCAAACTGTTCCAGCTCTTTGTTCTTGCTTTCCATCTCGGCGGTCCGCAGCCGCACTTTTTTCTCCAGGGAGCTATTCACTTCCCTATTCTCCTTCTCCAGCCGTTCCAGCTCTTCTGCCATCTTATTGAAATTATTCGCCAGCTTCCCGATCTCATCCTGGGAGAACGCCGTGGCTTTGCGGCTATAATCTCCCTTTGTCACCGATCTGGCTGACAATAAGATCTCGTTGAGTCCCTTCTGAATGCCCCTGCTGACCGTAATAGCCAGTACCAGGCCCGTGCATTCCACGGTGAGGGCCACGATGAAGAGCAGCCGGAGTATCCCTTGCTCCAGCCAGCGGGACCCTTCTCCCAGCGCAAACGAGAATTCGTCTTCGTAGGGGGTAAGCTGGATATCCAGCGGTTCTATCTCCCGTAAAAGTACATTGATGCGATCCTGGGAAGGGGAGGGCGAATTGATGGCTGCGTGTAATTTTTGGGCGATGGCAATAAATCCCTGCCCCACTTCATCCCCCTTTGTCCAGGCAATAATGGCCCGGTTGATATAGTAGTTGGAATGAAACCTTCTGAACAGCCTGATCATCCCGTCGACGTCGTCCCGATGATTGCGTCCTTCCAACAATGCCTTCCTGACAATGTTCATGTCCGGCTTTTCCTTACTCATCTCCACTCTGGCGTTGTGATCGCCTCCCGCCACTTTCATAAACTCCAGGAATTTGACATAATCCCCTTCTTCATGGGTAATGCCATAACGCATAAGCTGGTAGATGGCATCTTTCTGGGCTTTTGACCAGAGACCTTCTCCACCTACATAGGCCCTGACGGAAGATAACGTGTTGATAGAGAAAACAAGTACGCCCAGCTCGACAACGATCAATAAAGCCATGATCCCTACGGTGAAATACAGCTTTTTGGCAATGGATACGTTTTTGAACCATTTGAAGACAGATCTTTTCATATTTTAAGGTATTTCAGGAGAGGCTGGTCGTAAGGGACTACAATTTACTACAAAAAAAGTGAACACAGTTCACTTGCCCGAAGGGCCATCATTAGACACGAACGTTCGAAAGTTCATCTTTCGGAAGTCCGCCCGATAAAACGCCACAGGCGTTTTGGCCGACGGCTCGCTCTCCTGAAACCCATAAGCCCATTAATAACTACAACGATCAGGTCCTTATACGTCATAAAAAAGGGCCCGAAACTTTCGGGCCCCTGATCCTACGTCCAAATCCTGATCCATGATCCGTATAAATATCATTATTTCAATGCAGTCTTCCGGTTCAGTACGCTCAGGGCGTAAATGAACAAGACGATCGAAAAGTAGGCGCTGATGGTAAACAAGGCCGATACATTATAATTCGCTTCGCGGAAAAGATGATAGCTCAAAAGACCGGTAGCTACCATAGACATCAACATTACGAGCGATATAAGCACGCTGCTGATCGTCAATTTGTTGCTTTTTTCCGGATTTACGGAACGGGGACCGGCGAGCTCCTTTGAAAAAGAGAGATTATTATTGGTTGTTACTGCTTTGTATGTACGCACAAGGGGCCTGGTGTCTTTATTATATTCCTGATACTTCGTGTTCATAATTGTAATTTTTAAGTCTTTATAAATAGTCTTTTATGTCAGACAACAGCTGAGAGAATAAGTTTACTAAAGAAATCTTAAAGCCGCTGCACCGCCCCTTACTGCTGAAAAACAAAGGCGGGATCCGGGAAGTTCCCTCTTTGCCGGGAAAGCGGTTTAGCATACCTTTAACAGCAACGGGAGCAAATTTATAAACGTGATGCAACAAAAAATACTCATTACAAGGGCTTTATTTCCGGATGTGGTCCAACGTCTCCGGCAGTATTTTGACGTAACGATCAATGAAGGGCTCCGTTATACTCCGGGTGAGCTACGGGAAGCGTTAAGGGATAAGAGCGGCGTTCTCCTTGCCGGCGGAGAAAAGGTAGATGCCTCCGTAGTGGAAGGCCTTTCTCAGTTGCGGGCAGTATGCGTATCCGCGGCGGGATACAACAATGTGGACGTGGCCGCTCTGACAGAGGCGGGGGTGATAGCGACGAATGCTCCCGGGCCGGCGGACGAGACCGTGGCGGATTTTTCCATGGGGTTGATCATTGCCGCTGCCCGCCGGTTGGTGGAAGCCGAATATTATGTTCAGAAAGGGCAGTGGAAATCATCCACCGGCCGGATGTTCTTTGGGACCAATATCTGCGACAAGACATTGGGCATTATCGGAATGGGCAGGATAGGACAGGCTATTGCCCGTAGGGCCCTTGGTTTTCGGATGAAGATCCTGTATCACAACCGGCACCGTCTCAATACTCTGATCGAACAGGAGGTCCGGGCTGAATACCGTTCAAAGGAGGAATTGCTGAAAGGATCGGATTTTGTGATCCTTGCCTTACCGTATACTCCCGGTAATTATCATATCATCGGGGAAAAGGAGCTGGAGATCATGCGGCCGTCTGCCATGCTGTTTAATATTGCCCGGGGTGGGCTGATCGATGAGCAGGCGCTGGCCGCAGCTTTAAAAAGCGGCCGGATCGCCGGGGCCGGCCTGGATGTTTTCGAAGACGAGCCCGACATTGAACCGGACCTTATCGGCCTGGCCAACTGTCTTCTGACCCCGCATATCGCCGGGGGCACTGAAGAGGCTCAGCATGGCCTGGCCAGTCTCGCTGCCGACAATCTCATTGCGGCTCTGGGGCTGGGGCCGAATGCGGGTCATCCCCCTTCGATCTTAAACCCGGAGGTGCTTAGCCGGGTGTCCTAAGGCGTTAAAGATCATCCATGACAATACACAGGACATACATAAAAAAACCCACCGCTGAAACGGTGGGTTTTTTTATGTAATAGCTATCGCTGTTCTTAGTAACGGTAATGTTCAGGTTTGAACGGTCCTTCCTTGGGTATACCCAGGTAGCTGGACTGTGCATCTGTCAGTTCATCCAATACTACGCCGATCTTTGCGAGGTGCAAACGGGCAACCTTTTCATCCAGGATCTTAGGCAGTACATATACTTTGTTCTCGTATTTGCCATGGTTGGTCCAAAGTTCGATCTGGGCCAGCGTCTGGTTGGAGAAGGAATTGCTCATTACGAAGGAAGGATGGCCTGTAGCGCATCCCAGGTTTACCAGGCGGCCTTCTGCCAGGACGATTACGTCTTTGCCTTCGATGGTATAGACATCTACCTGGGGCTTGATGGTATCTTTCGTATGACCATAGTTCTTATTCAGCCAGGCCATGTCGATCTCGATATCAAAGTGCCCGATATTACAAACGATCGCCTTGTCTTTCATGCTGCGGAAATGTACTTCCGTGATCAGGTCGCGGCAACCGGAGGCGGTGACAATGATGTCCGCTTCTTTCACGGCATCCACCATTTTCTTTACTTCAAATCCATCCATGGCAGCCTGCAGCGCACAGATTGGATCGATCTCGGTAACGATCACGCGGCACCCGGCTCCTTTCAGAGAGGCGGCGGATCCTTTACCTACATCGCCATAACTTCCTACGACGGCAACCTTACCGGCCATCATCACATCAGTGGCGCGGCGGATAGCATCTACCAGCGATTCCTTGCAACCATACTTGTTATCAAATTTGGATTTGGTAACAGAATCATTCACATTGAAGGCGGGGATGGGCAGGGTGCCTTTTTCCATGCGTTCGTACAGGCGATGAACGCCGGTCGTGGTCTCTTCGCTCAATCCTTTGATATGCTGTACCAGCTCGGGATATTTGTCGAATACGATATTCGTAAGGTCTCCGCCATCATCCAGGATCATGTTCAGGGGGCGGTCCGTGCTGCCGAAGAACAGGGTCTGCTCGATACACCAGTCAGCTTCTTCCAGGGTCTGTCCTTTCCAGGCAAATACACCGATGCCTGCGGCGGCGATAGCGGCAGCGGCCTGGTCCTGCGTGGAGAATATATTACAGGAGCTCCATTTTACTTCAGCTCCCAATGCAACCAGGGTCTCGATCAATACGGCCGTCTGAATGGTCATATGCAGGCAACCGGCAATGCGGGCGCCTTTCAGGGGCTGCTGTTTGCCATATTCTGCGCGAATAGCCATCAGGCCCGGCATTTCAGCTTCAGCTAAACGGATTTCTTTACGGCCCCATTCAGCCAGGCTCATATCCTTCACTTTATAGGGGAGCTTAAGATCAATGCTCTGCGTTTTTGTAGACATCGGTTTTAATTTTTTTTAAGTAGCACAAAGGTAGAAATAGTAGAACAAATATATAGGTAGTCGGGTGAAATTTGGAAGAAATTTGCAAAAAATAGTATTTTTAAAGAACAAATACCCAGTAACACATGCAAAAAGACCCTGAAAAAGAAAAATCCGCTACGAGACCTTCTGCGGAGGAGCCGGTGACCCTGGACGAAAAAGACAAGGCGATCCTGCGCCTGTTACAGGCCGATGCGAAGATCACGGTAAGGGAGATCGCTGCCCGGGTCCATCTGAGCACTACGCCGGTGCATGAGCGGATCAAACGGATGGAAGATACCGGTGTGATCCTTCAATATGCTACCCTGGTCAATCATTCAAAGGTAAAGAAGGGCCTGATGGCTATTTGTTATGTATCGCTGAAGGAGCATAATAAGAAGTCCGGCGCCAAATTCATAAAGACCATTCATGAATTGACGGAGGTGACCGAATGTTTTATCATTTCCGGGGAGTTTGACTTCCTGCTCAAGGTGGTGGTGGAGAATATGGATGCCTATTATGATTTTCATGTCAATAAATTGGGGCAGGTGGAAAATATCGGTCATGTGCAGAGTACGTTTGTCATGGGGGTGGTGAAGCAGACGCATCAGCTGGTTTATTGACGGGGTAGGGGGGCGAGGGATGCCGGGCTGATGGGGATCGCCATAAGGAGGGGAGGTGGATATTTTCGGAGGGGGGGTATTTTAGAAAAGTTTTTTCTCTACCTATCAGTAGGTAAAAAAATTTGGGTGTTTGGGTAAATGAATTGCGGCGGTTTATTGTAAATTGCAGGTATCGTTATCCCACATTCATTATTAAATTAGCCTATATGTTCACTTATGATACGGTAGCTGAAGCGGTTGACGGGCTTAAGCAAAGAGGATACAATATTGACTTCAACCTGGAAGCGGATAAGATCATTTGTACAAAGACTCCCCTGGTGTTGAAACCTGCTGATTTTGAGATCACCGAAGTCTATCGTTTCGAAGGGGAGAGCGATCCGGCTGATGAGGCGGTCGTTTACGCTATTGAATCCCGGAAAGGTCAGAAGGGGGTGTTGGTGAACGGGTTTGGCGTGTCTGCCGAAACGATCGGAGAGGAGATGGTGAAAAAATTAGCCGTAAGGCATTAACAGCAATATGATCACCATTCGTTCAGCCCGGGAAGATGACCTGCCTGAGATCCTCGACATTTATAATGAGATCATTCTTACTACGACGGCTGTATACCAGTATATTCCGCAGACCCTGGAAATGCGTAAGGCCTGGTATGATACCAAGCTGAAGGACGGTCTTCCTGTCTTCGTGGCCGAATCGGAAGGGAAGATCGCGGGTTTTAGCTCCTATGGCCCTTTCCGCGCCTGGGCTGCTTATAAATATACGGTAGAGAATTCTGTCTATGTCGCTACTGAACAACGGGAAAAAGGCATCGGTAAGCTGTTGTTAACACCCCTGATCCGGGCGGCCAGGGAGAATGATCTGCACGCGATCATCGCGGGTATAGATGGCAGCAATGTCGCCAGTATAAAGCTGCATCAGTCTTTTGGATTTGAGCAGGTAGCCCATTTCAGGCAGGTGGGGTATAAATTTGGCCGCTGGCTGGATCTTAAATTTATGGAATTGTTGCTGAATACGCCGGAGCATCCGCATGATGGGTAGGGGATGGATTTCCGGAGTTGGAGATCATTGTCCGCACCGGTTTTGCCGGCGGACATCAGCGTCCGGGCTTAATAGTCTCTTTCAATATCCCCGCCACTACCTTATCAATGGGCAGCGTGACACTATTTTCGCTGAAGGCATCCCAGTCGATGAAACGAAAGGTTTCCGTCTCTTTTTTCTCGGCATATACTTTCAGCTGCTGTTCGTCGAAATCGAATGGGGTATCGCTCAGCCGGACCCGGATAGGCTCCAGGGGTTCTGCAAAATAATAGATGGAAAGGATCTGCTGTTCCGGGTGGAAAGCGGACATCTGAAAGAAATCCGTTGTATAGAGATGGGAGCCTATCCGGACATCCAGGTCCATTTCTTCCTTGAACTCCCTTTTCAGACAATCCCGCGTACCCTCGCCAAATTCGAGGCCTCCGCCGGGAAACTTCGTGTAATACTGTCCCCGGATGAACTCGTCGCTTACCAATACCTTTTTGTTATCTCCCAGTAAAATGCCGTATACTCTTACGTTGAACATATCAAAACCATTTAAAACCATTTCTTTTTCATGAAATACCAGCTTATGATAAGCGAAATGCCGACGGATAACAGGATAGGGATATAGAAAGCATAGTGCGAGTCCGCGTAGGGAATGGGGACGTTCATGCCATAGATACCCGTCACCAGCGCCGGCAGGGAGAGGATGATTGTGATCGACGTCAGCCGCTTCAGCACATTGTTCATGTTATTGTTGATAATGCTGGCGAAGGCGTCCAGCGTGCTGCTGAGGATATTCGTATAGATATTGGCCATTTCAAGTCCCTGCGACATATCTACGGCCAGGTCATCCAGAATTTCCTTCTCCTCATCGATCAGGCCCAGGAAATTGGTTCGTGCCAGCTTGAGCAGCAGCATTTCGTTGGAGCGGAGGGCTGTTATGAAATAGACCATGCTTTTCTGGATCTTCATCAGCTCCAGCAGCTCCTCATTCCTGTTGGAGGCATAGAGCTTTTGTTCCATAACATTGCGGCGCTGGTTGATCTCCTTCAGGAACTCCATATAGGTCTGGGTGATCTTTTCGAAGATCTTCAGCGCCATCATGTTCTTTTTGTCGGGATGACGGTTTTGGAAAGTGTTCAGGAACTTTTTGATAGCGCCGTTCTCGAAAGAATTGACGGTGACGATCTGGTTATGGGTGAGGATGATACAGATAGGAATGGTGATGTAGTAGGCATCGCTCTCGTTGAAAGAGTTGTTCTCGGTGGGTGTTTTTATGACAATGAGCTTTACATTGTTCTCTTCTTCAAAACGTGCCCTTTCATCGATATCCAGGGAATCCGTCAGAAAGTCCAGGGGGATATCCAGTTCTTCGGACAGCTGGGTGAACTCCTGCTGTTTCAGGGGCGGCAGGATATTGATCCAGGTGGCGTCCCCGGCGGTTTCAACTTCTACGGTCTGGTGGTTGATGCTCTTAAAAAACTGGATCATAAGATAGCTCAGCTGTTGATAGTGGACTTTTATTCAAAATGGTCTCCAATCGTTAGTCGATTGTCCCTTCGAACACCTTAAGGGCAGGCCCGCAAAGCCAGATGTTCTCAAAATAGTTTTCGCCGACCCGGTCATATTTCACGGTAAGCTTTCCCCCCTTGGTGATAACCCGGACATCATTATACCCCATTTCATTATGGTAGCAGGCCAGTGCGCTGGCCGTAACGCCGGTCCCGCAGGATAGGGTCTCATCTTCCACTCCTCTTTCATAGGTGCGGACGATGATCTCATCAGGTCGTTTTTGTTCTACAAAATTCACATTGATGCCTTCTTTGGCGAAGTCGCTGCTATACCGGATATCCATGCCTTTATGATAAACATCGTAATCCATCACATCTGCTACCAGCTTCACATAGTGAGGGGAGCCGGTATCGAGGATAAAATCTCCGTGATGATCCCGGATGTTCTCCACATTCTTCATTTTCAGGCTGACAATGTTCTTATCATCGATCTCGGCCTGGTGGGGGCCATCTGCGGCGAGGAAATGATATTCGCTCTTGCGGATACCCAGGTCATAGGCGAATTTCACCAGGCAGCGCCCTCCATTGCCACACATGCTGCTCTCCCGGCCATCGGAATTATAGTATTTCATTTCAAAATCATACCCTGCTTTGGTATTCAATAACATGAGCCCGTCAGCGCCGATGCCAAAACGCCGGTCACATAAAAATTTGACACGTTCAAGGGTGAGGGCCGTATAACTCCAGTTCCGATTGTCCAGGATAATAAAATCATTACCGGTTCCCTGGTATTTGTGAAAATTCATCTTCGCCATAATTCCTCAAAAATAGATACAATTTCTGAAGCTGCCTAAGAGTGCTTACAGTTATCAGCCTGCCGCTTGTAGCTGCTCAACGATCTCCAGGGTTTGCTTTATCAGTCCTTCGACGGCGGCATTTCCGTCTTTTGAGAATTCTTTTTTTACGCGATTGGCCACGATGGCGCTGAGACTTAGGCAATAATGCCCCAGGATCTTCCCCAGGCCATAAATAGCCGCCGTTTCCATCTCGAAATTGGTGATCCGGTGCGGGCCGTAAGTAAACGCTGTCAGCCGGTCGATCAGTTCGGGCTGGCTAAGCCCCAGGCGGAGGACTCTGCCTTGCGGACCGTAAAAACCGGGGCAGGTGACGGTCACCCCCTGGTGAAAACCGCTTACGAAATGCCGGATCAGGGAGGCGCTGCCCCCGCTGATATAGGGACTGGCCAGGCGATGATGCAGCTGGGTCTGGGTGATAAAAGACTGCAGAAGCCCTTTTTCTTCCTCATTTTCTTCATGCCGGTAGAAATTCAGGAGATTGTCGATACCGAGTCCATGGGTGGAGGCCACATAACTATCTACGGGTATATTTTCCTGTAAAGATCCGGAAGTGCCTACCCGGATAATGGTGAGATGGGTCAGCTCGCTTTTCACCGTCCGGGTGGAAAAGTCAATATTCGCCAGCGCGTCCAGCTCGTTCAGCACAATATCGATATTATCCGTTCCGATGCCCGTGGACACGACCGTCAGCCTTTTTTTGCCTATATAACCTGTATGGGAGATGAATTCACGATGTTGCGCCCGGTGTTCCACCCGGTCGAAATACTTGCTCACTGCGCTTACCCGGTCCGGGTCGCCTACGGTAATAATAGTGGTTGCCAGCTCTTCCGGGCGCAGGTCCAGATGATAGATGGCGCCCCTGTTATTGATAATAAGTTCACTTTCAGCGATTGCCTGCATAAATAAGCATGTTTTTTTGTTAACTTCTTCAAAATTATCTTAATTTCGCACCTGCTCAAAAAATGCTTCTTGTTGGAGAAGACAACAAAGGGTTCCGTGGCCGAGTGGCTAGGCAGAGCTCTGCAAAAGCTTCTACGGCGGTTCGAATCCGTCCGGAACCTCCTTAGCGGACAAGACGGAAAATTTACCGTTTTGTCCGCTTTTTGTTTCTCCAAAATCCTTGTCCAGACTGAATATGGTAGCAATGACCTCATTGAGGTGAGCGGTTCGAAAATTGCATCCATCGTACTCCAGGTTTTGAGGATACAGGGCGCTCACGATCTGCCTTTTATAGAAGACGTCCCCGTCACGGTATAAACTGCTAAGATTCGATACGGAACTGGATGCTTTTTCAAGGAGTAATTTTAACTCGATGCTGTTGAACTCCTGAGATAGGGTACTTATCCTGGCTTCGAGGCGGGCAATCTTATTATCACAATCTGATTTTATGGCCCGGTAGTCACCCGGGTCAATATCTTCCGCTAACAAAAGCTTACGCGCTTTTGCCAAATCTTTGTTGGCCTCTGCCAACTGAGAATTCAATAACTGAAGATCATCTCGTTTCCCTTTGTTGTTCTTTGTATAATTTATATTTATAATGTGTCGGTAAAGGTCAACAACACCTTGATGGGGTGTATACTTTTAATTTCTTTCTCAAAATCGTTGTTGACTCTTTCTGCATTATATCTGTATCCACAAGATGGATTACAATGGTAATAGTAATATCGCTGATGGCGCCCCGTAGATGCACTCGCTGATAAATTTCTTTTGCACAATGGACAAATGAGAAAACCGCGTAACGGAATTTCCTTATCGACTTCTACTCTTGTTCTATAATTTCTTTTTCGACCATCGAGGACATCCTGAACCTGGTAGAATAACCCTTCAGTAATTAGAGGAGCATGCAGCCCTTTTACTAAATATGATTCTTCATCCTTGGATTTGGGCACGGAGACTTTTCCGCAATACATAGGGTTTCGTATTAACTGCCAAAAATTGACTTTTTGCCTGGTAAATCCCTTTTTTTTGGCTAGTTCCCATATTTGCTGGGTATTGAAAATACCTCTGGCGAGTTCTTCAAAGGCCCATCTCATAACCGTTGCTTCCGGTTCCTTTGGTGTAATATATTTTGAGCCGTCTTCGCGGGTTTTGTTGGCATACCCGAATGGCGCCGCTCCCATCCACCGGCCTTCTTTGCGAGCTCGTCGCATGCCTTGTTTTACATTGAGCGCCCTTCTGTCATTTTCTACTTCCGGAGCGGCGAGGTAGAAGGCGAGCATCATTTTATTTTCCGGAATGGTGAGATCCAGGGGTTGTTCGATGGCCTGAGGTTCCGTACCGAATTTCCGCAACGTGCTTATCATTTGATAGGCATCGCCTGCATTTCGGCTGAAGCGATCCCATTTGGTAAATAAGACTAGGTCTATTGTATTCCTATGTTTTCTTAATTCCAATAGTAATTTTTTCCAGGCAGGCCGGTTGAAAGTCTTGGCGGAATGATCTTCTAAGATTATTTTTCTTATTTCTATTCGGTTAATCTCACAATACTTACGTAAAACCTCTTCCTGGTGACGTTGAGAGAAACCTTTGTCAGCTTGTTCGTCAGTACTTACCCTGATATATAAATCGGCGATCATGAATAGGTTTTTTGAAATGAATATTCTTAGAGCCCTTATTGTGTCTGGTTATCATCGTCTCTTGTTAGATAGACCGATATAGCTATGTTAGCTAAGTTATTCAAAAATTCCAAGATTATTCCCGCTTCTTCAAGGGATACCTGAAGACCAGAATCTGTCAATATCTGCAACGCTTTTTCAGGCTTTATCGGCTCCATTTCCCTCCTCCTCGTTATGCTTTTCCCTTAGCGATATTGCCATAAAAGGAAGCTACATCTTGCGTGCACATTGTCAGGTTTCCTTGTTATGAGAATTTGCGCAAATATAAAAATGAGAAAGATTATTAAGGGAACCAATAGCGGCAATTACGGTGGCAATCCAAATCATTCAAAGAGGGTAATCGTTCGGAATCTCTAGCAGAATATCTCTTGTCTTTTCTTGGAATAGTTACAGCCGTAAAAAAGGTTTTCCGTGGGGTTGAAGTAGAGTGAAATGTGCAACGTATTGACCTGGGAGCGATGATTAAGATCATGCAAACGCTGGAAACGATTTGTCTTTTCGTAAAGGGTCATCCGGTTTTTATCCTGGAGAATTCCTTTGGCATAGGTAAGTTGAGCCTGGTTATGTGCCACCTTTTTTTAGTTGTATTGTAGTGCCGGGGAAATTTGGCGGTGGCATTTATTCTTGCGACCATAGTTTGTATGTTTCATTTATTTTATTGGAAATGGTTTCGATCTAACGGAACAGCTGTGTTTTGTCCTGCTCATTGTGGAGTATCCATTCCTGGATCTCCGAAATTTTATTCAGCGAATGGAGTCGTTGAACTGTCTGAGTGAAATAACTGCTGATACTGGCGAGGTCCTGCTTCAATTGTAACATGTCAGCCAAGAAGTCGTCGAGGGACTGGTTGCGGTAGCGAAGGATGACGGGCTTTCTGAGCACAACCTTCCGCGCATATTCGCTTATGCTGTTGCAGGTAGTTTGCCCGGTAAGTGATCTGACCTGATGGTATTCAGTTTCGCTCATCCGTAAAGTGAGCCATCTGGTGCGTTTAAACTGTTGCTGTTTCATGTCGTTTATTGATATTTAGTTCGGTTAATGACTGATTTTACGAATGACCTGGAAAACTTATTTTTTGCCGTCTGAAGGGTAAGCCGTAATGCCTCTTTTTGTGTCATCTTTGGACATCTTGCCATGTCTCCTGTGCACGTGTTTTTTGGAGGATAGTATCGCCATGTCAGATCTGTTTTTATTTCAGGATTGAAGATATAAGCGAAGACGATTCGTACAAATACCTATAACAATACTGCATAGGTGGTTTGGTTAGAATAAAGCGGAATGGAGTTGACCTGAATCTATTCTGCATAGGTGAGGGATGCTTTTGCGGGATATTTTTGATGTGTAATGATTGTTTGTGTTGCTGCAAAGATCCGCCAGGAGGCCGTTCTGAATTTCAACGATGACGGTAGGGTGTGGCATGTGGTTTAATTTTAAGTGCTAGGGAATTGTTTATATTTTGGAAATAAAAAAGGGCAATAGCGGATAACCACTATTGCCCTATTATTAGTTGTATCTGTTTGATACATCTTTTGGGAATCATAACGACATAAGCTGATCGATTTTATACAGCACAATATTGTTACAAAGTTCTGCTGCGGTGCACCCGTAGAGGAGGCAGGCAAATTCTACCAACGTCCCTTTTTGGTGAGTACCAGGTGCAGCGAACCGGTTGTCCTGGTGGTTAATGGAAAGGATCTTTGGCTCCTTGTGGTCAAATGGGGAAACATAATCTGTGGAACCGGGATGGAAAGCGATCGGTTCAAATCCGAGTATCCTCAAATAATCGATCAGGCTTAATTCGTTAAGGTTGTCTAAATTTAAATGCTGGTTCATAATGTTATAATTAGTTGGAAAAAATGAATTAACCCGAATGGGTCGGGGTTAGCGGCTGGATAAGGGCAAGGAGGAACGGAATTACGAGGTGTATGATGATGATCCCCGACTTTAGGTGATGCCCGTGCAGGATAAACCGATGAGGATCTGAACTGAATCGTTTATGCCGTAGTTCCTTGTACCGTTCCAGACCAACCCCCTAAATTTGCGGGCTAATTATTTTTTTAGTAATGGCTACTTCTATAATAATGGCTACCGGGAAGTAAAAATGGGTATGCCAAGCCCGACAATCTTTGGAGGATGTCGGTATAGAATAGAAAAGGTCTTAACGGGTAAAAAACGGACGCTTCCAATAGCCGATGACCAGGAGGAATACGTATAGGCAAGCAAAAATTTTTGAGAGTATCATTCCTTCAGGGTAGTTGTTCATCAGCAGGGAAAAACCTGCCTGGACGGACCATACGCGAAGGATCTGGAAGATCAAAAGGAATATATACAAGGCGATGGTCCCGCGGAATTTATCATTATTCTTCCATTGTTGGAGGCGGGCAATAAGATATTTATAAGAATGGAATACCAGGAAAGCTCCTGGTATGACTAAAATGGCTGTCCATATGAAGGGCTCAGGCTTAGTGTCAATTTTCCTGTAAAGGATGTAAGGCATGAAAAGATAGGGAGAGAATAGTAAAAGATGTCTAATGATTTTGCCGATGGTCCTGCCGGTATAATCAACCATACCGGGCCGGTATATCTGCAAGTACACATGATTCCAATGCATAACGGATCATTTTTATCAGGTCCAAAAGTATAGGTGGGATTTTTTTTGGGCAGCTAATATACTATAAAAAAATATAATATGTTATTTAGATGGCTCTGCCCATATTTCGCACCCTTGGCGCATTAGCCTGGCCTTGCGGTTGTTCCGTTTTTCTGCTTTTATTCTTTCAGCTTGTTCCTCCGATGTTTCAGGTTCAGGGTCGGCCAGGGTGATGACGAGCTGGTTGGGCTCCTGCCTGACAATTACCTTTTTACCAATTTCAAAGCCGGCCGATTTCAGCCAGACCCCGGTGAGACTAATTTCGGGTAGCTTAACGTTATTGTTAAATGCGCGCGGGGTCCATTTGGATTTGATCTTTAAGTGTCTTTCGCCTGACTGGTGGATTTTGCCTTGTTGTGTGGTTGCCATTGCTAGAGGTGTTTTTCAGTTTCAAAAGTTTGAATAAATAATGGGGTGGGACTAAAAAGGATCAAGAATCACTTAAGGAGTCTTTTCTTTTTAGGAAGTTTAATACATAGGCGGTTTCCAGGCCCCTTTCCAGTTTGATGTAAAATGCCAATAAGTCGCTTCTATTCTTTGGATTGTTATATCTATCGTCTTCTATAAGCGCCGTGTGGACCAGTTCCGTTAGTTTCGAGCGGATCGTACCGATAGTATATTCTTCGAACAGTTCATCTAACACTTCTTTAGGATACTCTTGTTCTTTTTTAGACAGTCGGATAGGTATGCGATCCGGCGTCATATGGACTAGTAGTGACATAAGCATGATGTTTTAAAAACTAAACAAAGATACTGAAAAGATTCGCTAAAAGCAAATTAAATTGTTCTAAAAGCTAAATTAATTATGATTTAAGAGAATTTAAGTGCGCTAATGGTTAATTTATGGATTTCTATATTTGCTGAAATGAAAAAGGAACAGTTCAACAGAATCAAAGGGGCCTTAGGTGACCAGGGGGTCACCAATAAGGAATTGGCTGAGGCATTAGGTGTCACACCTTCTACTGTATCGACGTGGTGTACCAATGATAAGCAACCTTCTTTGGAGACCTTGTACCGAATAGCCGGATATTTGAACATTGATGTTAGGCACCTACTTGTACCGAATAAACTGTCTGCTTCTCCTACTCAGAAAAGATAGCCTCTACTTTTAATTAATTCAAGTCTTTACCTAACGGTGGGTAATAATTGTAGTTGCCAAAATATTTTATTTGGCGATGAATATTTTGTACCTTTACTCTCTCCTTTACACTATTCCAATAATTAGGCTGGGCAAGCGTTTCAGCGTATTTTTCCTTTGTTTTGATGAGCGCATTGTAAACACCATTTTAGAATATTTTAAATTTTCCCTATGAAGCATCGAAAGAGCGATATTTTATGGAAGGTGGTCATGGAAGAAGTCTTTGATGATCTGTTACGCTTCATTTTTCCTGACGCCGACAAGATATATGATATGAAACGGGGATTTGAGTTCCTTGACAAGGAATTGGCGGAAATGTATCCAGAGCCGGACAAAAAGACAGCTACCCGGCATGCCGACAAGCTGGTAAAAGTATTCAACCGGAAGGGAAAAGAGGAATGCGTGCTCCTGCATCTTGAAATACAGGGGAACACGTCCAAACGCCTGCAGTTCTCGGAGCGGATGTACGAGTACTTTGCCAGAATCCGGGCTCGCCACCCGAAGAAACCAGTTTCGGCGGTGGCTATCTTTACAGGCCAATATGGGAAGAATATGCCGGATCGGTACACCTATGAATATCGAAGGACCCGGTTGACGTACGAATACCCGGCCATTTCGATTCTGGATTTTCCGGACAAGGAGTTGGAGGAAAGCGATAATCCTTTTGCGCTGGTAGTACTGGCGGCGAAGGCTTCATTATTGGAAGGGAAGATACCTGAAAAGGTATTGTTTGAACGCAAGGTGCTGATTGCCAAAATGTTATTGGCAAAAGGCTACTCCACAAGGAAAATAAGGGCTATTTTTGTATTTTTGGAAAGCTACGTCCTCTTTAAGGATCCAAAAATGAATCTTACCTTTAGGAAAGAAATTAAGTCACAAGATAAAAATGATATTATGGGTATTGATGAATATCTGAAACAGGAGGGAAAAAAAGAAGGCCTGGCTGAAGGGATGAAAAAAGGACAGGAGAATAGCAGGCGTCTTTTTGTAGAGAATTTATTGAAGGATAGCAACTTTTCCGTTGCCAAAATTGCTTCTCTGGCAAACGTCACCGTTGGGTTCGTGAACAAGATCAAGAACGGGTTAAAGGCTAAATAAATCGCCTTATTTGAATGTTATATAAGCTGCCGGATATTCTGGCGGCTTTTTTGATGGTAAAAGGGAAACCGTAAATCATCATTGGACAAGAATTAAGTCACAAGATAGAAATGATATTATGGGTACTCTTGAATATGTAAGGATGGAGAGCAGAGAAGAAACCAGCAGACTCGTTGTCGAAAATTTATTAAAGGAATTGCAACTGCCTGTTGAAAAGATTGCCTCCTTAGCAAATGTCACAGTTGAATTCGTGAACGACGTGAAGGAAGATTTAAAGGCTAAATAAACCTCCTTATTTAAATTTATATAAGCTGCCCGGTATTCTGGCGGCTTTTTTTGTCATGTATGGAGATTATGCACAAAGAGAGCAGCTAATTATGATTGAATCGGAGCAGGGAATTATGCATCAAACTGACCACTCTATTATGCTGCAAATTGACCACCCCTGTAAGAGGTAATAAAAAGAGGTTGTTTTAACACCTATAAAGGCTAATGTTGGCACTTAACCAACGAAGCATTATGGCCAATAAAACAATAGATATGAGCAGAATAAGACAGATTATTCGCCTTTACACCCAGGGAACCAGCAAGAAGAAGATCAGCGTATTAACGGCGTCCTCCCGCAATACGGTAAAGAAATACATCAGCAAATTTATACAGGACCGATTAACCTATGAGGGAATTGAGGCGATGAGCGACTATGCGCTGGATTTGCTGTTTAGTGTTGAGCCCCCGCCTCCCAAAGACGATCGTTACGAAGAGCTACAGCTATTGCTTCCTGGAATAGAGAAGCAGATGAAGCGTAAAGGGATGAATATCACACTTCAATGGGAACAATACTTGGTTTCTCATCCCAACGGGTATGCTGTGGCTCAGTTTTATAAACATTACCGGAATTTTACCGGGCGTACCCACCCGGTCATGCATATCGAACACAAGGCGGGCGATAAGGTGTATATCGATTTTGCCGGGGAAAAACAACCGATTGTTGACAAGGACACCGGCGAAGTACACCAGGCAGAAGTATTTGCCGCTATTCTGGGCTGCAGCCAGCTTACCTATGAGGAAGCGGTATATAGTCAAAAGAAGGAGGATCTGATCGGCGCCAGCGAGAATGCGTTTTATTACTTCGAAGGCGTACCAACGGCTATTGTGCCGGATAATCTTCGTTCGGCGGTTACCAAAAGCAGTAAATATGAACCTACCATCAATCAGGCCTTTGCCGCTTTTGCAGAGCATTATAACTGTGTGGTTTTGCCTGCCAGAGCCTATAAGCCAAAGGACAAAGCGTTGGTAGAAGGCATCGTAAAGATCATTTACCGGAGCCTTTATGTGGTAGTGAGCGAACAGGTCTATACGAGCCTGGAAGAGCTGAATGTCGCTATCCGCAAGGCACTGGAGTTACACAACAATGCCTGCTTCAAAGGCAGGACGTACAGCCGCCGGCAACAGTTCGAGGAGATAGAAAGGGCCGCATTGCAACCTCTGCCGGCTTTCCGTTATGAAAGTAAGCAGCAGGCCACTGTTACGGTCATGAAGAACGGGCATGTCTGTCTGGGCGCCGACAGACATTACGATAGTGTCCCCTTTAAATATATCGGAAAGAAAGTGCGCCTCTTATATAACGGAACGACGGTTGATATCTTCTTCCATTACGAATGTATTGCTACGCATCCCCGGCACCAACGCAAATATCATTACACCCCCCTCACGGAGCACCTGGCTTCAACCCTTCAATATGTAAGTGACTGGACACCAGAGAAGTTCATAGAACTGGGACGGGCAATACATGAAGATGTAGCCCTGTATATAGCGGGGGTGATGGAGCACAAGCAGCACCCGGAGCAGGCTTACCGGTCTTGTTCCGGCATCCTGAATATGGCCAGAAAAGTGGGCGCCCAAAGAATAGCCAGCGCCTGCAGGAGAGCACAGAGCTACGGGGTATATAATTATCCGATCATCCTGCAGATACTGGAAAAGAACATGGATTACCTGGAAGATGAGCATCAGACCCCGGTGCTGCCGATGCCTCAACACCTCAATATCCGGGGATCCGGATACTATCAATAACGCTTTGCATCTATTATTCAATTATAAAATCAATTGAAATGAACACGGACACATTAGAAAAAATGAGAAGTATGCACCTGCTGGGCATGCACGGAGCCTTTAAAGCAAGCATGGAGACAACGCGGAGCGAACCCCTTACAGCCGATCAGATGGTGGCCTTGCTGGTCGGCAGCGAATGGGATGACCGCCACAACCGGGCGATAGAAAGAAGTATGCACAATGCTCGCTTCCGCTACAAAGCCTCCATTGAACAACTGGAGTACAGCACCGAAAGAGGAATCGATAAAAACCAGGTACACCGACTGGCTGATGGCGAGTTTATCCGAAAAAAAGAGAACCTCCTGATCACTGGAAGTACCGGAACAGGTAAAAGCTTTCTGGCCTCGGCAATCGGTAACCAAGCCTGTCTGTCTGGCCTTAAAGTCCTCTACACCAATGCTACCCGACTGTTTGCTCAACTCAAAATAGCCAAGGTGGACGGTTCGGCTATTAAAGAGCTATTGAAAATAGAGGGGCAGGATCTGTTGATCATCGACGATTTTGGTATACAGCCCTTCGACCAGGCAAGCCGATCCGCTTTATTGGAGATAATCGAGGATCGTCACGGTAAGCGTTCTACCATTATCACTTCTCAATTGCCCGTTAAACAATGGCATGACGTGATCGGAGAAAAAACGGTAGCCGATGCCATTTTAGATCGATTGGTGCACCATGCAGGAAGGATAGAACTGAAGGGGGAATCGCTCAGAAAAAAGTGGACCAAAAAAGGAACTGATAATATCGATTAAACAGGTAACTTTATACCCATTAATAACACCCTCACCATGACTCTTACACAACAGCAACTTAGGGTGGTCAATTACGAGCATAATTAGCTGCTCTCTTTGTGCATAATCTCCACACAGACACTGAAATCATTTTTCAGGAAAACCTTTTTGCTGTTTACAAAGAAGGTTTCAATCAATCTAGTGCTTTTCCAGTAAAAGCTAGAAACGTGCGTCTAAGAGCCAGCGATGAAGACCTAACACCAGTATCATTTACTTATGCCATTCGAAACATCTCGATTTAGACTCTTTTAGAGACAATCGAATATGCTATAACTCAACCATTCCATGTTAATTGTGGGGGTCAATTCGCAGATCAAACTTTGCATTTTCGCCGCTCGAAATAAACCGGGCATCTTCCCGGAGGATACGAGTGACATTTTTGAAGTCACCTATGTAAAATAGGAATATCTGTAACAGGCAAAATAAGCCCAACATATTACAGCCAAAAGCCGCAGTATTTAAACCGGGCTGCTTAAAGGAAGAGTATGCCAAATAGGAAAGATAGGTGGCCATCCCCAACATCATGCATATGATAAACAATGCGTTGAAAAATACATAGGTTTTGCTTTTGGTATTAATATTCAATATCTCAATCATAAAGGAGAAGGGAATAGTATTTCGGGTATGAATATTAAGAAAAAATGGATTGACTTCTTCATTCGTATTTGGCGTCCGAAATATTTTATAGCCCATACATTTCATAACCTTCACCAGTTCTCTGCGTCTCTTTGCAATTAGGCACCACTCTAAAATAAAATAGGGGACGAGTAAAGGTGATAGAACTTTTATGATATCGAGGCTGATTTTGAATCCGGAGATATTGCTTTCTTTAATAAAGGATGGGAACAAATATATGGCCAATAATATGAGGACAAAGACGGTTAAAAGGTTGCTTCGTTTATTGATTTCTTTGAGTGTGTCATAGCATTTGTCGTAATAGTTCTTTAGGGTGTCTTTATCTCTATCACTGACAAATTGGTATGCCTCTTTTAATGTGAACATGGGAGCGATTTAGGTATTAAAACTACTTAATTGCTCAAACAAATCGGCCTTTGGCGTATTCAGCAGGCTGGTGGGGCATGGTATGAACTGGGTCTGCGCACTGGCTACTCTGTCGAAGCAAGGTAACGATAGCTTTTTACAAAATCCGATTTAACGTTTTTACAGAGGTGCTTTGCCCATTCGGGGTCATCTTCTTTCCGTAACCTGGCGAAGAGTGCCAACACATAACCCCAATCCATTTGTTTCAGATAGCCGAGCTTTTGCCAACCGTGGGATTGGAAATCCTGGAAGGTCGTGAAGGCTGCATTAGCATTGAAGACGCCGAGCCCGAACGCGATGGTGGTTAGATCAGTGATCTGTTCGTCATTTTCTTCCAGTCGCTCTTCGCCAAGTAATTTAATATGAGCTAGTTCGTGCGCTAGTGTGGCGACCATGAATTCAGGTTGTTGCAGTTTTCTTTCTTCGAGAGCGATATGATATTTGCCGTCCTCGGCTTTACCCAAGTACCGGCCACTGGCATATTTACCCTGGCCCATATAAAGTTTGTTGCCGAGGGCGCCTCCGGAGGCGAGTTCATCTACCCCTTCTTTGTAGAACAGCAGTTCGATTTCACTCAGGTTGATCTCCATTTGGCGGGCAATGATCGCGATTGTGCCATAGGCTGACTCACGATCACCATTATACCGGATAGGGAAATCAGAATGATGAGGGATCAGTACCCGGCGGTGGCAGATGGAATCTTTCCCAAATGTGCCGACTAGCCAATCGAACGCGTGTTCGAGCCATTGGCGCCGTTCATCCGGTATGGGGCATTCCGGATTTTTGCCTTTTTTTGAGAAGCCTAGCATAGGCGATCAAGATACGATATTGTTGTTTAAGTGAAATAATTTCTCTAAGACTATGTGCCGGTGACCGGTGAGTAACCGCCTATATCCCGAAAGAAGCGTTACCGGGTGTTCGATCATAGTTGTATCACTTTCACTGCACTTAAAACTGGCGGGTTTCAGCGAGTTTTTGCTATGATGAGTCGCCCTGCTCACAAACGTTCTGTTACTTCCCATTTCCAAAATTCCCCCTATATTCGTCCCTATGAAACCCTTTCGCCGGCTCCTATGCCCCATCTTCCTGGTACTAACTCTCGCCGGCCGGGCGCAGACTAATGCCCGAATGCCCCTATTTACAGAAATGTTGACGCATTTCTTCTTTTCCTACACGACTCCCAATGCCAATTCATACTACAACTTTCAAAAAAAACCAGACGGTTGGTGCGTCCGGATGTTTGATGAAATGACCGGCCGGTATGGTACGCTAAAACTGTATTGGAGCAGAAAGGACCGCCACTATCTTCCCCTCGACTTTGAACAGCAAAATCATCCCGATTCCACAAGCGTTGCAGAGGCTGTAGATGACTACCTGCAACATCGGGTCATGTCGGCCGATGAGATAACCCGTCTCAACAGGAACCTCTTCTTTGGCTACGATGGCTGGGAGCAGGACGTGATCAAAACCCTTGAAAAGACACCGCCGACATCCGACTCACTGTTGGAGACCCTCGGGGCGGCATACGACAGTTATGGGGGTGGCTATCTTCTGCCGCAGGGGCCGTGGAACGTGGCGGACGGCGATCCGGACAGGGTCGTGTTGCCAGATACGGCCGCTATGCCACTGTCACGGATACGGAAGTTTATCGGTTTCGAGAATAAAACCCTGGCGGCGCTGCGCCAGATCGATTCCTTAAATCCGCGGTACCAATGTGCTTTCCACAATATAAAGGTGCAACTGAACACGATCAGGATGGCAGCCGCCACGGACCTGACCTGGCTGGGGTTTGATAGCCTAGCGACTCCATTTATCCAGGCAGTAGCCTACCCGGACTCCGTCCTGTATCGTGCCCGGCAGCTCCTGTGGCGGATTCCGACTAACAGCATACTAATTATGGACAAGGATACCATGACCTTTCCGGTCTTCTATCTCCAGGCGAAGGGAGAACGCCGCGATATAATAGCAATCGATAACCTTATTTTCTTATTCAAGCGGACTATCGGATACCTCAACCAGAAGTACGCGGGATCGCTATTATCCATCCAACCAGCTGTGTACAAGGATTCGGCTTTTCAGATGGCCTTGTATCAACCTGACCCGAAGGATACGGGGGAACACCGTCTGGATAGCTTTCTCGCTACCCTATACACGAGCCCGGATGCACCTGGCCTTCCGCAACTCGACAGTTCCTTTGGGAGGTTGTACCGGTACTTCTCCTATCACCCGTATATGTTGATAAATGAGACGAAGGCAAGGAAGTTTTACTCCGGCCGGCCATTCGATCGACGGATATCCTTCGACCTGTCGAAAACTTACATGGATGGCGGCGATATCCTGAATCTCGATATAGTAAACAACAACCTTTTTAAGAGGCACATTTTCTTCACCCATCCGGCCGCGCATCCGATTTTTACCGATTTTTGTGCGCCAGTGGGACCGGGGTTGTATGAATTCATCCCTTCTAAAAGGTCCGCGGCGGCTTTGCCGGCGCGTTGATCCGCAGGGGGGATGGATAGTGCAGGATCGGTATAGGGACCTTTAGTGTTAGTTTGCTGGTGGCAAATGGGATTATAGATTTAGATCCTTATTCTTGAGCAAAGGTATTTAAGCCATCTGTCAACCATTCTTCATACCAATCAGTAAAGGTCATTCGCTCTCCGGTCGTTTTATGTTTAGCTGGATAAATACCATTGTCGTTAGCTCGGTCATCCACCCAGATATAGCCTGCTTCCGGACCTTTCACCACGAGCAGGTAATAAATGGCACAACCATAATGACATAAGCGTATGCTTCCTGTGCAATGCTCCTCTTTATAATATTCTGTCCCTCTTTCAACTATGTCGATGTCGTATTCTTCCATGGATAGGTTGTCGTCTAATGGCTCAATATTCCATGCCCGCGAATAAGGGAATGGTATAGATAAATACAAGGGATTTGTGGTTTTCGCTTCCATATCCCACTGCTGTAAACGCAACAGTCCATAGGCCGGACCCGCACCTCCGTTGCCCGCATGCTGCACAAAATCACGATAATCTTTGGGTAGTTGGATCGAATGCTTGCGTTCAAAGTCCGCCAGTTGGCGGTCGGACAACGACCAGTGGAGACGGTATCGATGGGTGGCTGCGCCGAAGATTATTCGGTCCTTATCATACCTTTTAAGCACTTTCAATTTCTGAAGCAACGCCTTTGTATTCGGCTTTTGGATAGTGACGGGCTCCTGCGCCAGCCAAACCTCTGTGCCTATGGGCACGTCTTCTTTTTTCAGATTTTGCCCGATTAAGATTGGATGGTCGATGTGGAACTCAATACCTCTTATGGTAGTAAGTAATGTCGACTGGTCAGGCCGGATCAACCTAATTACAGCACCGACCCGGACTGGCTTATCTCCGAAACCTGGTGTCAGCACGACTCCCCGACCAGTGATCCAAAATGTATTTTCCACCCTGAAAAGGAACATGCGTCAATTTACGAATAAACTGACATGCTGACCGACTTTACGGTCAAAAAATATCACCCCTAACCCAAGGTTTGGCCCGGTTACCTGTTTCTTCGTATCTTGATCCCAAACCATGTCAGTTGACTAACGTACGTAACCCAACGCCCCCCATTATTATAGGTCTGCTTACCTTGCCCTATGGCATTGCAGTCGGCTGGGCGTTCGGCAGCTTGCCTATGGCCCTGGTAAAAAATGGATTTTACCCGGTGCCCACCACTCTGTTGGTAGACCTGGGCTTAGCGGTTTACACTTGGCATCTCCTCTTTGCTCCGGTGGTTGATCTCAGCCTGTCACTGCGTCGCTGGTACAGTATTGGGCTGGCGCTGGCAATTGTCGGCATCGTTCCGTTTTGCTGGTTGTCTTTGAAACCCGAGATCTCGGATGTTATGAAGGCGTTGGCTGGTCTGTCCCAGGTGGCGGCCCTGTTGATATTGCTGGCAGCCAACGGGTTTATGGCCCGGTACATTTCTCCTACCAGCCTGGGGCGTGCAGCGGGCTGGTACCAGACAGGTATCCTGGGAGGGCAAGGGATCGCACTCCTTTGTACTTCGCTCCTCACCGGCGGCATTTCTTGGAAGATCATGTTTCTGGTAGAGGCAACGTTAATGTTGACGGGAATGGTTGTCCTTTTCCGCCTGCCCGAGGGTCACACGGAGAAAAAGGAGACAACAGCCCAGGCAGCCGCACAGATTTTAGCCGATAGCAGATCCTGGTTCCGCTCAACGAAAGGAATCTTTATTACGCTCATGGCTCTAAGTCCGATCGGAATCGGCGCCGCTACGGTCGGCTGGAACATTGGTGTCCAATTGTACGCCATCCCGGATAGTGAGGTGCGGTTAGTGACCGGCCCGCTCAGCATCGTGGTTTCCCTGATTGGTTTTCTCGTCGGCGGATGGGCCGCCGACCGCTTTGGAAAATGGACCACCTGGCTGCGAGCGGCGACTGTCCTGGCACTGCTGGCCCTGCTGATCGCGTTCTGCCCATTCATCACCTGGCTATTCGATGCCGGGGTCTTATTGTACGCTTTCTTTGCCGGTATTTGTACCTCTGCTTTTTGGGCGATCCTGGTGCAAGCAGTCAGCCCAAGGCTTGTCGTTACCAAGATCACGCTTCTTTCCCTATTGATCGGCGTTCCCATACACTACATGCGTACCTTCGACGGCAATGTTTGCGACAACTTTTCCTTTCAATTTATGCTGATTGGCGAAGCCCTGGTATCATTCATCGCTATTGTCGCTGCATCTTTGCTAAAGCGCAAGTTGCGGATCGGAGAGGGTAACAAACCAGTCGCTTCATTCGATACACATAAAATAAAATGACAACCTATTCAGCTACTTTGCTATGGCGAAACAACGAAGTAGGTAGGTTGTCAAACATTACCAATGACATGTGGTATCTTGATGGTGATTGGCAATCAACTGGGTCGCAACATGCTGTTAGGTTTACGGAGATTGCCTGTAAACTCGATGCCAAAGAGGTAATGAGAACGTTTAAGGGAATGGTTGCTCTTTTAAGCTACGATGGTTCCACCTCGGATCCTCAGAAGGTGTTGGTTCTTTCGCTCGACAAGTCAAAGATATTGATGCGAATGATTCTCGACGAAACAGCTGCTTATTTGGACCTAAGTTTATTTGAGCCCTGGAAACGCCTTGATGATCCGACGCCTTATGAAATTGAATTAAAGAAGGAAGTTGGCTTTTTTCATCCACTGCGGTGGAAAATGACCAGGGCAATTGGCATTCGGACAGATCGTGATGACGTTTTGTTTGAGATCTTGATTCCGGAAGGTAGAGCTAAATTTGCTGTTGTGCATTTGACTTATTCGAGACAGCGCAGCCGCAAATTTCCTTTAACAACGTTTTATAAGGATTGGAAAGATTTTTATGAAAACAGGCTCCTGGAAGACCAGAGATCCTGGAAGGATGATCAATAGCCCGGATAATCTACCTTAACCGTGCCCTATAAAGAAAACGTTCTCATTAATTTGAGTCTTTACAACTTGTATGAAGTATGAACTATGATTTTTTTGCAAATAAACAAGATAAAATTAGTGTGCTTGATTTCATTTTCACTGCTACGGAGTTACAGGTCTTTGAACATTATTCATCCTATGGACAGAAAATTAACCAGTATAAAAGTACAGCAGAAATAATAACCGCCTTTGACCTGGAAAAAGGGAGGCAATCGGCAGTAACATTCAATCTTTGGGCGCCTGATTTTGGTGGAAAAGTTCGATTTCACCGGGTGGAATTGAATCCGAAGTATTGTGGTGGGCATACTTATCGTTATGCGACGGAAGGCTGGGGGGGGTGCAACTTTATTTTGGTGGGCTGGAGGGAAACGTTTTATTTCATTCCCATATAGGGCATTTTACGGAGGCAGGAGCAATAAAGAACGAAGGTATCAACAAAGAAAACGGTAAAGTAAATCTCTGGGATTGGAATGCAATTGAGCAAGCTTCCCGAAAGCTAAAATACCATATCCACAACAAAATGTCTATAAGAAAAATAGGTAGTTATGGGGTATTGGAAGGTGCTGAAGATTTAAGCAAAAATGGTGTGAAGCTTTGGGGGGAATAACCGTTGCTCAGCCATCAGAGATATCAACATGATTATCGAAGGCGTTAAAAAAAGAACCAGAGCGCTCCGAACACAACCAACATCATCACCGACGTGTAAAGAACTGTTCTGGTTTTCGTGGATTTGTCAATTCCGAAGAGATCACAGATATCTTGCTTCCACAGGAACCAAGCGAAAGCGATCCTCAGTAGGCTCTGGACCACATACTGGGCCATCGTTGTTGTATCCATCCGTCCTGCTCCCATAGCACGCAGGAATTTGGAATAGGCGTAGATTTGGATAGGTAGTCCCAGGATCCCGATCAAGATCCCTGCAAAGACGAGTATCCAACCCCAGAGCTTTCTTCTATACAACAGATAGAAAAATAGGGGAAGATAGATGAGTGTGATGATATTGATTAGGAAGTTGAAGTCCAGCAAGTGCGAAGTGGCGTTTTTGTATCCTACAGGTTCGTGGACACCGAATCCTGCACCGAAAAGGACCAAGACGATGGATTTATATACGGCGATCAATGTTTTGATCATGGTCCAGCTATATTGCAAGCCGAGTACCAGCAGAAACATGTTCAGCCATTTATGAGCAGTGACATTGGGACTGGGCTGTATGATGGGTTGAAACAGATCGGAAGCTTGCCCTTTGATTTGATCTATTTTTTCGGCTCTCAGCCTCGCGTCACGATCGCGTTCTTCGTAAAAGGTATTTACTGCTATGTGGTCGTCCTGGGCAATTGCACGTTCTGACAGTCGGCGGTTTGCCGCCTCGACGGCCCCGGGCTGGAAGCCGTCCGGGCGATGAACGATTTTTAGCAACTCTATCGTGGAGAAGTCCTTGTATATTTCGTAAAAGTCGAAATCCATTCGGGGTTTAGCCTCTTTAACGTGGGAGCCCTGGATTTATTTTTGGTGTAGGACCGTCACCCGATCTTAAATACAGACAGGGCTGCCTGGATACCTGGGATCAAAAATCAACCTGATCTTCTAATATTTTCCAGTAGACCCCCAGATCAAAGAACGGCTGACCGTTCAGATCGCGGCTAAAATGATAACTTGCACATAATCAGTTGTTTGTATCTTGGGCGACTTTAAAGAGATTGGCCAGCCTCTTTAAATCCATCATGAAGTGGTTCGAAAATCGTACGCTCGGGGCCTCTTGGCGGATAAAATGGAAGATTTTCCATTTTATCCGCTTTTTTGTTTTTCTAATGCCTTGTCCGGATTGAATATGGAGGCAACATTATTGTTCTCTTTGTAGACCCGGAAATGAATCGTGACTTTTGGGAGAGAATTAAGTCACAAGATAAAAATGATATTATGGGTACCAACGAATATCTGAAGCAGGTACCTGGCTACAGTGGCTATCCTATCTGGGAGGAGTTCTTCTTAACCTTAGTTGTTCGATATCTTCAATGTCTTTTGGCCTAGCTTGCGTTTGCTTGCTTATAATTAGATCTTCATATTTAATTATTGGTATTTCAATTTCACCAACTTTTGAAACGGCCCTTTCGTTATAAGATGAACGAAACCTGGATAAGCCTGGGATCTCCGGTAAAAAATCTATAGTAAATTGATCAAATTCATATTTGAAAAATGACTTTTTAACATTCGGCGCAACTTCTGCTCTAAATTTGGATACATCACGGCCTAATTCCTCCAAAGCATTAAGAAGTCTATAGTAATTATCATACGTCGAATTGTACCAGAAATCAAGGTCATGTTTTTCAGCTACTTCTCCTGATGGGCCGCGCGAGTAGCGGAAAAAGCCATGTAATGCAACCGCAGTTCCACCAACAATAAGATAGTCAACAGAGTTCTTGTTGAGTATCTTACGACGTTCGCTATACTTTCAATCAAATTATTCTCCATCAAGTAATCGATTGGCATTGGGATATTCGATAGAGGAACGAAGAGTTTCAATAAAATCGACTAATTCGTTCCTATCAAATTTCGTTGTGGAATAGGATTGCTTGCGGGATTTTGTATCTTCACTCGTTTTCAGATCTTCAAAACTTGTATAATAAGTAAGCGTTGTCATAACAATTGCAAAGATAAAAGATTTCCTTCGCCTTTCTATACATAAAACAATGTTCCCCTAAAGGGTTCCCTTATAGATTAGGTGGTTGACTGAAATCTCCTCACCTCCGCCTGGTCAGGGTACAACTGCATCGTAATTTGTTGGAAATCAATATGAACTTCTCATGCAACGGCGCAAATATTTGCGAGTCTTTTGAGATCCATCATGAAGTGGTTCGAAAGCGGAATCAGTCAGTCTTTTTTTCATTCAGCAGGATGCGCAGCATACCTGTATGATTATCCAGGAATTGTTTCGAGATCAGATAGTTCTGTGTTTCTGTATAAGCGGTTTTAAGAATACCGTTCTCTGTAAGTTCGTATATGATAGACGAAGGATATGCCATCACAATGGGAGAATGGGTCGCAATGATGAATTGCGCCTGCTGACCTATTAACTCGTGCATTCTCACCAGCATAGCCATTTGCCGGGTAGGGGAGAGTGCGGCCTCCGGCTCATCCAGGATATATAAGCCATTCCCGGAGAAACGGTTCATAAATAAAGCCCAGAAAGATTCTCCGTGAGATTGCTCGTGCAGCGATCTTCCACCATATGAATCAATAATAGGTCTGCCTCCGCCTCCCGCATCCAGCTTCTCTATTTCAGTGGCAAGGTTAAAAAAACTTTCACTACGTAAAAAGAAACCGGTACGGAACTTGCCCGGCCTTCTTGCTATACGGATGTATTCATGAAGCTCCGAATGGGAGGGCCTGGTTGAGAAATTAAAGTTGATGCTGCCGCCTTCTGCATTAAAGCCATTGGCAACCGCGATCGCTTCTATCAGCGTGGATTTTCCCATGCCATTCTCCCCCGTCAGATAAGTGACCTTTGGGTGCAGGTTCAGGCTGTTTAACTGCCGTAAGGCTGGCAGATTAAAAGGATAACGATCAGGAAAAGGCCCCTTTTCCCTGTTTAGCTGCAATTTTTGTAATCCGGGTTTTAACCGCATCATATACTCTTCTTTGAAAATAAAATACATGGTATTTATCGAAAAAACAATGCCTCATCAGCAGCATTCAGGGGTAAATATAGCTAAAATTGCACCTTATGGGAGGAACGTTGAGTGTTTACATGTTCCTTTGATTTTGATTGTTTTATGGGGGTAAAAGTAAAGCAATAATTATTGCCGGGTGATAATTAGGGAATTCAGTGACATCTTGTATTTTTATGTCTATGAGATTCAATAAAACAGCCATTCTTTTAGGAGCATTTTCCCTGGCTTTCATCCGGATGTTTGGACAAACGGCGACCCCCAAAGCGGCATATGTAGTCGATTCGATCCTCGTTGTCAATGACCCGGAGAAAGGAGACGATATTTTGGAAGAGGATGTTTCGGATCTGTCGATTATAAAAAATAAAGACTCGCTTAAGCTATTGGGGTATGGACAATTTGATGTGGTGTCATATGTCTTTACGAAGGCGTACCGTGCGCGACCGGATAGTATCAAAATAATTCCGTCAACAAAAAGCATGCAGAGGAAAGAAGGAGTTTGGCTTTTCCATGGCGTCCCCTATACCGGAAGGGTCATCAATTATTACTATAGCGGAAGAAAACAGGCGGAAGGATGGCTGTTGAATGGAAAAGTCAGTGGTGTTGATATTCTTTATTATCAGAATGGTCACAAATCCCTGGAAAGAGAATATAAAGAAGGAAGATCCAATGGAATAGAAAAGGAATATTACATCGATGGATCTCTAAGTCAGGAAGGCCGGTATGTAGATGGAAAAGAAGAAGGCATTTGGAGGTCGTATTATCCCAATGGTCAGGTTAAACTTTATGATGTCTACAAAACAGGAGAGCTCGTGGACTCGGCTATCAAATATTATTCAAGCGGATTGGTACGGGAAAAAGTGTTTATTAAAAATGGAAAGGTGACCTCAGATCCGAAACTTACCAGGATCAATCAGCTGATGACAAAAAGTGCAGAAAGAAATAAGGAAGGAGATGCCGGGGCCGCCATCGGGTATGCTGCAAAAGCGATTCAGATCGACAGCACTTATGCCGATGCCTATTTTTCCAGTGGAACACTTGAACTGAATGAATTTCGGTTCGACGAGGCAATCGATGACCTTGATAAGGCATTGACGATAGAGCCTTTTATGGAAGCGGCATTGGTAAACCGCGCCTTTGCGCGAATAAGGAAATACCAATTCAGCAACAGCCGGAGCTTGTCGAAGAATAAAGATGTGGAGGTTCGTGCGTCGGGTGATAAGGCAGCTATTCCGGCAAGCGATAAAGAGAAAATATGCGTTGATCTTCAGAAGGCGGTATTGTTGGGACAAAAGTCAGCTATGATAAATGAGGCGTTGGCGAATTATTGCCAATTGAATAGCTGGAGGTTGTGAGATTTTTTTTTACTTATATCGGAGCTTGGACCCAAGAATGATCAGGGCAAAGATCAGCGTAATACCATTGGCCAGATAGACAGGGATATTGTGGCTGAAAAGGCCGTACAGTAACCACAACAAGGTGCCTAATGTAAACAGGGCATACATGGAAAGGGATATGCTCGAAGTGTCCTTTGAACGGATGGTCTTGATGGCTTGCGGCAAAAAAGAGAAGGTGGTACAGGCGGCGGCCAGCAGGCCGATTAAAGTAATTAATTGCATTGTGCAATTTACTCCTTTCGTGCCAATTTTATTCAGTATGCAAAACCTGTGTCATAATTGGTCGATCTAATGCCATTTCAGTAAGTTATATAAAGTAGCTTTATTTTTTTGATTGATTTTATATAATTACTGAAAAACTTCAGGAATGTTCAATAAGATAACTGTTTTAGGTACAGGAACCATGGGGGATGGCATCGCCCGGTTTTTTGCCAGCCAAAAATCGAGTGTTACTGCCTATGATATCGATGAAGACAAGATCATCGCTGCCAGAAACGGGCTGCACAGCCAGGAACCAATCAGGGAATACCTGACCTACACTTCGAATCTTAAGGAAGCCATTTCATCTGCCGATATTATCATAGAATCCGTATCGGAGGACCTTGCCGTAAAAAGGCAATTGTACAATGATATTGCGCGATGGGTAAAAGAGGACGCCGTCATATCATCCAACACTTCTTCCTATCCGCTGGCATTATTGATAGTGGACCAACCCTTCGCCCGCCGGATGATCATTACGCATTTCTTCAACCCTCCTGACCTTATTCCGCTGGTGGAAATAGTGCAGCATGAAAGCACTGTGCCGGGCCTGGCGGGGAAGGTCGCGGATTTTCTGCGGTATTTCGGCAAGGTTCCGGTAGTATTAAAAAAGGATATTAATGGATTTGTAGCAAACAGGCTGCAGGCTGCCGTATTACGGGAGGCTTGTTTCCTGGTGGAAAGCGGGATAGCCGGAGTATCTGATATCGATACCGTGATGACGGAAAGCGTCGGGATGAGATGGGCTATCAACGGGCCCTTCCGCATAGCGGACCTGGGGGGACTGGATGTCTGGCAGAAAGTATGCGATAATCTTTTGCCAGCATTGAGTCCGGAGAAAGCCGCGCCGGAAATGATCAGCAAAAAGGTGAAAGAAAAAAAGTTGGGATTGAAAACGGGCCAGGGTTTTTATCAATATGATGCGCAGGACAATAACGCCGCAAGCTACCGGCAGAAATTAGCCGGCTTATTAAGCCTGAAGCAAACAACTGATAAACAATAGCAGGTATGTATAAATATGCCAACGTAATGATATGAAGACGGCGTCCTTTCTATTCTTTTTTCTGATGGCAGCAGCCGGGAGCATGCGTCTGACTGCAATGGAGGACAGATGCAATTTCATTATCGAAAGAGATCAGGAAGCGCCCGCCGAAAGAGCTGTTGCCCGGAAAAAGCCGGAAACTGCTGAGTGCGCCATGAAGTCTGTATCTATCGTTGTGCCGGAAGGTGCAGGGCCGGTGATGAAAAATATTGCTGCTCTCCTTGCCCGGCGTATAGAAGAGCGCTGTAAAGCAAAGGCGGCCATCGGCGCCAGGGGGGACTTGAAGATCGAGCTGTCGATCAGGCGCGGAATAGGTGCAGAAGGCTTTTGCATTTCCACGGGTAAAAAGGGAAGTATCCGCATTATAGGTAATGATGAGCGGGGCGTGTTATACGGGGCAGGTAAATTTCTGCGCACATCGAACTATTCCGGAGATGGTTTTGCGGCGGGAAAGTGGCGGGGCTCTTCCGTTCCTGAAAAGCCGGTACGGGGAATGTATCTGGCCACCCATTTCTATAATTATTATCAGGCTGCCCCGGTAGCCGAAGTGCAACGTTATATAGAAGATCTTGCCCTCTGGGGAGTCAACACGATCCTGTTATGGTATGATATGCATCATTTTAAAGGGTTTGACGACCCTACGGCAGAACAATTCCGGGATCGCCTTAAAAAGATCATGGAGACGGCCCGAAAGCTGGATGTCGGGATTGGCTTTACGATGACCGGCAATGAAGGGTACGCCAACAGTCCTGTGAATGTGCAAGCTGCTCCCGGTGTTTGGAGGGGAGGACATTATCCGACAGATATCTGCCCGAATAAGCCGGGGGGGATGGAATACATCCTGGAGACCAGGGCCCGGTTCTTTGATTGGTGCCGGGATTACAAGCCGGAATATATCTGTATCTGGCCATACGACCAGGGAGGGTGCGGGAGCCCCGATTGCCGGCCCTGGGGCTCGAATGGATTCCTAAAATGCGCCAAAGCGATAGCTGCCATGGCCCGCGAAAAGTTTCCCGGCGTAAAGGTGATCTTATCCACCTGGTATTTTGACAGTACCGAATGGAAAGGTCTGAGTGATCAGCTGGCCTTCGATCGTAGCTGGTCTGATATGATCCTGGCTGAAGGCGAACCTCCCGGAAAGGAAAGGATCGATCTGCCCATCGTGGGTTTTCCGGAGATCAGCATGTACAATACATTCCCATGGGGAGGATTCGGCGCAACGCCGTTGCCTGATCATTTATTACGCCAATGGCAGCTGACGAAAGGCCAGTTGTCGGGAGGTTTTCCTTATTCGGAAGGTATCTTCGATGATATCAGCAAGGTCGTCTATGCGCAGCTGTATTGGAATTCGGCTATACCACCGCAACAGACGATAAAGGAATATATTTTTTATGAGTTTTCGCCGGAGGCCGTAGCGGGTATCCTGAAAGTCATCCGGATACTGGAGCGGAATCATCATATGCGCTGGTGGCCGGGTGAGCTGGAGGGAGTTAAGCTGACGCTGGATTGGTTCCCTTCCAAAAATGTCAGGCCCATGGAGGACCCGGGTGCAGAAGAGGCGTACAGGATCGTCCGGCAATGGGATAATGTCCTCCCGGAGAAGGTGCGTCAATCCTGGCGCTGGCGGATACTGTATATCAGGGCCCTGCTGGATGCGGAACTGAAAGCGAATGGAGGGTCTCCTAATGGGGCATGCAGGGACGGCTTCAAGGAGCTGATGAAGATATATCATACGACGGAGCAGTCGGATCCGGCTGTCAGGCCTCCTGTCCGGTATAACTACCACAAACGATCCCGAAAAAGCAGCAAACATGAAATACCAAATTAATTACAGGAAGGCGGAGCTCATTGTTTTCTTTTTTCTGATAACGGCAGCTGGCTTCAGCCAGCAGGTTCCGAAGAGTAAGCCGGCGCCTGCAACGCCGGTTATCGAAGTGGATGCGGGTAACAGCAATGGTGTCATCCGGCGATTACAGGGAGGTAATCTCGGACCTGTCAGCCCGCTGAGACTGCTGAACCTGTCCGATTATTTCAGGGAGTGTAAGATCCCGTTCGTCCGCGTGCATGATGCCGTCTGGTTCAGCTCTTATTCAGTGGACATTACAACGATCTTCAGAGATTTTAAAGCAGATGCTTCCAGGGAGGAAAATTATGATTTTCGCCAAACGGACGAATATATAGATTCCATTCTGGCGACGGGGGCCGATATTATTTACCGGCTGGGAGAGAGCATCGAGTGGACAGCGGACCGGTATAATGTAAATCCGCCGAAGGATTTTTCAAAGTGGGCGGCGATCTGCTGTAATATTATCCGGCATTATAACGAAGGGTGGGCCAGGGGATACCATCATAAGATCAGGTATTGGGAGATCTGGAATGAACCTGACAATGGGCGGGCTACCTGGACGGGTACACAGGAACAATTTTTTGACCTGTACAAGATTACGGCCAGGGAGATCAGGCGGCAGTTTCCCGATGTGGCCGTCGGCGGTCCTGCAATCGCCATACCACTGATCAGGAAGAATGGGGAGTATGCTCCTTCCGATTTTACGGAGCGGTTTTTAGATCTTTGCCAGCGGGATTCGATCCCCCTGGATTTTTTTTCCTGGCATAATTACAATGAGAACCCCTGGGAGCTGGCACATATGCCTACGCCCATCCGCCAGCTTCTCGACCGGCATCATCTCTTTCATACTAAGAGCTTTTTTGATGAATGGAATTATACGCCTCCCGGGTTTTCCTGGGCGCAGGGCGAGACCCGGGAAAAGTCGTTTGCCGATCAGTCCTCCGTTAAAGGAGGCGCCTTTCTAGCCAACGTGCTGATGCTAATGCAGGATGAACCTGTCGACATGGCCAATTATTATACGACCACGGCCGGCATGTATGGGCTGTTTTCCGATTTTGGCGTGCCGCATAAGTCCGCTTACGCTTTTAAAGCTTTTTCAGCTCTGGTGAATCATACGCCCGTGAGATTGGAAACGTCCTATAAAAAAAGTGACAGCCTGGTTGTTTGTGCAGGAACGAACGAAGATCGGACGAGGGTAGCTATACTCGTCAGCAATTTTACGGCAAGGTCGAAAAAGGCGGAGTTCAGGGTTGAAAATAATTTTTTATCCGGGCCGCTCCGATTTGAAATGTATGCGGTGGATGAATCGCATAATTTTTCAAAGGTGAGGGAATATACCGTAACAGGTACGAAGACGCTGCGGATCCCGCAGGAAATAAAAGGTCCATCCGTGGTGTTATTACAATGGGAGAAACTGGATGTGTGGAAATGAGCGAGGGTTGTGAGCTGTGGAAGTGGACGAGAACTGCGTTCCAAGCGGGGAGTGTATGACTAAGTAAGGGGTGTGTGGCTAACCGAGTAGAGAACTAATTGACGTGTGGGACTAACCGGGTTAAGCAGCTAGTCGAACTGAGAGGCTAACCGGGAAGTGCAGCTGCCTGACCCGGATGGCTATCCTGGCAGCGCTGCTGTCTGATTGGCATCGTTGAGGTATTTTTTGGCATAGTTGCTGGCTGTCAGGCCGGTGATCAGCTTGAATTGCCTGTTAAAATGCGAAATATTATTATACCCCGACTTATAACATACTTCCGTTATCGTATGATCGCTATTGACCAGGAGCTTGCAGGCGTTAGCGATCCTTATCTCGTTCAGCGCCTCGGAGAACGTCTTATGGGTTTTGTATTTAAAATACCTGCAAAAGGAAGACTTGTTCATATGAACCAGGGATGCCGCTTCATCCAGGCAGATCTCTTCGTCGAAATTCTCCAGTATGAAATCCATGACCGTATTGATCCTTTCCGTATCGGCAAGATTTATGGAATTGGAATATCCCGGTGTCGATAATAATTCGTATTCCCGGGCATTCGAAAGTGCGTTCAGGGTCTGCAAAAAATAGATCAGTCTTTCGAGTCCGGTGGACGAATAGACTTTCCTGACCAGGCCGGCGATCAGCAATTTGTCTTTTCCTTTTATGGAAATACCCTGTTGACCTAACTGGAATAAGCGCGATACTTTTTTTAATTCCGGGAGATCGAAAAATCCTTCCTTTAACGCATCCTTTAAAAAATGGATGACATAAACGTCTACGTTCAGGTCTTTATTCCCCTGATAAAAATCCTTATCATTTTTCCATACATGCGGCAGATCCGGACTGATGAATACGAGGTCGCCGTTCGTAAAGTTCCCGATATGGCTGCCCATCAGACGGATCCCGTAGCTTTTTTCGACGTAGATGATCTCGAACTCAGGATGATAGTGCAACGGATAATCCATATAAGGAGTGATTTCTCTTTTTACCGCTATGGAGGAAGCGATATTCGGAAATATTTTCTCTAATTTGGGTTGCATAAAGAACGATTTTCGCTGAAAAAGAGCCGAACGACCTATGCAAATATAGTGTCTAATGTTGGAAAATTACACGTTTTTTAGCATACTGGCTAAATGTATCTTTATGAAAAGAAACTACCTGTCCCGCCATTTCTGAGCGGATACAGCTCAGGATCAGAATATCTTATTCCATGAAAGTATAATATCAACAGGACCCCGGAAGTTATGGTAACCTGAACGGTGGGAACTGTTGGGATCGGCTAAAGTACACGTATATATTCAGTGTGAATTATATCCCGGGATACTGTTCCTGCCGGATATACAGGAATTGTTTTTACTGAATGCGATTATAATTTTTAACTGGATAATAAGCATGAGAGGCAAAAAAACATCGTGGATTTTTCTGTTCTTACTGGTCAATTGCGGGCCTGCTGTCGCCGGAAATCTTTCAATCACTGATCTATTATTAGAAAATGAGACGAATCCTGTGGGGATAGATATTCTTCAGCCCTGCTTTAGCTGGCGGCTGGTGGCGGATGAGCGGGGGATCCGGCAAACTGCCTATGAAGTGAGAGTGGGGACCAGCGCCTCTGCTCTGTCACGGAATGAGAATTTAATTTGGGCTACCGGTAAGAAAATTTCCAGCCAGTCGGTGCATGTATCATATGCAGGAAAGATCCTGGAATCGGGTGTAAGATATTTCTGGCAGGTAAGGGTATGGGACAATGCCGGAAATGTCAGTGACTGGAGTTCTCCCGCCTACTGGCAGATGGGGTTGCTGAAACCTTCCGACTGGAAAGCGGAATGGATAGAAACGGGTTATCGGGAAGATAGCCGGTCAGATCCCAGTCCTTTGTTCCGCCGGGAATTCGATAGTCCGAAGAAGATCCGGTCGGCGACGGCCTTCCTTACGGCGCATGGCCTGTATGAAGCTTATATCAACGGGCATCGTGTGGGCGACGCACATTTGACTCCCGGCTGGACGAGCTATAACAAGCGGCTGCAGTACCAGGTATATGATGTAACCGATCTTATAGGGGACGGAAAAAATGCGATAGGGGTGATGCTGGGCAGCGGATGGTACCGGAGCACGCTGGGCTGGGGGAAAATTAACCATGACATTTACGGAAAAGACCTGGGGCTGTTATTTCAGATGGAGGTCATTTATACCGACGGGACGAAGCAGATGATCGCTTCCGATGAAAGCTGGAAGTGCTCGGCAGGGGCTATACGCAGCTCGGAGATCTATGCGGGAGAAGTGATCGATGCCCGGTTGGAGAAAAAAGGATGGTCTTCGGCAGGTTATGACGATCAGGGCTGGTCAGCTGTCAAAGCTGCAAGAGGCGGAAATGGCTTCGGGAATGCAGATCGTACAACCGCAAGGGACGGGCGTCCTCTTTTGACAGCTACTTATAATGAGGCGGTGAAGGAGCACGAGACATTTATACCTGTCCGTATTTTCAGGACCCCGGAAGGGGATGCGGTGATGGATTTCGGCCAGAACCTCACCGGATTTGTCAGGGTCAGCGCCAGCGGACGGGCGGGTGATACGATCGTCATCGATCATGCCGAAGTGCTGGACAAAGCGGGGAATTTTTATACGAAGAACTACCGGACGGCGCGATCGCAGAATAAATATATCCTGGCCGGCAACGGCATCGAGACCTTCGAGCCCCATTTTACTTACCAGGGATTCAGGTATATCCGGGTGAAGGGGTATCCGGGGGAGCTGAAGCCGGAGAATTTTACGGCGGTGGCGTTATATTCAGACATGCGGCCCACCGGTTCGTTCAGCTGTTCGAATCCCTTGCTGGATCAGCTTCAGCATAACATTCAATGGGGGCAGCGGGGAAATTTCCTGGATGTGCCGACGGATTGTCCGCAACGGGATGAGCGATTGGGGTGGACCGGTGATGCCCAGGTATTTTCCGCTACGGCAGCTTATAACAGGCATGTATACAATTTTTTCGCAAAATGGCTGAAGGATATCAGCGTTGACCAGTTTGCCAACGGGAGCATGCCCTATGTTGTTCCGAACGTGCTGGATTCGACTTCTTCCGGATCGACTGGCTGGGGGGATGTGGCCACGATCATTCCCTGGCAACTGTATCTCTCCTATGGAGACAAGCGGGTTTTGGAAGCGCAATACGGGAGCATGAAAGCGTGGGTGGGTTACATGAAGAGGAACAGCAGGAATGATCTTTGGGATTCCGGTTTCCATATCGGGGACTGGCTCTCTTACCATCCTGAGGATGATTATGACGGCAGGTCGGCAGTGACGGACAAATACCTGATCGCCCAATGCTACTACGCTCATTCCACACAACTGCTGATCAACGCGGCCAAGGTGCTGGGGAGGACGGAGGATGAGCGTAGTTATACGGCGCTGCTGCAACGGATCAAGGCTGCGTTCGTACAGGAGTATGTAAGTCCCAATGGCCGGCTTTCGTCGGGCACGCAGACGGCCTATGTGCTGGCCCTTCAGTTCGATATGCTGCCTGAGAAATTCAGGCAGGCGGCGATCGGGAGGCTGATCGGGAATATTAAGGATTACGGGGGCCATCTGACCACCGGTTTTCTTGGAACGCCCTACCTCTGCGGGGTACTCAGCCGCTACGGCCGTGAAGACGAGGCGTATAAATTATTGTTACAGGAGACTTATCCTTCCTGGTTGTATCCGGTTAAGCAGGGGGCCACCACCATCTGGGAGAGATGGGATGGCATCCGGCCGGACGGGACATTTGAGAATCCGGATATGAACTCCTTCAATCATTATGCTTACGGAGCGATAGGGGATTGGATGTATAACACGATCGCCGGCATCAATACGGACCCTGTCGTTACGGGCTACCGGAAGATCATTATAAAACCTCATCCCGGGGGCGGGCTGACCAAAGTAAGCGCCGGGCTGGAGACCTATTATGGAAAGATAGGCTCGCAGTGGACGCTGGAGGATGGAAAGCTCCGGATGGATGTAGAGATCCCGCCTAATACAAGCGCTACCGTATATATTCCGTCCGGGGGCGCCCGTCCGGTCACCGGACAGGGACAGCCTTTGACCATTTCGGATGGGATCACCGGGATAAGAAAGGAGGCGAAATATACGGTCGTGGAGATCGGATCGGGCAAATACAGTTTTGTAGCGCAGCAATAAGCCAATAAAAAAATAGTATGAAAAGTTCAGGAAGCAATCGTTTTTATATTTATGGGATCGTGCTGGTCGCGTCGATCGGAGGTTTCTTATTCGGCTATGATCTCGTCGTGATCTCCGGGGCGCTGTCCTTCCTGGATGAATATTTTAAGCTTTCCCCGGCCATGAAGGGATTTGCGGTAAGCAGCGCGGTGCTCGGAGCCATTACCGGTCCATTGTTCGGCCTCACCTTCGCCGACAGGCTTGGGCGGAGGAAGACCATGATGATCGCGGCCTTTTGTTTTATGGTTTCGACCGTTGGCAGTGCGTTGGCATCGACCATCTGGGATTTTGTCGTCTGGCGTTTCATGGGTGGGGTAGGAATTGGCCTGGCCATGATGTCATCGCCCATCTATATAGCGGAGCTGTCGCCGCCTGCTTTACGGGGAAGCCTGGTAAATGTCAATCAGCTGTCCAATGTGATCGGTATTAACCTTGCTGTCATCGTCAGTTATTTTCTTTCTTTCAAACATGCGGGCTGGAGATGGATGTTCGGCTCACAGGCTGTTCCCGTCGGCCTGCTGATCACCGGGATAGCGCTGATACCGGAAAGTCCGAGGTGGCTGGCTGCCAACAACCGGGTCGGAGAGGCGCTGAAAGTGCTGACGAAGATCAATGGCGCCGAAAGGGCGGAAGCGGAGCTGGCGGAAATTCAGCGGGAACTGGGGCAGGAGACGGGTTCGTTCGGGGAATTGCGCCAGCCGGGCCTGAGAATGGCCTTGTTCATCGGTATCGTGCTGATGATATTCTCACAGATCAACGGGGTGAATATGATGCTCCTGTATGCACCAAGCATATTGGCGGAGGCGGGCATTCGTGTCGGATCGAACGCCATTTTGAGCTCTATCCCCATTTTTATCCTGATCTTCATTTGTACGTTAATGGCCTTCGGGTGTATAAAGCGATTCAGCCGTCGGGGGCTGCTGATCTCATCGGTATCGTTCATGGCACTGGGGCATGTGATCATGGCTATCAATCTACAGCAGCACTGGCCGCCGTTATTTACCCTCATTCCCATGCTGATCGGGACCGGGGCCTTTACGCTGGGATTTGCGCCATTAAGCTGGATCATCGTTGCGGAGATATTTCCCAACCGGGTTCGAGGCAAGGCGTTGGCCGTGGTATGTTTTTTTCTTTATGCTTCCTCCTTTCTGACGACGCAGGTATTTCCCATGCTGACCCATTGGTTCACTACCCACTTTGACAATTCTTCGGGCGTGTATTGGATGTTTGCCACTATTTGTCTGGCCTGCGCATTATTTTCCTGGAAGTACGTACCGGAGACCAAGGGACTGAGCCTGGAGAACATCAGCGAATTCTGGCGGTCGAGGAACGATCGTAAGGACTACAAATACACGCATATCAAATAATTCATTGAAAAAAATAAAAAGAAAATGAGCAGTATTAAACTAAGCGCCGCCTTTGTCGGATTTGGGGAGATCAATTCTCCCAGGGAAATGATCGATAGTAAATGCAGGATCGCGCTGGAAGAGGTCAGATCGCTGGGGATTGAGATAGTGACGACCGATCCTGTAACGGATGATCCGGATGGCGTTGATGTGAAAAGGGCCTTGAAGGATCTTAAAGGAAATGATTTTGATCTTTTGATCATTTGCCTCGCGGGCTGGATACCCTCGCACGCGGTGATTGCCATAACCAATGAGTTCAAACATACGCCGATGATCCTGTGGGGGCTGGCCGGCGACAGGGAGAACGGGCATATCGTCACTACGGCTGCCCAGGCGGGGACTACTGCGTTGAGAAAGGTGTTCGGGGATCTGGGGTATAAGTTCAGGTATATCTATAATATTATCGGCCAGCCTTCTCCGCTGAAAAAGATCAGCGACTTTGCGGTAGCGGCGGGTGCGGTAAAAGGGATGGAAAGTACAAGGATCGGCATGATGGGGTTCCGGGATATGGGGTTGTATAATACGCTGTATGAAGGGATCTCCTTAAAATCCAGGATCGGGACGGAGGTGGATTTCTTTGAAATGCTGGAGATGCTGCAGATCAGCGAGGAGGTGGAGAACGGAGCGGTGGAGGAGCTGTTAAAAAAAGTAAAAGACAAATGGTCTTTTGAGAAACCGGTGGAGGATTCCTTCCTTATAAAGGGCATAACGTATTTCCTGGCTATCCGGAAAATTGCGGAGAAAAATGGTTATGACGCTATTTCGCTGAAGGATGTGGATGGTATGAAAAAGATCCTTCATTTCCCCCCTGCGGTCATTTTCATGCTGCTGTCGGAGGAGATGAATATCTGCACGATACCTGAGAACGATGTGATGGGGGCGGTAACGCAGCTGATCGTTAAGCAGGTAACGGGTCAATGCGGGGCTTATCTTGAGTTCTATGAGTTTTTCGAAAAAAGCGTTCTGCTGGGTGTGCCTGACTATGTGCCGGCGGAGGTGGTGGAAGGAAAAGTGAAAGTCACTCCTGCCGCATTTGGCGGGATCTCCGGGGGGCTTTTAAATATTTCGACGATGAATACGGGTAAATTGACGGTGATGCGTCTGTCAAATACCGGAGATCAGTATACGATGCATATCTGCACCGGCGAAGGGAAGCTGCAATCCTGGGAGGAAGCGGGATGGACGCAGCCTGCGCCACAGCTGCCAAGCCTGGAAGTGTTCCTGGATGCTCCTGTGGATGAATTTGCCCAGCATATTTCCGGGCAGCATTACATCATAGCTTACGGGGATCATGCGCAAAGCCTTCATGAGTTTTGTTACCTGAAAAATATAAAGGTCATATGAGCCAGGGGACGAAGTTATATGATGCTGTCATAGCCGGGTATATTTGTGTCGACCTGATCCCCGATCTTACCGGGAACGATCCTTCCGCTAATGTATCGGCCTTTTTCAGGCCCGGCAAGCTGATCGAGATCGGCGGACTGAGCTATACGTTAGGGGGAGTGGTAGCCAATACCGGGATAGCGATGAAAAAGTATAAGAAGGAAGTATACCTGAACGGGCTGATCGGAAAGGATTTTATCGGGGAGATCGCGCGGCAGTCATTGAATAAACACCACCTTGGGGAGGGGATAGACAGCACAACCGATGCAGGCACTGCATTTGGCCTTGTCATTGCGCCTCCGGGGATCGATCGCATTTTTTTGGAGTCGCCGGGGTGCAGCAGGCTATTCGATACGACACATATTCACTTCGATAAAGTGGCGCAAAGCAGGGTCTTTCATTTCGGGTATCCTCCTCTTTTACGAAAATTTTATCTGGATAACGGGAAGATGTTATGTGACCTATTTGCCTTTATCCAGGGAATGAATGTGGTCACTTCGCTGGATTTCAGCTTGCCGGATGTGGACAGCGAGTCCGGAAGAGTGGACTGGCCGTTCATCATGCAGCGGGTGCTGCCATCGGTAGACATTTTTGTTCCCAGCCTGGAGGAGCTGCTGCAGATCATGGCGCCGGATCAATATGCCCTGATCAAAGCTTCGTGCGGTGAAGAGGATATGATCGACCAGATCCCGGTGGATACGATCAGGGGATTAGGGAGGGCGATCATCGCACTGGGGGTGAAGATATTATTGGTAAAGGCCGGTCACCAGGGGGCGTATTTATTCACGGGGGATGTGGGGCCGATCAATGGTAAAAGGGGCTTTGCCCTTTCTGTGGAAGACTGGAATGATCGGGAGTGCCGGTGTCCTGCCTTCGAGGAGGATCCTGCGCGGGTAAAAAATGCTTCGGGTTCGGGAGATGCCGCTGCCGCCGCCTTTCTCTGCGCGATATTGGATAATGAGGGGCCGGAAACGGCGCTGCAATATGCAGTCCTTGCGGGAAGGAACAACTTATATTTTCATGACATGCACCATGATCATGGCGATTGGGCGGAGATGACGGAAGAAATAAGAAGCAGGACTGTTACTGTTCGCTGAAGACGGCCGCAGGTCCGGTCGGAGCTATTGGAGGTCCGGTCGGAGCTATTGGAGGACTGATTGGAGTGATTGGAGGACTGATCGGAGTGATTGGTGGACTGATCCGAGAGACAGCAGGTCCGGTTGAGAGGGTGTATGAGTTATAAAATTTGTATAAAACTTAAATATGAATAAGTCAATGGAATTATCCATCGATTGGTGGAAGGAGGCGGCGGCTGGTATTCCGCGCCTGGTCACAGACATACCCGGCCCGAAATCCAGGGTTATGCATGCCAATACGGCCAAATATATGAAGGGGCTCAGTTCGCAGGTGAAATTATTCCCTGTTGCGTTCGAGGAAGGGTCTGGCATAACGCTGACGGATGTGGATGGGAATAAATACCTTGATTTTTCATCAGGTATTTATGTCACTTCCTTAGGTCATTGCCATCCGAAAATATCGGAGGCCATCAGCTACTGGGCTAAGAAGCTGATGAATGCCCATGATTTTACTACGCCTGTCAAGGAAAAGCTCATGGAGAAAATGGCGGATATTTTACCGGGGAAGCTGAATGCGATCCAGCTGTATTCCGACGGTACGACTGCGGTAGAAGCCGCTATCCGGGCGGCACGGGCTATTTCGGGACGACATGAGTTCATTTCCGCTTACCGTGACTTTCACGGCAAGACGCTGGGGGCGGTGAGCTGCGCCCAGATGTACCGGGGAGAGACTTTCAGTTACGGACCGACGCGGGCGGCGGGATTCTATATGGTGCCCAGGCCTGACCCTTACCGGCCTCTCTGGACTACTCCGGAAGGGGTGATCGACACGGACGCCTATATCCGGTTTTATGAAAATTTCATCATTGAGGCAACGGTGGGAAATGTAGCCGCTTTTGTACTGGAGCCTGCACAGGGATGGGCCGGCAGTATTTTTCCGCCGGAGGACTTTTTTCCGAAGCTCAAGGCGCTCTGCGAAAAGTATAAGATACTGTTATACGATGATGAGGTATTGGCGGGGATGGGCCGTACGGGCGAGTGGCTTACACTGAACCACTGGGGCGTCATTCCGGATATTGTCACTTTTGGAAAATCTTTCGGCAATGGATTCCCGGTCACCGCTATGGTGGTCAGTGAAGAGAATGGGGAGGCTCTGGAGAAGATATCGGCTTCGTCCAGCTATGGGGGGAACCCGATGGCCTGTGCGGCGGCTCTGGCTTCCATCGAAGTGATCGAAGAAGAGAATATCCTGCAGAACGTGCGTACGGTCGGGGATTATTTCATGCGGCGGATGCTGAAGATGAAAGAAGAGCATCCGATTATCGGAGATGTCAAAGGGAAGGGATTTTTATTGGGGATCGAGCTGGTGAAGGATAAAAAGACAAAGGAGCCTTTTGCCGAGGCCGGTAAGCTGGTATATCAAAAGGCGTTCAGAAAGGGGCTTGCGTGGATCCCTGCCGGTCATATCCTCCGGATGTCCCCGCCGCTGATCATGGATGAGCAATATGCGGCACAGGGAATGGATATGATCGAGGATGCCATTACCGAGGTGGAGAAGGAATTCGGATATCATCATTAACCCTAAAATTTAAAACAGGAAATTATGTTTAATATAACCGGGCTGGAAGACAAGGGGCTGCGTATCGGCTGGGGGATCGGGGATATAACGCCGGACGGCCCTGCCTCGTTGTACGGTCAATATTATGAGAGAATATCGCAGTATGTGGAGAGCCCGTTGAAGGTCACGGCCTGCTGCATCGAATGGGTACAGGAGAATGGCAGGAAAGAGGTAGCTGTCATGGTGTCGATGGACCTGTTATGTTCCCTTACGGCACTACAGGTCAAACTGAGAGAGCTGCTGAAGGAGCAGGCGCCGGAGCTCGACGTACAGAAGGTATTTCTGAATGCCACGCATACCCATTCCGCACCTTATCCCGACGTGGACAGCGATTATGGTAAGCTGTTGGTGGATCAATTGTGTAAGGCCGTTCTTTCGGCCTGGACCGGGCGTGCGCCTGCCGGCGTGAGCTGGGGACTGGAATATGCCGTAACGGGACATAACAGGAGGGTTCAATATGCCGACGGGACTACGGAAATGTACGGGGCAACGGACAGGCCTGATTTCGTTGGCCTGGAGGGTCCGTCCGATCCGGGGATCGGTGTGCTGTTCTGCTGGAATCTGAAAGAGGAGCTGACGGGTGTTATCCTGAATGTGGCCACTCCCGCGCAGGTGGTCGAATCCAAATATTTCATTTCAGCTGATTACTGGAGCGAGGTAAGGAGACTGTTCAAAAAAAGATTTACCAAGGACATTTTCGTGCTGGCGCAGTGCGGGGCTGCGGGAGACATTTCACCGAGGGACCTGTCGAGAGGGTATAAGGCCGGGGAGCCGAATATGTGGGATACCGACGGTATTGGTGAAATAGGCAGGAGGATCTTCCAGGCAGCCATGCAGGCTTATCCGGAAGCCAGAAAAGGCATCCGGACGAGCGTTGATTTCAGGCATGTGGTTAAAGATCTTTTCATACCTACGCGGATCGTAGATAAAAAAGAGTATGAGGAGGCGCTGGCTATCGTAAACGAGATCAATTCCAGGGAGCCCGGGGATGCTGATTCTCCGCAGACAGCCTGGAATCGGTTCCTGGAGGAGATCAGGCGTAATGAAAAGATAAAGCAATATGGTCCCTGGGATAATAAAAATACGGACTATGGTATTATCAGGAAGAAGCAGGCGGTGGTAGAGCAATATTACAGCCAGGGAGAGAATCCCTATTACCGGATGGAACTTCATGTGATCCGGCTGGGGGATGTGGCGATCGCCTCCAATTCATTCGAGCTTTTTGTGGATTATGGACTGACGATCATGGGGCGGAGCAAGGCGAAGCTGACGTTCCTCGTACAGCTTAGCTGCGATTACAATGATTACCTGCCTACGGAGCGGGCCCTTCAGGGCGGGGGGTACAGCGCGATGGCCAATCCGGTCGGTCCGGTGGGGGGAAAGATGCTGGTGGAGGAAACGGTGGCATTAATCAATTCAATGTGGGAATAAATTATGAAAAAATACCGGTTAAACAGGCTATTCAATTCCCGTTCGAACAGATGTTTCGATGTGGCTATCGATCATGGATTTTTCAATGAATATGTTTTTTTGCAGGGCATCGAACGGATGCGGTCAGCCGTCGCCACGATCGTTGCGGCAGGTCCTGATGCTATCCAGTTGACGATCGGCCAGCTCCATTATCTCCAGGACGTTCCGGGCAGGCAAAAGCCTTCACTGGTGCTGCGCAGCGATGTAGCGAATGTATACGGGGAATCACTGCCGCGGGCAGCATTCAGCAAGATCATCGGCGAGCCGGTCCTTCAGGCAGTACGTGCGGATGCTACCTGTCTGTGTGTTAACCTGTTCAGCATACCTGGCGCGCCGGAAGTAACGGGTCAGTGTATAGACAATATTTTAAAGATCCGGTCCGAATCGGAATACTATGGCATGCCGTTGATGATCGAGCCTTTGGTATTCAGGCCGAACAATGAGAAAGGAGGTTATATGGTGGATGGAGACATCCGGAAGATTTTGCCCCTGGTAAGACAGGCGGTGGAGCTGGGTGCGGATATCATTAAGGCCGATCCATGCGATCACGTCGAAGAATACCATCGCGTGGTAGCTATCGCGGGCGATACGCCTGTCCTTGTAAGGGGCGGCGGTAAGGCGACGGATGAAGAGATCGTCACGAGGACCAAACGGCTGATGGAGCAGGGTGTTTCCGGGATCGTGTACGGCAGGAATATTATTCAGCATGCCGCTCCTGATGTGATCACGGGTGTGTTGATGGGTATCGTTCACGATAATAAATCAATTGAAGAAAGTTTGGATGTGCTGAAAAGCCAACCGGCAAAAATAGTGTCTTAATTAGAAAAACGAGTAGTTTTTAAAGCTTGTTCCTTATTCTACATTCGTTCAGATCAAATAACCAGCCTATGAATGCCTGTTGAAATTATTACAGGAACGATTTTATTTTTTCAATTGTAAACTGCTTGGTTATGTTAAGAAAATTCTCTGCGTATGTAATGAACAAGGGCCTTTTGTTGCTATTGTTTTCTTTCTTCTTATCAGCCGTTCTGCTGGCACAGCAGAAAGTGGTGCTAACCGGCACGGTCCTCTCTGCGGACCATGTTCCACTGTCGGGCGTATCCATTAATATAAAGGGCGCTGCTAAAGGCACCGTCACCGATGTCCGGGGCAAATTCTCGCTTCAGGCAGACCCTTCCGCGCGGTTGGTCTTTTCCTTTATCGGGTATTCGGAAATGGAGATCCCGGCAAGCGCCATCGTTCCACCCTTCGTTGTACAGATGCGGGCAGACTCGTCTTCGCTTGGCGAAGTGACGGTGACGGCGTTGGGCATTAAGCGAAAATCCGCTGCGCTTACCTATTCGGTACAGAAAGTAACCGGGGACGAGGTAACGGGCGTACCGCAAACCAATTTCATGAATTCGCTCACGGGAAAAGTTTCGGGTATGACGGTATCCACTTCTTCGGGATTGGGGAGCTCCGTGAAAGTGCTGCTCCGGGGAAGCCGTTCTGTATCCGGCTCGAATCAGCCGCTGTATGTCGTGGATGGCATTCCCTTACAGAACCCGGTCCAGACCGTGCAGAACGGGTCCCAGTCGAGCCAGGACTTCGGGGACGGGATATCCAATATCAATCCTGATGACATTGAAAGCATCAGTGTTCTGAAAGGCGCTTCCGCCGCGGCATTGTATGGCAGCCAGGCTGCCAATGGCGTTATCCTGATCACTACCAAGAAAGGGAAGGCCGGAAACACCCGGGTGAATTTTTCTTCCAACATGACGCTGGATAAAGCTGCGTACAAACCTGAATTGCAGAATTCTTACGGGCAGACGGCTGCGGGATCCGATCAAAGCTGGGGTGGTCCGATCACCAATGCCAGGGACAATGTCTCTGAATTTTTCAGGACGGGGCGTACCTGGGTGAATTCCATCGGGGTGACTTCAGGGACAGATAAAATGATGACGTATTTCTCCTATGCGAATACTTCCGCCAAAGGCATCCTGGAGAATAATAATATGACTAAGCATAATATCAGCTTGAGGGAATCCCTGAAATTTTTAAATGACAAGCTGACGGTGAACGGCGGTGTGAGCGTTACGAACCAGACTATCAACAACAATCCCAATGCAGGATTTCAAACCAATCCCCTGTTGGATCTGTATGTTTTTCCAAGGGGACTTGACATAACCCCCTATAGAGATCATTACCAGGTATTCGACTCCGCCAGGAATCTGGGTACGCAGAACTGGTTTGTTACGCCTGCGGCGCTGAATCAGAATCCTTACTGGCTGATGAACAGAAATCTGTATGCCTATAAGCGGAACAGGATCCTGCTGAACCTGGGATTAAGATATGACATTACGCCCTGGCTGAATTTCCAGCTGCGGGGCAATGCAGATAAGATCATCGATGACAATACCACGAAATTGTATGCGGGGACCACACCCGTATACGGAGGACAGAACGGCGCTTATGATGTAACCAATCTGACCACGACGCAGTATTATGGGGATGCCATCCTTAATATGAACCGCTCCTTTGGCGATCTCGGCATCAATGCCACGTTGGGTAGCAGCATCACCAGCAATTCGCAGAACGGCCAGACGGCGAGCTCTTCCGACCTGTTCATTCCCAATGTCTTCAATCTTCAAAATATGAATAAGGGGCCTCTTTCCAATTTTGGCTCTTATTCCGAAGGTACACAGCAATTGCAGGCGGTATTTGAGAGCATCAACCTGTCCTGGAAGAAGTGGCTATACCTGGATCTTACCGGGAGGACGGACTGGTCCTCGAATCTGAGCTATACACCGAACGGCTCTTATTTTTATCCTTCCGGGGGATTGACGCTGGTATTGAGCGAGCTCACTACGCTTCCGCAGGCGATATCGTTTGCAAAGGTGAGGGGTTCGTACGCGATAGTCGGCAATACGGTGCCGCCTTATGTCACCAATCCCGTGAACTACGTCAGCAATGGACAGATCGTATTCAATACGACGGCGCCTTTCGGGGAATTAAAACCGGAAAAAAGCAAATCCCTGGAATTAGGCATGGAGCTTCGCCTGTTCAAAGACCAGCTGAGCTTTGACGTCACTTATTATAAGACAAATGCCATCAACCAGTTCTTTTCCATCGCGGTGCCTCCGGGAACGGGGTATAGCAGCCGGTTTATAAATGGAGGGAATATCCAGAACACCGGTGTGGAGGCCACGGTCGGCTATACGCAAAAAGCCAGCCGGCAGCTCCGGTGGACTACCCAGGCGAACTTCGATCTGAACAGGAACAGGGTGATCTCTCTTGCCTCAGGCATCGATCAGTATGTATTGCTGCAGGATATCAATAATTACTCCAACATCTTAAAAGTGGGAGGGTCTTATGGCGATCTGTATGGACAGGTGGTGAAGCGGGATTCAGCGACGCATAAAGTGATCATCAATGCTGATGGGACACCTGCCATACAATCTGCGCAGGCGATGGTAGGAAATGCGAGTCCTAAATTCAAGCTGGGGTGGAACAATACCTTCGATTGGAAGGACTTCTCGCTGAGTTTTCTTGTGGACGGTTCGTTCGGCGGCCGGGTGATGTCGCTGACGCAGCAGATATTGGACGGTTACGGGGTATCGAAAGCCTCGGGTGATGCGCGGGCCAACGGGGGGGTAAAGGTGAATGGGATCGATGCGGTGACCGGCAAAGATGTCGATGTCGTGGATCCGCAGAAATGGTATACGACCGTAGGCAATATACAGCATGCTACCGGTGAATATATGTACAGCGCCACGACGGTGAGACTGCGGCAGGTGTCATTGGGTTATTCCCTGCCTAAAAAACTGATTGCTAATTCGGTGATCAGGAACGTCCAGCTGTCTTTAATCGGAAGGAACCTTTGGTATATACGCAGGGATGCGCCTTTCGATCCCGAGATGTCTTTATCTACCGGCAATCAATGGCCCGGGCTGGATGTCGGCGGATTGCCTGCCACCAGGAGCTATGGGTTCTCCGTCAACGTAACTTTCTAATTTGTCCAATTAAAAATCAAGCATATGCAAAGGATCATTTTATATAAATCCGGCATGCTGTCTGCCACGATCTTCCTGGTAATGACAATGGTGGCCTGCACCAAAAATTTCGAAAAATACAATACGGATACCACGGGGGTGACCGATGCTCAGCTCCTCCCGGATTTTAACAGCATCGGCGCTTTCTTTCCGTCGATGGAACAGTCGCTCATCCCGATGAATGATCCTACCACGGCGGATATCGGCGAGTATCTCCAGGCGGGCAATTACAGCGGATATATCGGAAGCGGGGCCATCGGGGTGGACAACCGTACCTATTATCACCTGACGTCCTGGGATACCTATTCTCTTTTCAATCTTTCCTACAACAATATCATGTCTCCGTTAGCCGAGCTGAGGAGAAGGAATGCGGAAGAGATCTCGCCTGACTTTTGGGCGGTCGCCCTGATCATCAAGGTGGCCGGTCTGCATAAAGCTACGGACACTTATGGTCCTATTCCCTATTCGCAATTCGGTCTGGGAGGTACGTCGGTGCCTTATGACAGCCAGCAGAGCATTTATACCCAGATGTTCACTGAATTGGATACGGCAGCATCGACTTTATTGGCCTATACGACCCTTCATCCGGGTGTTATGCCTTTTCAGAAATTCGATGTTATTTACGGAGGTGACTATACGAAATGGCTCAAGCTTGCCAACTCGCTGCGGCTGCGGCTGGCCATGCATATTGTAAAGGTGGATCTTCCCACTGCAAAAATGCAGGCGGAGAAAGCGCTGGATCCGGCCAACGGGGGTGTCCTGGAGGCAAACAGTGACAATGCGGTGGTAACGGGTCAGTATAACTGGCTGGCGGGGGCTGCTTTTTTATGGGGGGATATCCGCTCCGGCGGTGCGATCCTCAGTTATATGAACGGTTACAACGACCCGAGGATGTCCATCCTTTTTGCGCCTTCGACGATCCTGCCCGGGGTGTACATTGGTATCAGGGCCGGCAGCCAGATCAGCTCCCAGGCGGTATACAATACTTTTTCCAACTTTAACGGCACTACCTTTACCACTACCACTCCCGGGGTGTATATGAATACGGCCGAAGTCTTTTTTTTAAGGGCCGAAGGAGTATTGCGGGGCTGGAATATGGGGGGAGGGACTGCTCAACAGTATTACGAATCAGGCATCAATATGTCTTTTGCGCAATGGGGCGTACCGGGAGCGGCGGCTGCCTATATCGCCGACGGTACGAGCCGCCCTGCTGATTTTACGGACCCTGTGCTTTCCATAAACAGCTCTCCTGCTTTATCCCAGATCACTATCCAATGGAAGGAGGGCGCCCCGGATGAAGAAAAGCTGGAGCGGATCATTACACAGAAATGGCTGGCTAACTTCCCCAATGGTACGGAGGCGTGGAGTACTTTCAGAAGAACGGGGTATCCGAAATTATTCCCTGTGGTGGTGAACAATAGCGGCGGGACTGTTAATACCGCTATTCAGATAAAAAGGGAATGGTACCCTTCGACCGAATACAATGTGAATTCCGCGGAAGTCACCAAGGCTGTTTCAACGTTGCTCGGAGGACCTGATAACGGGGGTACGAGGTTATGGTGGGATATCAATGCGCCAAACTTTTAGCGTCTAACATGGGACTTTCGGACAGACAAAAATTATTGCCATGAAAAAAATGCTCTTTTTCTTAATTGTCTTTACCGGATCGTATTGGACCGTATCGGCAAAAATAAAGCTGCCGGCTGTCCTGACCGACAGCATGGTGCTGCAGCGGTCGATGGCCGTCCCTGTCTGGGGATGGGCATCACCGGGAGAGAAGGTGTGGGTGAAGGGCAGCTGGCCGAAGGCGGTCATGGAGGGGGCAACGACGGGTCAGGATGGCAAATGGATGGTCGCTATTGCTACTCCTGCCGCGGGAGGTCCTTATGAGCTGGTCATCGGGGGAGAGGACACCGTCGTGCTGAAAGGGGTGCTCATCGGGGAGGTGTGGGTATGTTCGGGCCAGTCTAACATGCAAATGTCGTTGCAAGACGCGGATAATTCCCCGGTGAAGGACGCAAAGAAGGAGGTGTCCGGCGCCTGGTACCCTTCTATCCGGTTATTCACGGTTAAAAGGTGCCTTTCCTATACACCCCAGTCAGACCTTGGAGGCAGCTGGTCGTCTTGTACGCCCGGGTCGGCGGCTTCTTTCAGCGCGGCCGCTTATTTTTTCGGCAGGGAGCTTGCACAGAAGCTGAAGGTGCCGATAGGTCTCATCAGCAGCAACTGGGGCGGTACGGTGGCAGAGGCCTGGACCAGCGCGGACGCGTTGAGGAGACTTCCTGATTTTGACCCTGCCCTTAAAAAGGCGGATTCCCTCCGGCAGCAGTCGGCGGGTGACCAGCGCTACGATATCATGGCTGTAAAGCCAGCCGGCGCCCTGGATTATTCCCCTAATACACCGTCTGTGCTGTATAACGCTATGATCGCCCCGCTGATCCCTTTTGCCATCAGAGGGGTCATCTGGTACCAGGGGGAGTCCAATGTCGGCAGGGCGGCCCAGTATGAAAAACTTTTCCCGCTGATGATCACCGACTGGCGGACCCGCTGGAAGGAAGGCGATTTCCCCTTTTATTTTGTACAGATAGCGCCTTTCCGGTATTTGGGGGACAGTACGGCAGCGGCGGCTCTTCGGGATGCCCAGCGGAAGACAATGACTTTGCCCAATACCGGTATGGCGGTGACATCAGATATCGGCGATACTAACAATATCCATCCTGCCAATAAACGGGAGGTAGGCCGGAGGCTGGCGTTATGGGCGTTGGCCTGCACGTACGGAAAAAAGGGATTTGATTATTCGGGGCCTTTGTATGAAAGCGTGCAGGTGCGGGACCATGCCCTTCTTGTCTCGTTTGCGCATGCGGGCGGTGGGCTGACGACGCATGGTGGGCTGACGATTCAAGATGGGCTGACGACTAACGAGGGGCTGACGACTCACAGCGGAGAACTGGCAGGTTTTGAGATAGCGGGCGCCGACGGACGATTTGTTCCGGCGAAAGCAGCGATACTGGGAAACCAGGTCATCGTCCATAGCGACGCCGTGACCGATCCTGTATCGGTCCGTTACGATTGGTATGCTACTGCTACAGCCAGCCTTTTCAACCAGGCAGGATTGCCGGCTCCTTCATTCAGCTCCGGTACAACGGCAGACACAGCGGCAGGTACAACAGCAGGTACAGCGGCCAATGCAACGGCCAATGGTAAAAGAATAGCCGGCGTACGGAACAACTATGCCGCCATCAGCCATAAAAATGACTGGACGCATCATTATGCATTGGGCAGTCCGTCCTGGGATGCCTTTGAAAGATTTCCGGGTAACCCGGTCTTTAAGGGGCGCAAAGGGATGGAATGGCCGGTGAATGGCTTTTTATTCAAGGATCCGCAAAAAGGCAGCTGGTATCTTTATATCGGCGAATACCGGGAAAACTACCGGGCGGAGCCGGGCAGCGCTACGAAGGATATGAATTGTGTGATCTATAAGTCCGATGACAGGGGGACTACGTGGAAATTGATCGGGGATCTTTTTAAAGCCAACCAGCCCGCCTATGATTCGCTGGAGATCGAGGCTCCGGACGTGATGATCGTGTATGCCGGCCATCAATATCACATGATCTTCGATTTTGTATCCAGCAAGGATACCTGGGCGAATATGAATCAGTCGGGGATCGGGTATGCGGTATCTGATAACCCGGAAGGGCCTTTTGTCATTTCGCGCAAACCGGTACGGATGAATACGGATTATCAATCCCGGCCTTTGGAGGGCAGGTATTCCCGTGTCTATGCGCCTATGATCATTAAGCGAAAAAATGACTGGGTGCTGCTGCATATGATGGACAGTCCGCCGGGCTGGGCCCTGGCTATGGCGACGGCCAGCCGTCCGGAAGGGCCCTATGGCGAAAGCAAGCTGGTGCTCCATGTCGAAAATAAAACCAGCTATCCGGCGCTGCAGGAGTTCTTCCCGGCGTTCTTTGACGACCAATATGTTTATTTGCCGGCGACCTCGGTTGCGATGAACCGGAATTATCAGTCCGTATTCCGGGTCAGACCGGATGATCTGGGCGATCCGGAAAAATATGAAACCTTTGCAGCCGGCGGCTTCTGGCATTCCGTCAATCTGCCGGACGAACATTCCGGCATCTGGGGGCAAACGATCTCGGGACTCATCGACCGGGATACTTTGTATGTCATGTATCCTTCCAGGGACCTCCGAAATTATGGGACCATCAACCTGGCGAAAGCGCCCTGGCCCGGTATCTATAAAGAGAATGGCTTCCGCCTGGGCGCCAATGCCGGGAAGTCCTTCTCCTATATCAAAAGGCCGGTGCGGCTCAGGGAGCTGCAAATGGATTTTACACTGGATGGGACATTGTCTCTCGTCTGGGATCTTCATACCCCGATCGATATCCGGGATGGCTGGGGAAAATTTGACCTTGAACGAAATGCCCGTCATAAACAACTTCAGATCAGCAGCAAGGGCTGGGCCCTTTTGATCGGGGATAGTATCAACGGGCTGCTATCGAAGTCTTCCGGTCAATGGACATCCTGGAACGAGGGCAATCATAAATTACATATTGAAAAGAAAGGAGGGGGGTATCTTTTTTCATTGAACGGGGAACTTTTTTGGCAAGGTGCGCTTGCTGAAGATCCGGGGCCGGTGGGTATTTACCTGGATGAAAACAGCCATGTGGCTGTAGACAGTTTTCTTTTGACGGGCGAAAGGGTGGAGGGAAAGGTGACGGTTGGATTTTATGATGCCCTGGTGACTTCCGGGGACAAGGATAGCAGCTGGTCATTTGTGAACACGCCTGATTTTATCTATGGGAGGGGGGCGGTGTCCAAACATTCCGGAGCTTTTGCCAAATGGAATTTTGAAGGCAGCGCTATTCAGCTTTTTCTGCCCCGGGGGCCGTCATTTGGTAAAGTGAACATTTTTCTGGACGGCAAGCTGGTGAAGGTGCTTTCCCTGAACAGTCCGGCATGGATCAAGTCGTCTGTTCTGTTCGAGACCGGGAATCTTTCCGGGGGGAAACATGCCCTTTACCTCCAGGCGGTTGGCGGGTTGTTGCCGTTGGATTGTATCAGGGTGAGCCTGTAGTATATCTTATAATCTGTAATATCTGTAGTGCATCTTTAATCTGTAGTATCTTTTAACTTATATAAATCTGCATGTATGTCTTATTTTAAAATCTCGCCGCAGGAGATCAGTGATTTCCAAAGAGACGGTTATTTCATCGTAAAGAATTTCCTATCTGAGGAAGAGATAGCGAAACTTTCTTCCATTGTCCTTTCCGATAAAAAGATGCGTTCGCATGCGATGGACCTGAATGATGCTTCCGGAAAAAAGACGAAGCTCACCTTATGGTATACGCCGGGGAATGATGCATATGGATTGCTCACGAAAAGTAAAAGAATAATCGATACGGTGGACAAATTGCTGGACGGGGATTCGGCCGTTTGTCATTTCCACAGCAAGCTTATGCAGAAGGAGCCCCGTGTAGGGGGAGCCTGGGAGTGGCACCAGGATTATGGCTACTGGTATAAGGACGAATTTCTTTTTCCCGACCAGCTGATATCGGTGATGGTAGCGATTACGGATGCCAATAAGGAGAACGGGTGTCTGCAGGTGATAAGGGGGTCTCATAAAATGGGGCGGATCGAGCATGGTTTTGCCGGGGAGCAGGTAGGCGCCAATATGCATTATGTAGAGCTGGCCCTTAAAACCCTGGATCTTGAATATGTGGAAATAAAAGCCGGGGATGCTCTTTTCTTTCACAGTAACCTGCTTCACCGGTCAGAAGCGAATTTGTCTGATAAAGCCAGGTGGTCGTTGATCTCCTGTTATAACAGAAGCCGTAATATCCCCTATACGGATATTGCCGCATCCTGCTCGACCCCTATTGAAGCTGTTCCTGATGAAGCCTTACTGGAATGGGATCTGAAAGGCATCGAAGAGAATACGGATTTTAGCGGGAAGGACCGGATCCATAAGGATGCTCAATAATTCCATAAGGACGCTCAATAATTATCGAACATAAGAGCGGAGAGTACAGCCGTTGTTTGTTCATTCCGATTGGAGATCCGGATCCGTATACTTCCTGAAAAGCTGTAAAGCAGCCACTTGCCTTTTTCAAAATGCGACAGCTCCTGTTTCGCAACGATAGGGTCTCCGTTAAAATTAAATATTTCGATGTCCTGCTTTCTCCCTTTTTTATCAAAGTCGCAAAAATACATGGCCAGCTGGTGAGGGCGGGTATCGGTCACGTATAATTCGATTGAATCGACGGAGGCGGTTTCTACTCCTCCGAGATATCGTTTGTCATAATTGAGAGGATTTGGATGGAGGGAAGAGGGAGTAGATGTATTAAAGGTTGAAAACTGGTGTCCTTTCATGTTCCCATAGGTGAGATGTGATAAATAGCCGGGTGTTACCTGCAGATTGCGGCCGTAAAAATATTGAGGCAGGATGAAGCCTTCATGACCGTATGTTTCTGTCCAGTCGCCTAATGTGGAGGTATCAGTTCGCAAAAAGGCGCAGCGTGTTGCTTTTATCCTTTCGCGCGTGGCGGGAATGTAATGTTTGTCCGGCCGGTTGTAGCCGGGGATAGTATCCTGCCGGGTTTGGCCGGGCTTTCTGCCTGCCTTGCCATAAGAATATACCCAGTAGTAAAACTCGTTGATCTCATTCCTGCTGCCGTCGTCCTTTCGAAACTCCACTTTTATCCGTATGGAAGATCTTCCTTTTGTATAGGAGGAGGGTATTTCAAAGTCATCGTCGAACCATGCCTGGTAGAAAGGGGCGGAGGATAAGGTACAGATATCCCATGTACGTTCCTTTACCAGCACTCCGTCGATGTAGACGTTGGCATGCTGTATCCCGTTACCGGAGCGGTATATTCGCCTGCGAAGCCTGATCCCTTCGTTGGCCGGGTCAATGGAGGCGGTAAACCCGGTATACTTATCATATGCATACCCGTTATCCCTGACCACATCGTATTCATAGTTGCGTTCATAGGCATCGTAACCGCTGGTGCTGGTAAACGCCCATTTTTTCCCCTCAATCACATATTTATGGGCCTTTTCCGATGCCGCAGCGCCTACGTCCAGCACGTCACTGAGTCTAAGGTTCTCCGTGGAGGGTGATTTATAATAAAATACTACGGCATCCACTTCCCCGCCGTAATCTTCGCCGCCTTCCATGGAGAATTCGTAGTTGATCTTGATATCCTTATTAAAAATATAGGAGTCATTGAGGTATAACCGGTAAGCTCCCTGGTAGCCATTGACGAGGCCGCCCCAGAGGGGCGCCTGGTAAGGGACTCCGCCCCAGCCCTGGTCATGGTCGTCCTCTGTGCCGTTGCCGTGAATTTGCGGAGTATGGCTGCCATCGATGTACGTAAATTCATCGCCGTCCATGGCGTACCCGTCCGAGTAGAATGAAATTCCTGCGACATGGCCATGACCCTTTTCCCGGAATGCATTGGCAAAAAGATCGTGTCCCGCGTCCCGGGATACGGTGCGTTTGGCATAGAAATAACCTGATCTTTCAATGGGATATGGGTAGGCCTTTCCTGGTGTGTATTCGATATTGACGGTAAGATTATCGATGTTGTCATTACTTTCATTCCTTAATTCTATACGGGCGGATTTCCAGTAGGGCATCGGCCAATAGGAATAAAAGTCATGCGTCCGGCCATCGAATCCAAATAAAAGCGTGTGCAGGGATTTCGTATGGATATCCTGGCAGTCTTTGTAGTTCTCTCCCCCGCCTCCAAAGAAATTCGCAAGGGGCATGTCAACGGCGGGAGTGGCAGCACCATCCCAGAAGATGCGGATACGGGTATGAAAAAAAAGGGTACGGCTATAATTCTCCAGGTGGAGCTGAATTTGGGATATGGAGCCCTCGCCTGACAGATCCGCTATCGTTCGGGTAGTGCCGGCAGGTATAGCCATCGAGCTGGAAACCGGAATATTATTTTCTGATGGCTTGGGATCGGCATGGTCGGCCCATTTTCCGGCGATGCTGCTGTAAACATCGTCAGGGGGATCATTATTCCAGCTCTTTACGCCGGCATCTGTCGGGAAGGTAATATAGGTATACTGATACCAGGCTGCATTGTATGTACGAACGTCCAGGTTGGCGCCTTCCAATAATTTATTGAAGTTATCGGTAGTGGTGATCTTTAGACCTTTTTTGAACGACAGGGGGTAGTAAAGATTTGCATAGAGGGGCCTTCCGTCTTTTGCGCTTGAATCAAAGTGGGCGTATGGCTTTAAGAAGGGGGATGTGTTGCCGTTAAACAGATCATTTACTGCGAGGTCGATCCTGGGCTTTTCTTCCTTGTCAAAATAAAACTTGATGTGTGCTTTCTCCGCTCCCATAAACATCCCCATGCACCATATATTGAACTGTTGACGGTAGAGGCATCCGGGGCCTGAAGCATCAAATATGACATACTCTCCATTTTTGTCGATATATCTTGTATAGGAATTGGTAAACGATCCATCCATATTGCCGCCGCTGGGATCATAGGCATCGAACTGCCTGGTGGTGGTCCCATTTACGTATAGAAAAGGCAATGTCTCCACATGCTGCATGCTTAACAGGCCTGGTTCATAACGTCCGGAGCCGCCCTGAACTGCCTGCGCCCTCGAAGGGGGGCAAAACAATGGGGACAGGAACACTATTATAGTAAGGCTGGCGAAGCTATTTTTTAACATCGGAGTTAATTTGAAATAGGTTGTTTGAATAAAGGACGATAACGAAATTATCTTTTCAGGAACCGTCTTACAACATCCGTATTGACAGGTCGTGACACTAAGTTTGCTATTTAGATCCGGGAGGATATTTTTCGGTCTTTCTATAGCAATTGGATAGTGGGCCGGGCGGGCGGATCATAGTGGTGTATATGCAAATAGAGTGTCTAATGTTGAAAAATTACACGTTTTTAAATGTAATGACTACCTGTATCTTTATGAAAAGAGAAAATACTTATCCCGCTGCGTGAGAATGAAGGCAGCCTGAGATCTGCCTACCTTATTCCATGAAAGTATACTATTAGCCTGAGCCGGGGCGGCTTTGGGAAACCGAACAAAGGTGTTTGGTAAGGAGGTTTTTATTGTAAGAATTAACGATGTATTGCTATATGTTATCTATTTTCTATAACCAAAATTGACTGCTATGACAAAAAACCTTCTGGCTTTCCAACAGAAAGAAAGGGCCATACTATTTGTGTTCTTTCTGTTTTCCTCCATCTTTTCATTTGCCCAGCAAAAGACCGTTGTCAGGGGCAGTGTCTTCACTGCGGACAATCTTCCATTGGCAGGTGTGTCCGTAAACGTAAAAGGCCTGCCCGACGGAACGACCACGAATGCTGCGGGCAAGTTCACCATCCATGTCAGTGAAGGGGCTACGCTTGTTTTTTCCTTTGTCGGGTATGAAGAAAAGCAAGTGCCTGTAAATGGTCAAAAGGGAGCGTTCAACGTACAACTGGTTTCTAAAGCCGCGGGTTTAGGCGAGGTGGTAGTTGTGGGGTATGGCGTACAGAAAAAAGCAACTGTTACCGGCGCGATATCTTCTGTTAAAGGGGAAGAGATCACCGTTGCTCCTTTAGCCAGCACTGCCAATACATTAGCCGGGCGGTTACCGGGCCTGATCTCTTTGCAGTCAAACGGGCGGCCGGGGGCTGACGCTGCAGCATTAAGCATCCGCGGTTTTGGCACCGCTCTTTTCATTGTGGATGGTATCGAGTCCAATTTTAATAACATCGACGCCAACCAGATTGAATCTATTACCATATTAAAAGACGGAGCGGCTTCCATTTACGGTGCGCGTGCCGGCAACGGCGTTATTTTGGTGACTACCAAGCGGGGTGGTAACCAGAAGCCGGTCATTACGTTAAATTCATCCTATACCAAACAAGGTATCACGGCTATGCCTGAACCTGTCAATTCCGGTCAGTATACTGAAATGCAATCAGAGGCGTGGCTGAATGCCGGAAAACCTCCCGCTTCCGTTCCCTATACCCCTGAGCAGATCCAGAATTTTTATAAGGGCAATGATCCTTTATATCCGAATACGAACTGGCATGATGAATTGATAAGAAAGTGGGCGCCGCAGAGTCAACATAATTTGTCGGTGCGCGGCGGGTCAGACAAGATCAGGTACTATGGCTTTTTTGGTTATTTGAATCAGGGGTCTTTGTGGAAAAAGAGCGGCGGCACTTATAGCCGGTATAACCTGGAGTCAAATGTGGATGCGAAAATTACGGATGATCTTTCTTTACAGCTTGATTTTGCCAGTACTTATGAGGAAAGCAAATTCCCGTATGGGAGCCAGGATCCTGCCGCCGGTTCCATATGGGAACATTTATGGAGTGATCTGCCTATCTATCCGGCCAGCTTTCCTGATCCAACAAAAACTCCTTTTACCGGTCCCAACGGGCAGACGAATATATTAAGCAACAGCGACATCATCGGCCATAATAATTCGGGGGATCAAAATATAAGGGGAACGATCGCATTGAATTATACTATCAGGGCGGTTAAAGGATTGTCTGTAAAAGCATTTGTCAACGACAACCAGGACTATATATCACAATCAGTTTTTGTGAAGCCGGCAAATTTTTATACCTATGACCCTGCCAGTAAGATTTATACCCTGGCAGGAAGCGTAGGCGGTCTGCAGGCTTCCCTTGGGCATAATGAGAACCGGAGCCGGGTTACGACGGGGCAGTTCTCGCTCAACTACAACCGGGTATTCGCGGCCAATCATCATATTAATCTTCTTTTTCTCTACGAGGCGATCGACTATTCCAATAATTATCTTTCGGCCTCCAGAATTGATTTTTTGACGTCATCTATCGATCAGCTGTTTGCAGGGAGCACGACGGGCATGTCCAATAGCGGATCGGCTACCGAAATGGGGAGGAAAAGTTATGTAGGCCGGTTCAACTATAGCTTTAGCGATAAGTACCTGATCGAATCATCCTTAAGGGCCGATGCGTCGGCTAAGTTTCCCGCGAATAAGAGATGGGGTTATTTTCCAAGCGTATCAGCGGGGTGGGTGATGAGCAGGGAAGGGTTCATGAATGGAATAAAAAACCTGGATAACCTGAAGATACGGGCCAGCTATGGGGAATCGGGGAACGACGGAGTGGGGAATTTTCAATACTTATCGGGTTATGCCTACGGGAGTACGTATATCCTGGGCAGCGGACCCCAGCAGGGGCTGGTTTCGACCGGATTGGCCAACCCTGATCTGACCTGGGAAAGGGTAAAGATCTATAATGCCGGTGCAGAGTTCTCGTTCTGGAAGCGGAAATTATACGGAGAGGCCGACGCCTTTTATCGTGACCGGAGGGGTATTCCGGCAACGAGGATCGTTACCTTACCTTCTTCCTTCGGGAGCAGCTTGCCGCCGGAGAATATCAATAGCCTGAATGACCGGGGCTTTGAATTGAAAGTAGGGACCAGCGGAGGCGCCAGGGATCTTTTCTGGGATGTCAGCGCCAATGTCTCCTGGTCAAGGGCGAAGTGGGATCACTACGAAGAGCCGGCTTATACCGATCCTGACCAGGCGCGGGTCTATAAACAATCCGGGCAATGGACCGATCGGATATTCGGTTATAAGTCCGACGGACTGTTCACCTCCCAGGATCAGATCGACGCCCTGAAATTCGACCAGGATGGACAGGGTAATATAACGCTGCGCCCGGGAGACATCCGTTATGTAGACAGGAACGGAGACGGCAAGCTCGATTGGAAGGATATGGCTGTCATTGGAAAGGGAACTGTTCCCCACTGGATGCTGGGGCTCAACATCAGCCTGAAGTATAAGAGCTTTGATTTTTCCAGCCTGATCCAGGGAGCAATGGACTATTATACTTCTATTTCATTGATCACTAATTCGATCGAGGCCTATGACAACAGGTGGACGCCGGCCAATGACAATCCGAAGGCTTTGGTGCCCAGGCTGGGCGGGGCGGCCACCAATGGGTTTGCTTCGGACTATTACCTTAAAAAAGCGGGTTACGTCCGGCTGAAGGTATTGAGTGCCGGTTATAGTCTGCCCGCTAAGTGGCTGGACAAGATCTACTTCAAGCAGGTGCGGATCTATGTTGCGGGCACTAATTTGTTAACGTTGGATAAGCTGAAGAAATATGGCACTGATCCGGAAGCGCCATCTGGTTTTTCCGGACTTTATTATCCGCAGCAAAAAACCTTCTCTGCCGGAATTAATTTGTCTCTTTAGTATTTCTCCATTGTAAAATAATCATCATGAGATCAACAATCATATTCTTTATTTCCATACTGATTTTTACTTCCTGTAAGAGGGGTGTCCTGGATAAGGTGCCATTAAATATAATTTCAGATAATACAGTGTGGAGCGATCCTGCGCTGGTAGATGCCTATCTGACACAGGTCTATGCCCAAACCTATGTTCTAACGAATGAAACGCCCGGCAATGGTACCTGGGTAGACGGGGACAATTCGGAAGAGGCGGTGCTTGTCAATGAGGTGACCGATGAGTGCAAGCTTAACTGGTGGGTGGTCGCTGCCTACAATTGTAAGTTTGGCAACCTGACGATCGCGGGGGGGCTGCTGGAATGGTGGGAGAATTCCTATACGGCTATCCGGGCATTGAATATTTTTATTCAGCGGGTGCCGTTGGCGCCTGTTGACGATGCTTTCAGAAAGGAGCGTACGGCGGAGGCACGGTTCCTGCGGGCCTTCAATTACTTCAGCATGGTGAAACGTTATGGAGGCGTCCCGCTCATAACCCAGGCGCAGGCGATAGATGCTCCTAAGGACAGCCTGTATCCCAAACGCAACACGGAAAAAGAGGTATACGATTTTGTCCTGTCGGAAATGGACGCCATCGCCAATGATCTGCCGGAGACCAATACTGCTGCCGATTATGGTCGGCCTACCAAATATACCGCTCTCGCGTTGAAATGCAGGGCTGCATTATATGCGGGAAGCATTGCGCAGTTCGGCACTGTCAAGCTGGATGGGCTGGTTGGTATCGATGGGTCGGCGTCTTCGGCTTATTATCAGCTGGCCTATGATGCAGCAGCTACTATCATGAATAGCGGCAATTATACGTTGTATAACAAATCTGCTGATAAGGTGCAGAACTTCAGGAATTTGTTCCTTGAGAAGAATAATTCCGAGGTGATCTTTGCGAAACGGTATGCTCCCACGGATGCGGCTGCCGGCGGGAATGGGTGGATCTATGATTTTCTGGAGGCGCCAAGTCCGAATGCCTGGGGGGCGGGCAACCAGGACGGTCCATACCTGGAAATGGCGGAGGAGTTCGAGCATGTTGACGGAACGCCGGGAAAGCTGGATAGAGATGCTATTCAGCAGGGGCTTTGGACGACGGATCAGCTATGGGCTAATAAAGACCCGCGTTTTTATGCCACTATTTACACTCAAAATACGGCGTGGCAGGGAGGGGTGATCGATTTTCATTACGGTATTATTAAGTCCGATGGAACGGTTCAGCTTGACGGATCGTATAATGGCGTGCTGGCAAAGGGCAGTCAAACCTGGTCTGTAGGCGGGTCTGGCTTTGGCGTCATGAAATATTTAGACGAGACCAAGCCTCCATTGCAGGCAACAGGCACATCGGGAACGGACTGGCAGGTATTTCGTTACGGGGAGGTCTTGTTGAATTATGCGGAGGCTGCGTTTGAGCTCGGGCGGACCGCTGATGCGTTGGGTGCGGTTAACCAGATCAGGGCCAGGGCAGGGGTAGCTGCGTTGACGGGGATAGACCGGGATAAGATCCGTCATGAAAGGAAGGTGGAGCTGGCTTTCGAAGGCCACCGGTATTGGGACGAGCGACGGTGGAGGGCAGCTGTTACCGACTTTTCGAAAGATTTTTCCGGGTTGCGGTATATTCAGGATTTTGCTACCGGGAAGTACCAGCTGCAGGTGATCAACCAGGTTGATGGAACGGTGTCCAAACCTGCATTTTATGATCGTAATTACTATTTACCTATAACTATTGCAAGGACGGGCAATAACCCGAACCTGGCGGAAAACCCGGATTATTGAGTCTAACAGACTCTCAGGCTGAGATGCCTGGTTTTATTTACCAACGCGTGATGCCGGGCCGGTTGGGGCCCGGCTATTATTTACACTTAAAATTAAAACAGGTGGCCAATATTAAGCTGAAGAGGATGGTGAACGTTTGCAATCCCCTTCCTGTCCTTTGCGTCTTTTTTTCCTTTATGATCGCTGGTCCGGTGAGCGCTCAAATGACCGATACCGCCAACCTGCGTTCTTATCAACCGCATTTCCTGGTCGGTGTGGATGATGCGGGAGATAAGTCAACGGGAGAGAGATCCGTGCCGTATGATCTGATCGCTCCCATGAAGGAATTGGGGGTGCAGTTCCTGGTGCATCATTATTCCCCCCAGACTACGTTACAGGAGCAGGACCTGTTCATGGAACAGATGGGGACCTTATTTGAGAAGAATAAAATGAGCTTTCTTCTGAATACCGAAATAGCGAACAATGCCGTGGAATTTATCGATGCGGACGGGTGGAGCTGGTTCCGGGGGCCGGGTAAGACGCACCGGTTCAATTTTAAGCCTGCTGTGCTGAGCAAGGCGAATCAATTTACGTCCTTTGAAGGCATCATGTATGATGAACCGGCTCATATGCAGCTGAACCGGAATTGGATACACGTAAATGGCAGGAAGGTCGATCTGCCGTTCATGGCTGAAACGAATGGGAAGTCATTTGAAGAAGCCGACCGGCTCATTTACAAAAATGCCAGGCAGCTGGCAGATGGGGTCAAGCGATTGCATACCCGGTATATTGCCATGGAGCATGTGTTCCCTGTCCTCTTTCATAATTTTGCAAGGGCCGGAATGACGCCTGTGTACAAGCAATTAAAGGAAAGCTGGGCGCCTGTCTGGGCTGCCTGCGCCATGGGGGCGGCCATTGAGTATCATACTGAGCTGTGGACCTGCCTTGACCTATGGTTTGCCGGGTATCCCGGTCACTCTCCGCTGTATCCCGGGCATTCGCCGCAGGCGCTGAAGGATAATCTTATATATAGCTATTGGGTAGGGAATGACAGGGCTTACGTGGAAAATTTGAATTACCAGGGAAGTCTCTACCGGACTGTAACCGACAATGGTTCGGAAAAAATTATTTTGAACGAGTATGGGAAGACGCTGCGCTGGTTCACGCATGACTATCTTCTGCACAACAGAAGAGATTATACGTTCAGGGATATGAAGCCAGAGATAGCCATTATCCGGTTTGATGATACTGATTTTGGAATTACGGGAAAGAATGGTTTTCCTGATCAGCTTTTTGGTTCAAAGACCTTACTATCCACTCCGGAGACGAGGAGCTGGATGAAGATCTGGCACCTGGTCTCACATGGCGTCATTCCTACTCCTGAAAATGGCATTTCCTGGCTTAGTTATCCTTTAGGAACGCCTTATAAATCGTTTGCGCCTATGAATGGCGTGGTGGAATTCGATCAGATGGTAACCAGGGAGCATCTTCAAACGGTGAAGCTTATTTTTTTGGCGGGGTTGAAAATCAGCACCAACACGTTGGGAGACGTGGCGGATCTCGTTGAAAAAAAAGGGATCACTGTGGTGACATCCCCGGCGCTGGCGCCGGATCTCATAAAGATGCGATACGAGGGGGGGACCAGGATCATTCCATCCGGCAACGCGGGAGGGAAGTGGATCGTAACGGATGATGTATTGGATCCGGCAGTAGAGGGTGAAATACGGCCTTTACTGGGTAAGGACGATGAGATGAGGTATGTGTTCGGGAATGAAGAGGTGATATTTAAGATCGATAAAGAAGACCGTCTGACCTTGGTCAGGAATAAGCGATGATGCTTTCGTACCGACGAAAATTGTGCGCCAGGGCCATCTTAGCGGACAAAACGTGATTTTAGCGTTGCCTTGAATTGCGTCGGATCAGACTATTTTTACGTCCCATCAGGTTATTTTACTCCATCCAACTCCGCGAACTTTACTATTCATTAAATGATCCCGCAGGATGGAAAGTTCAAAAGTACCCCCCATTACATTAGGACCGCAGGGTGGACAGAATCTGTCGGTCGTCGGAGATACCTACCGCATTCTTATCACCGGTAAAGAGACGGGGGGCGCCTTTGCCGCCATTGATATGCTCATCCCTCCCGGCGGTGGACCAGGCCCTCATTCACATGCGAATTTCCAGGAATCCTTTTATGTTATCGATGGAGAGATCGAGGTGAAGTCGGAAGTGTCGACGTATACTGCTAAAAAGGGATCCTTTGTCAGTATTCCGAAAGGCGGCATTGTGCATTGCTTTAAGAATAAGACCAATCAGACAGCGCACCTTCTTTGCCTGGTTGTTCCTTCCGGCCTGGAGGACTTTTTCGTGGAGATAGGCCAACCGGTTGCCGTTGGATCGTTCCTTTCCCCTCCGCCGATGGACGAGGCGGCCATGAAAAAAATGCAGCCGATCGTTGAAAAGTACGGGCAGAAGCTTTTTCCCCCTGATTACCTGGGATGACTTCTGTTCGGGATTGTCCGTGATGACTTCTGTTCGGGATTATCCGGGGTGATTTCTGATCGGGGTAAGCCGGGATAAGACTTTATTACATTATGTTTAAACTACAACAATGAAAGCAATCATTTTAAATAATTATGGACCGGCTGAAGAGCTGCGTTTCCTGGATACGATCACACCGAGACCTTCAGAAGAGCAGGTGCTGATCAAAATTCATGCGACAGCCGTTAACCATGTCGATATCGGAAAGGCGGCGGGAGCCTTTAAGAATGTCTTTCCTTTAAAATTTCCCTGGATCCCGGGATATGATGTTGCAGGGGTGATCGAAGGCGTCGGCGCCCGGGTGGAGGGGTATAAACCGGGGGATGAGGTATATGGCGCCAGTCTTGACGGGGGGACTTATGCGGAATACATCGTTCTGAACCCTCAGGTCATCGCTTTGAAGCCCCGTACCCTGGATTTCACGGAAGCGGCTTCTGTACCGGTATCGGCAGAAACGGCGGAGCAGGTTCTGTTCCGGCATGCCAAAGTGCAAAAAGGTCAAACGATCCTTATTCATGGGGGCGCCGGCGCCGTGGGGACCTATGCCGTGCAGATGGCCCGCAAGGCCGGCCTCAAGGTGCTGGTAACAGCTTCTTCAGCCGATAAAACCTTTTTGGAAGGATTAGGTGCGGATACGGTCATTGATTATAAAGGGGAACCTTTTGAATCAATCGTAAGTAAGGTGGATGCGGTGATCGACCTGGTAGGAGGTGAGCAGCAGCAGCGTTCTTACCAGGTAATAAGAGAAGGCGGGATATTGATCTCGGTCAATCAGCCGGTCTCGGCAGAGCTGGCTGCAACCTTTAAAATACGGGCCGTATTTGCTCAATTAGAGCCCTCCCATGAGGGCCTCTCACGTATTGCCGGACTGATAGACAGCGGCGCCCTGACCATTAATATGAAAGCGGTGTATCCGCTACAACAGGCTGCGGAAGCCTGGAACGACCTGAAGGGAAAGCAGGTCACCAAAGGAGAAAAGAAGAACGGACGGATCGTTCTGCGCGTACAATAACCCATTTTAAAAATTAAATTATGAATATTCTTTTATCATCTTACACAAAAGGAGCACTCCATCTTAAAAATCACCTGGTGATGGCTCCCATGACCCGCAGCAGGGCTATCGGTAATATACCTAATGACCTGATGGCCGAATATTATGGCCAGCGATCGGGGGCAGGACTGATCATCACGGAAGGTACAGCGCCCTTACCGGAGGCGCTCGGTTATCCGCGTATACCAGGAGTATTTTCCCAGGCCCAGGTAGAAGGGTGGAAGAAAGTAACGGCTGCGGTACATGCCAATGGCAGTCGATTCTTTTTACAATTGATGCATACCGGGCGGATCGGTCACAAAGATAATTTACCGGAAGGGAAGGTATTGGTCGGCGCGTCTTCGATCCGGGCGGCGGGCCAGATCTCCACGGATAAAGGGGGGCTGCAGGATCACTCTGCGCCGGCCGCTTTAACTACCGAAGGAGTAAAGGAAGTTATCAGGGGACATGTGGTCGCAGCTCAGCATGCGATGGAAGCCGGCTTTGACGGCGTTGAGCTTCATGGCGCCAATGGGTACCTGATAGAACAGTTCCTGAACCCGAATGTCAATACACGCACGGATGAATACGGCGGCAGCATAGAAAGACGCGCTGCATTCGCGGTAGAACTGGCAAGGAATATAGCGGACAGCATCGGAAAGGAAAAGGTCGGGATCCGCCTCTCTCCTTATAATACCCTGGGTGATATGCAGCCGTACCCGGAAGTATTTGAAACCTATCGTTACCTGGCACAGGAGATGGAGAAGATCGGGATAACGTATGTCCATATTGGTTTGTCGCCCCAGGTACAGCAAAAGACCCTGGAAGCCATACGTACCTCTTTTACCGGTACGATCATTCAGTGTAACGGATTTACGCCGGAGACGGCGGAAGCTGCCTTGAGTAGCGGGCGTACAGACCTGGTTGCCTTTGGCAGATCCTTTTTGGCCAACCCGGATCTGGATAAACGTATCGCAGGGAAACAGGCTCTCAATCAGCCGGATTTTACAACCTTGTATACGCCAGGGGCGAAGGGTTATGTCGATTATCCGGTTGAAGCGAAGATGGCTGGAGAAATGCCTGTTCATTCATGAAAATGAACTATCTTTTAGCCAGGATAATTGACTATTTATGGCAGCAGTATTTGAATTCGGGGCTGAAAAGGGGTTTCACTTTACCTCGGCTTTTGCCAAACGTTTTGACAAGGAGGCGACCAATGACCGGGTGTTCCTTCCTGAAACGCTGGGGGAGGGGTTTATCCAGGAAGTCTATCTCGACAATGGATTGTCCTTGTGCCTGCATCATTATACGTTAAAACAGGAGCTGATCCTGAGACGCCATCTATCAGGAGAAACAGATGTGCTGACCATGAAATTCGATGGCCGGAGGAGGTCTGCCCGGTCGAAGGAGGAAGCGCCCGAATCCTTGTTTACCACCGGCAAAGGGTATGAAGTGGAGTTTGGGACCAGTAATTTCTTTGCGGAAATGAGGATCCCGGCCGGTGAGGAAATCAATTTTATGGTGATTGTCACTACCCGTCAGTCGCTGCTGGATATCTTACAGCCGGGGGAGGAGGGCGCTATCATGGAAGGTATCATCCGGGATAATCCTTCCTTTCTCCTTCATGAGGGGATGACAAGGGAAATGGAACAAACGTTGAAACAGCTCAGCCTGATCAATGAAGCGACAAAACTTCCTGTTTTGCTTTACCAGATCAAGGCGCAGGAGCTGATCTATTTTTTATTCACCAGGCTGTTTTCCCGGAAGGCAGGCGCCTTGCTGTCTGTTAACCAGGAAGATGTTGACAAAATATACCAGGTGCGGGCGATCATTCTGGCCGATCTCAGCTCTCCGCCCCAGCTCTCCGATCTGGCGAGGAATATCGGAATGAGCTCGACGAAGATGAAACAGCTTTTTCGTCAGATCTTCGGGGACAGTATTTATAATTATTACCAGGTGGAAAGAATGAACGAGGCGGCGCAGCTATTAAGGAATTTTTCGGTTTCGCAGGTGGGTTATCATATCGGCTTTTCGAACCTGAGCCATTTTACGCGGTTATTTGAGAAGCATCATCAAATGAAACCTAAACGGTATAAGGATACGTTGGAGGCGGCAGGGATCATACATCAAACGGGCTGAAACAATAGTTGTCAGCCCGTTTGGTATTTTCAAAGGATGGATGTCGTCACTTTACAATGTTTTCACCCCGCCATCCATGACGAGCTCGGACCCGATCATATATTTCGAAGCGGATGATGCCAGGTATAGAAACCCCTCGGCGACTTCTTCGGAAGCACCCAAACGTTTGGCGGGGATCATGTGATTCGCCATGTAATCTTTTACGCCATCCACCTCTTCTTTGGAACGGCCGTTCCTGCCATAGATTGGCGTGTCGATCGCGCCGGGCGATAACACGTTGACGCGGATATTGCGGTCCATTAATTCTGACGAGAAGCTCCTGGCTAATGATCGGATCGCTGCCTTGGTGGCCGCATAAGCTGCATAACCGGCAAAACCTTTTTCATTGGTGGCGCTGGATGTCAGGATAATGGAAGCGCCGTCATTGAGATAAGGCAGTGCGAGCTTGACGGAAAAGAAGGTCCCCTTGAAATTGATATCGCTGACCTGATCGAATTGTTCCTCGCTGAAGTCAGCCAGGGGACTTGAGATGGCTATGCCTGCATTGACGATGAGCACATCGATCTTACCAAACTTTTCAATGACCTCTTTATAGGAATGCTCAATGCTGTTCAGATCCGAGACATCCGCTACGATGCCGATAGCGCCCTGACCGATCGAAACTGCCGCCGATTTCAAAGATGCCGGGTTACGGCCTGTTACGGCTACTTTGGCGCCCTGTTCCGCCAATAATCTTGCCGTTGCCAGTCCTATTCCACTGTTACCACCTGTGATCACAGCGACTTTGTTGTCTAATTTTTTCATTTTTATTTTTGATTTGATGACAAAGGTATCGACGGTATGCTATACTTTTGTGTGCAGTATACAAAAGTATAGCATCATTTACCATGAAAGAGACCGCTGCCTGCGATTATTCCTGTCCTGAAATGAAGTATATCCATGACACGCTGTATGTGATCAGCGGTAAATGGAAGATGCTGATCATCGTGTCTTTAAGAAATGGCAACAAGCGTTATAGAGAGATTGGCAAGAGCATTCCGAATATCACGTTCAGGATGTTATCCAGGGAGCTGAAAGAAATGGAATTGAATAAGCTGGTCTCCCGGACGGTGCGCAGCGAAACTCCGGTACTGATCGAATATGAGCTCACCGACTATGCCAGGACTTTGTGGCCGTTGCTGACTGAAATGATCGAGTGGGGGAGAAATCACCGGAAGGTGATTTAGGGATGCGGCCGTAGAATGGGGATGCCGGGAGGGATCGTCCGATGGTTTTTTTCACTAACTTTACCAGCATACGGCCCGTAAATGAAGAGCAATGAAAAATACGCTACTGAGATCTACAATAGTTTTGTTCCTTGCATTCATGACCTTGTCTGTCTGCAAGAGCAGGGCACAACAAAAACAAAGTATGAACGACACTCAAAAGCAGAACCCGTATTATTCCCGTACAGACATCCAGCCGCTGCATGTTAAAAATTCGGAATGGAAGAAGATCCTTCCGCCTGAATTATACCGGGTAGCCCGTGAGCAGGAAACGGAAAGGGCATTTATCGGAAAGTATGTGAATACCGATGCCAGAGGCACTTATTATTGTGCCGTTTGCGGTAATTCCCTGTTCCGTTCCGATGCAAAGTTCGCAAGCACCTGCGGCTGGCCCAGTTTCTTTGAGGCAATGCGGCCCAACAGCGTCATTTATAAGGAGGACAATTCCTTTGGGATGCGTCGGATAGAGGTGGAATGCGGTCGGTGCAATTCGCATCTTGGACATATTTTTGATGATGGTCCGGCGCCAACCCATAAGAGATTTTGTATGAATTCGGTTTCACTGGATTTTGAGCCGGATAAATAAAAGGTTCTGATCTTCTTCGTCCGATCTTGTGTTCCCGAAAAGAGGTGCATTGTTATTCCCGTCCAGCCTCATTATATCGCCTTTCTTAAATCATTCATTCATTAACCAGGCCTTGTGCAGAGAGGGAAACAATATAAGAAAAGCGATCACTACTTCCTGCAAGGCGGCGGAGAGATGGGCAGGCTTATCCGGAATTACGATTGGTCTTCCACCCCGGTGGGCAGTCCTGAACATTGGCCGCAAAGCCTTCGTACTGTAATAGCCATGATCCTTGCTTCCCGGTTCCCCATGTTCTTATGGTGGGGTGAAGATCTTATCCAGTTCTATAATGACGCTTATCTTCCGAGTTTTGGCCGGGAGGGCAAACATCCCCGGGCCTTAGGTCAAAAAGCCAAAGACTGCTGGCCGGAGATCTGGGATATCATCTATCCGTTGATCCAACAGGTGAAGCTAACCGGGGAAGCCACCTGGAGTGAGGATCAGCTGGTCCCTATTTACCGCAATGGCAGGATCGAAGACGTTTACTGGACTTTTGGTTATAGCCCCGTCATCACTGAGTCGGAAAAAATAGAAGGTGTCCTGGTGGTGTGTATGGAAACAACCGGTAAAGTTCAACATTTAAAGGAGCAGGCGCTTGCCAAACAGCAACTTGAGGAAAGCGAAAAGAACTTCCGTAACACCATTCTTAAGGCCCCGGTCGCCATGTGTATCTTCAGAGGTTCGCAGTATGTGGTGGAAATTGCCAATGACCGCATGATCGAATTATGGGGCAAATCTCCCGGGGCGATTTTGTCCAGGCCCATCTTTGAAGGTCTGCCTGAAGCCAGGGACCAGGGTTTTGAACAGTTATTAGAAAACGTATTTACTACCGGTGAAGCATTTTCCGCCCAGAATGTGCCCGTCACCCTGCCGCGGAATGGTAAAATAGAAATAGTGTATGTAGACTTTTTGTATGAAGCGTTCAGAGAGCCGGACGGGATCATTTCAGGGATCATAGCCGTGGCGGTTGACGTGACTGGCCAGGTAATCGCCCGCCGGAAAGTAGAAGAGGTAGTGGCCGAACGAACGGCGGCGCTGAATGAAGCGAACAATAACCTGCAGCGATCGAATGCAGAGCTGGCCGAGTTTGCCTATATCGCCTCCCATGACCTTCAGGAGCCCATCCGGAAAGTAAGCACCTTTACCCAAATGCTGGAAGGCAGCCTTGGGAATACTATAAACGACCTTTCTAAAACTTATCTTTCCCGGATAAATAATTCCACAGAACGGATGCTGGCCCTTATCAGGGGTGTTCTTGCCTATTCCGAAATCTCAAAAGATAATCGTGTTTTTGCCCGCGTGGACCTGCAGCAGGTTATTGAAGGTATCAAAACTGATTTTGAATTATTGATGGAGCAGACGAATGGGCAAATTCACTATGCCGGCTTACCGGTCATCGAAGCCAATCCTTTGCAAATGGCCCAGCTATTCGGCAATCTTATATCGAATGCTTTGAAATTTGCCCGGAAAGATAAGCCCCCGGTCATCATGATCACTACCTCCGTTCTCCCGAAAGAAGAGGCCGCCGGTTATTCGCTGTACGAAAATGGCCGATCCTATTACAGGATCGAAGTAAAGGATAATGGCATTGGTTTCAATCAGGTCCATGCTGAACAGATCTTCAGCATTTTTCAACGGCTGCATGGCAAAAAAGACTATCCCGGCACAGGTATCGGTCTGGCCATGTGTAAAAAAATAGTGCAGCATCATCGTGGACATATCTTTGCCACCGCCAATCCGGCAAGCGGCGCCCTTTTTACCGTGATCCTCCCTGTGCAACAGTCATCATGAAGCGCGGGAATGTTACCATTTGATTTATTTTTTGTAAATATGTACCGGCAATTTTAATACCAGAATTATACTCTTATTTGCCGTTGTTAATATTTAATTAATATCGGTCCAACAGGGGAACATTTAGTTTTGCGGAATAATGGACAGCTTTTCTATCGGGAACGAAAAAGATTTACTTCTCCGGGTCGCCGGGGGAGATGATCGGGCTTTCACCCGGCTGTTTGAAGAATATTCGGATATTACCTATGGCTTTGCCATCGCCTATACCAAAACCGCGGAGAGCGCGGAAGAGATCGTTCAGGAGATCTATCTGAAACTATGGCTGCAAAGGGAAAAGCTAAGAGAAGTACATAGTTTCAAAGACCATCTTTTCATCCTGACCCGCAATCATATCATTGATTTTTTGAGGAGGCGCCTGCGGGAGAAAAAATATCAGCAGCAGCTCGTCAGATATTTTAAAGAAACGGCCCTTACTCCCCATGAGGAGCTGATCTTCAAAGAATCCCGGGAAATGATCGCCAGGGTGGTTGCAACGCTGCCGCCGCAACAGCAGGTCATTTATGACCTGCGGCGCAATGACGGACTGCCCCTGGATGAAATTGCCCTGAAAATGAATATTTCAAGACTTACCGTCCGCAACCACCTGAATAAAGCGCTGGGCACTATCCGCAACTACCTTCAGGCGCATTCCAGGGAACTGGTTTGCCTGGCGGCCCTTCTTTATACCGCGGCTGAAATTTTATTTCAATAATTTTTTCTTTTCAACTGGTACAGGCAGTCTTATTGGTCGTCTTTAAGCCGGCGCACAATCTGACAGCCCAAAAGAAATCTATCCTAACATGTCCAGATTCAACGAATTGTTAAACGGATACCTCCAGGACTCCTTAAGTGAAAGCGAGCTGGCAGAATTTTTTGCCCTGGTGGAGGGGAATTCGGCTTTGCTGGACGAACAGCTTATCCGGGAGTCCGGCTTTGAAGAAAAACACACCGGCTTTACCGACGGCAAACGGCGGGAAAAGATGCTGTCGAATATACGCATGCAGGCTAAAACAGCAGAACACAGGCAGGCCCAAACAACAAAATTTAAGCAGGCCAGCGCAATGGAATATAAGATTGTAAGGCTCCGGCGGTGGCTGGCAGCGGCGGCGGTCCTCATTCTGCTGATCGGAGGGGGGATATTTTTGGCCGTTAGAAAAGAGCACAACGTCCCGTTGGTAAAAGCCCGGTCCTTTAAAAATGATGTAGCTCCCGGCACCAATGGCGCCGTCCTGCAGCTGGCGGACGGTTCGAAGATCACCCTGGACAGTATCGGCAATGGTATGGTCACGCAACAGGGCAATACACAGGTAGTGAAACAGGCGGGTGGGGGAGTGGCTTACCTCATCCGGGGTAATAATGATCCGGCACATGGAAGCAATGATCCGGCACAGGGAAGCAACGGTCTCGCACAGGCCGGGAATAACCCGGAAATTTTACGCAACACCTTATCTACCGGCAAAGGAAAACAATTCCAGATCACCCTGCCGGACGGAACGAAAGTATGGCTCAATTCCTCCTCCTCTCTCAGTTATCCCACCTCCTTTAACGGCGGCAAACAACGACTCGTGGAAATGACGGGAGAAGCTTACTTCGAGGTGGCTCATAATGCGGCCAAACCGTTTGTCGTGAGAACGGATAAGGAAGACGTCACTGTCCTGGGCACTCATTTCAACATCAATTCCTATGAAGACGAACCGGCGTTAAAGACCACCCTGCTGGAAGGATCGGTCAGCGTGAGTAATTCATCCGGCAAAGTACGTATCGTCCCCGGACAGCAGGCGGCTGTTTTTCGCAACAGGGCAGGGATGGACAGGATCAGCGTTGGGGAAGCAAATGTAGAGGATGCCATAGCCTGGAAGAACGGGGTTTTTAATTTCGATAATGCGGACATCCGGACGGTGATGCGGCAGCTCGCACGCTGGTATGATGTAGAAGTAAAATATAGCGGACCCATTCCCGACTGGCAGGATTTTAAAGGCGAGATCGGGCGCAACCTCTCCCTGGCACAGGTCTTAAAAGTACTGGAACAGGCAAGGGTGCATTTCAGGATCGAGGAAGATAAGCGGATCGTCATATTTCAGTAAAACGGAAGGAACTCGCAGAACGTGGGTTGCTCGCAGATGTGAGGTCCTGGCAGATGTGGGTTGCTTGCAGATGTGAGTTGTGTGAGTTGCCCGCAAATCGTGATCTGTCCGTAAAAGCGGAACGTCCGCTTTCCATAAATAGCTGTCCATAAATAGTTAACACAGGGCGCCCATAAAGCAAAAACCGCTCCGCGAGTCAGGCGGAACGGCTAAAGCCCGGGCTCCCCAATTATAAAAATCGGCAAAGACTCTTTATTGTTTAACCCAAGCACTAACAAAAGTATGAAAATTACTATTAGTACAGCTATTAGTACAACCAGGCGTCCCGTTTTTTGCGGGATCACCCCTCAAATTTGGCTAGCTATGAGGATGACTTCTCTCTTACTCACGGTGATCTTGCTTCAGGCGACTGCCAGGAGCATTTCCCAGAATGTGACGTTTGCGGCAAAGAACGTCCGGCTCGAAAAGATCTTTTCCGTTATCCGGAAACAAACGGGGTATGTGTTTTTCTATCATAGCCAGGATCTCGCAGACGCTAAGCGGGTCAACGTCAATCTCAAAGAAACGCCGTTAATGACCGCATTGGAAGAAAGTCTGAAGGATCAGCCTCTGAGCTTTTCCATCCAGGGCAACACTATTGTGATCAGCACCAAACAACCTGCCATTACAGCGATCACGCCCACTACTTTTTTCCCTGCCCTGCCTCCGCCTCCTATCACTGTTCATGGGCGGATCGTCAATCAAAAAGGAGAACCCTTTGCCGGTATCACCATTTCCGTGAAGGGGGGACAGCACATGACGGCTACTGATGACAACGGAGAATTCACGCTGACGAATGTAGATGCCAACTCTCTTCTTATTTTTACCGGCGTTAGCCTGGAGACTTATGAGACCAGGCTGCATGGCAGAACACAGCTTGATCTCACCCTGGAGGCAAGGATCAATAAGCTGAATGAGGTGGTGGTTGTCGGTTACGGGACCCAGAAAAAAGTAAACCTGTCCGGATCGGTATCGTCCGTCAATTATGACGAGGAATTACAGAACCGGCCGATCACCGATGTCTCCAATGCGCTTGCGGGATTGGCTTCCGGAATCTCCGTGTCGCAGACGACCGGCCAGCCGGGACATACGGGAGCCGTCCTTCGGATCAGGGGTGTCGGCACCTTAAACGGCTCCGACCCACTGATAATCATCGACGGAATCGTAGGCTCTTTAAATAATCTCAATCCCGATGATGTGGCCAGCATCTCCATCTTAAAAGATGCAGCTTCCAGCGCCATCTATGGCTCGCGTGCCGCCAACGGCGTCATCCTGGTGACCACCAAAAGGGGAAAGAATGGCAGAACGGTAGTGAACTATAACGGGTATGCCGGTAGCAATCATGCCACCCACCTTTTCAAAACGGTAACGGATTATCCAACGTATATGGAATTGACGAACCAAATAAATAAGGCGGACAATCCCGGCAATGCTGACCTTTTCAAGCCGGCGACGATCGATGGCTGGAAGAATGCTACGGACAGGACGCTCTACCCGAATACCAACTGGCTGCCCATCATTTTCGGACAGGGCTCTATCACGAACCACAATCTTTCCGTAAGCGGTGGAAATGAGCGGACAGACTTTTATCTCTCTATGGGATTCCTGTCGGATAATGGGATCATGAAGACGACGAATGCGAAAAAGTATAACCTGCGGCTCAACCTGGACCATAAGATCAACGATAAGATAAAGATCGGCGGCAACATTGCCGCTTACTGGAATGATGTGAAAGAGCCCTTCGACGTTACCACACTGCTCTATTATAGCGCCAATTCCACCCCCGGAACCACTCCCGTCATGGTAAATAACGGAACGACCCGATATGGCGGACGTAATACGGCCGATGAAAGCAACAATGTGGTAAATCCATTACAGTACATGAATACCTGGTTCTACCCGCAGAATGGCCAGTATTCCTTCGGTAAACTATATGGAGAGTGGGACCTGTTGAAGGGGCTGAAATGGCAGGTCAACGGGAGCGCCGAAATCTATAACAAAGAGAGCAAGCAATACAAGCTTTCGGGGCCGATCCAGAATCTCTGGAACTTTCAGACCAACCAGATCACGGTGAATAATGCCTCTGTTCCTTCCGTGCTCAACGAGCGCAATGACAACAGTCTGTCGCTTACCTTTTTCTCTACGCTTAATTACACGAAGACGTTTGCTCAGCGGCATCATTTGAGTGTCCTGGCGGGCACCAGCCGGGAATCGTACAAGTCCAATTATTTCACGGGCAGCATCCAGGGGTTTCCCTCCAATAATACCTGGGAGCTCAATGCCGGCTTGTCCACACCGCTGGTCACCGGGACATCTTCCAAATCCGCTCTTTCTTCTTACTTCGGTCGTGTCAACTACGATTATAAAGGCAAGTATATTGTGGAAGCCAACCTCCGGTATGACGGGTCATCCCGCTTTGCTGAGGAGCACCACTGGGGGCTCTTTCCCTCTTTCTCTGCCGCCTGGAGATTGAGTGAAGATAGCTTTTTCAAAAGTGCTGATCTTTCTTTCGTGGATGATATCAAGTTCAGAGGTTCCTGGGGCAGGCTGGGCAATCAGAACATCAGTTTATACCAGTACCTGAACCTGTACTCCGCCGGGCAGAACTATATTTTCGGCAACACTCTTAATGCCGGTCTGGCGCCTACCGCGCTGTCCAACCCGAATATTACCTGGGAAACGACCACTACCTCGGATGCCGGTGCGGACATCACCCTGTTCAAACAGCGGCTGGACTTCACTTTTGACTGGTACAACCGCAAGACGAGCAATATCCTGGTACAGCTGCCTTTGTCGACCTTGTATGGAGGCCTGACGGCTCCTTATCAGAATGTGGGAGTTGTTCGTAACCAGGGGTGGGAGACCTCGCTGGGTTATAAGGACAAGGCGGGGAAGATCGACTATTCCATCAGCGGCAACCTGAGCTATAACGCCAACAAGGTCCTGTATTTTCAAGGCAATCCCGATGTGATCCAGAGCATCGGCAATAACTCGATCGTTAAACAGGGGTTGCCTATCAATGCCTTATTCGGTTACCAGTCAGAGGGGACCTTTAAGAACCAGGGAGAAATAGACAAATGGGCGAAGCAGAAACTTTCGGGCACCAATAAACCCGGCGACTTAAAATACCTGGATGTCAATAAGGACGGGGTCATCGATGGCAAGGACAGGGTCTTTATGGGAAGCGTTATTCCCAAATACACGTATGGTTTCAGCGCGGCGATAGGATATAAGGGGCTCGTGCTGTCTGCCCTGTTCCAGGGAGTATCCGGTGTCAGCAGGTATCTGCAGAACCTGTGGTATACCAGCGGCGTAAGGCCGGGAAGAGAGATCAATGCTGTTTTTCTAAATGCCTGGTCGGCTCAGAACCCGAACAGCAATATTCCCCGGCTGACCACCGATAATAATGGCGACAACACCCAGCCTTCTTCTTTCTGGGTGCAAAACGGCTCGTTCTTACGGGTTAAGAACTTACAGCTGTCTTATAATCTGCCGTCCGGATGGGTGCAAAAAATACACAGTACGCACCTGCAGCTCTATGCCAATGCGCAAAACCCGTTCACCTGGACCAAATACAATGGCCTGGACCCGGAAACAGGAAATTATACGGATTATCAAATGGAAAACCCCAACGTACGCATACTGACGGTTGGGATCAACGCGACTTTCTAAATGCTAATTTCTAAAGGCCGATTTCTAATTGCAGAAAATGTAGAATCATGAAAAAGCTATTATTCGTTCTCCCCATATTTTTTTTAGCTGTCAGCAGCTGCACGAAAAACTATCTGAATACCAAACCTTCCGACCAGCTTTCCGACGCCACTTTCTGGCAGACGGATGCCGATGCTCTTGCCGGCATTACGGCCATCTACTACCAGATGCAGCATAATTACCAGATCTACGCCTTTATGCCGGAGACGGATGGCATTACGCCGAATGGCTGGATCTGGAGCGGGTATAAGAATGGTTATGCCGCTATTGCAGAAGGTAACCTGCTTCCTACCACCGCTACTCCTGTAAGCGACAAATGGGGGCAATTGTATAACGGGATCTATAAGGCCAACCTGGCGATGGCAAAGATCCCCGGTATAACGATGGATGCCACCTTAAAGGCCCGTCTCCTGGCCGAAGCCGGATTTTTACGGGCGCTGTTTTATTACGATCTCGTGGACTATTATGGCGGCGTACCGCTTGTCAAGGAGATATTGCAGCTGGGCGCCCCGTTGCCCGGACGTAATACAAAGGAAGAAGTGCTGGCGTATGTCGTATCCGAGTGTGATCTGGCCGCCAAAAACCTTCCGGTCACCTATGGTGCATCGGATATCGGCCGGGCCACGCAGGGCGCTGCGCTGACCCTGAAAGCCCGGGCTTACCTGCTGAACAACCAGTTCCAGGAAACTGCCGACGCGGCCAAACAGGTAATGGACCTGGGACAATACCAGCTGTATACCGATTATGCCGGCATGTTCACCAATGTAGCCGCAGAGAATAACAAAGAAGTGATCTTCGACGTACAATATGCGGCCCCCGGACTGGGCGAAGGCAGCCCCCTGGACGGCCTGATGGGACCGCTTAGCTCTTACGGCAAAGGTTGGGACCAGATCTTCGCCACCCAGGATCTTGTCGATGCGTATGAGATGAAGAGCGGATTGCCGATCACGGACCCGGCATCGGGGTATGATCCGGCTAATCCTTATGATAACAGGGACCCGCGGATGGACTATACGATCGTTCGCCCGGGTGCAACCTGGAGGAATATTCCTTATAACAGCATCCAGATCGGAACTTCTGCGTCCAGCTATACCGGTTACCTTCCCCGCAAGCATGTCCTCACGGTCGATGGTTTTAACTGGGGCGATTCGCCGCTTAATTTTATTGTTTTCCGCTATGCCGATGTCCTGTTAATGTATGCGGAGGCAAAAAATGAGGTCAGCGGCCCGGATGCCACCGTGTATGACGCTATCAACCAGGTAAGGGCCAGGGCAGGGGTGGGCATGCCTGCTATTGCTGCCGGACAGACACAGGATGGAATGCGTCAGCTCATCCGTCATGAACGGAGGATAGAAATGGCCTTTGAAGGCACCTATTATTCCGACATCCGGAGATGGGGTATCGCCAAACAATTAATGGATGGGAAGGTCATCAGGAATATAACAGGTCAGCAGCTGGATGTCTGGCATTTTACGGATGCGCTTTATTTGTGGCCGATCCCCCAGAGTGAAAGGGATCTTAATTCGAAGCTCACGCAGAATAACGGGTATAATTAAAGGAGGAACAGCAAATGTAATTAAGTTCCTCAACAACGGATATAATTAAGTTCCTCGACAACGGATATAATTAATGGCTATAATTTAAATAATATGACCAAAAGAGTAAAGGGGATGGGACCGGGCCGCAGAAAATTCCTTTCTTTGTTAAGCGTGGCGGGACTGGCAGGGCTGGGACCTGCCAATTCTCTGGCTGCGGCATCGGATGGGGGAGCTGACCGTCAGCGTTCCCGGGATGTCATTTTATCCGGGGATATCATTTTAAAAGCCGGCCCTTATCTTCAGTCGCCCTTTCCCGACAGGATTACCGTTCGCTGGCTTACCCATGTCCCTTGTTTCAGCTGGATAGAGTATGGCGCGGGCAAGGACCGGCTGGATAAAAAAGCGGAAACCATTAACGATGGCCTGGTACAGGCTTATAATACCGTTCATGCCATCACCATCGATGATCTGGGACCGGGGCAAAAATATTACTACCGGATCTGCTCTAAAAAAGTGGAAGATTTCCAGCCTTACCAGGTCACCTATGGAGATACGTATCTGAGCGACGCTTATTCTTTCGAAACGCCTGATCCCCATGGGGAAGGCGTTTCGTTTTTAATATTCAATGATATCCATGACCGTCCCGAATCCTTTCCGCTTCTGCTGAAATACCAGGGCGGCGATAAAAAGGATTTCGTCTTCCTGAATGGCGATATGTTCGACTTTCAGACTGGAGAGGATCAACTGGTCGATCATCTGCTGACGCCATTTGCCGGCCTCTCTGCCGGCATTCCTTTCTTTTTTTCCCGCGGCAATCATGAGATGCGTGGAAAGTTCGCCCGTCATCTGCCGGAATATTTTAACAGCGACTCCCCGGAGTTCTATTTTTCTTTTCAATGGGGGCCTGTCTATGCGATCGTGCTTGATTCGGGAGAAGATAAAAATGACGATCATCCCCAATACTTCGGGCTGGCGGATTTTGACCGTTACCGGGTCCACCAGGCGGAATGGTTGAAAAAAGAGGTGGAAAAGCCGGCCTTCAAAAAGGCGAAATATAAGATCGTATTCAGCCATATTCCCTTGTACCATGCCGGGGACTGGCACGGCACCAATCACTGCCGGGAGAGCTGGGGGACTATTTTGAATGAGGCGAAGATCGATCTGTTGATTTCCGGTCACACGCATGTCTATGGCATCCATTCTCCGGTGAAAGGCCAGCATAACTATCCGGTCGTGATCGGTGGCGGGCCACAGGATGGAAAACGCACGATCATCAGGGTCAATGCGGACAGAAAGAGATTGAACCTGGAGATGCTGGACGATGGCGGCCGCCAGGTGGGGCAGATGACTATATAAAAAGGGAGGGCGATATAGAAGGGAAGGGCGATGGGCTCGTAAGCAGGGCAAAATAATCATGCGGTCTCATGATGGGGCCTTAAGCTGGTGACAATAATCATCCTATCCCATGATACGAGTCATCGGAAGGGCAACCGGCTGATGGTAGTTTTACCAATATGAAATTGAAAAAAATAATTCTATCGGGATTAGTTGCCGGTGTTGTATTATTAATCCTTAGTATCGCCGCCTTGTATCTCACCATCTTGCTCTTGCCCAATGTAGCGGTACAGTATTATAGTCCTGCTTTCGATACCCAGGCCAGCCGGGTTATGATCTACTATGCCCATCCTTTTGTCATCGGACTGGCGCTCTCGTGGTTCTGGGACCGCTTTAAAGGCTGCCTGACAGGCAATTTCCTGGCCCGTGGGATCGAATTCGGATTTATATATGCCCTGATTGCCATCTTCCCGGTGATGTGGCTTATTTACAGCGCTATCGATGTATCGCTTTCGATGGTCGGTACCTGGTGGGTGTTTGGCTTGCTGCAAGGAGTTGTTGCGGGTTTTGTTTTTGAAAAATTGAACCCATGAGAACCCTCAGCAAATATCTCTTTTTCCTCCTTTTGGCAGGTGTGCTGCTCAGCGCCGGTCCCCGCAGTCAAAATACGTATACACTTACCAGGGCGTATTCGGTTACCATTCTCGGCACCACTAATCTGCGTGACTGGAAAGATTCTGTCGGCAATGTTACCGGAGAGATGGTGGCTGATCTGAACGGGGACGGAAGCGTAAACCTTCAGGGGATCCGTATAAAGATGGAAGTACGTTCCATTAAAAGCGATATGGGGGCGCCAATGGACAACAAAACCTATAGCTCGCTCAAGGCGGATGACTATCCGGAGATATTATTCCTGCTGACGGCTCCTGTTAAATTGAAGCAGGTGCATGCGGGTGAACAGGCCCTTTCCGTAAAAGGCAACCTGACGCTGGCCGGCGTGACCCGGGCCGTTATCATGCAGGTGAATTCATTTGTGCTTGGACAGGACAAGCTGCAGTTTGAAGGGACGCAAAAACTCAATATGATCGATTATGGCGTGAAGCCGCCTACGGCCCTTTTTGGAACGATAAAGGCCCGTCCGGAGATCACCATACATTTCAAAACGATTTTTACCAATAAATAAAAGTATATGAACCTTTCAATGAAGATCCAGCTGTGAGAGCTATGGAATTATATATAGATGATAAACGTTCTTTTCAATACATCCAATATGAATTCGGGGAAAGGTATCCTTTTCTGAAGATCGATTTTCTAAGACCCTATATCGGAGATGGAGCGCCGTTGTTCAGAAGACAAAGGGTCCGGGGAACCATCAATATCGATGGGTATAAGACCGTCGATCAGATTGTACAGGACTTTGAGGCAATTTTCGGGTTGTCGATGATGATCCTCCGGCGTTCGGGGAACGTATGGGTCGAAACGTGCCTGACTGCCGACTGGACCCTGGAGCAGCAGAATAGGGAAGGAGAGGCCATCAGCCGGATAACCTGAAGGGGTGTCAATAGAAGAAGAGCATCCTTTTAGAAGAAGAGCATCCTTTGTCAGAGAATCTTTACCGGAGAATTTTTAGCGCAGAATCTTAGCGCAGAATCTGTACCAGAGAATCTTTACCGCAGAAGACTTACCGGGGAAGGCTTACCGGGAAAATTTACCTACATTGTACTACAATCAGTAATACCGATGCAGCAGACCTTCTCCACCTCTTCATTGGACACTTTTTGGAATCTTGACAAAAAAGAGGCTTTACAGATCCTTTCCTGTACGGAAAAAGGACTCCCCCTCGCAACAGCAGAAGAGAGGCTGAAAACCTATGGCCTCAATACCCTGAAAGGCGCTGCCCGGTCATCCCCGATCTTTCTTTTCTTAGCGCAATTTAAAAGTCCTCTAACCCTTTTGCTGGTAGGAGCCGCTTTTTTATCGATGGGGCTGGGAGATATTACAGATGCCATTATTATTCTGATCATTGTCTTAATTAGCAGCTGCCTGGGTTTTTGGCAGGAAAAAGGCGCCGCCCATGCTGTCGAAGAATTATTAAAGATGGTACAGATACGCTGCCGGATCCTCAGGGAGGGTGTGGAAAGTGAATTACCGATGGAGAAGATCGTTCCGGGAGATATAATTGTTCTCTCCGCAGGGGACACCATTCCGGGAGATAGCTTACTGTTGGATTCCCGGGAGCTATTTATTGATGAGGCGGCTTTTACCGGCGAAACCTACCCGGTGGAAAAAAACGCAGGCATCCTTCCTGTAGATACGCCCTTGTCCAAAAGAAGCAATACCTTGTTCATGGGGGCCCATGTCATCAGCGGAAAGGCAAGCGCCCTGGTCATCAGGACAGGCCGGCAAACCGAGTACGGCAAAATATCGGACAAGCTACGCATCAAGCCCCCGGAGACAGATTTTGAAAGGGGCATACGCCGTTTTGGTTATATGCTGATGGAAATCACCTTAATACTGGTGTTCATCATCTTTGCCATCAATGTGCTCCTGCACAAACCCGCCCTGGATTCCTTTTTATTTTCCCTGGCTTTAGCTGTCGGGCTCACCCCGCAATTGCTGCCGGCTATTATAACGGTCAACCTGGCTGCGGGGGCCAGGGCCATGGCAAAAAAGAAAGTAATTGTCAAGCGATTGTCTTCCATTGAGAATTTCGGCAGCATGAACATCCTTTGCTCGGATAAGACCGGGACGATCACCGAAGGGAAGGTGACGATAAAGGAAACTTTGGATATAGAAGGGCTCCATTCGGAAAAAACGCTTCAGTTTGCCGGGCTGAATGCTTCCCTGCAACAGGGATTTCACAATCCCATCGACGAAGCCATTTGCAGCGTTTATAAAGCCTCTGCAGCGATCTTCACTGTTCAATGTGAAATACCCTATGATTTTATCCGTAAGCGGCTATCCGTACAAGTGAAAAATGGGAAGGAAAATTTTACGATCACCAAAGGTGCGCTGAGCTCCATCCTGGAAATCTGTGACAGGGCCGAGACGGGGAAAGGGGAATTATTATCGATAGAAGACCGACGAGGTCTGATCATCGAACAATACCGGCAATTGAGCGCCGCGGGATACCGGGTATTGGGTGTTGCGTATAAGATGACCGCTGATGACCGGGACTTTACCCGGGAAGAAGAAAATAATATGATCTTCCTGGGATTTATTACTTTATTCGATCCTCCGAAAAAAAATATCCAGGAGACCCTTCACAACCTTCAGCAGCTGGGAGTGCAGCTAAAGCTGATCACCGGCGACAACGCCTTGGTGGCGGATAATATCGCCCGGCAGATAGGCATTGTTAATCCCGTTATACTCACAGGCGCCCAGCTCAGCAAGATGAGTGATGGCGCCCTGATGCAACAGGCCGGCAATGCCGATATTTTTGCAGAAGTCGAACCTAATCAAAAGGAACGTATTATCCGCTGTCTTAAAAAAGCCGGGAATGTAGTCGGATTCATGGGAGATGGGATAAATGATGCACCGGCCCTTCATACTGCCGATGTTGGCATTTCCGTTGATGCTGCTGTGGATGTAGCCAAGGAGGCGGCAGATATTGTCTTGCTGGATCAGGACCTGGCTGTCCTGAGGGAAGGGATCATCATAGGGCGCAAGACCTTTACGAATACCATGAAATACGTTTTTATGGCCACCAGCGCCAATTTTGGGAATATGTTCAGTATGGCCGGCGCTTCCTTATTCCTTTCCTTTCTGCCTTTATTGCCCAAACAAATATTACTGACCAATCTCTTAACGGATTTTCCGGAAATGACTATTGCGACAGACCGGGTCGATGCCGCGGCTATAGAAAAACCGCAGCGCTGGGATATTCACTTTATACAGCGCTTCATGCTGATCTTCGGGCTTTTAAGCTCTGTCTTTGACTATCTTACTTTCGGTGTGCTGCTTTTTCTTATGAAGGCCAATGAAAAGACCTTTCAGACAGGCTGGTTCGTAGAATCCGTTATTTCAGCCACGCTGATCGTGCTGGTGGTCCGTACCACGCTGCCCTTCCTGAAAAGCCTGCCGGGTAAATATTTATTAATAGCCACCTGCCTGATCGTCGCAGTGGTATTGGCGTTTCCCTTAACCCCGCTGGCCGGTCTGTTCGGATTTGTACGCTTACCCCTTTCATTTTATGGCTGGATGCTGCTGATCATTCCGGCCTATCTTGGCGCTGCTGAAATGGCCAAGCGGTGGTTTTACCGGAAACAGCAAAAAAGGTATTGATGTCTGTGTTATTTCAATTCCGCAGGTTTCTCAATTTATTTTCATCGAGTATAATTATTTTTCTATCCCGGATGTCGATCAGCTTTTCCTCTTTAAAATCTGCTACCGTCCGGATAAAGGACTCCGGCGCCACTCCGATGGCCTGGGCCATATCTTTCCTGGACATGGTCAGAACGGTGGGGGCTTTCACCGATCGGGCGGCTCCGTCTGACGGGGCATTCCTGTCCGAAGGGGCGTTCCTGTCCGAAGGGGCGTTCCTGTCCGAAG